>NZ_KE386885.1:151957-763054 GCF_000429325.1 Fundidesulfovibrio putealis DSM 16056
AAGTCTCCCCCGCGTGTGCGGGGATCGACCCATCATGGGCGGCCAGGCGACTGGTCAGATCGCGTCTCCCCCGCGTGTGCGGGGATCGACCCGCCCGCGCTTTAGGAATGCAAGGGGCTCGGCGTCTCCCCCGCGTGTGCGGGGATCGACCCTTCTAGACCTGCCGCTCCAAATTCAGCGAGTGGTTTCCCCCGTGTACTTGGGGATGGTTCCCCAATAAAGTGCAATCGATTGCAGCCTTCTTCTCCTCGGAGCATCCGGGAATCAACCCATGCTTCCCCCATGCCGTGCGACCATCGAGTTTCCCACGCATAGGGCGTGAACGGAAATATCATGCACAGGTTGAGCGGAACTCGCCCGAAGATCCCACTCCGCGTGGGACGATACACCAGTGCGCATTCCTACCCTATCCTCAAAAAGAGTCATGAGGTCATTGTTCGATTCGCATCAACTCCACCCGAAACAACCCCACAAGCCACCTCTTCAATACTTCCGCACTCCCCTCCCCCGATTCGCCTGCTTTCTCCTCCCGCTCCCAAACGACGCTCGCTGCATGCTCCACCCTGACAGGCACATAACCTCCGCCCATCTCCCTCTTCAGCCGCTCCACGCCCTTCCTCGACAGGCAGGCCACGGCGTGACTATTCCATATGACCCGCCAGGAATCTTCTCCGCGCTGGACCAGCTCAAGGCCTTCCGAGTCACCCGGCTCAAGGGCGGAAAGGACTTTCTGGGCCTGGGCGTGTGTTTGGGCAAAGGCAGGGAAAGATATGACCACGTCTGCGAGTCCCAGCTCCAGGTGTTTGGCCGCGTAGGCCCGGGCCTCTTCCAGAGAGAGCGAGGGGTGAAGGGGTTCGCACCGGACGTCGCCGCCCAGTTCGTATGCAAACGGGTGTGCTGCGTCCTGCCGCAGGAGCACCGCTAGGCGCTCTTTGGCCCTGGTCGCGGCCACGTAGAACAGCCTCCGTTCCTCTTCGACCTTGGCGGGGACATGACTTCTGCCATGACCCAGAGTAGGCTGTCCGGCCACGATGACCGTGTGGAATTCCAAACCTTTGGCCGAATGAATGGTCATGATCCCGACCCGCCCCGGTTCCGGTCGGGCTTCGCGGCCCAGTTCGCGGGCCGCGTCATACACGAAGCCGATGAAGTCCTGGATGGGCCGTGAATTGCCCATCGTTTCCGCCAGGTACATGTCCAGAAGCATGTCCAGCCTCCCCAACCAGGGATTGCCGAGCCGGAACCCGCTGTCGGCAACGATGTCATGGACAATTTCCCTGAGTTTCGCGCCCTTGACCGACTTGTGCCCGCATTCCTCCAGACTGGCCTTGAGCAGCAGGAATTCCCGCGTGGAGGTGAGCGGCTCGCGTGTGGCTTTGGTGGGTCTGGCGGACAGCCCGGCAGCCGGGGCCATGCGGGCCAAGGCGTCCAGTTCCCGGTGCGTGCGGCACAGGATGCAGACGTCCGATGGGTCCAGCCCCGGCGCGGCAATGGCCTTGCGAGCCAATTCAAGAGCGGCCTTGAGGAGCGAGGGCTCGTCAGGCGTCTCGAACATGCGGACCTGGCCGCCGGGATGACTGCCGTCAACCGGGGCCATCTCCCTTCCGGTCTTCATCCGATCGCGGTTGTAGGCGATGAGCCGGTTGGCGGCATGTACGAGATTGGGGGCCGAACGGTAATTGGTCGTGAGCCAATCCATTTCCGCAGTATATTCCCGCTCGAATCTGCGGATGTAGGTCAGGTTGGCCCCACCGTAGGAGTATATGTTCTGGTCGTCGTCGCCCACGGCCATGAGCTGGGGTTTGCGTTCGCCCTTCTCGGTCCGTCCGGCCAACATCGAGAGGAAGCGGTATTCCAGTTCGTTCACGTCCTGGTATTCATCCACCAGGATGTGCCGCAGGCCGGACAGGAGACGGTCCCGCCAGTCCAGAACGCCGTGATTGTCGCCCGCCGCCGCCTCCAGGACCTGCACGGCATCTTCCAGCACAGAGTCGAAAAAGCTGTCCTCCACCGCCGCGCGCCTGCCTTCAAGGGACTTCCCGGCGAGGGACATGGCCAGCCCGTGATAGGTGTGCACGCGCACCCTGGCCGCTTCCGCGCCGATCAGGTCGCGCAGGCGGGTGCGGATCAACCCGGCTGCGCTACGGTTGAAGGCCAGGGCCAGGATGGAACGGGGAGGGACGCGCCGCACCCGAATGAGATAGGCGATGCGGTGGACGATGACCCGGGTCTTGCCCGACCCCGGCCCGGCCACGATGAGCCGGTTTTTGTCAAGGGAGCCCTCCACGGCTGCCTGCTGCACGGCATTGCCCAGGCCGGTGACGATCCGGCGGTAGCTCTCGACCGAGGTGGGGAGCTTAAGCAGCCATTTCTCGTTCCTGAAATACTTGGACACGAATTGGGCTGCTGGGTCCATAAAATAGTCCCGCACGAGCAGCAACGCCCTCTTAATCGCCTCCGCGCCCAGCTCCGCGAACCTACTCATGATATGGACCTGGACCACCTTTTCGCTGAAGAACTCCTCCAGTGGCCGGAACTCCTCCTTGAGGAACCGCTCGCCGTGGGGCTTCACCTGGATGGTCATGGCCGGGCGGAACACCGCCATCCCGTTCTGCAAGGTGATGGCCTCCAGGTCGTTCAGGGCCAGCAGCCCCTGCTTGACGCGATCATTGCACCCTCCGAAGGAATGGGCACGCAAATCGTTCGTCAGCGCCGTCTCCATGTCCCTGCTCATGAAGGAGACCAGCAGGTCCTTGCCGTGCTGCCCCGAAGGCACGCGGCCGAGCAGGTCGGCCAGAAGAATCCGGCAGACCGTGCGGCGCTCCTCCACATGGCGGCGGATGTCCTCCCACGGTTTGAGGAAGGCCAGGGCGAAGCTGTCCTCTCCGCGCTTTTTTATGCGCAGCAGGCCCTCGCGCGAGAGCATCCGCAGAATCTGGCGCACATGTTGCGGACGGCAACCCTGTTCCCCCCGGTCGAGCATCTCCTGATTCGCCCTGCGTTGATTGATGAAACGGCTGGCCTCCGGCCCAGCGTCCGGGCAGGTCTCCTCCATCCAGTCCAGGAGGGTCCGCTCCCGACTTTGCCAGGCCGCAAGGCGAGAGTCCGAGGAATCGGCGACGCCCTTGTGTACGTAGGCAGTCATGTTGAGGTCGTGGCTGATGAGTCCGGCCTTGTTCATGTCCCCCATGAGCCTCAGCAGTTCCTCGGCGGACAAGCCCACCTCGGCGGACAACCAGTCCGTATTGACCATTTCGCTGCGCCCACAAAGGGACAGGGCCTCCAGCACGTCCTGCCACTGCTTCCTCACCCGCCCAGGGAGATCGAGCTCGTCCATCCGCCGGGCCGCCTGTTCCAGGGGCAGGAGCATTCGGCCGTTCAGCACCTGAGTCCTGTTGTCGTCGCGTTGCAGGCGGCCGCATCTCTCCAACCAGGACAATGCGATTTTGACCTTGGTGTCGTAATCCTGCTGGGTGATGTCCAGGGCTTCGAGTTCCTCCCCTCGGACCTCCCCTGAACGCAGTAGCTCCCCGCTGGTAATCACCACGGTGTGGTCCGGCTCATTCGCGCAGAGCCTCTTGAGACCGGCGTGGATGGCCCGCATGTCGGACAGCTCCAGCCTCCCCTGGGCCGTGAGCCTGAACTGGGTTTCCATGTCCTCCGGGTCATAGAGCAGGACGCAACGGGCCGGTTCGCGGTCCCGCCCGGCCCGTCCGGCCTCCTGAAGATAATTCTCCAGCGATCCTGGCGGGTCGGAGTGGATGACCAGGCGGATGTCCGGCTTGTCCACGCCCATGCCGAATGCGTTTGTCGCCACGATGACCCGGATGTGCCCCTGGAGAAAACTTTCCTGGACCCTGCGTTTCTCCTCGGGAGTCCGGCCCGCGTGGAAATAATCCGCGTCCAGGCCATGCCCCCTCAGGCGGGCGGCCATCTCTTCGCAGCGGCGGCGGGCCGACATGAAGACCACCGCCCCGCCGGGCTCCCGGAGGCCACCCTCCAGCAACCCAATCAGGATGCCCGACTTGTCCGCAGGGCTCACCCGGATAACTTCGAAGGAGAGGTTCGTCCGCTCATGTCCGCCCAAAAAGAGATTGAGCTCCAGGCCCAGGGTCTCCAGGAAATGCGCGCGTATGTCCTCGACCACGTCGGGCTTGGCGGTGGCCGTGAAACAGGCGATCTGGGGCAGGGGCTCGCGCAGCCTCCTGGCCCGCTCGCTCAGGGCGCGGGCCACGTAGAGGTAGTCTGGCCGGAAGTCGTGGCCCCACTTGGACAGGCAGTGGGCCTCGTCATAAACCACCAGCCCCAGTTCGCGCTGGTCCAGAGTCTGCTTCACGGTCCTGTTGCGCAGCTGCTCGGGAGCGATGAACACTAGGTCGGCAATCCCCATGCGAATGGCGTCCAAGGCATCGGAACGCTCCGGCACGGTGAGCAGTCCGTTTATGGTTGCGGCGTTGATCACGCCCCGGGCCAACAGTCCGTCCACCTGATCTTTCATTAGGGATTGAAGGGGGGATATGACCACGGTCAGCCGGGAACGCGTCCGGGCGCGCATGAGACCCGGAAGCTGGTAGCAGAGCGATTTCCCCGCGCCCGTGGGCATGACCGCCAGGCAATTGGCCCCCGAGAACATGGCACGCACGATCTGTTCCTGGATAGGTGGAGTCTCGTCGGCCACCGGGAGAAAACGGTCATATCCGAAAAACCGTTTCAGGCCGCCTAGTACGTCATGATGCTCGCGGCAGAAGGAGCAGGCAGGGTCGGCGCAGGGCCGGTCGCGCAGGACGTCCAACAGGCCGGGAATGTTCGGGAAAGTGTGGCGCACCCAAGCCGGAGCGACGGAATTGTCTCCCGCCACCCGGACCCAGGCCAGGGCATAGGCTAGGCAGAGAGGATCGAGCTGACCGGTGAGCGCTTTGTCGCAGGCGTCGGCCACCGCCGTGGGGCAGGCGCAGCCCGCAATTACAGTTCTGCTCAACTCCGCGATGTGGCGCGCATCCGGGACCTCGCCATCCAGCAGGCCTCCGAAGAACGCCGCATAACCATCCTGTGGCCGGGCCATGGAAAGAAGCCTGCTGTACAGACCTACGACCGTCTCCTCCATATCCTGAAACGCGGCCCACTCCTCGCGCAGCAGAATCAGGGCCTGCTGCGCGTCCCGCACCGGGTCCCCGGCTGAACGGGCGATGATTTTATAGGGCTTGGCCAGCCGGTGGTAAGGGTTGCGGGGGAAGGCCATCGGCGAGAGCCAAAGCGTGTCAACGACGGGGATGCGCAGCAGCTCCAGAGTCGGCCAGAGGTCCCGCAGGTGGGAGAGGTCGTGCAGGGCGACGTGATGGCCGACCAAGTGCCGCGCCCCCCGGCAGAAGCGATCCAGCCGCCGCACTGCCTCTTCTTCCGAGAAGCGCCCTTGGATGGCCAGCACCTCGTCCCGGCCCGGGGATACGGCCCCGACCTTCAGGATGCGCCGGGTGCCCGGATGGATTTCCAGGTCGATGGCTACGGCACCGTGCAGAAAGTTGTCGCAACGCGTTGAGTGCATGGTAGGAATGCATATAAAGCCCTGGAGACAAACGCAATGATCGGGAAAATTGAAACGGTCAGACATAAGCAGCAAAGACAACCTGAGAAGTGTTGTCTTTGCTGTGGAACCGGCAGAACCCACAATCATCGAATTTCCGGTGAACAACCTGTTTTCAGGCCTTCAACCTAGGAGTGGTTCATCCACAGCTTCCGTCTTTCGAAAACCAGCCTGAGCATTTCAACGTCCAATAGCTCCCCTGGCCTTGTAATTTTGACATCACCCAATTGAGCCAAGCAACCTTGACAGAATGGACCAGCCGACGAGCCTTCTTGGCGAACTCCCGCCCGGCGTCGTCATTGTCGAAGCCGAGCATGACCACCCGGGCGTGGATGGAGTCCAGTTGCTCGTGTGACGGCTGGCCCAGGCATGCCAGGACGTTGATCGTCGGGAACATCGTGCGCAGCCTCATGGCGTCGATGGCGCCCTCCACCAGGATCAGCGGGCGGTCAGGCACGTACAAGTGATTCCCGAACCACAGGTTCGTGGCATGGTAATCGACCTGGGAGCCGTCAGCTTGACCGACAGCCGGAACGAGTTGTTTGAAATCCCGGCGATGGTAAGGGCCCACATGCCCAGGACATCTCCTGGTATGCCTATCGATGATCGGAAAAAATACCCGGCATTGACCTGATAAAAAACTTTCAAATATGAACTGCAATCGATTGCAGGTCAACCTTACAGCCCTTGATGAGCCCACGGAGGGTGTCATCTACGGTGGTGTATTCGCAGTGTGCGTCCAAAGCCCGGTATCTGGCCAGAACATCATCGCTTTCTCAAACAGCATCACGTCATCCCCTCCCTTACAGGTCTTCGTTCATCTCGTTCATCCTTGGTAAGCAGGTGTTGTAAACACTGCGCAGAACCGGAGTCATGTCCTTCCGGTGTGTGAAGAAAAACTCGAAATCGGGGTCCTTCGGGATCGACACCCTAAATGTCTTACAGTTCTTAGTGGTGACCTGAAGGCGATTCAATGCTGAGGGGATCCACCGCCACTTGGCCACGATGTTGGCCAGAGTCAGGTGGATGGCTTCGTCATCATATCCATCATTGCGAAGTTCGGTGACGTAGTAACCCATTAGACCGCGCATCTTGCCGGCCATATTCCGGACACACCCTTCATACTCTTTGTCGGCCACGGCCTTGTACCAAGTCTCCAGACCCACCTTTCCGTTGGCCTTGCCGTTCTGGGTGAACAGAGGCTCCTCAGCCTTCTTGGCGGACTTGGCTTTCGCGGTCTCCTGGGACTTAGCCTTGGCGCTGGTAAGCATGCTCATAAGGTCGTTCATAATCGTTCTGTAAGCCTCCTGGGCCTTTGTGATGAATGAACGTAACCCGTGGATCAATCTGTTGGCAAAGCTGGCCGTGTAGGCGCACATCCGGTCGAAAACGGGCCCGGCCGCCAGGCCATGGAGATCAGCCAGGTCGCGCCAGGCGTTCGTCTTGTGGTTGAGCTTGTCGATGATCGGGCGGACACCCTCATGAATCTTCTTGAGGTTCAGCCCGTAGTAGCACTCGCTCCCGTCATCCTGGCGGCACATCTTGAAGAGGTAGCCCTGGGCCACCAGCCAATCGAAAGCGTTCTGTGCCGTGCGGGATGAGAACCGGCAGCCGGCCGCTGCTTCTTTCAGAGTGAGCCGTTCAAATGGCTTGTTGAATGCCAGGGTCCGGGTGGAGATGAAGCGGAGCATTGCCGATGCATTCTGGGTGCTCATGCCTGTGCCTCGGATACCCAGCAGCATTTCGCCTACGGGTTCCGCGTCTGAGTAGAACATCCGATGGATGGCGCGGCAGATCCGCTTCTCCTCGGGTGTCTGGAAGGCCATTGCGTTCGTGATTTCGTAGCATCCGGTCATTCTGTTCCCTCCGCAAATAGAGTCGATCTCCTCATCCTATAGGAAGGGCTTCATCGGTCAAATCCATCCGGTGCTGATCGACACCGAATACAAAGAAAGTTTGCGGAAATCGAAAATAATCTGGTGGGAGGGGGCGGGCGCAATGGGGGAGGGTCTTCGGCTGTTGGTTGAGTGCCTCGATCCGAATGCCTTTCTCTTCTCCTTCCCCCCAGCGGGAGGTCCGGCGACTCGGCGCAGCCGATCGCTAGACTTTCTTTCTCTTGCTCTTCTCTTAATTCTCTAGAGCTTCTAAATTCTCCTGTACTTAAAAGAGCAATTTTTGCTGAGTGGGGGTCAGCAAAGTTTGCTTAGGGTATTGGCATAGGGTCAGCAAAGTTTGCTGAGGGGGGTAGCAGAATTTGACATCCATCCTCGTTCTTCAATTTCCATTTGTAAACCGACTCTGATCTTTCCTATCGTCACGTTCAATCATGGCTGTAAGTACTCTCCTCTCGACTCCAAATTCTCCTTAGCCTATGAAGGGACGTAGGTGGAGTACCCTTTCCTACGCTCCAAGCCGGAAAGCGTCCGAGGCGATCAGCGAATGCAACGCGGGGTCTCCGACATGAACAAGCTCCTGGTAACTCTCGCCCTGGTGCTCTCCTTCGCATCCCCCGTCCTTGCCGGTTCGTTCGAATCCGGAGCCATCGCCGTCGTGAACGACGACGGCAACAACCTCCGCGCTCATGGCGGGGCAGGATACCAAAGCGCAAAAGTACTCGGGGTGCTGAATAGGGGCGCGTATGTCCGCGTTCTTCAGCAGCAGGGAAATTGGAGCGAGGTTTTGTGGGGGGATGAACAGCGGGGGTGGGTGAATTCGAAGTGCCTCGTCCCGGTGTCCCAATATCTGGCCGATCCGGTAAACAAAGAGGACGTGTACTGCCCAAAGGACTATCGGCGGCGCTTCGTTGCCGACCTGGACAAAACCCATCCCAAGGCGGTGATCGTCCTGGAAGACGTGCCGACCCTTTTCGGAGGGGGGGGTCGGATCGTGGTATCGGACCTTCAGGGCGTCGTTCTCTGGCGAGGGCCGGTCACGGACGTGTTTCAGGACCCTGCCACATGGAATCCACTCTTTTACTTCTGCTCGCACGGAGGAGTGTACTGGCCCTCCGTGGTAGGAGACGTGGATGGAGATGGTTTCGCGGAAATATTGGCCGGAGATGCCCAGTCAGACGTCTCGGTCAGTTCCTTCACCCTTGCGCGCTGGGACGGCAAGGTTTTTTCCGTTGTCAGGCGCGGAGAGTCGCTGATCGAATCGCCTCTTGATTCCGGCCACTACTCCTGGGTGGCCTGGAACGGGGGCGACCGTTTCGCCCGCTGGATCATGTCGGTAAAATCCCTTGAGCCTGACGGTGCGGTGCGGGCGGAAATCTTCGAATACGGGCCGGGGAAGCCCCTGCGGTTCGGCACAGCCATTCTGCGGATGGACGCCTCAGGCGCGGCGTTCGTCAAGTGGATCACCCCGCTGCGCGCATCATGAGCATCCTGACGCACTTGGACAAGCGCCGGCCCCTGGCCTTGGCCGCAGTCGTCCTCACATCCCTCGCGGCGGTCTTGGCCGGTACGGGCCTTGGGCTCCTCAGCAACATGGACCGATGGTGTTGGGATTTCAACCATGTGCTCGCAGGGAGACGCCACGACCCCTCCTCGACCCTCATCGTTTCCTTGGACGCACAGGCTCTGGCGGCCTACCCGAACACCCCCCTGGCATTCTGGGGGCCGCAATACGCCAAGGCGATCGAACGGCTGAAAATGGCCGGAGCCGCCTCCATCGCCCTGGACGTCCTGCTGGGTATAACGCCAGAACAATGGCTGCGCACCCTGGGGGCCGACAACATCCCCGAAGCCCTGCTGGATTATGACCAGGGTTTCGACCAGGCTCTCGCCCAGGGGCGAGTGGTCCTCGCCGCGCGGCCGGTTCGCGACAAAGGGGCGATCCCCGTTCCTTTCCCAGCCAGGGAATACCTGGACGCCCTGCCCGGCAAACTGGAGAACCTCGGGCTCACCAACCTGCACCGGGACTCGGACAACGTGGTGCGGCTGATGGTCGCGGCTTACGCCGGGGTGCAGAGCGCCCCTAACACAGCTGATTTTCCAGTCCCGGAAGGCTACGCAGCACCGGATCCCTGGTGGACGCTGGGTGTGCTCGCCGTGAGGGAAGCTGGACTCCTGGGCAAAGCCGCATTTTCCGACGCCCTTGCGGGGCGGAGCCCTGAGCCTATCGCCTTCTGCGGCCCTCCCGGCACCATCCCCCGCCTGTCCCTGGCAGCGCTCACGCGGGAAGAGGGTCTGAGCAACGACGAACAGGCGCTGATCGCGGGCCGCGTCGTCTTCATCGGGGCGGAGTTCGAAGGTGCGGGAGACCGGCTGCCGACGCCGTACTCCCGCCGGTTCCTCTGGCTCGGTCACAGGGATATGAGCGGCGTGGAGATTCATGCCAACATCGCCGAGACCGTCATCAATCCAGGCCGACTCGGCACTGTTCCCTTGTGGCTGGCCGGGCTCCTCTGGCTGCCGTTCCTGGCCGGGGCTGCCCTGGTATGCGACCGCTCAAGCCCCTGGAAGGGGAAAGGGGCCAAGGCCGCCCTGATCGGCGCGGGGTGGGCTCTGGGGCTCGTGTTTTTCCTGGCCGGGAAGCTCCTCCCGGTGGCGGGGCTCATCACGGGCCTGGGGATGGTCTTCACCAGCGTGAGTGGCCTGCGCATGACCCGCGCCGAGCGTGAGCGGGCCCGCATCGCCCGCCTGCTCGACAGGCAGGCCTCAGGAAAAGCTGCTGGGTGCAATGAGGGCTGCGGCTCCGAAGCGAGACCCGTCAGGAACGGCGGGAGGAGGAAGCCATGAATCTTCTCAAATTGCTGCTGGCTGTAGCCGTTGTGACTGGCCTTCACGGGGCGGCATGGGCGCAGGTGGCCTGCATGGTCTCCGGCCTGGAGGGGCAGGCGTCGCTTGTCCGCCGGGGGGCCCAGCCAGTGCAGTTGACGTCATTCAAGAAGCTGCTGCCGGGTGATCTGGTGGAATTGAGCGCCGGAGGGCGTCTGCGGCTAAGCTTCCTGGCGCAAGGCAAGGCCGAAGCCTGGACCGGCCCGGCCAAGCTCTCCATCCAGGCGGATACGGCGCAGGACTTGGCCAAGGGGCAAAAACCCTCCGTCACCAGCCTCGGGGTGGATACGACCTTCATCAAGGACTCTCCCATACTGAACGACCAGCGCGAGTTGGTGGCCGGCCAGATCGCCGTGCGCGGCTCAAGTTCCGCCAAGCTCGAAAACGCGGCTCTGGACCCGCAACGCGCCCAAGACCTGCAAAAAGTCGAGGCTGAATACAGACGCCTGCAAAAGGCCATGCCGCGCAGGGACGTCACCCCGCACATCTTCTATCTGGCCGCGCTTGAACGCCTGAGGCAGAGGAAGAGCATGGCCGAACTGATTCAGGTGTTGTTGGAGAATGACAGCGGCAACCTCGAACTATCCGAGATGCTGGACGATCTGTACGCGACAAAGCCGTAAGGCGGCGTTCGCGACGACTCTAAGGGAATGCGTCGCATGACCCCGCCCCCAGAGTCACTCCCGCAAGCTCCCAAGGCGACTGCCCTCGCGAATCAAACGCCTGGCGTTCGGCCGGGTCCGGCCCAAACAGCGGACCGGACCCTGTCGCACAAGACGAACTGCACTCCTCAGGGCTCTCCGAGATACACGAAAGCCCCCCAGTAATAGGGGTTGTCCGCTCCGTAGCGTTCCCGCACGATGGCGCGTTCGTCCTGAATGGCCTTTCGCAGCGCCTCAGGACGGTTCATGCCTCCGGAAATCAGGTTGCGGTAGAAAGCGGCCATGAGCTCGCCGGTTTCCTTGTCAGGGACGCTCCACAGGCTCATGACGATCCCCTGTGCGCCGGCCTGCAGGAGGGCTCTGCGAAGCCCGAACACGCCTTCGCCCGCCATGACGTCCCCAAGGCCCGTTTCGCAGGCCGAAAGCACGACCAGCTCCGTCCCGCGCAGGTTGAGGTTGAGGAGCTTTTCGGCAGTGACGACCCCCTCGTCGCCCCCCTGGCGCAGGGAGGCGTTGGCCCCGGCCAGCACGATGCCCGAGCGCAACAGCGGGTTTTCCTGGCCCTGGCCGGAGGACCGCGCAGGCAGGATGGCCGCATTGGAGGCAGCCTGCGCATCCGCCTTGAGAAAGAACCCATGCGTCGCCAGGTGGAGTATCCGTGGGCTCTTCAAGGCGAACAGCGCCTCTTCCAGGGCCTGATTTCCCAGATACACCGAGCCCTGCGGCAGGGCCGCAGAGATGGCCTTGACCTCGGAAGCGGTGCCCGGCAGACGACGGAAGCTTTGCCCGCGAAGCTGCCTGGAGACCTCACCGCCCCGCGTCGCCGCAAGGCCCATGGCCCGTGCCTGCGAATCAATCTCCTTCTTGCCCAGGTTGAAATCGGGGTCTCCGAAAAGCGCCGGTTTACCCGAGCCGCCCCCTGATTGGGAGAAACCGCCGGCTTCGAAAGCCAGCGCGTCGCGCCCGGCGGACAGGTAGGAGAAGGTATACTCCTCCACGAGCGGCTTTCCGGAAGCAGGGCCAAGCACCTCGAATGGGAACAGGTTCAGATTTCCGTCCGGAGAGAGATAGACATGACGGGCCTGGCCAAGGCTCTTGCGGAGCGGGGCGAACACAAGGTCGAAGAGCTTGGCGGACCAGGCGGCGGACTGCGCGGTGCCGGGCTTGGCGTCGTTTGGCGTGTCGCGCATGGACTTCACGAATCCGGCCACGGCCTCGTCAATGCGGGCAGCCGGGCCGAGGTCCACGAGCGCGGGCACGCCTCCCTGCCCTCCCGGCAGGACGAAGGCCATGTAGCGCTGGGGCTGATTCTCATGCCTGGCAAAGTCGAATGGCGAGTAGAGGCAAAACTCCACCAGGGCCGAGCCTGCCGGGAGAGCCGCTGCCAAACCCGCCGCTGTGGCCGCTCCGGTTCGCTTCTTCCTGGCGAATGACTGGCTGGCGCTGGCAAACTTGGCTTCAAGCGCGCTCTTTTTCGCCTCCAGCGCGGCGATTTGCCTGGCTGTTTCCGGCCCTGCCGAATCTGAGGCCATCGCCAGCTTGGCCAGGGACGCCCGCAGGCGTGAGAGCTCCTCGAAATCCTTTCGAACCTCCGCAGGCGCGTCGATCACCATGGCTTCCTGGAACTGCTTCTGGGCCTCGAGCACCGCCCCCTTGCGGCGCAGCCACAGATTCATGGCCGCAATCCGGGCGGACTGGTCAGAGGCGAGGCGCTGGCTGACCAGGGAGAGCATGGTGTCCACGCGGGATCGGTTCCCGGTGAGGTAGGTCAGCTTGTTCTGATCCGAAGCGAAGCCCATCACATGGTCGATGAGCGCGTCGTCGGCCTCCTGGCCCTTCATAAACGCCTCCAGGGCGCGCTTGTCGCCGCCCTGGTCGGCGTCCACCAGCCCCTGGATGTAACAGACGTCCGAATAGCTTTCCGAGGACTTCCCCACGGTCTTTTCGGCAATGGCCCTGGCGCGCTCCAGAGGTTTCACGGCGAGATCTGGGCGCCTGGCCATGTAGTACACGCCCGCCTGGTTGGAGAGAATCTTGACCAGCACGGGGTGGTCTGGTCCCATGGCCTCTTCAAGGATGGCCACGGCCTGGCGCATCTGCTCCTCGGCCTTGGGGAGATCCCCCGAGAAGGCGAGATCAATGGCTGAGTTGTTCAGGCGGTGGGCCATGTCGGGGTGCTTGTCCCCGAGTTTCTTCCTGGTCGATTCGACAACAGCAGACCCGAGGGCCAGGGCTTCCTTGGTCCGGCCCGTGGTCTGGTAGATCATGGAGAGGTTGTTGCGAACGCTGATGATGAGCGGGTGGTCGGCCGGAAGGTTCTTCTCCAGCACCGCCAGGGCCCGGTTGCTGTACTCCTCGGCCTGGGGGAAGTCCCGCAACTGGCTGTAGAGCATCCCGAGGTTGGCGTATACCACGCCTGCGTTGATGCTCTCCTTGCCCCAGCGCTTCTCCTGGCTGGCCTTCGCGCTTTCCAGGAGGTCGCGCGCGCGGGCCAGATCGCCCATGTTCACGCAGGTCGTGGCCAGATTGCTCTGTGCGGAGGCCGTGTTCTCGCCGTTCGGCCCCTCCTTTTTCATGAAGATCGCCAAGGCACGCTCACCGTAAGGCTTGGATTCTTCATAGCGGCCCTGGTCGTTGTACAATACCGAGAGGTTGGCCATAATCTTGGCCGACATCTCCCCTTCCGGGCCTTCCAGGGACTCCGCCAGCGGCACGATCGCCTTGTACTCGTCCACGGCCTTGGCAACCTGCCCGCCCTGATACGTGAGCTCGGCCAGGGCATACCTGATCAGGAGGACGTTCTTGCTCTTCTCCCCGTCCTTCTTGAGGTATATCGCCAGGGCTTTTTCGAACATCTGCCGGGCCTTGGCGTAGTCCCCCAGACGCTTGTACGTCTCGCCAAGCACGATGGCGTCCAGGGCCACAAGGGAGTGCTCCGGCCCGAATGACTTCTCGTGGTCGGCCAGCGCCTTTTCAGCAATGGGCAAGGCTTCCTGGGGTTTCTGATCCCGCAGCAGGTTGTAGCTCTTGTAGGTCGAGCAGGACAGCAGGCCCAACCCGGTGATGGCCAGAAACAGCGCCAATCGGATACGTCGTGTCATGATGGCGTCTCCTCGTCGCGGGCGTGTTCACGGCTGCGGGAAAGACACGGCTATTTCCGCGACCAGCTTCCGTCCTTGGCTTGCACCCACCAGTTCTTCAGGGCGTTGTCGCGCCAGGTCTGGGCGTAGATTTCCCCCACCTTGGGGAGGTCCGCGCTCTTTATCTTCAGGTCCTTTGCCAGCGCGGCGTAGAGCCTGGCGCGGTCCGCGTTGTCCTCGGCCACGAGCTTGCGGGCATCCTCGGCCTGGGCTGCGCTTACGCTCTCGCCCGGACGCACGGCCAGGTAGCCGTCGTTCCCGATTCCCACGCCGCCCGCGTCATAGAACGGCTTGAGGC
Source organism: Fundidesulfovibrio putealis DSM 16056 (assembly GCF_000429325.1). NCBI lineage: Bacteria > Pseudomonadati > Thermodesulfobacteriota > Desulfovibrionia > Desulfovibrionales > Desulfovibrionaceae > Fundidesulfovibrio > Fundidesulfovibrio putealis. The sequence continues at coordinate 166,417 of NZ_KE386885.1, forward strand.
TGCCCTGCCTGTCCAGGATGGATTCCATGGCGGCCCGCACGTCCGGGTTCGCCACGCTGTCCACGCGCCGGGGAGCGCCTGACGCCCGCGTGGCAACCATGCTGCGGGAGGAGAAGGCGTCCGCCACCAGGAGCTCCGCGCTCTGGGCGACCTCGCTGGCTGGGAAGTTGACCTGGACGGTGGCGCAGGCCGAAAACACCAGCAGACAAGCGGACAGCGCGACAAATTTAACAGGATGCGAGACCATGGATACCCCCTTGTTCCTGTGCGGTTCAGCTTCATTCCCCTATTCCAGAAGGAGCCGGGACCTTGATCTTTGCGGGACGCGGTGCGTCGTGCCCATGCCCCATGCCGAATTCCACGCCCGGCTTCGTTTCCCTATTCATTATTTTCTTGATTCGGACAAGCAGGTCCGCAAAAGGCATTGCATTCTCAGGGTTTCCGTTGACCACGTCCACTCCAGCCAATCCTGAACGCTTCAGGATGTATTCGACCCCATTCTCGTGATGCAGGCCGCGCACGGTGCACATGGCCCCTTTAAGCCCGATGAGCAGACCCAGCTTCTTGTAGCCGAAGTCGCCGAACAGCATGAGCGCGGCTCGCGCCGCCAATCCGGGATCGACACGCCCCCCCGCGCTCACCTCGGTCAGCGAGTCCACCGCGCCGAGGCTGATGCGCTGCTCCACGCCAGGTTCGGGGAGCGACTCCACGCGCAGGGTGAAGGCCAGAGGCAGAAAGCCCGCCATGTGGAGCTCCGACAGAGTCACGTTGAGCCTGCCGGTAATCCTGCCCACCCCGGCCATGGCGCTCACGGACCGCATGTCCGCGCCGAGAAGCCCTGCATGGACCCGGAACTGGCGATCCGCCGCAAACGGGCGGGCCACCTTGAGCCCCATGACCACCAGATCGCCCCCGAAGGCCTTTGCGGTCAGCTCTCCGTCCACGTTCAGCATGTCCTTGGTGAGGGTGATGGTTTCCCAGTTGCCGGAGGCCGCGCTCGACAGCTTCCCCTTGGACAGCTCTGCAAGCGGCAGCTCCGTCAGCCGGGCCGAGAGCCGGGCCTCGAAAGTTGGCTCGAAGGGGTTGCGCACTTCGGGCCGCGAGAGAGTCAGCCTGCCGCCAAGCAGCATCAGCTCAAGCGCCGGGCTGGTCTCGTCCCAGAGCCGCAGTGAGTCCCTGGTGAGGATCACGGGAATGCGCAGTCCCGTACTCTCCACGCCATGCGCACGAAGACTCGTCAGCTCCACCTCGCCGCGCCCGGTCAGTTTCGGGGCGGCGAGGCCCTCGGCGAACCCCAGCCGCATGCGCGCCTTGCCCTGCACCTGAACGCCGTCCTGCCCGGAAAGGGCCGGAGCCAGGGCAGAAGCCAGCCCGCTTAGGTCAGGAAGGGCGATGGTAGCGTCGCCTTGTCCGGTCCAGCCCTTTTTCGAGGGTGTGAACCGTCCCTTGACGCCAACGCTGGCCAGCCGCGCCAGGGATGCCTCCGCTGAGACATCAGCGCCCTTGTCCGGGGCGATCAGCTGGATCTTCGCGTTCACCTTTGCGGGATGCTTCGAGAACTCAAGCAGGGCGTCCGGCAGATGCAGCGCCCCGCCCTGGAGGGCGATCGAAACGGCGAGCGTCTGCGGCGCACCGGGATCGAAATCCAGTCCCACGCTGCCGGAAAGTCCGGTGCCAAAGCTAGCACGCTCTGGCAGGTCAATGCGGACATCCTTCAGGCGGGCTTCCACATGGGCAAGACGCCCCGCAGCAAGCTCGCCGGGCTTGAGCCAGGCCTCCACATTCCCCGCCACGCCAACGGCCCCCGTCGCCGCTCCCGGCTTTGCGGACCTTGTCCCGGACTTTCCGGCCCTGTCTGCGGCGGCGCGCGCGGAAACGCGGTTCTTCTCACCAGACTTGCCCGCCGTCAGGGCAGGCAACCCAAGGACCTCGGCCAGCCGTTCGAGCTGCACGGTGGCGTGCGCTCGTTCCACAACCAGAGAACCCGGTGCGCCTGAATCCATCCCCACAGAACAGCTCAGGGTCCCCAGATCGCAGGCATCTGCGATCATGGACACCACGCCGGAGACCCTGCCCTGGGACACCGTCATTCCCGCTCCGCCGTGCGCCTTGATCTCCGGGAACGCCATCCCTCCGGCGAACTGGCCCAGGGAAGCCCGGAAGTTGACCGCCTCCACGGTGATCGTCGGCAGCCGCCCGCCAAGACCGGCCTCGAACTGGAAAGCTGGAAGGGACAGCTCGGGACGCTTCACCGCTCCGCGCATGGCCACCTGGCCGGACAAGGCCCCGTCGTCGAACGCCGCCACGATGGAGAGGACGCCCTCAACCCCGAGCGAGGCGCTCGCAATCCCCATGGAGGGAGATGACACTGCGGCGCTGGCCCGCACCGGGCCGCCAGAAGGGAGTTCCAGGTTCAGGGAGATAGCCGTCTGCCCGTCCAGTTTTAGGTCGCGCAGGTTTTCCGGCATAAGAGGCTGCACCAGAGGAGCAAGACGGCGGAGGTCTGCAAGGTCCGCCTGCGTGCTCACGACGAATCCCTGGTCGCGGGAGCCTTCAATGCGGCCCTGCGCCGCCAGGAGTCCCGGCACGGCGATGCGGTCCACTTCAATGTCCAAAACCCCTTTCTGAAAACGACCGTGGGCGAGCATGTCCGCCTGCGCCCCCTCCAGGAACCCTTTGAGAGATTCTGGGAGCGCCGCCCCTTCGTCGGTGAGGCGTACCCGCTCAAGCCGCAGGGCGAAGGAGTCCAGATTCAGGTCCTCCGCCTTTGCGACGAGTTCGCCATTGCTTTCCAGGGAGGCCCGGAAATAGCGGGTGACGAGTTCGGTTTGATCCAGGCGAAAATTCACGTTCGCCTTGGACGAAGCAGGGTCGAGATTGCCCCGGATGACCACGCGCGCATCAGCAGCGAGGGATTTGCCGGGAGCCTTGTCAGCGACGTCGGGCAGGGTAAGCCGTTCAGCGGGGAGACTCTCCGCGTGGGCATCGATTCCGTCCATAGACGCGTTCAGGCGCACTGCCGCCCGCGCTTGCAGCACGACTTCGCCGCCCGGCTCCATGGACAGAGCCGCCTGCGCCGCAGAGGCCTCGCCGCCGGGCCAGAACGCCTTGAACGCGCCCCCCCGCAGCGACACGCGCACGTTGTCCGGCAGAGGGGGGAGATGCACGGAGGGAGATCCCGGTGTCCGGCTTTCAGCCTTGGGCAGTGATTCGAACAGCGCGGAAACATCCGGCGACTCGACCTCGACGCGCCACATGTGGCGAAGGCCATCGGGGGCCAGTCCGTCACGGGCCAGGGTGAGAGAGGCGACGCGAATGTTGACGTGCCCGCCCATTTCAGCGGGGAGCGCCCTGCGAGCGACAAGGCCCGACAGCGCAAGCTGCGGCGGAAACAGGCCGAGATCAGCGGATTCGACCGAAGCGTCCTGTCCCGCAGCCCTGAGAACAGCGTTAACCAAGAACAACCGCCCCTCAGAGCTCGCCATGACCAGCGCCACCGCCCCAAGAGCTGCGCCCAGCAGACACAGGACGCCAAGAGCAACGCGCACCGCCCACTTGCTCCTGGGCGCGCTCTGGCCGGTCTGCTCGGCGTCAGTGTGGTGCGGCATGGCGCTGATCCGTGAATTCCCGTTTAGCCCGTTTAGGTGGTGACGGCACTCGAATCTGTCAGTACGCCATCATGCCTTTCCTGATTGCGTAAACCTCGGCATCCTTGCAGGATCAGGAGGATGACCAGGGGGCGGCTGCCCGGAGCAGCAACGGCCCGCTCCTGCACGGTCAGTCCTTCTTCGCATCGTTCTTGGCGGCCTCGTCCCTCAGGCTCTGCTGCAGTTTGGCGTAGCTCTCCGAATCCATGCGAACGCCGCCGCCTTCGACGACGTTGATGTTCGGGGTGAGGGACGCGGACGATTGGGACGAGGCGGTCTGAGTTGCGCGAGCAGGATGGGCGGTCGCTGCCTGGGGAGTCCGCCCCGAGGGAGCCGGGCGGTCGCTTGGTTCTTTGGGCTGCTCTCCGGATGCCGCCGACGCGGAAGCGGAAACCGGAGACGTTGGCGGCTGATCGCCTTTGTATTGCTTGTCGATCTCGTAGACCGCCTTCTGCACCAGAACCTGAACGACTGTATCCAGCCCCACGCGCATGCCTTTGGACTCGGTGAATCCCAGGAAGGACGTGACTTTCTCACCGATCTCCATCTTGTCCTCGAAATAACCGGTGGCCACCTGTTCCCCGGAAACCGCGTCCATTATCTTATAGCGTAGGCCCACCAGCCACACCTCCGAGGAATCCTTGCCCTTGGCCGATGCGACTGTCGCCCCGGTGGCCGCTCCGGCAGCGGCGCTGTCCGTGGCCTGCCCCACAAGGGCGCCAGCGATGATCCCGAGATACTTCCCGTCGAAACTCTTCTGCGCCGCAGCAACGGGCTCGGCCTTGAGCACGTCGAATCGCACGAACCAACGGGTGGCCTGGAACTTACCTCGCTGGAACTTGCGCAGGGCCTCCGCGTCGCCCATGCCCGCGGCAATCTGTATTTCGTTGAGAAGAGGCCCCAGGTCGCTGCGTTCCAAAACTTTAAAGTTCGCCTTGGACAATTCTATCTCGGCGTAGTCAGCAATATTGTTGTCTGAAACCTTCTGGGTGAAGGTGGCGTTCGCTGACTTGATCCCACCAGGAATTACAACCAACTGGGGGCCAGGGATGGAGGAGTTTACGTAGTCCTGCGGCTTATAGGAGACGGCGTCAGCCTGCTCCATCGAAGTCTGTGAGGCCTTTTTGCAACCAGCAACCATGGCGACAAGGACAACGGCAAACAGGATGCGTTTCATCTTGTTCCTCCCGGCATTCCCTTGCTTAACGTCGTGCATGGAATCAGACTGTTTTTTATCTACATTCGCCTAGAACTCATTTCAAGAGATAATACACTCAATCAAGCTTTTACCTGTTTATTACGTGCGAACTGTGCCGCATATCAAATCCAGACGGAGACCTTTGCAGCAATACTGGTATTATACTTTCATAACTCATCGGCGACAACGCACTCTACTGCCGAGACAAGTCATCCTATAACATATCTCCACATAGCATCCCAAGCAATGGTCTGTGGCTTTGACCAATTGTGTCTGCACTATTCACCTGATCCGGCCACGGTGTGATTGCAGGGCTGGGTTTGGCCAGCGCCGACGCTGGACCTCGTTGACCAACTCGAGCGTGGCGAACTCGTCAGCACTATTTCTGGACATACCTCTAGCCCTACCTCTTCGGTTGGAGAGAGTGTCCGGTCAAATTGGGGCTACTCCAGGGGAGGCATGCCAGACACGTCGCCTGATGCTTGCTCTTACGCGATCGGAGGTAATACTCACGTCATCAAACGAGGGATATGCCAAACGATACTTTCACATGTGAGGTGCTCAACATTTCCATGCCATCCGACCTGCTATTTGGTCTTCACGGATGCCGCTGTGCGCCAACATCAAAACCATCGACAAGGCGTCTTCCCATCTAGTCTGGGAGGGTGGTAAAGGTCAGCACCTTCCAACCTCTTCGGGGGAGTCACAAGACACAGCCTCCTGGTATTTTCTTAGAGAGAGGATCAAACGCTTTGGATTATGTTCAACCTGCTCGACTCAATCTCAGCCAAATTCAGGAAGGCTGACCTCCACCCAGAACTGCAATCTGGTTGCAGTCCATGAACTGCGGGAGGGTCAAGCCCCCCCGCCGTGATTCATCTGTTAAAAGTTCACAACCGTGTCCTGGTCACACAACATCCTCATCAATTCCGACAATACGACGGGTTTCTCCTTAGAAGTACTCATAGCCCGGGCACGAACCCCGGCGGCCAGGAGGGCGCTGACACGGGGAGAGGAGCTCGATCCAAGCTCGAGGGAACCAACTCCTTGCCCGATGCCTGCACGTTGAGGTCCCTTCGCTCTCGAGATTCCGCCGATAGCTTTGAGGATGATAACTGGATGTGATTGGCTTCCTGCCCATGCTGATGGCCTTGGCAGTGAGTCAACTTACGCCCCTGGGATCCTTTGCGATGCGGCGGGCGCACCTTGCCGCGAAGCCAACGACCGAGTTCTTCCCTCGGGTAGCAGATGGTTCTACCGATCATGACTCGCCCCTGAGGGCCAGTCCCCACGCAATCTTCGTTGGCCAATGTCCTGCCAGAAAATAACCCACCCGTGAGTCTCCCGACATCTCCCCGCCGGACATAGGCAGGCAGACCCTCAATGATCTTGTCCACAATTTCACTCTGATCCATGGTCTATTCCCCTCCGGTCAATTTTCGCTTCGGTACGAAGCATGTGTTGGACGATTGCTAGCCATAAGCAGGAGGGCGAATTAGAAGTCAAACCGCTCCGGACGAACTCCTACCCACGGATCACTCCGGGTCGGAACTCTGTCTGAAGCGTAAAAATGGACCAAAGTTATGTGGACATTAGCGAGGACAACTTCCGAATAATCGAAAATCGAGGCCCAAGATGCATGGATTGACCTGCAATCGATTGCAGGTCATCAGCGGCTACTCCCCACGCGTGACAACTGGAGTCTCGGTCAGATCGCGAGTATTTTCAACATGCTGCTATGCAAGAGAACCGTCGAGCTTCCATCCCCGGAGTCGATAATAATCCGTCAGCAGGGTCTCCATTTCGGCCTCGGTCAGCCCCCTGCCGTCGGGAAGGGCCTCCCGGTGCAGGCGCCCCGGCAGACGGTCGTCCTTGATGGTCAGCCCCTCGCGGAGGTTGAACTCCCGGGTGAGGTTCAGGATGCGGGCCGCCTTGCGTCTGAGTTCTTCCTTGGAAGCGTCCAGGCCAGTCACCAGCCCGATGGCCTTCTCCAGTTCCTCCCAGGTGTACATGTCCCTGTAGAAGCGGCAGAGGATGAGCGTGTCGAAGATCGTGAGGCGGTCCTCGTAGTCGATGAGCATCTCGGCTTTGCCCTCAATGGCGTCGGCAGGGATGAAACCGGCCAACTCCGGCTTGTAGAAAGTCGTGCGCAGATGGCAGGCCCCTCTGGGAGAGGTTCCATAGGCAAGCCCCATGCCCTTGAGCACGCGCGGATCGTATCCCGGAGGCTCCATGCCTTTCACGTGGATGGCCAGGTCCGAGAGGCCCCAAGCCTCAGCCGTGGGGATGATGCCGTCCGCCATGATTTCTCCGTGTCCGCTTCTGGAGGCGATGTTCTGGATGAGCCTGCCCACGCCTTCGAAGTCGCCGTAGTCCAGGCCGAGATCCAGCTTGCCCCTGAGGCAGGCCTCGATGGCCAGTGCACACAGGTTACCGGCCGTGATGGTGTCCAGGCCCAGACGGTCGCACAAGTCGTTCAGCCAGACGATCTCCTCCATCTCCTCGATCATGCATAGGCCACCGAAGGCGTAGATGGTCTCGTATTCTGGCCCCTCCAACTGGAGCCCCTCATGGCGGCCCTTGGTCAGCCGGGCCATGCGCCCGCAAGCCATGAAGCATTTGAGGCAGGCGTGGGGTGTAACGTCGTGCTCCTTGTGGAAGGTCTCCCCGCTGATCTTCTGCCAGTGGTCGCAGGTCCCCTGGCTCCAGTACTTGGCAGGAAAGGCCCCCGCAGTGTTCATGAGTGCCACCATCATGGTGGTGCCGTAGGCCTTGTAGGCCTTCACGCCCTTGTTCTCCTTGCCCGCCTTGGCGAACTCCGAAGCGTAGGCCCGCACGCCCTTGGGGTCGGCCAATTCGCGCTTGCGATCGCCCTGAAAGACGATAGCCTTGAGCCTCTTGGAGCCCATCACCGCCCCGACTCCGGCCCGGCCCGCGCAGCGCCAGTAATCGTTGGCGATGAGCGCGTAGCGCACCAGCTTCTCACCTGCCGGGCCGATGACCACCGCGCCCGGCGCGCCAAAATCCGGCCTATCCACGACCAGTGTGGCCCGGGCCGCGCGTTCGGCGTCGTAGGTCTCCATGCCCCACATGGAAGAGGCGTCGTGAAATGTGCACCCCCCGGGATGAACGGTCAGGGCCACCGGCCGGTCCGACGCGCCTTCGATGACCACGGCATCGAATCCGGCCCGGTCGATGGCCTCGGGCACTTTGCCCCCTGAATAGGATTCGGCGTAGAACCCAGTCAGCGGGGACTTGGTGAATACGCCGTAGCGGCTCCCCCCCCAGACAGGCCCACCGCAGAAGGGGCCCGTGGCGAAGATCAGCCGGTTTTCAGGGCCCAGCGGATCCGCCCCAGCCGGGTTCAGCGAAACAAGCAGGCTCGTTCCCAGACCCTTGCCTCCAAGCACCGACTCCAGGAGTTGGGGTGCAAGGGGTTCGATCGAGTACTTCCGGTTGGTGAGATCCACCGTGAGTATCCTGCTGTAGAATCCGAACATGGGCGTTCCTTGTGGTTTGCAGGGTTGCGCAGAGTGTGGGGCGAACCGTTTACAGCGCGCACCTGTAGATGGCTTCGGCGTCTTCCAGCTTGAGGAGGCGTGGATTGTTGGCCAGGAGCCGTGTAACCTTCATGACCCCCTTGGCAAGATCCGGGATGTTCTCTTTCTTGATCCCGAACGCGCTGAGCTTCGCCGGAACCTGGAGATCGGCGCAAAGCAGGCGCATGGCTTCGACCGCCTTGAGGGCCGACTCCCTCTGGGAGAGTCCGTTCACGTTCTCTCCCAATACCTCGGCCAGGTGGGCGAATTTGGGAATGTTGCCGAGCATGTTGAACTCCATGACCGGCACCAGCATAATGCTGTTGGCAACGCCGTGGGGTATATGGAATTCAGCCCCTATGGGGTAGGCGAAGGCGTGCACGGCCGTGACCCCCGCATTGGCGAAAGCCATGCCCGCCAGCATGCTGCCTTCCAGCATCTTGGACCGGGCGTTTACATCAGATCCGTTGGAGAAGGCTGTGCGGATGCTGCCGAACACCAACTTGATGGCTTGCAGGGCCAGCATGTCGGTCATGTCGCTGGCGTTTTTCGAGGTGTATGCCTCCAAAGCGTGGATCAGGGCGTCCATTCCCGTGGCGGCAGTGACGTGCGGGGGCAGGCCAAGGGTCAACTCGGGGTCGAGAATAGCCACGCTGGGGAAGAGGTACGGGCTCACGATGCCAAGTTTCAGTTTCTCGTGGTGATCCGAGAGAATGGCGATGGGGGTGACCTCGCTGCCGGTGCCTGCAGTGGTGGGAACCAGGATGAGTTTGAGTCCGGGCTTGGGCACGAGGTCAACCCCGAATATGGCCGATACGTTGCCGGGATTGGTGGCCAGAACCGAGGCCACCTTGGCCACATCCTGGGCCGAGCCCCCGCCGATTCCCAGGATGGCGTCGGCCTTGAAAGCCTTGACGCTCTCGCTGGCACGCACAGCCGTCTCGTATGAGGGGTCAGCCTCCACGTCGGAATAGCGCGAATACGTAATCTTGGCCTGCTTGAGATAATCCTCGAGCCTGTCCACCATGCCGGTATTGGCCAGCCCCGGATCGGTCACCACCATCACCCGTTTGGCGCCCAGCCTGCGGACCTCCTCGCCGACTTTTCCGAGCGAGCCAGCCCCCATGATGATGCGCCGCGTGGTCTGAAACGTTATATTGGTTCCCATTGAATTCCCCTGCATGGTTTAACAGGCTATTTTCTTACCCTATAGTTGCCGCGCAGCGTGACGCGTTCGCGAAACGCGTCAAAGCGTCTCTACGCTGCAACTCCAGGAACCCATTGGCCACCGTCTTGAAGGACAGTCTCATGCCCTTCAGAATTGAGCTGCTAGACCGCAAGGTACTTGCTCTGTACCTGCTCATCCCTCCTGAATGCATCCACGGTTCCGGTGAAGACACCCCTCCCCTTGTCCATGACCACAACACAGTCGGACACGGCCAGGGCAAAGCGGATGTTCTGCTCCGAAAGCAGGATGGTGGTTCCTTCACGCTTGAGGCGAAGGACCAGTTCCTTGAGCTCGCCCACTATAACGGGCGAGAGCCCTTCCGTCGGCTCGTCCAGGATGAGCACTTCCGGGTTGCCCATCAGGGCCCGGCCAATGGTCAGCATCTGTTGCTCGCCTCCAGACAGAGCCCCGCCCATGCGATCCAGCATGCGCCTCAGGGTGGGGAAGCAGTCGAGCACGGTGTCCATGTTCCAACGCCCCGAACGCTCGGCGATGACGCCCATCTCCAGGTTCTCGCGCACGGTGAACGGCGCGAGAATGCGTCTGTCTTCGGGCACGAAGCTCAGCCCGAGCCTGGCCATCTTGTAGGGAGGCAGCCCCGTGCATTCGCGCCCCAGGAACCCGATCCGCCCGGATCGGGGGGGAGTGAGGTTCATGAGCGAGCGGAAGGTGGTGGTTTTGCCCGCTCCGTTGCGACCCACGAGGCAGACGGTTTCCCCTTTGCGGACCTCGAGGCCCATGTCGAAGAGAATATGGCTGCGCCCGTAAAAGGTGTTGAGCCCGCTGCCCGAGAGGATGGGGGTCATGCTACCTCCTCGCCCAGATAGGCGGTGATCACTTCCGGGTTGTTGCGAATTTCGTCGGGGGTGCCGTCGGCAAGGAGCCTGCCGCTCTGGAGAACCCGCACGCTCTGAGCCAAGCCGAAAACCGTGTCCATGTCATGCTCGATGAAGACGAGGGTCAGGTTGAAGTCCTTCCACAGCTTCAGCACCAGTTCGCGCGTCAGGTGTCGCTCCTCGGGAGACATCCCGGAGGTCGGCTCGTCGAGCATGAGCAGCATGGGCTCAAGCGCCAGGGCGATGCCGATGTCCAACAGCTTCTGGTCGCCATGCGCCAGCTCGTGGGCCTGTCGGTCGGCGTACCTTGCCAGGCCCAGGCTTTCCAGGATGTCCATGGCCCGGGTGGTGGCCCGCTTGAATTCCGACACCGGCCGGAGCGGCCTGCGGGTCTGGTCCAACTTGGAGAGGCAGGCCACGCGTACGTTGTCCAGCACAGTCTCTCCAAGGAACAGGGAGGCTACCTGAAAGGCCCGCCCCATCCCCATGCCTACGATCTGTTGGGTGGACATTCCGGCCACGTCCACCCCATTGAAAACGATGCGCCCTCCATCAGGCTTGAGATGTCCCGTGATCTGGTTGAACAGGGTGGTCTTGCCGGCTCCGTTGGGGCCGATGATGGCCGACATTTCTCCGGGCCTGACCTTGAAGCTCACATTATCGGTCACCTTGAGACCACCGAAGGCCTTGCTCAGCCCGTCCAGTTCGAGAAGAGGCTCGGTTTGGCTCATTTCAGCTCCTCCCCCAACCTGGTCTGGAGTTTGGCCGGACGGTTGGCAAACCGCACGCGGAGATGGGCTATCTCACCCATCAATCCGCGCGGCAGGCCCAGCACCATGACCAGCATGACCGAGCCGATGATCAGCGACCAGTATTCGGTGAAAGCGCCCACAACGTCCTCGATGGTCACGATGACCGCCGCGCCGACCAACGGTCCGAAGAACTGCCCGATGCCGCCCAGGATGGACATCAGGATCACATGGCCCGAGGTGGTCCAATAGAACATGTCGGTGTGGATTGAGTAATCCACACCACTCATCAGGGCCCCGGCCAGTGCGGAGAAGAGTGCGGATATACAGTAAATGCGCTGCTGGTTGCGCCGCACCCGGCGGCCCAGGAAGCGCACGCGCTCTGGATTTTGGCGCACGCACCGCAGAATGAGCCCCATGGGCGAGGAGTTCAGACGTCCTAGAAACCAGATCGACACCCCAACCAAAGCCAGCACGAGATAATAATAGGCCACCTTGTTGGCGAACAGGCCCGGGGGGATGATGTTCTGGATCCCGTCGTCGCCCCCGGTGAAGGAGTACCATTTGAACATCACCTGCCAGCCCAGTTGCCCGAACGCCAGGGTCAACATGGTGAAAAACACGCCGCTCACCCGGATGATCAAATGGCCAAGCAGCCAGGAGAACAGGATCGACAGCACGAGCCCCAGGAGCATGCCTGGGAAGAACCAGGCCGAGCCCAGATACTTCACGCACAGCCCGACGCTGTAGGCCCCCATCCCATAATAGAGGGCCTGGCCGAAGGAGAGCATGCCGGTCACGCCGAAAAGCATGTTGAAGGACACCGCGAAAAGGCCCCATACCAGCACGTGCGCGGCCAACAGCATCTGGTAGTTGGTGGTTTTCAGGATGGGAACCAAGCCAAACAACACCACAAAGCCCAGGAGATAGAGCGAATTGGCGGCAAAAGGCTTGTTCGACATCCTAGACCCTCCTGACCTTGCGGGGAGCGAACAGCCCTTCCGGCTTGAACACGAGCGTAAGCGCCATGACCAGATAACTGAAAAGCGTGGCCCATTTGGGCACGAACACGATGGCGAAGGAATTGACCTCCCCGATGAGCAAGGCCGCAAGCCACGCTCCCCAGAAGTTGCCGAGCCCGCCAAGCACCACAACGATGAGCGAATCGATGATCACCTCGATGCCAGCGCCGGGCGTCACGGAACGCAGCGGCGCGGCCAGCACCCCGGTCATGCCGCTCAAGGCAGTGGCGATGCCGAAGACCAGGGTCATGGTCATGGGCACGTTCACCCCGAGGACAGCGAGCATTTCACGATCCAGGGCCGAGGCGCGAGCGATCCGGCCCGCCTTGGTCTTGTTGAGCAGCCACCAAGCCGCGATCACTACGAACAGGCCGATCCCGATCACCGCGACGTTGTACGTGGGGACAACGATTCCGAAAAACGACAGCGCCCCCCGCAGTGATTCGGGCTTGGCCAGAGATTTGTACTCCGTTCCCCAGACCAGCTTCACCAGGTCGTCGAGGATGAGGATGAAGGAGTAGGTCAAAAGGATCTGGAAGCCGCCTTCGTCGGCCCGGCCGTAGATCCGGCGCAGAAAGAAGAATTCCGCCACCATCCCGAGCACGCCTGCGAACAGCCCTCCGGCCACGAGGCTCAGCCAGAAATTCTGCCCCCAGACCGAGGACATCTGATAGCCCACATACGCGCCCAGCATGAAGAACGATCCGTGCGCGAAGTTGAAAACCTTGCCTACGCCGAAGATGAGCGTCAGGCCGCTGGCGATGAGAAACAAGAAGGTGGCCATGGTCAGGCCGCTGATGAGCTGAACGAAGAAAAATGACAGATCCATGCGCCACTCCCTGGTTGGCTATTGCGAAACAGGCGCGGGAGGCTTCCCGCGCCTGGCTCAAGGACTGGTTCCGCTATTTCTTCTTCTCCACCCATTCCTTCGGGGGAAGCAGCTCATCCGCCTTGTACACCTTCCACTGTCCGAGCATGCGGGTGGCGGGGGGGAAGTCGGTATTGGGAACGGTTACGCCGATGGCCTGCATCTGCACGATCTGGTGCGAGGCAGGGTCGATGAAGGAGACAAAGCCTTCGGGGTCTTCGGGCTGCTGGAACTTCATGCCTTCCAGGGCCTTGACCAGGGCGTCCGAGTCGTCGGGACTGCCTACTTTCTTGACTGCCTCGGCGATGGCGTACACGCCGACATAAGCGCCTTCTGCGGAGTACGTGGGATAGCGGCCGGTCTTTTTGTGGAACTTCGTCACGTAGTCCTTGTTCATGGCGGTGTCGGGCCAGTTGTTGTGATGTCTGGCCGAGAGCACGAGGCCAAGCGGAAGGCTGTCGCCCATGGCGCTCAGAAGTTCGTAGTTGCCGCCGGCGTCGGGATGGAAATAGAGGCTCTTCTCGAAGAGGCCGTAGGGGACAGCCTGCTTGATGAAGGCCACGGTGTCGCCGCCCCAGAAACCGCTGACCAGGATGTCGGGTTTGGCCTGCACGATGGAAGTGATGTAGGAGGTGTAGTCGGATTCGAACAGCTTGGGCCAGAAATCACCGACCACCTGATACTTTACGCCGAACCGGTCCAGGTTGAATTTGAGTTCTTCAAACTGGGCGTGCCCGTAGGCGTAATCCGGCCCGATGTAGGCGATGGTCTTCCAGGGTTTGGTCTGGGCCAGCTCCTTCAGGTAGAGCGCGCCAGCGGCCATGGACTGGAAGGTGTTGTTGGAGACGCGAAAATAATAAGGCTGCAGATTCTGAGCGGTCAGTTCGGTGGCAGCGTGGTCGGTGCCGATGAAGATCTTCTTCTCCTGCTTGGAGACCTCCGTGAGAGCCAGGCCCACGGCCGAGCTCACCACGCCGAACAGGAAGTGGACCTTGTCGTCTGAGATATAGCGCTTGGCCACGGTGACGGAGTAATCCGGCTTGGCCTTGCTGTCGGTGTTTATGAATTGAATCTTGTATCCGGCCACCCCCCCCTTGGCGTTGATCTCTTCCACGGCCATTTCAGCGGCTGCCACGGAATCCATGCCATAGATGCCGGACCTGCCGGTCATGGGGTACAGTGCACCGATCTTGACGACTTTTTCCTGTGCAAACGCGGACGAGACAATTGCTGTCAATAGCAACAACAAACAAAGAGACGCGATACGCTTAGGCGAGGCCATCCGTCATTCCTCCTGTTGATTGTTTGACATACTCATGTCCGATCCATCACTGCACCGGATGCATTTTTTCTTCAATATACTCCAAAATTATTGTGTTATTCTTACGGCAGCTTGTTGATGTCGTTGGTGAATATTGGCCATATGGGCTGAGTTTGTACTCGGATTATGCGGTGAAGAATGCCAAGAACATGAAATTCGCGAATCTTTTTGCTCTGAGCCCAGAGATGTTGCGGATAATATGCCATCGACACTTCTGATACAGCGCGCCTCTTCCAGTTGATATGTCACGGCAGGAAAAATAGAATCACAACATCATGCGTCCTTGGTCTGCACATCTGCGGCAAAGCAAGAGCACGCTTAAGTCACATAGCCAAAACCATGCCTGACCAAACAACGTCTATGAAATCGGGGGGAAAGCTCTAACCAGGGGGACGGCGGAAAAGTGCAATTCTGCGAACAATAACGCAAACATAACTATAACATGCTTGAATATATGCAATTCGCAATTATGCGACAAAATCAATTCTGCGACATGACAGCACACATGGTCCGGGGTCGCTCCTTGAGCAAGCCGTACTTCGCAGCCTTCCGGTAGGCGGTGGCCTTATCGATGCCAAGCTCGATCGCCACTCTCTGCCAGGTCCCATATTTACTGAAGGCGTCTTCCAGAAGATAGGCCTCGACCTCGGCTACGGCCTCGCCCATCCGGGAGCCGCGCCTGGGGATGTATGCTGATCGGCGGATGTGGGCCGGCAGATGCTCCACGGTTATCTCAGTGTCCGCCGTTGTCACCAGCAGGCGTTCGATCATATTTTCAAGTTCGCGCACGTTGCCCGGCCACGGGTAGAGCGCCAGAGCGTCCACGACCCCGGGGCTGAGCTTTTTGCGAAACCCGAATCGCCGATTGAACTTGTCCATGAAATGCATAAGCAGGAGCGGGATGTCCTCTGTGCGTTCGCGCAGCAGCGGCAGGTGGATGGGCACCACCATGAGTCGGTAGTAGAGGTCGCGCCGGAACTCCCGGCGCTCCACCATTTTCTGGATGTCGCGGTGCGTCGCGCCGATTATCCTTACGTTGACGTTTATGCACTTGGTGCCGCCCAGGCGCATTATCTGCTTTTCCTGAATGGCTCGCAGGAGTTTCGCCTGAAGGACCATTGGCATGTCGCCGACTTCGTCCAGGAACAGGGTCCCGTTGTTGGCCAGTTCGAAGAGCCCCAGCTTGCCTTCCTTCCGGGCACCGGTGAAAGCCCCGCCCTCGTAGCCAAACAGCTCTGTTTCCAGTAGTTGTTCCGGCAGCGCTGCGCAGTTGATGGCGATGAAGGGTTGCAGGGCTCCCTTGCCCTTCTTGTGGATGAGCTTGGCAATGAGTTCCTTGCCGGTGCCGGAATCCCCGGTGATGAGCACCGTGGAGTCCACGTAGGCCACCTTGGTAGCCGTCACGAGTGCCTGGGCCATGGCCCGGCTGCGGAAAATTATATCGCCAGCCTCGATCTGCAGAGAGCGCAGGTAGGATATCTCCACCTCGTACTTCAGGGTCTTTTGCTGCGTCTCGATCAGCTGGTCGCGCAGGTTGATCAGGTCGGTGATGTCGCGGACGTTCGTGACCACCCGGTAGAGATTGCCCGCGTCGTCGAACACCGGACTGCCCGTCACCAGCATCCGGCGCTCGCCCTTGATGGTCTGGTTGATGGTGGCTGCCCTCTTGGTTTCCATCACCAGCAGCGTGACCGACTGGTCGTAGTACTTTTCCTCCACAAGCTGCTTCATGTTCTTACCGAGCACCTCGAAAGCATTGATGCCCGTCATCCTTTGGTAGGCCTCGTTGAGCAGAAGCACGTTGCCGGAGCCGTCCGTGATGAAAATCCCGTCATAGGACGAGTTGATGATGGCGCTGAGTTCCTTGATGTGATCCTTGACGTAGTGGAGCTCGCAAGAAGTGTTTTCCAGGATGGAGATGTCCTGGAAAACGCTAATGACACCGACAAGCCTGTCATCATCGAAAAGAGGGGAATGGTTCGCCATGAGCACGGCGTTGTTGAGGGCGAGCATTTGCCCGAACACAGGTTTCCCCGCTACGAGCACCTGCATCACCTGGGAATTGGGAAGCACCTCGGCCACATCTCTGCCAATGAGTGCCTCTCCGGCAGATTCAAGAAATGATTCCACTCGCCCGTTGGCAAAGGTGATCTTGCCGCACGTGTCTACGGCCATAAGCCCGATGGGGGCTGCATCAAGGACGGCTTGGGACAACTCAGAATCGTAACCGTGCGAGTCGGACACTCTTGCGCCCCCATTGTTATCATCGCCCTGAAAAGGTCAACGCCACATCTGGGAAGGAAGAACCGGTCTTGTATTCCGGGATATTCTACGCAGGGGAGGTGTGTGAGTAAAGTGGGCTTCCCGCCGGATCGGCCTTGAGATGGAGCAGGCCATTACACGGCACGCTGCGGGCCGCTGAACGCCTGCGTGGCGAAAAGGATGCTACTGCCATCCCGGAATTCCCCCTATCCACCGCGTTGGTACAAACCGCCCCTCCATGGTCATTGCAGTACGAGACCTGTTACCCTCTCGTTGAATAGGACCAGCCCAAAGTTGAGATTTCTGACAAAGCCGCCCCGGAGGGAGCCAAGCGGATATTTGGATTTTCAGAAAACCAGATCACGTTCACCGTTCAGATCAGACGGGTATAATTCTGCAAATGCTGTTCAACGACCGTTCAATCCAGCCTCGGCAATTGAACGATTGTCGTCATCTGTTCAATTGTCTGACCTGGGCTCACCTTGGCCAACGATGTCCAGAATGTCCTTTGCCACGAAAACCTTGCTTCGTGCTTTCGATTCCATCGGATGGAGCGCGCCGACATCTACCAATTTTTTCACGATTTTAACCGCCCCCTGGTAGCTTACACCTAGGGCATCTCCCGCCATCGGGAGGGTAAGGATTGGCGACTCGAAGAGAATATCCGCCAATTTAAGCACAAGTGCAGATGCCCTGCCCTGGACAAGCAAGTCCCGCCACTTGGCCTGCAAATCCTGGAGTTGCTTCGCCAGCGCAACTGCGTCCCGGGCCTGAACCGCAACGCCGTCCAGGAAGAATCTGGCCCACTCCCTCCAAGCCCCTTGCGTGCTCACGGCCATGAGCAAACGGTAATACTCTTCTCGTCTCTGCTCAAAGTACACGCTCAAGTATAGAAGCGGATGGGGCAGAAGTCCCCACGAGACCATGAGCAAAGGCATGAGAAGTCGCCCGATCCGTCCGTTGCCATCAATGAATGGGTGGATAGCCTCGAACTGATAGTGGATGAAGGCCAACCGCATGAGCGGTGGCAACCTGTCACCAGCATGAAGGTAGCGCTCTAAAGCGTCCAGGGCTTCCAGCATTTCCGGCACGGGCGGTGGAACGTAACTCGCATCTTTGAGCAAGCAACCAGCCGGGCCGATCCAGTTTTGCGAACGGCGAAACTCGCCTGGTGTGGCTTGGCCCCCCCGGACTCCCTCCATAAGTTTGGCGTGGGCCTCCCGGATGAGCCGCAGACTCACAGGTAAAGTATCCAGCCGGGCCAGCCCTTGCTTTAGGGCCTGCACGTAGTTGAAGACCTCCCTGGCATCCGCAACAGCCTTGGGAGCCCTGACTCCTGGCAGCAGGAACTGCCCTGCCTCGTATCCATACAGGTCGGTGAGGTCCGTCTCTGTACCCTCGATTCTGGACGAAAGCACAGCCTCCTGGCGGATGAAGGGGTTGATGAGCAGATGGGGGTTGGCAATGGTACGCCCAAGTCCAGCCAGTTCCCCAAGAGCCCGATCTGCTTCAGAGAGCGTCTGAACCATCTCAGCATCAAAGACAAACTCCGGTGGCAATGGGCTCGGAAGGTAGGCGTGGTATGCCAATTCGCCCTGTCCGATGCGGACGGCCTTGCCTGACGAGGCGGGGGTGAATATTTCGGGCTTCATTTGTTCCCCGTGGTCTTTGTTCCCTTGATGGGCATAACCTTTCCCGCCTTAACATTGGCCGCAATTCCCTTTTCGAGGTTCTTGATGGCCCTGCGCAACGTATCGGGGGCAAGGTGACTATACCTCTCGGTCATACTCAACGTGCTGTGCCCCATGAGTTCCTTGACGCTGTAAAGATCAGTACCCTGCTCCACAAGCCAGGACGCGAAGGTGTGCCGTAAGGTGTGAAAGACTACCTTTTGACGGGAGTCGTTTACCCCATCGTTGAAGCCAAGTTCCTTGACGGCCCGTTCGAAGGCATTGGAAACCCAGGATCGTTTAACTCCGCCGCGGCCTGGGAAAACCATATCCCCGTGGTTTCCCTTTTCTTTGCCCTGTAACATGGACCGCACGTCTGCGGTCATGTATGCTATCCTGTTACGCCCGCTCTTAGTGTCCCGCAACGCCAAGAGTCCCCGCCCAAAGTCCACGTCACCCCAGGCGAGGTTAAAGACTTCCCCGGCCCTCACGCCGCAATGAAGCGAAAGTAGCGCCATGTCATGGAGATTTGGAGATCGCTCCTTTAGGTGCTCCAAGAGCCTCCCCGCCTCTTCGTGACTGAGAAAGCGAAGCCGCCGATTGTCCGCTCTTGGTGGCTTGACCTTGCTTGTTGGAGAAAGACAGGAGGTCAGGTCGCGCTCCCGGGCGAAGTTAAACACCTGGCGCACCACGCACAGGGCGTAGTGGATGGTCCTGGGTGCCCGGCCCGCGTCCGCCATGTCTTTCTTAATGCGTTCTAAATGAAAGGGAGAAACTTCTTTCAGAGGTACGCTTCCGATTATCGGACCGATCCACTGCCGAAATAAGCCCTTCTCCGTTACCACGGAATTGTGCTTTTTGTTCTGGCAGGAATGTCCCAGGTAGGTTCCCTCAAAGATGGCCCCGAAAGTGACTGCCTCCTGTTCGAGGAGAGCGCGTTCAGTTGCTTCTCGATTGGCCGTTTCCTTGGCAATTTGGCGCTTGGCCGCCAGAGTTTGAGGCCCTTGTCCTAGTCGCTGGTTCTCCTTGAGTTCCGCAAGCCGACCTGCGGCCTTGGTCTCTGTCCAGCCTTCGGAAGCCCAGCCAAGACCCTCTTCCTTGTCTTTTCCATCTAGTTTGTAACGAATACGAAAGTAGCGGTCAGGCTTAATTCCGTGTTTGCGTGTCGGGTGTTCGCGGTATCGCACGCCGGGAGACTTGCACTTGATGAACTTCCGTGTGTCCTTTGGTATCTCCGGCATGAAAGCCTCCGATAAGCTCCGCGACTGCTGGGTCCGCCCTGGGTCCGCGATTTTCGATGAAACAAGGTGATTCTGTGTGATAACTCGTGAACGTCATCTTGCCGGAAAGTCATGCTGTGTCAATGACTTCCGTGTGCTTAGTGACATATTGTGATGGCATATCGAAAAGAATGGGGTTCAGGGGGTCGGAGGTTCAACTCCTCTCATCCCGACCACGCTAGATCAAGGGCTTACGGTGATTCGCCGTAAGCCCTTTTTCGTGGCCTTCAAATTCTGTCCCCATCCTGTCCCGCTTTTTTTTCACGGCTTGCCTTTCTTCGCCTCCTCCTACTCTCCCCCATATCATTCTCACAGGGGGATACTCCCCCCAGGCTGCTCGGACGTGAACGGTTGCCCGCCTGTCAACTCGTCTTCTGAAGAGGCTTCAAAGAAATGGTGGGCACGGCAACCCGGACTCGCCGCATGAGGCTGGCCGGGACAGATTTTCGCCCAAGACAATTTACGACAACAAAATTATCGTTTTATGACAAAAACAATTATCCTGCCGCATCCACACCTGTTGCAACAAATGAATGCAAAACACATATTGACGAGCTGTGTCGTTCGTGTGATTTGCTGAGAATATGGAGATAAATGCGTTCATCCTGAACAAAGGAGAAGACCATGAAGCCATATTTTGCTGAATTCATTGGAACATTCTGGCTTGTTCTTGGCGGTTGCGGCAGCGCTGTTGTGTCAGCAGCTTTCCCGAATGTTGGTATCGGGCTGCTTGGTGTTGCCTTGGCGTTCGGCCTGACAGTCTTGACGATGGCTTATGCGATTGGACACATTTCCGGCTGCCATCTCAATCCTGCCGTGTCCATCGGCCTGTGGGCCGGCGGTCGCTTCCCCGCTGGAAAGTTGCCTGCTTATATCGTCGCGCAAGTTCTGGGCGGTATCGTCGCGGGAGGAATTCTTTATCTCATAGCGACCGGCAAGGCGGGGTTTGACGTGTCAGCAGGCTTTGCTTCCAACGGATATGGCTCTCATTCTCCCGGAGGATATTCGGTGACTGCAGCCTTGCTTTCCGAAGTTGTCATGACCATGATGTTTTTGATCATCATCCTCGGGGCCACGGACACGCGAGCTCCCCAGGGCTTCGCTCCTCTGGCCATTGGCCTGGGCCTCACCCTGATCCACCTGATCAGCATCCCCGTCACGAACACATCCGTCAATCCCGCACGCAGTACCGGGGTCGCCGTATACGTCGGCGGGTGGGCATTGGAGCAGCTGTGGCTGTTCTGGGTTGCGCCTATTATCGGAGCAGTATTGGGTGCGGTCGTTTATCGATTGGTGGGACATGATTCCAAAACATGACACGTCCGGATTATCCGCAGGAAGCGCTCCGGAGGGTGCTTGAGGACGGATCTTTATTGAAGCCACATCTCCGCTCTTGCGTTCTTGCCGGTGTGGTGATCCATTGGGTGGGGCCAGCCAGGAACTGCCTGTCGGTTATAGTCGGCTTCACAGACACGCAGCGGGGACGTCATGGATTTCAAGGTACTTGCAGACCTGATCGAGAATGGTGTGCCGTTCAACAGAATGCTTGGGATTCGGGTCTGCGAGATCGCCGAAGGACGCCTCAAGCTCTTCATCCCGTTCCGGGAAGACCTGATCGGGGATGTCCGCCGCCCCGCGATCCATGGGGGCGTGATTTCGGCCCTGGCCGATGTCTGCGGCGGATTCGCCGTCTGGACCCTCTGCAAGCTGGAAGACCGTCTCGCCACCATCGACATGCGCGTCGACTACCTTCGTCCGGCGACGGCCCATGACCTCTATGCCGAGGCCACAGTGAGGCTGCTCGGCAACCGGATGGGCAACGCCCAGGTGATGCTTTGGTCTGAAGGAACGCCCGACCTGCACGTTGCCGAGGGACGGGGCGTGTACAACATCCGCCGCAATCCCCGTTGACCTGCGCGGTTCACCCGCCGCAAAGCACCGGCATCCCGGCTTAACCCGCCTTGCGATACTTCAACGCGCCGATTGCCACGCACACCCACCCTGCCAACCAGATCCCGCCGCCGATGGGCGTTATGATCCCCAGCGATTTCATGCCCGTGAGGCTCAGTTGATACAGGCTGCCTGAGAAGAACACCGTCCCGGTGATGAAAAGCCAGCCGCCTGCGGCCATGAGTTTCCCCGGCCATTTGGCACAGGCAAGGCTCACGCAGAGAAGCGCGATGGCGTGGTACATCTGGTAGCGCACGCCGATCTCGAAGACCGCGAGCATGTCCGGGGCCAGTTGATGTTTCAAGGCGTGAGCGCCGAAGGCCCCTGCCGCAACCGCGATGAACGCCGACAAAGCTCCGGCGGCGAAAAACAGTCTCTCCATGAACAGCCTCGGGAATGTTGTGTTTGGTTTGGCCAGCACGCTCGGGCTGGCGGCAATCAGATGGACTCCCCGGCGGACAGCCGGGATCCTCGGCCTCCTACCACCCCCTGGGCTGTTCTGCCAGCGGTATCGCCTGGCGTGGCGGCCCCGCCCCCATCGTCCTGGCAAACAAGCAGCCGGATGCCCGCCGGACACCGGCCGATCTGCCGCCCGCCCGCGCAAGAGTCCCGGTCGTTCGGAACACGCCAGGCGTGATAGACATAACCAGGGGACGTGCTATGATCCGGACAGGATTGAAATTGCAAGCAAGCCAAACATTTACGGCGTGCATCCTCTTGGCTGAAATCATGGCCGCGCATGCAGCACTGCCTGCGCGGCGCGCAGTGAAATACGAACCATCACAGACATCAGACGGCTGACGTCGCAAGGTTACATCATGAGCATCCTGTCCAACCCCTGGCTTAAACGCGTCGCCCTTCTCGTTGCGGCTCTCGCTGTCGCCTGGGGCGTCTGGCGATTCACGAACAAGCCCGTGGACGACACGCTCGCCCAGGGCAACGGTCGCATCCAGGCCACGGAGATCGACGTCGCCGCCAAGACCGCCGGTCGGGTCGACCGCATCCTGGTCAACGAGGGCGACCTCGTGAAAGCTGGGGACGTGGTCGCCTACATGGACATGAAGTCCATCGAGGCCCAGCTCAACCAGGCCATTGCCCAGGCCGCCAGCGAGAGAAACTCCAAGGAGGCGGCCCTGGCCCTGGTGGCGCAGCGCGAGGCGGACATCGCGGCGGCGCATGCCGTGTTCGTGCAGCGGCAAAGCGAGCTGGATCTGGCCAACAAGACCAACTCCCGGACGCAGACCCTGTATACCAAGCGCGCCCTCTCGGCCCAGGAGGCCGACGAGAGCGCCGCCCGCGTAAGCAACGCCAGCGCCAGCCTGAGCGCGGCCCGCGCCCAGATCATGGCTGCCGAGGCGGCGGTGCATGCCGCCAAGGCGCAGGTTGAACATGCCCAGGCGGGTATCGAGGCGGCTGACGCGTTCGTGGAGCGCCTGCGCACCGAGCTGGAAGACTGCGTGCTGCGCGCGCCGCGAGCGGGCCGCGTCCAGTACCGCATCGTGGAACCCGGCGAGGTGGTGGCGGGCGGCGGCAAGGTGGTGAGCCTTGTGGACCTGGGCGACGTCTACATGACCTTCTTCCTGCCCGAGGTCGCGGCGGGGCACCTGGCCATCGGCAGCGAGGCGCGCGTGGTGCTGGACGCTGTTCCCCAGTATGTCCTCCCGGCCCAGGTGTCCTACGTGGCCAGCGTGGCGCAGTTCACGCCCAAGAGTGTGGAGACCCAGAGCGAACGCCAGAAGATGATGTTTCGCGTGAAGGCCCGCTTCGACCCCGAGCTGCTCAGCCAGTATTCCGAGTACGTCAAGACCGGGCTGCCCGGAATGGCCTATGTGCGCACGGACGCAAACAAGCCCTGGCCCGAGAAGCTTCAGATCAGGATGCCGGAAGTGCGCAAATGAACGAGGACGGCCCCTCGAAGGACCTGGCGGCGCAGCCGCCGGTGGTCCGCCTTAAGGGCCTGCGTCACCGTTACGGCAAGACCCTGGCCGCAGACGGCGTCACGATGGACATCCCCTCCGGCTGCATGGCCGGCTTCATCGGCCCCGACGGGGTGGGCAAGTCCACATGGCTTGGGCTCATCGCCGGAGCCCGCAAGATCCAGGACGGCGTCGTGGAGGTGCTGGGCGGGGACATGGCCGAGCGCAGGCACCGTGAAGCCGTGCTGCCGCGCATCGCCTACATGCCCCAGGGGCTGGGCAAGAACCTCTACCCCACCCTGTCCGTCCACGAGAACATCGACTTCTTCGGCCGCCTGTTCGGCCAGCCGCGCGCCGAGCGCAAGCGGCGCATCGACGGCCTCCTGGCCGCCACGGGCATGGACGCCTTTGCCGACCGTCCGGCCATGAAGCTGTCCGGGGGCATGAAGCAGAAGCTCGGCCTGTGCTGCGCCCTGGTCCACGACCCGGACCTTTTGATCCTCGACGAGCCGACCACCGGCGTGGACCCGCTTTCGCGGCGTCAGTTCTGGGAGCTGATCGAACGCATCCGCTCCAACCGCCCCCAGATGAGCGTGCTTATCGCCACGGCCTACATGGAGGAGGCGCAACAGTTCGACTGGCTGGCGGCCATAGACCAGGGGAAACCCCTTGCCGTCGGCTCTCCCGGCGAGCTGTGCAGGCGGGCGGGCGTTGATTCGCTGGAAGCGGCCTTTCTGTCCCTGCTGCCCGAAGAGAGGCGGCGCGGCCATCACGAGCTGGTGGTTCCGCCGCTCACCGCCGGAGAGGTAGTGATCGCGGCGACAGGGTTGCAGATGCGCTTCGGGGATTTCATCGCCGTGCAGGACGTCAACCTGAGCGTTCGCAAGGGAGAAATATTCGGCTTCCTCGGCTCAAACGGCTGCGGCAAGTCCACCACCATGAAGATGCTCACGGGGCTCCTGCCGCCCACGCGCGGCCAGGCCGTGCTGCTCGGCAGTCCCGTGGATGTTGGCAACATCGAAACGCGTCGGCGCGTGGGCTACATGTCCCAGTCCTTTTCGCTCTACAGCGAGCTGACCGTACGCCAGAACATGGAGCTCCACGCACGGCTGTTCCACCTGCCGGACGACGAGGCCGCCGGGAAGATAGAAGCGCTGGCCAGGCGTTTCGACCTAGCCGACATGATGGATGGCCTGCCCGACCAGCTGCCGCTGGGCATCCGCCAGCGCCTGCAGCTGGCGGTGGCGGTGCTGCACAATCCCGCTGTGCTGATCCTGGACGAGCCCACCTCCGGCGTGGACCCCGTGGCGCGCGACCGCTTCTGGGAGATGATCATCGATCTCTCCCGCAAGGACGGCGTGACCATCTTCATCAGCACCCACTTCATGAACGAGGCCCAGCGCTGCGACCGCATCTCGCTTATGCACGCGGGCAAGGTGCTGGACTGCGACTCCCCGGCGGCGCTGATCGCCAAGCGCGGCGCGGACAGCCTGGAAGGGGCGTTCATCTCCTGCCTGGAAGAAGCGGCTGGAGCCTCCACGGACGGCGGCGCTGTCCGGCCCCTGCCGCAAACCCCGGCCCCGGACGTCGCTCCGGACGCGGCCCGCCCGCGCCCGGCGCTTTTCAGCCTCTCGCGCCTGCTGAGCTTCAGCGCCCGTGAGGTGCTGGAGCTGCGGCGCGATCCCATCCGCCTCTCCCTGGCCCTGCTCGGCAGCCTGCTCTTGATGCTGGTCATGGGGTACGGCATCAGCATGGACGTGGAAAACCTCACCTATGCCGTGCTGGACCGCGACCAGAGCATCACAAGCGACATCTACACGCTCAATATCGCGGGCTCGCGGTATTTCTCCGAGCAGCCGCCGCTCCACAGCCATGCGGACATGGACCGGCGCATGCGCTCCGGCGAGTTGACCATGGCCCTGGAAATTCCGCCCGATTTCGGACGCGACCTCGCACGCGGGACCGCCCCCGAGATAGGCGTCTGGCTCGACGGCGCGATGCCCATGCGCGCAGAGGTCGCGCGGGGGTACGTGCAGGGCATGCACGCCTCCATGCTCGCCGGGGCGGGGGGGCCGTCCACGGGCCTTTCCACCGTCGAGGTGCGCTACCGCTACAACCCGGAGATGAAGAGCATCGTGTCCATGGTTCCGGCGGTCATCCCGCTCATGCTGGTGTTCATCCCGGCCATGCTCACGGCCCTGGGCGTTGTCCGGGAGAAGGAGCTGGGGTCCATCCTGAACGTGTACACCACCCCGGTCACCAAGTTCGAGTTCCTCATCGGCAAGCAGCTGCCCTACATCGCGCTGTCCATGTTCAACTTCGCGCTGATGTTCCTGGTGGCGCTCACGCTGTTCCAGGTCCCGTTCAAGGGGAGCCTGCTGACCCTGTGCGCCGGAGCGCTGCTGTACGTGACGGCCACCACGGGCTTTGGCCTCCTGACGTCCACGCTCATCAACAGCCAGATCGCGGCCATTGCCGCCGCGTCCATCGGCACGCTGCTCCCGGCCATCCAGTTCTCCGGCCTGATGGACCCGACCTCGTCCCTGGAAGGCGTCGGGGCCTTCATCGGCGCGGCCTACCCGACCACGCACTTCCTCACCATCAGCCGGGGGACCTTTGCCAAGGCGCTTGGCTTCGCCGACCTGACCGGATCATTCATACCGCTCTTGATAGCCGTGCCGGTGTTGACCATCGCATCGGTCATTCTTCTGAAGAAACAGGCCCGATGAGGGGGGCATGGCATATGAACACGAAGCTTGGACCACTTTTCAACGTCTACAACCTCGGGCTCAAGGAATTTCGGACCCTGCTCGGCGACAAGGTCATGCTGTTCCTGATCGTCTTCATGTTCACGGCCTCGGTCTACGCCGACGCCAGGGCCAGGCCGGAGAGCCTGAACCGGGCCTCGGTGGCCGTGGTGGACGAGGATCGCTCGCAGCTCTCCACCCAGATCATCCAGGCCATGCAACCGCCGCAGTTCATCCTCCCCAAGCATATCGACCTGGCGGACATGGACAAGGGCATGGACACCGGGCGCTACACCTTCGTCCTGGACATCCCGCCAGACTTCCAGCGCGACGTGCTCGCCGGGAAGCAGCCCTCGATCCAGCTGAACGTCGACTCCACCCGCCTGAGCCAGGCGCAGACCGGCACGGGCTACATCCAGAACATCATCTCCGACGAGGTCCGGGCCTTTGCGCAACGCTTCCGGGCTCCGGCGGGAACCCCCGTGGAGGTAAACATCCGCGTGCTGTTCAACCCCAACCTCCACACGTCCTGGTTTTCGGCCATCACCGCGATCATTAACAACGTCACCATGCTGGGCATACTGCTGACGGGCGCCGCCCTGATCCGCGAGAACGAGCACGGGACCATCGAGCACCTGCTGGTCATGCCGGTCACGCCGCTTGAGATCATGCTGTCCAAGATATGGTCCATGGGGCTTATCGTCCTGGTGGTCTCCACGTTCTCGTTGCAGCTTATCGTACGCCAATTCCTGGGCGTGACGGTGAACGGGTCGCTCGCGCTCTTCGGGCTTGGCACCCTGCTGTACCTGTTCTCGGCCGCCTCCATCGGCATATACATGGCCACGGTGGCCCGCAGCATGCCGCAGTTCGGGCTCATGTCCATCCTGGTGCTCCTGCCGCTCCAGATCCTCTCCGGCGCGACAACCCCGCGCGAGAGCATGCCCCAGGGCGTTCAGTGGCTGATGGATTTCGCGCCGACCACCCACTACGTGAGCCTCGCCCAGGCCGTGCTGTTCCGGGGCGCGGGGTTCGGGGTGGTGCTGCCCCAGTTCGCGCTGGTGGCGGCCATCGGCTTGGCGTTCTTCCTCCTGGCGCACCACCGGCTGCGACGCATGATCGGCTCGATGCAGTAAGGCGCGCTGCGCACGAACTGAAAACAAGGGCCTGCGGCGACGAACCGCAGGCCTTTCTATTTGTCTCTTGGACGGTACCCCACGCGCCAGGCCATCTCGAACGGCCCGACTTTGGCCCGACTTTGGCCCGACTTCAGGTTGACTCTGGGACTTCCGTTACGGCAGCGAAATATTTCACCTTGAGCGGCGCGACATTTAAGTATATGCTAAAACCTTGATACGACTAAATAATAACGCTTCGCCCTCAAGATACCATCAAGAAAAGGCCCCTCCATGAAACGATTCGCCTGTGTAGCCGCCCTGCTTGCCGCCATCGCCTTCGCCAACGCCGCTCCGGCCAGCGCGGCGGGGAAGTTCAACCAGCTCATCGGCCTTGGCGACAGCACCCTGGATACCGGCTATTTCCGCTACACGTCGTCGGGAAACGCGGCGGTGAACGCGGCGCTCGTCTCCGCCATCGCGGCCGGGGCTCAGGGCGAGTTCGCCGGGCCAGGGGTGATGACCACCACAATGCTGGGGGGACGGTTCGGTCTTAGCGCAGAGCCGTCCAGCGCCGGAGGGACCATCTACGCCAACGGCTCCGCCTATTCAGCGCTTCTTGGCGCCGTGCCCGGCGGCCCCACCATTCCGGGAAGCCTGCCCGGCAACGTGGCCACTACCCAGCAGATCGCCCGTTACCTGGCCTCCGGGGGAGGCGCGGCCAACCCCAACGCCCTGTATGTGATCAACACCGGCAACAACGACCTGATCTTCGTGCAGAACCAGGGTCCGGCCTGGATCGCCGCCAACCCCGACTTCCTGGGCAACGTGGCGTCCCAGCTCGCTCTCAGCGTGGCGGCCCTCCAGGCAGCCGGAGCCCGCACCATCATGGTCCCCAACACCTTCTACACCTCGGCCCTGACCGGCCTTGGCGGCGTGCTCCCGGCCAGCAACGCCGATTCCTACGCCAGGGCCATCGCATACGGGAATACGAAGTGGGCGAATCTGGCGGCGGCGGGCGTGCGTTTCATACCCGCCGACCTCACCAGCATGTTCCGGTTCGTGTCCGCAAATCCCGCGCTGTTCGGGTTCACTCCATCCTCGGTGCTTGCGTCCAACGCCCCGTCCCCGGTGGCCGCCCTGGTGACCAGCTGGGACGACGTCACTCCCGCCCAGATGCAGACCTATCTGTTCATCGACGGCAAGCATCTGACCACTGCCGGCCAGCAGATCGAGGCGGATTACGAGCACAGCCTGCTCACCGCGCCCACCCAGATGTCTCTCCTGGCCGAAGGGCCGGTGCAGGGCGGACTGGCCCGCGCGGCCACCATCCAGGGCCAGATCGACCTGTCCGGGCAGCATCGCGGCGACAACGGGATAAACGTCTGGGCCAGCGGCGGGGTTAATTCGCTTCAGATGAAGAGCTACACGGGCTTTGCGGAGTCATCAGGCACGCCGTTTACCGGCGCGGTGGGCGCGGACTACCAGACGTCCTTCGGGCTCATCCTGGGCGCGGCCTTCGCCGCCGGAACGCAGACACAGGACTTCTCCGAGGGCGCAGGCCACTACGACCAGAACGACCAGGCCTTCAGCCTGTACACCGCCTACAAATACGGGCCAGTGTGGGGCAACGCCGTGGCCTCCTACGGCCTGTACCAGGACACGATCAAACGCAGCGCCCCCCTGGGCCTGTTCACCGACCAGAACAGCGCGGACACCACGGGCGACTCCCTGGGGCTGGCCCTGCGCCTGGGCGCGGACCTGAAGCTCGGGCCGGTCACTACCGGGCCGGTGGCTGGCTTGGTGCTCCAGCAGGTGCGCATCAAGGCCTTCACCGAGTCCGGCACCAGCGGCGTCACCGCCCTGCACTACGGCGAGCAGCAGCGCGATTCCGCCGTCACCCAGCTGGGCTGGCGCGTGCTGGCGGACATCGGCAGATGGCAGCCCTTCGTGGAGGCCAAATGGAGCCACGAGCTCGCCGACCCCAAACGCACCGTGAAAGCCTCGCTCACCACCACCTCCGCCCCGGCCTACTCCATGGACGCCGTCCCGGTGACCACCGACTGGGGCACGGTCATGCTGGGCACGTCCTTCAAGGTGAATGACCGGGTGATGCTCAGGGCGTCGTTCTCAAGCATGTTCTCAAATCCCCAGGTGGCCACCTACGGCGGCGAGCTGGGCGTGAACGTGAGTTTCTAGGACGCGCGAGCTTTGGGGAGCGACGAGCGCAGGAGAGAAAACCTGAAGGCTCTGGATCGCTGGATCGACGGCTACAACGCCAATTATCTGCACTCGACCCTCGGCCACAGGTCCCCGGAGGACTTCGAGGCAGAACACCTCAGCCGCGAGACTCACTTGGCAGACGCTTGCTAAACGAGGGGCAGGACAAAAGCCCCCTGACGTGCCATCAGGGGGCTTTTGCCGTTCAATCTCCGGGGCCGGGTCCGCTTATTTTTCCCGCGCGAAGGGCCAGGCCATGATGCCGCCCTCCATGACCACCACGTTGTCGTAGCCCTTGGCTTGCAGCACGCGCTGGGCCTCGTAGCCGCGCATGGACACCTTGCAGTAGGCCACGATGCGGGCGCTCTTGTCGGCGGGCAGCTCGTCCAGCCGGTTGCGCAGCTGGCCCAGCGGGATGAGCGTCTCGCCGATGCCCAGGCGCATCTCCTCGAACTCTCCGGGGCCGCGCACGTCCAGGAAGTACGACTCGACCCCATCATCGATGCCCTGTTTGACCTCCTGGCTGGACGCGCCTTCGTACAGGCCGCGCATCTTGTTATCCAGGATGTGGGCCGTGGCGATGAAGTGGTCGATGGCCAGCGAGAATGGGGGCGCGTAGGGCAGGTCGGCCATGCAGGCCTCTTCGACGGTCATGCCAGCCATGACGGCCATGGCGGCCTCGGCCACCTGCCGGTTCACCTCCCCGGCACCCACGCACTGAAAGCCCAGGATGCGCCCGGTCCCGGCGTCGGCCACCATCTTGGAGATCAGGAGCTTCGCGCCCATGAAGCCCGGCTTGTCCGGGCTCGCGTTCACCGCACAGACCACGTCGTATCCGGCCTCTCTGGCCTTGCGCTCCGAGAGCCCGGTGGAGCCCGCCGCAAAGTCGAACACCTTGCAGATGCCGCTGTGGATGGTCCCCGGAAATATCGCCAGGTCGCCCAGGGCGGCGTTCTCGCCCGCCACGCGGCCCTCCAGGTTGGCCAGGTCGCCGTAGGGGGCCAGGGTCTTCGTGCCCGTGAGGCGGCAGCTCACCTCCACGCAGTCGCCCGCCGCGTAGATGTCCGGGTCGCAGGTGCGCATGTGCTTGTCCACGGCGATGCCTCCAGTGGCCCCGATAGCCAGACCCGCCTCGCGCGCCAGCTGCACGTTGGGCGACACGCCAAGGGCCACCACGGCCAGATGGCAGGGCAAGGTGCGCCCGTCTTCCAGGCGCACGCCGCTCACGCGACCGTCCGTTCCCTCGAAGCCCGCCACGCCCATGCCCGTGATCACCTGCGCGCCCTTGGCCCGGGCGTGGTTCTCCACCAGCATGGACAGCTCGGGATCGAGGAAAGCCAGAATGTGCGGCAGCTTCTCCACCACCGTCACCGTCATGCCGCAGGCGGCCAGGGCCTCGCAGGTCTCCATGCCGATAAGCCCGCCGCCCGCGATCACCGCGTGTTTCCCGGCTGCCGCCGCGCCCACCGAGCGCAGGATGTCCGCGTCGGACATGGAGTGCAGCGTGAACACGCCCTCCAGGCCCACGCCGGGGAAGGGCGGGATGCGGGGCGTGGAGCCCGTGCACAGGATGAGCTTGTCGTAGTCCAGGGTTTCGGGTTTCCCCCCGGCCCTGTGAAACGTCACGGTTTTGGCCTTGGCGTCCACGGCGGTGGCTTCGGTGTTCACCAGGGCCTTCACGCCCTTGGCCCCGGCGAAGAAGAGCGGGTCGCGCACCACGCCCGCCGGAGTGGCGAGCAGCTGGTCGCGGCTGGATACGCCCCCGGACACGTAATAGGGGTATCCGCAGGAGGCCATGGAGAGCTCCGGAGCTTTCTGGATCAGGATGACCTCAGCGCCCTGGTTGAGCCTCTTGGCGCGCGAGGCGGCCTTGGGGCCTGCGGCGGTTCCTCCGATGACGATGATCCTCATGGTGGGCAAAGGCGTCTCCTTGTGGCTTGTGTGTCGGTTCTCGCAGCTGGCGGCGATGTGCGCGGGTGGCCTCAGGCGCCCGGCCAGCCCGAAGGTGTCCCCCGTTTGGACGCCCCCGGACGGGCCGGGCTGTTGGAGGGACCCAATTTACGCTCCGGCCCGCAACGTGGCGCTGGCGGCTTCCGTATGAGCCACTGCGGCCAGGACCACCTGCCGGAAGGCCAGGGCAGCCGGAGAAGTGCCCTTCACGGCCAGATAGGCTTCGCCCTGGTCGGCGGCCTTGCCGACTTCCGTGTCGATGGGGATGCGGCCAAGGAAAGGCACGCCGGATGCTTCGGCAAGCTTCTCGCCGCCGCCGGACTTGAAGATGTCATGCACCGTGCCGCACTGGTGGCAGTGGAACCCGCTCAGGTTCTCAACGATGCCCAGCACCGGGTTGCCAAGTTCGCGGCAGAAGGCCACGGAGCGACGTACGTCGTCGATGGCCACGTCCTGGGGCGAGGTGACCACCAGGGCCACGGCGTCCGGGCCGAGAAGCTGCATCACCGAGAGAGGCTCGTCGCCGGTGCCGGGGGGGCAGTCCACAACCAGGCAGTCCAGATCGCCCCAGGCCACCTGATGCAGGAACTGCTTGATGACCCCGCCCTTCACCGGACCGCGCCAGATGACCGGCTCGTCGGGGTTGGGCAGGAAGAATCCCATGGATACGACCTTGAGGTTCCAGTTCCACTCCACGGGCAGGATGGTGTCCCCGGCCATGTCCGGCTTGATTCCCGCAAGCCCCATGATCCGCGGGATGCTGGGGCCGTGGACGTCCACGTCCAGAAGCCCGGTCTTGAGGCCTTCCAGGGCCAGCCCGGCGGCCAGGTTGGCGGCCACGGTGCTCTTGCCCACGCCGCCCTTGCCGGACAGGACCACGATCTTGCTCTTGATGCGTGCTATGGCGCTGGGAACTTCCAGGGGTTGCAGGGGCTTTTGCGCCCCGCTGTCGCATGACGTGTGATTCATAGTCCTGTGCTTGTGCGCGCACGCCGGTGCGCGGTTTAAGGTGCTTGCGTCGTTCCCGGGCGGCCCGGCACCCTCAAATTGGGGGGAGGTGAAATCCAAGAATGCCGGTTTCGGGCCGCCTCCCGGGTTAATGGACCGGGTTCGTTCAATGCCATTATTCCTGGATCAGGAACAGCCGCCGCAGGTGAAATCGGTCGAGAACCGCTGGAGTTTGCCCGCGATGAACGCCTGGACGGCGTGGGCCACGCTTTCCGATTCGCCGCCGTGGTAGACGTCGATGCCCAGCTGTTTGAAGCCCATGAGCGGGCGCATGCCCATGCCGCCCGCGATAAGCGCCTTGACGCCGTTTCCGGCCAGGAACTGCACCGGGGCCATGCAGCCGCCGTGCTCGTGGGGGACGTTGGGCAGCGTGGTGACCGACACCACGGCGGAGCCGCCGATCTCCACCAGCGTGTAGAGTTCGCAATGTCCGAAATGTTCGCCGACCTCGGCTTCCAGACCGCCGGGCATGACCGAGGGTACAGCGATGAGAGTCGTTTCCATGGAACAGTCTCCTTATTGGTTCATTGCCGGAACGTGGGCCTCGCGGCCCATCTCCGACAACATGATGATGCGCTTCCAGGCGCTGCGCAGCGTATCGGTGAAAGGCGAACCCGCCAGCTCCGTCACCGCGCGGCCCCTGAGCATGGCCTCGAAAACGATTTCGTCGTGGGGCAGGCTGGCCACCACTTCGTGCCCCGCAGTCTCACAGCGCGAGACGATCTCCTGCGCGGTGCGGGGGTTCAGGTCGCACTTGTTGACGATGACGCAGGCCCGCGTGCGGAAATGTCTGCACAGTTCCAGCACGCGCTCCAGATCGTGCTGGCCCGACGGGGTGGGCTCGGTGACGATGACCGCCAGATCCGCCCCGGAGAGCGAGCTGATGACCGGACAACCGATGCCCGGCGCGCCGTCGCACAGGATGAAGCTCAGCCCGTGGCGCGCGGCGATGGCCCTGGCCTCCTTCTTGAGGAGAGACACCAGCCGACCGGAGTTCTCCCCGCCGGGGGTCAGGCGGGCGTGAACCAGCGTGCCGAAGCGGGTGTCGCCCACGTACCATTCGCCGCAGTGCTTGTCGGGAAAATCGACGGCCGAGGCCGGGCAGAAGGCCACGCACACCTTGCAGCCCTCGCAGCGCCTGGAATCAATGGCGAGTCCTACGCCGTTCTGGCGGATGGCGTCGAAGCGGCACATCTCGATGCATTTGCCGCAGCCCGTGCAGGCGTCGGGATCGATCACCGCCTCGTGGCCTGAAATGAACTGTTCGGTGCGGTCGTTGCGGGGAGAGAGCAGCAGGTGCAGGTCTGCCGCGTCCACGTCCAGGTCGCAGACCACTGCGCTGTCGCCCAGGGCCGCGAAGGCCGCCGTGAGGGATGTCTTCCCGGTGCCGCCCTTGCCGCTGATGACCACGATCTCACGCATGGGCTGCCTCCGCGCCTGCGGCCCGGGCCATGCGGATGACGTTGTCGCGCAGTTCGGCGAACAGGCCCTCCAGCCAGGGGTTCATGGCGGCCAGGACGTTGCCTGCCGCGTACTCCTCCGCGATGGAGCGGTTGTAGGGGATCTCGCAGAGCACCGGGATGGACTTGTCGGCGCAGTAGCGGTGCAGGGTGGAGTCGCCAAGCCCGGCGCGGTTGATGACAACGCCCATGGGTTTTCCCAGGGGGGCGAAGGCCTCCACCGCCAGGACGAAGTCGTTGAAGCCGAAGGGCGTGGGCTCCGTGACAAGGACGATGACGTCGCTGTCCATGACCGCGTTCACCGCCGGGCAGCTGACTCCGGGGGGGCAGTCCAGGATGGCGTCGGTGCCGGACGACTCCAGCATGGCGTCCAGGAGGAACTTCACCTCGCGCATGAGCGGCGGGCTCATGGCCTCGCCTACGCGCAGCCTGCCGGACAGGAACTGGCCGTTTTTGGTGCGCCCGCCTTCCACCACGCCAAGCTTGCGCCTGCCAGAGGACAGCGCGCCCTCCGGGCAGATGGCCAGGCATCCGCCGCAGCCATGGCACATCTCGGGAAAGACCAGAAGCTTCTTGCCCATGACGGACACGGCCTTGAACTGGCACAGTTCGGAGCATTTGCGGCACAGGGTGCACTTGGCGGGGTCCGCAACCGGGATTTCCATGGACGCGCCCTTGCGCCAGGAAATATCGGGGCGCAGGAACAGATGCAGGTTCGGCTCTTCCACGTCCAGGTCCACGGCCACAGCGGGGCGCTCCCAGACCCAGGCCAGGGACGCCGACACAGTGGTCTTGCCGGTGCCGCCCTTGCCGCTCGCCACGGATACGATCATGTCCGTTCCTACTTGTTGGGGCCGTCCGCGAAGGGGACCTGCCCGGACTTGTAGCGTTCAACGGCCTCGCCCACGGTGATGCCTTCAAGGTTCTGGCCCACCTTGATGCCCGCCGCTTCCAACGCCTGGAATGCTTTCGGGCCGACGATGCCGGTGAGCAGCACGCCCGCGCCCGCGTCGGCGATGCGCTCGGCGGTCTGGATGCCTGCGCCGTGGGCCATGGCCTGGGACTGTCCGTTGTCCACGTAGCTGGTCGCCATGGTGTCCAGATCCACAACGACGAAGCCTGCGGCGCGCCCGAAGCGCGAATCGACCATGTCCGTCAGGGCCGGGCCTTCGGAGCTTATCGCGATGATGTTCATGTGTACTGTCCTTTTCTTTGGCGGGGCGGGACGCTTGGCCTCGTCCGTTACCGAGTATTCCCCGCCCTCGATGCGAAGCGCCAGGGCATTCACCAGGGCGTCGGCCACTGCGCGCCTGGCGTCTGCCAGAATGCGCCCGAACGTGTGACGCGACACCTCCATGCGGGCCGCCGCCTCGGTGGTGGTCAGGCTTTCCAGGTCGGCCAGCTTCAGGGCCTCCAGGCCCTCCACGGTGAGGTAGGCCTCGCCGAGGTCGCCCAAAGGGACGCCTCTGGGCTTGAAATAGGTGGCCTTGGGTGTTCCCGAGACCTTGCGGCTGATACGCGGGCGCGGCATCGATGATCCTTGCTTGTTGTTTTGCTCAAATGAGCATTATTGCCGGGAAGGGCGTTTGTCAACGGCGTTCCTGAAAAACCAAGGGGAAGCCGAAACTTCCCCTTGCAACTTCAATCCGAAGTGTCGCCTGTGACCACACTAGCCCTGCTCGCTGCAAGACCCGTCGCGCCCGCCTCCACGGCATCCGGGGCGGCCCTCTTTGCGGCCATGTCCCTGTCCGTGCCGGGCTTCGTCAGGTTCGTTTTCGGCCACGTCCTCGATGCGGATGGCCCATCCGTTGGCCAGGGCGCGGGCGACCACGGCCCGCGCTTCGCCCAGCATCCGGCAGAGCGTGGGCCGTGAGACCTCCATCCGCTGGGCGGCCTCCTCCTGGCTCAATCCCTCGGCGTCCACCAGTCGCATGGCTTCGAAACCCTCAACGGACAGGACCAGCCCCCGGAGCTGACTCAAAGGGACTCCCTGGGGCTTGTAGAAGGTGGCGGGCGGGGCCGAGCCGATGCAGCGGCGCTTTCTGGGGCGGGGCATGAACACTCCTAGTTATGAAACTATGTTCATAACTAGGAGTGATATGAAGGGCTGTCAAGAGGGGCGGCGAACGCCGCAGGCAGAAGCGCTTACAGGCCGTGCTTCTTCATCTTGCGCCACAGGGTGGTTCGGTTCACCCCCAGCGCGTTGGCCGTCTCGGAGATGGAGAAGCCGTGCTCCTGGAGCGCTTCCAGCAGCATGGCCCGCTCCCTGGCCTGGATGGTCCCGCCGCCTTCGCCCCCTGCGCCTGTGACGCCCTCCAGGCGGGGAGGCGTGTTGCCGCCGCCCAGGATGTACTCCGGCAGGTGGTCCGGCTCGATGGTGTCGGCCTGGGACAGGATGACCGCGTGCTCCATGGCGTGCTTGAGCTCGCGCACGTTGCCCTGGAAGGTGCAGGAGGCCAGGGTGCGCCGGGTGTTGGCCGAGATGATGGGCGTGCGGCGTCCGTAGCGCGCGGCGGCCATGTGCACGAAGTGGTCGGCCAGCAGGTCCACGTCGCCGGGGCGCTCGCGCAGCGGGGGCAGCTCCATCTCCAGCACCCGCAGCCGGTAATACAGGTCCGAGCGGAACTGGCCGGAGGCCACCCGCGTGCGCAGGTCCCGGTTGGTGGCCGAGATCACCCGCACGTCCACGCTCACGGGCTTGACCGAGCCCAGCGGATGGAAGCGCCCGCCCTCCAGGGCTTGCAGCAGCTTGGCCTGCAAGCCGGGGGGGAGGTCGCCTATTTCGTCCAGGAAGATGGTGCCGCCCGAAGCCGCCTCGAACAGGCCTGGCTTGTCGCGGTTGGCCCCTGTGAAGGCCCCCTTGCGGTAGCCGAACAGCTCGGATTCCAGAAGATTCTCGGGCAGGGCGGCGCAGTTCACATCCACGAAGGGCCCGGAGCGCCGGGCGCTGCTGGCGTGGATGGCCCGGGCGAACACGCCCTTGCCGGTGCCGGTCTCGCCGGTGAGCAGCACGGCGGCGTCCGTGCGGGAGATGGCCCCCAGCGTGGCGTAGAGGCGCTGCATGGGCTTGGAGCGCCCGATGATGTCCGAGGAGCTGCCCTGGGGCGGTGGCGGCGCGGCCACCAGCTTGTCCGAGAAGCACTCCACCCCGCCGATCACCTTGCCCTTGGCGTCGCGCAGCACGGAAGCCGTGATCTCCAGGGGGATGCGCCTGCCTTCGCGACTCA
Source organism: Fundidesulfovibrio putealis DSM 16056 (assembly GCF_000429325.1). NCBI lineage: Bacteria > Pseudomonadati > Thermodesulfobacteriota > Desulfovibrionia > Desulfovibrionales > Desulfovibrionaceae > Fundidesulfovibrio > Fundidesulfovibrio putealis. Next base: position 203,627 of record NZ_KE386885.1, read on the forward strand.
GGAAATGCACCCGGCGCTTCACCTCGCTCTTTCCCTGGCTGATGGCCTTCTGCAGGTAGCAGCGCGAGTTGCAGAACTCGGTGCAGAACACCTCCCAGCATTTGCTGCCGATGGCCTCGCGCGCGGAAAAAACCGTGACCCGCTCAGCCTCGCGGCTGAAATAAACCACGTTCCAGTCCTGATCCACGGCGAACACGCCAAGGCCGATGGAGTCCAGGATCAGGCCCTTGTCCAGCCATTCCTTGAGGCTCATGCGGGGTTCTCCGTCCGCGCCTGGCGGACTTGTCCCGTGGTTGCCGCCGGTTCCAGGCCGTTTGAACATGTCCGGTCCGGTTGCAGCGCCCATGCCATGCGTGCGCGTTCCCGCCGGGATACGGGGCAAGTCGCGCCGGGCTTCGCACCCTGGACCGCGCCCTGTTTCCGGCGCGAGGTCCTCCCCCCCCTCTCTCGCACGTCGTGATGCCATATTGCAACGCCGGATGTTGCAGAAGTGCATCGCGTGCTGCCCGCGAACCCCTTTCGTCCACTGCCAGCACCATCCAACACGCCACAATAACAGGGAATATCTCTGGTGCAACATTCAGGAACGGGCCTTGCTCAACAGGAGCCGCCCGGACGGCCCCAGGCCGTCCCCCAAAAGCATCAGCCGTATCCCGGCACTGACGGGAACGCCGTGCCGGAACACCTCACAAGCGAGGGAAAACATGGACGAATGCACCACGTGCGAAGGCATCAGCGTCGGCGGCGTCCCCAGTGACGAGGGCTTGAGGAAACTGGCCGAAAGCGGGGTCAGAACCCTGTTGGACGCCCGCGAGGAGGGGGAGGGCGGCGAGGACATCAGCGGCAAGGCCCGCGAACTGGGGCTTGCCTACATCCGGGTGCCCATCTCGAGGCGCAAGGTGGACGTGGCCCAGATCGACCGCTTCCGGATGGCCATAGCCGACTCGGCAGGAGGCAGGATCCACGCGTTTTCATCCGGCGGCAAACGGCCCGCCGGGGTGCTGTGCTTCCTGGCCTGCGCCCGCATGGGCGACTCGGTGATCGAGGTGTTCCACAAGGCCAAGAAGTGCGGCTGCGCCATCGACAAGGAATTCGCCCTGAAACAGTTCATCCTGGATTTCTACTCCAGCCATCGCGGCGACATGTTGAACAACCACTTCCAACACCCGCACCACGCCTAGGCGCGCGGGCAGAACACAACGCGGAGACAGAATGCTCTACTCAAAGGACTTCGACTGGCAAACGGGAAGCCGTCCGGTGGCCGACCTCGCCGACTGGGATGAGCGCTTCGACTGGGTCGAGGAACCCGTCGTCAGCCCGGATGGCAACCAGGTGGCCGCCGTGGGCAAGCTCGCGGGCGAGGACGCCTTCACGGTGTGCGTCAACGGCGTGGACTGGGCCGAACCGTTCGAGAAGATCTGGAACCTGCGCCACGCTCCGGACGGGCGGCTCACAGCGCTGGTGCAGACCGACGGCGTCTGGACCATGGCCGTTGACGGCGAGGCCTGGGAGGAAACCTTCGACTTCGCCTGGAACCCCATGTTCAGCCGCGACGGTTCCGACATCGCCGTGTGCATCCAGAGCGGCGGCGAATACGGCCTGGCCGTGAACGGCGTACCCTGGGAGAACCTCTACGCCAACGCCAACAACTCCTGCATGAGCCCAGTGGGCGCAAAGACCGCCGCTGCCGTGCAGACCCAGCCGCTGGGCCAGGCCGAGACCGACAAGTTCCTCACCGGCATCTTCTCAACCTCGGTGGACGGCGAGACCTGGGACAAGAGCTTCGTCAACGTCTGGGGCGTCACCTTCAGCCCGGACGGATCCAAGGTGGCCGCCGAGATCCGCCTGAACCTCTACGAATATTCCATCGCCGTGGACGGAGCGCCCTGGCGCAGGAACTTCGGCGGCGTGTGGGAGCCGGTGTTCAGCCCCGACGGCAAGCGCGTGGCCGCGCCGGTGCGCCTGGCCGGGAAGTGGACTCTGGCGATTGACGGCGAGCGCGCCTGGAACCGCGACTACTACCAGCTCTGGCATCAGCTCTTTACGCCGGATAGCAAGAGCGTTGCGGCCATCGTCAGCCACGAGTTCGGCAAGTGGACCGTGGCCGTGGACGACGCCCCCTGGGCCACCACGCACGACGTGGTGAAGGACCTGGTGGTCAGCCCCGACGGGAAGCACTTCGCCGCAGCAGCGGGCAAACCCGGCGACTGGACCGTCATCGTGGACGGGCGAGCCTGGGACGCCTCCTTCGAGCGGGTCTGGACGCCGACGTTCAGCCCGGACGGGCGCCGCGTGGCCGTCATGGCCGAGGTGAACGGAGAGAAGGTGACAGCCCTGGACGGCAGCGTCCTGGCCGTGAGTCCGGGCAGCTGCCAGGATCCGGTCTTCTCGCCGGACGGCTCCAGGCTGCTGGTCAAATGCATCAATGCAAACAGCTACATCCGCCGGGTCGTGTCCGTGGACGCCCCCGGAGCCGCCTAACGGGCAGGAGGGATATGTGAACGCCTTATACCAGTTCGTCAGCGGCCCGCTGGTCTGGGTCAGCTTTGCGCTCTTCATCGGCGGCTCCGCATGGCGGCTCTACTCCATGGCGGTGCTCGCGCGCAAAAAAGACGTCTACGTCTACGAATACTTCAGCCTGCCGCACGCCCTGCGCTCCATGCTGCACTGGATCGTGCCCTTCATGAACGAGAGTTCCAAGAAGAACCCGGCGCTCACCATCGTGGCCTTCGTGTTCCATCTGTTCCTGCTGATCGCGCCGCTGTTCGTCATCGGGCACGTGGCCATGCTGGACAAGGCTTTCGGCATCTCCTGGGCCACCCTGCCAGACGGCGCGGCCGACGCCATGAGCTTCATCGTGGTGGGCGCGTGCGTCTTCTTCGTGGTGCGTCGGCTCACCGTGCCGGAAGTGGCCTACGTCACTTCGGCCTCGGACTACGCCATCGTGGGCCTGGCCGCCGCCCCCTTCATCACGGGCATCCTGGCCTATCATCAGATAGGCGGCGCGCAGCTCATGACCATCCTGCACATCCTGTCGGGCGAAGCCATGCTGGTGGCCATACCGTTCTCACGGCTCAGCCACATGATCTACGCCCCCCTGACCAGGGCCTACATCGGCTCGGAATTCGGCGCGGTCCGCCACGCCCGCGACTGGTAACCCGCTAGAATCAACAAGGAGACGACATGAGTTCCCAAGTCGCCAGAGAGCCATACGTACTGGTCGCGGACAAGGGTCTGGACGCCGGTGTGGCCAGGCTCACGGATGAAAAGATCGCCAAGGTCATAGGCGCGGTCCTGGAGGCCGAGGGCGGAGCGCGCCTGAAAGCCTACGTGGACACCTGCGCCCACTGCGGCCTGTGCTCCGAAGCCTGCCACTTCTTCCACTCCCACGACCGCGACCCCCGCTACTCGCCGGTGGGCAAGGTCAAGCAGACCATGTGGGAGATCCTGGACAAGGGCGGCAACGTGAGCCCCGAGTTCATAGGCCGGGCAGCGCGCGTGGCCTACACCGAGTGCAACCTGTGCAAGCGCTGCGCCATGTACTGCCCCTTCGGCATCGACATCGCCTACGTCATCGGGCTCATGCGGCGCATCTGCCACAAGCTCGGCGTCACGCCCCAGTACATCCAGGACACCGCCCACAGCCACTCCGCCACCATGAACCAGATGTGGGTCAAGGAAGACGAGTGGATCGACAGCCTCATGTGGCAGGAGGCCGAGGCCCGCGACGAGGTGCCCGACCTGCGCATCCCCCTGGAGAAGCACGGGGCCGAGATCATGTATTCGGTCATCGGACCCGAACCCAAGTTCCGCACCCAGCTGATCTACCAGGCAGCCGTGATCATGCACGCCGCCGGAGTGGACTGGACCATGCCCGCCACCCCCGGCTGGGACAACTCGGACATGGCCATGTACTCGGGCGACTACGAGATCATGGGACGCCTGAAACGCGCCCACTTCGAAACCGCCCAGCGCCTGGGCGTGAAGCGCATCGTCATGGGCGAGTGCGGCCACGCCTTCCGCTCCGTGCACGACGTGGGCAACAGGTGGCTCGGCTGGAAGGGCGAGCCCGTGCCCGTGGTGCATGCGGTCCAGTTCTACCACGAGCTTCTCTCCAGCGGAAAGATCAAGATCAAGGACAAGTTCGGCGAGGCCGTCACCTTCCACGATCCCTGCAACATCGTGCGCGGCATGGGCCTGCACGAGATGGGCCGCGAGGTCACCCGCGCCCTGTGCACGGAGCTGGTGGAGATGACCCCCAACCGCGAGCACAACTACTGCTGCTCGGCGGGCGGCGGCGTCATCAACTGCGGGCCACCGTTCAGGAACACCCGCGTTCTCGGCAACAAGATCAAGGCCGAGCAGCTGGCGGCCACCGGGGTCAAGACCGTCATCGCCCCCTGCCACAACTGCCACGGCGGCCTGGAAGACATCATCCACCACTACAAGCTGGACATGAAGATCAAGTTCCTGGGCGACGTCATCTACGAATGCATGGAAAAACCGTGGGCCGAGGCCTAGGAGGCGACCATGAAAAGGAAAATCCTGACTCTGGCCCTGGCCTCCCTGACGCTCATGGCGCTGTGCGGGAGCCTCTACTCCCAGGACGACATCAAGGCCCTGGCGGACCCGGCCTTCGCGTCCATGCGCAGGGGGCCGGTGCCCTTCAAGCACGACCAGCACAATGAAAAGGCCAAGATCGCGGACTGCAAGGCCTGCCATCACCTGTACAAGAACGGCAAACTGGACCCGTCCGGTGATTCCGTGGGCACCAAGTGCTCCGAATGCCACACCCTCGCGGGGGGCAAGTTGGCCATGCCGCTGATGCGGGCCTACCATCGCCAATGCGAGAACTGCCACGCGCAAAAGGGCGCTGGGCCAGTGGCCTGCGCCGAGTGCCACCCCAAGGACGCATTGAAGAAATAGACCCCTCGAGGTCTTGGAAGCTGCCTGGGCCGTGTACCCCCGGAGCCAAGGGATTGGCGTCTCCGGCTCCGGAACACACGGCCAAGGCGCCATGCGCGAGGGCGGCGGCCCGGCACCCCCCCACCGTCGGGTCGCCGCCCAATCTGTTCCAGAGTGGCCGTCCCGGAACAATCCCGGACGGCCAAGGAGGACGAAATGCCCCAACATGTTGTGGTCATCGGCGCTGTGGCGCTCGGCCCCAAGGCTGCGGCGCGCTTCAAGCGCATGGAACCCGGTTCGCGCGTGACCATGATCGACCGCGAGGACGTCATCTCCTACGGCGGCTGCGGCATCCCGTACTTTGTTTCCGGCGACGTGTCCGACGCCTCCCAACTGCGCGAGACGAGTTTCCACATGCTCCGTGATGAGTCGTTCTTCTGCCAGACCAAGGGCGTGGACGCCCTGACCGGCGTCGAGGCCGTGAAGATCGACCGCAAGGCCAAGACCGTGCACACGCGGGTGGTGAAGACCGGCGAAACAGCCGTGATCCCCTACGACAAGCTGGTGATCGCCACCGGGGCCACGCCGCGCTGGCTCAACGTGCCGGGCGAGAGCCTGGAGGGCGTGTTCCACGTCTCCAACCTGCACGACGCCGAGCGTATCCGCGAGGCCGTGGCCAAGGGCCGGGTCAAGAAGGCGGCGGTGGTTGGCGCCGGGTTCATCGGTCTGGAAATGGCCGAAGCACTGCGCGACATGTGGGACGTGGACACCTCCGTGGTGGAGATCGCCCCGCAGATCCTGCCGCGCGCCATAAGCCCGGTGCTGGCCCGCATGGCGCTCAAGCACCTGCGCTCCAAGGGGCTGCGGTTCCACCTGGGCGAGTCGCTTGTGGATATAAGCGGTGAGAACGGGCGCGTGAACTGCCTGCGCACCGACAAATCAAGGCTGGAAGCCGACCTGGTGATCGTTGGGGCCGGGGTGCTGCCCAACTCGGCCCTGGCCAGGGACGCCGGGCTGGACGTGTCACACCGCCAGGGCATCCTGGTGAACGCGCGCCTCCAGACCTCCGACCCGGACATCTTCGCCGGCGGCGACTGCATCGAGATGCGCCACCTCATCACCGGCGACACATTCTACCTGCCCATGGGCTCCATGGCCAACCGCCAGGGCCGGGTCATCGGCACCAACCTGGCCGGGGGAACGGCCCAGTTCGAGGGGGCGCTGGGCTCCTTCGTGGTCAAGCTGTTCGACAGGTCCGTGGCGGGCGCGGGGCTCACCCTGCCCTCCGCCCTGGAGCGGGGCTACGACGCCATGAGCGCGCTGATCGTCCAGCCGGACCGGGCGCACTTCTACCCCACCAAGGAGTCCATGACCCTGGAGCTGGTGTTCGAGAAGGGCACCCGGCGTATTCTTGGCATTCAGGGCTTCGGCGGCGCGGGGGACGCCATGGTGGGACGCGTGAACGCCGTGGCCGCCATGCTCAAGTTCAAGCCGACGCTTGAGGACCTGAGCAACCTGGAGATGGCCTATTCGCCGCCGTTCTCCTCGGCCATGGACATCCTGAACAGCCTGGGGAACATGGCCGACAACCTGCTGGCCGGGCGCAACGCGGTGGTCGGGCCGGACGAGTTCGAGGCCCTCTGGGCCAAGGGCAACGGCAACGGCTCGAGCCCCTACTTCCTGGACTGCCGGGAAGAGCCCGACGCCAGGCAGTTGCTGCAATGCCTGGGGAAGGAGCGCTGGCACAACATCCCCCAGGGCAGCATCAAGGAACGCTGCGCCGAGATACCGCGCGACAAGCAGGTGGTGGTGGTCTGCAACACCGGGGCGCGCAGCTACGAGGCCCTGGTGACGCTCCATGACGCGGGGTTCCGGGACGTGGTCAGCATCCAGGGCGGCATGACCGCGCTGACGAACTACGGGTCGGCTCCGTGACGGGGCTCAGGATGGTCTCGCGCCGCACTTCGGGCACGAAAAAGGGGCTTACGAAGAATCTTCGTAAGCCCCTGAATTCGCTGGCGTCCCCAAGGGGATTTGAACCCCTGTTAACGGCGTGAAAGGCCGTGAATACATTTTCCTCCCGGCTACTATCCTTCCGCAACAACTCCCATAATAACAGAACTTCACTCGCTTGACTTACTCCCGTTTCACCCCTATTTTTAGCTCGCGTGTGGGGAAGAGTGTGGGGAAGAATTTCAAGGCTGCTTGTCGGCATTTTCTCCCCACGCCCCGAAGGAGGAACCCCGATGCCTGCCGCGAAACGACACAAGACCAAGTACCCCGGCGTGACCTATATCGAGGCCAAGTCACACGCCACGGGCGCGGTGGAGCGGGTCTACTACATCCGGTATCGGCGCGATGGGAAGCTGGTCGAGGAGAAAGCCGGGAGGCAGGCTCAGGACGACATGACCCCGGCCAAGGCAAACGCGATCCGCGCCCGCAGGATTGAAGGCGAAGATTCAAACGCGGAGAAACGAGAGAAGGAACAGGCCGCCAAGGACGCCGAGGGCAATCGCTGGACCATTGAGCGCCTATGGGAAGAGTACCGCGCCCATCACCCGGAACGGCCAGGGGCGCACACGCTGAGGACTGATAATAGCCGCGCCCGCAAGTACCTGTTCCCCGCCTTCGGGAAAAAAGAACCCGTTGAGATCATCACGCTGGACGTAGACCGTCTGCGCATAAAGTTGCTCAAGACCAAGACTCCCCAGACGGTCAAGCATATCCTGGCCCTGCTCAAGCGCATCATCCGCTTCGGCGTGAGCAAGGGCCTGACCGCCGCGCCTGATCCGCGCCAACTTCACATTACCATCCCCCGCGTGGACAACGAGACTACCGAGGACTTGAACCCCGAGGAACTGGCTCGCCTTCTTCAAGCCCTGGAGGACGAACCCAACATCCAGGCTAAAAATTTCATGCTGACTGCCCTCTATACGGGCATGAGGCGCGGGGAGTTGTTCAAGCTGGAATGGCGCGACGTGGACTTTGATCGTGGATTCATCCACATCCGCGAACCCAAGGGCGGTAAAAGCCAAAAAATCCCCATGAACACAATGGCCCGCCAAGTTCTCGAAGGCCATCCGCGTGAACCCGGCACGACCTACGTATTCCCAGGCCAGGGCGGCAAGCAGCGCGTGACCATCCAGGTGGCATCTAACCGCATCAAAGCCCGTGCTGGCCTTCCTGCCGAGTTTCGCCCCATGCACGGCCTGCGCCACCTCTTTGCCTCCACCTTGGCCTCCAGCGGCGCGGTGGACTTGCACACGCTACAGCGGATGCTCACACACAAGAACCCCAGGATGACTCAGCGATATGCCCACCTACGGGATGAAGCCTTGCTACGCGCGTCGGATGTGGCGGGTGATATTTTTGGACAACTCACAGGCAATGGCAAGAACACCGTTAAAGGGGCTGGTTGATGAAGCCCGTGGAACCTCGCACGATGTTGACGCCCCCCTGAACATACTCCCGAACCATTTAAAGTAGGCCGCGAAATATCCGGATGAAGTGTCCGTGGATTCCTAATTTGGCATTAGAGGCGAATAGGAGCAAGCATAATGAAAAGACGCAGGGTTCCGGTCTTAAATCTGTTGCAACTAAAGCGTTACACTTTCCCAAGTCCATGGAAACGATCATCGGTCGAGAAGTTCAGAAGGGAGCAAGAGCCCTTGCCCAAACGTGGTCCAATGCGTTGCGGGACCTATCTGGTGAAGGACTGGCCAGGAGAAACGGAACCTCCGCAGCCCGATGAGAATACGGGAGGCTACCAAGAGCCCGACCACATACGGCATCTCAGGCTCGCATTGTCGTGGGGCCTAGGTCGAACTATTGAGCGCGGGGACATCGTGGAAGTCCCCCTCGCCGAGGTTGGCCGCTCGATTCCTCGTGACAACCGGAAATGCTATCCAGAGCCAAAAGCCAAACCACCCCGCAGACCGCACCAGGCTCCTGCGGGACGTCACCGGGCAAAGAGCGGAAGTCGACCTCCGCGCTAGAACCTATCGTGAAGCGAGGCATAAGCTAAGCCGCCCGAAAGCTGGGGGGGGCTCCTGCTAAAGCCTAGGTGCCCCCTGTGAACCGTCTTCACCGCCAGGATAGATCCAACCCAGCCTGGGGTCTGTGAGCCCGGCTGGGCCCCCTTCCCTTGCCGTACTCCCGGGGCTTCGCGCGCATAAGCCCAAGGTTCGGGATTTTCCCCACAAGTACTTTCATCGTCTTGGATAACGTAGAACGAGGATTGAACGTCGTGCCACACATTTCAGAGTGCATTTACCCAAAGGTCTTGCCTACCGGGAGTATACGGGTTGCTGCAATTGACGATGAGAATGCCAGCCCGGCGAGTAGAGACATGAGGTTTGGCATCTGCGCACACGATCTGGGCAAACCTGCTTACCGGCGCGTACGCGACGAGATCAGGCAGTTCATCCTGGATTTTCCTCCCGCCTCAAAGAAACAAACGCCCTGGGACCGGGATAAACCGGTTCCAGGGCGTCCATGCGCTCAACGGCCTTTGAGCTTGCCAAACAAAGCCGTCAGCCTGGCCGAGTAGATTTCTTCGATCTGGCCTGAGACATCCGCAAGCGGCTTAACCGGCACAGTGTCCACCACGTCCTCAAACGACATTCCGGACTGGAACAGGAGCTTCGCACTTCCGATGATCATTGCCTCCAGGCCGCCATCGACCTCGTGCGGGGCGAGCCCGAAGCTTTCGCCAAGTTCCCGCAGCTTCTGCCACTGGAACCAGAGGTACGTCGGCCCCATGGCGGTCAGTATCGCGTAGGCTTCAAGCTTTGCCTCGTCCACTTCCGGGTGCTCCCCAAAGACGTCGAACAGCTCATCGAGCGCTGCCCGCTGATCCCCGGGAACCCCCGGCGCGAAAGCGACCGGGTTGTAGCCCTGGTTCATCAGGGAGGGCGCGTTGGGGATCATGCGCACGATCCGCTGGTGACCGCCCGCGAGTTGGCTCAGCTTGGCGAAGCTGAGCACCGGAGCGAGGGACACGAGGACGGACTGCTCCTTCAAGGCCGCACCCAGGCTGGGGAGAACCTCCTTGAACAGGGGCGGATGCAGCGCGGCGAAGACGATGGCCCGGCCCGCTGGTCTCCGGTTGTCATCGCAAACGACTATGGACGGAAACCGTTTCGAGAGCCCCTCGCGCACGGCTTCGCTCGGATCGCTGACACAGAGCCCGTCCAGCACCATTCCCCGGCGGTCCATCGCTTCCAGCAGTATCGCGGTTATCCGGCCGCCCCCGATGAATCCGATATCCTGTGCGTCCATGGCGTTCTTCCTTTCCGTTCGGTCCATATGCGCCTACGCCCCCGTGCAGGAAGGACCGGAGCCGCAGGAACACGTCGTTGTGATGGTGCTTTCATTGGCACCTGGAACAAATTCCCCGAATGAGGCCCGGGAGTGTTCGTCCATGTCGGCCCTGGCGCGGTTCGCCGCCATGCAGCCGATTTCGCGGGCGCGGGCGACCTCGCGCGGGTCTATGCCCAGTTCGAGGCAGCGGCCCAGGGCGACGTCAAGGCATGGCCTGCATCCGGCGGCCATGGCCGCGCCGATGAGAACGAGCGTTTCCTGAGAGTTGAGAGCGGACATCGTGTACCTCCAAATGGTGTTTGGAATCATGGACGAGAGCGACGGCTGAAAAGGTACACTTGGCGGCGAAGAGGCGGAACCGACTCGGTGGCAGGAATCAAACAGGGCCTGCCGGCACCTGCACCGGGGCTATCCGGACGGGGCGGACATGCGGCTCATTCTTGGCAAAGGGCATGCGGCCTTGCTCAACACAAGAACCGGGCCTCCAGGGCAGCGTCTCCGGTGGCGCGCGGCGGAAACACAATTTGTGTGAACGCGACGCTAGATGCCGTCCCCCTGCTTGCGGTCGCAGGACAGTTGCCCAAGATCGTCGCGGTAGAACTGGCACGCCTGCTCAAGGGCCAGGCGCAGGCGGCCCCTGGCCCGGTGCAGGCGGATCTTGGCCGCCTCGAGGCTGAGCCCAAGCCGGGCGGCGACTTCGGCGGGCGTGAACCCTTCAAGGTCTGACAGGATCAGCACGGCGCGGTAGTTGGCGGGAAGCCCCTCGACCACTTCCCGGATGCAGGCGTTCATCTCGTTTCTGATCGCCTGGTGCTCGCTGTTGGAGGGCCGTTCAGCGAGCGTCGATGCGTCGGGTTCGCCGACTTCTTCAAGCGATGCGTCCCGGCGGCGGAAAGCGGGGCTGCGCAGCAGATCGACCGCCACGTTGGTCGCGATGCGGTACAGCCATGTCGCCACCGAGGAGTCGCCCCTGAATTCCTTGAGGGAGCGGTTGGCCCGTTCGAACACCACCTGTGTCATGTCCTCGGCATCCGCCTCTCCCACCATGCGGCGCAGAAAGCGCAGGATGCCCGGCCTGTAGCGGCCGTGCAGGGTCTGAAAATCGATTGTTGCAGGCATTCTCATTCCTCCTGGCGGTTACGGTCCCTACCAGCGGTCCACTCAACGGGCAAGTAGCTCAGGTTGTGCGAATACTTCGCGCCAGGGTGTACCTTTCGACGGCGGCGCACGTCTTAAGGGGCAAAACCAATTTTGGAGGGTTTAGCCATGAGCTGTTCTGGAAACAAGTCCGTCCCTGAAAACCCGGCTGTGCGCGAAAAGGAAATCGAAACCGTCTACATCCGCAAACCGGTCGGAGTCTGCCAACTCTGTGAGGATTATTCCGCCCGCGAGTCGGTCAAACCCGTGGCCATCATGTGCTGCGAGGGTTCCTGCCTGCGGGGCGAGATCGCGCGGCAGGCGTCCAACATCCTTTGCCATTCGCTGCTCAGGGATAAAACGGTGCGGGTCTGCCTCGGAGGGGCGTTCACCAAAGACACCGGCCAGCGCAACCTGGTCCGCAACGCATCCCAGGTTATCGCCATGGAAGGGTGCTTCCTGAAGTGCGCCACACGCATGATGCAGGGAGTGCTGGAAGGGCTTGAGCCCGACGTGGTCATCACGGATTCCCTCATTGAGTTCGACAGGGAGCTCTTCAGCGTGGACGAAATGCCTGAGGTGGAGATCATGAGCCTTGCCCTGGACGTGGCCGAGCAGATGGCCGCTAGGCTCGGGGAACCGACACTGGTCCGGGCTGCTGGTGAGGCGTGCTGCGCCTGTTCCTCTTAGGTCGGTAATACACAGCTCGTTTATTAAAACCTTAGGCTCGGGGGGGCGCTTCTCCCCCCCTTGTTGAAAGGAGTTATTTATGTGCTTCTGGAACTACTACGGGGTAGGTGGCTGGTTTATACCAATAATCATGCTTGGTATGATCGTCTTTATGGTTTTGTTTATGCAGCTATTTATGCGGTTCAGAATGGGGTCTTGTTGTAGATGGCCGTTCTCTAGAGGACAACAACAGGCAGATGACGAAGCATTTGGCATCGTTAGGCGACGTTATGCCAATGGAGAGATCAGCAAGGAAGAGTTCGAGAATACCAAAATGAACCTTTCCTGAGCCTCTTCGTTCGAAGCGGATGGTCAAGGTGCGCATTCGCTGAAATGTGGTTGCGCACTTTGTATTGGCATAGTCGGTTTGGAAATTTTCATTTCAAAGTATGCGATAAATTCCCTTTCGTGTTTCCCCCCAACAAGGTGGTCCTCAAACGACGCGCCTTTTGCCCCTGCCGGAGCCAGTCTCGTCCGGCGGGGGCTTTTCATTATGCATCCTTTTGAGGCTTTGTCCGTCTTCATGGCACACGACGCCGCATAAGCGGCAACGGAGGCGGTGACATGAAAGACGGAAATGCTGGCGAAATCAGGGCGACCATCCGCGAAAGATACGCGAAAACGGCGCTTGGCGCGGGCAGCGGCTGTTGCGAAAGCGGGTGCTGCGGCTCAAAGGACCCGGCCACGGTGGAAGACCTCGCCTTGAAAGTTGGCTATTCAATGCAGGAACTCCACAATATGCCGGAAGGGGCCAACATGGGGTTGGGATGCGGCAACCCCCAGGCCATTGCCGCGCTCAAGCCGGGAGAGGTCGTGGTGGACTTGGGGAGTGGCGGGGGATTTGACTGCTTTCTCGCCGCACGCCAAGTTGGTGAAACCGGGCGGGTCATCGGTGTGGACATGACGCCGGAGATGGTCGAAAAAGCCAGAAGGAACGCACAGGCCATCCAGTGCGCCAACGTGGCCTTCAGGCTGGGCGAGATCGAACATCTGCCCGTGGCTGACAACGAAGCGGACGTGCTGATCTCCAACTGCGTGGTGAACCTGAGTACGGACAAGGCCCAGGTGTTCCGGGAGGCCTTCCGGGTTCTCAAACCCGGAGGCAGGATCGCCCTGGCTGATATCGTGGCCCTGTCAGACATCCCCGAAGACATCCGCAAGGACGTCCTGCTTCACGCCGAATGCGTTGCCGGAGCCGAGCGCGTGGAGAAACTGGAGAGTATGATGCGGGACGCGGGGTTTCGTGACGTGTCCATCCGCACGAACCAGGAGAGCGCAAAGATACTGGAAGAAATGTTCCCCGGACTCGCCTTGGGGGGGATCATCTCGTCTGCGGCGATCGAGGCCGCCAAGGCTTAGGAGCCAGGCAATGCGGCATCAGCTGGAAACGAACTGGCGCGAACATAGGGAGGAACTCAAAGCCTTCATCCTGCGGCGGGTGAAATCTCCCGCCGAGGCTGAGGACATCCTCCAGGACGTCTTTCTCAAGATGCTTTCCAGCCTGAACGCCCGAACCCGGATAGCGCACCCGCGCGCCTGGCTGTTCGCGATCTCACGCAACGCCGTGGTTGATTATTTCCGAAGCAAACGCCCCATGGAGATGATCCCTGAAGATTTGGCTGGCCACTGTCCGGACCCGGACAGTGGCCCTATCAGGGAAATCGGGAACTGCCTGACGCCCATGGTGAATTCCCTCCCCTTGAAGCTTCGCGAGGCGCTGGTCCTTGCGGACCTGGAAGGGATGAAGCAACAGCAGGTGGCGGATACGCTCGGAATATCCCTGGCAGCCGTCAAATCCCGAATCCTTAGGGGGCGTAGCCGGATGCGGCGCATGATCGAGGATTGCTGCCACCTGGAACTGGATTCCCGGGGAAGCATCATGGAGTACGTCCCCAAAGGGAAATGCTGCTCTTCGTGCGGTGGGGACGCCCACTGTTCTTGAGCGCACCCTGAAATCCTGACGCTTTCGGGCCGGGCGTCGGTCCGGTTCCTCCGTGGAAAACTCCCGCTGTCACGGAAATGTAACATGGCCCTTGCCTTAATCCGCTTATTCGGATTAAGGAATGACCATGAAGTACACCTCGCAGCTGTTCAAGGCTCTCACGGATGAAACCCGCCTGCGCATAATCGGCTTGCTCTTTGAAGGCGAGTTATGCGTTTGCGACCTGACCCACGCCCTCGGCATGCCCCAATCCACTGTTTCGCGCCATCTGGCGCACCTGAAAAACGCCGGACTGGTCACTGACCGCCGTTGCAAGACCTGGGCGTATTACAGCCTTTCTCGCGATGAGAGACCATTCGCACGCGACATCCTGGCTGTGCTGGGCAAGCACCTCGCGGAGCTTGACCTGACGCGCAAGGATATCGCCTCACTTCATGAATACAGGAGCTGTTCGGAAAGATCCTGCGAATAACCACCATAACGAGGGGGAGGTCATGAGCGGAAGTTTGCCGATGGAAGACCCCTTGGTCAGGATGTACCGCGAACTCAAGCGGGCCTTGGCCAAGGATCAAAGTCAGGTGAAATGGGCCATGGTCATCGATCAGGCGAAGTGCATCGGCTGTCATGCCTGCGCCGTGGCCTGCGCCTCGGAAAACCGCCTCGGCCCCGGTGTGGTCTACCGCCCCGTGATGGAAGAGGAGACCGGAACCTACCCCAACGTGGGACGCCGTTTCCTGCCGCGCCCCTGCATGCAGTGCGAGAATCCCCCCTGCGTGTCTGTCTGTCCGGTAACCGCCACCTGGAAGAACGCCCAGGGCGTGACCGTCATCGACTACACCCGCTGCATCGGCTGCCGCTACTGCCTGGCTGCCTGCCCCTACGGAGCCCGCTGTTCGGACTTCGGGGGCTTCTACACCTCCAGGACACCCCAGGAGCCGGGCCTGATTCAGGGCCGCTACGCCGCCCGCGCCTACGAACAACAGAACGCTCCCGAATACGCCAAATCGTGGGGCCAGCGGGGCAAAGGGTCCCCCGTGGGCAACGCCCGCAAGTGCCACTTTTGCCTGCACAGGCTGGAGGTGGAACAGCTTCCCTCCTGCGTGACCAGCTGCGTCGGCAGGGCCACGTACTTCGGTGACCGCACCGATCCGGGTTCCCTGGTCAGCGAGCTGATGGGGTCGCCGCGCGCTTATGCGCTCAAGGCGGAACTGGGTACGCGCCCCAACGTCCACTACCTGGCTTAGGAGGTACGCCATGCATACAAGCGTCAGCAAACCATCGCTCCTGTATCTGAGCCTTCTCGGGCTGGCCGCCCTGGCGTACGCCGTGGTGGACGCGTTCATCCACCGCGCCGGAGGCACGAACCTCGGGTCCTACGTGCCGTGGGGCATGGGCGTGGTCATGTACCTGCTGTTCGTGGGGTTCTCGGCTGGAGGGCTCCTGATTTCCGCCCTGACACAGGTGTTCGGCTTCAAGGACCTGAAGCCCCTTGGGGGACTGGCCACCTACGCGGCCCTGGTGGCCGAGGTCTGCGCGGGCATCGCCATCGCCTCCGACCTGGGCCGATTCGAGCGCATGTTCAACTTCGTCTTCTCGCCGAGCCTCACCTCGCCCATGTTCTGGATGTTCCTGTTCTTCACCTCCGTGCTCATCGTCTCCTTCCTGAAGGCCTGGGCCTTCGCGAAAATGGATGACGCCGTGGTCTCCTTCTGGAGCTGGGTGTCCATCCCGGTGGGGCTTTGCTTCTACTTCACCAACGGTTTCTTCTTCTCGGTGCTGACCGGACACGGCCTGTGGAGCGGCCCTGTGATCCCGGTTATGTTCGTGACGGCGGCGCTTCTGTGCGGCGGCGCGCTGGTGTGCGCCCTGGCATGGTGGAGCAAAGCTGACAGGATAGCCGTGACTCGTTTGTCGCGGGTGGTATTCTGGCTGATGGTGCTGTTCGCATTCCTGGAGGGTCTGTGGCTGTGGATCGGCTGGCAGGGCGGACGGGCGGAAACTGTCGCGGCTCTCAAGAATCTGGCCAGCGGACCCGGCGCCTGGACCTTCTGGGGCCTGCACGTGGTGCTGGGGCTCGCCGTCCCCCTGCTGTTGCTGCCCCAGGCCAAGGATAATCCCGGTCTGGCTGCGTGGGCCTGCCTGCTCATCCTGATCGGCTTCGCCGGAGCGCGCTGGGCTTTCGTGGTTCCGGCCCAGAGCGTGGCCATGCTTCCGGGCCTGGAGAAAGCCTGGCAGCACCCGCGCCTGATGCTCACCTACCTGCCGAGCCTGGCCGAATGGAGTCTGGCCGCTGGCGTCAGCGGTCTTGCGTTGTTCGGCTTCGTCATGGGGCCGAAGGTTTTCCCGAGCCTGTACGGCTCCGGCCCTCAAACTCATCAGGCCAGCTGAGGAGGTATTCCTATGGACCGCAGAGACTTCCTGAAATCCTCCGCGCTTCTCGGCTGCGCCCTGGCCGCAGGTGAAGGCCTCGCCCAGGCCGCTACGCCCGGCGATGCGCCCCAGAGCCCCTACCAGGGCTACAAGCCCGAGGGCATGATCTTTTCGGCTTGTCAGCAGTGCAACACCCAGTGCGGCATCAAGGTGAAGATCGAGAACGGCAACGTGGTCAAGATCGACGGCAACCCCCTCTCGCCGTGGACCCTGACCCCGCAGCTTCCCTACAAGACCCCCATGGCCGAGGCCGCGCTCATGGACGCCCCCCTGTGCCCCAAGGGCTACGCGGGCATCCAGACCCTGTATGACCCCTACCGCATCGTGAAGGTGCTCAAGCGGGCGGGCAAGCGCGGCGAGAACAAGTGGAAGGCCATCCCCTTCGAGCAGGCCGTGGCCGAGGTGGTTGAAGGCGGCGACCTCTTCGGAGAGGGCAAGGTGGACGGCCTGAAGGACATCCTGACCTGCCGCGATCCCAAGATATCCGACGCCCTCAGGAAGGACGCAACCGAAGTCGCCAACAAGAAAATGACCCTGGCCGACTTCAAGGCCAAGCACGCCGAGAACCTCAAGTACCTCATCGACCCGGACCACCCGGACTTCGGCGTGAAGAACAACCAGTTCTGCCTGAACTGGGGACGTCTGAAAGGCGGGCGCAGCGAGTTCGTCCGGCGCTTCACCGAGTTCTCCGGCGGCTCCTACAATTACCATGGGCACACCACCGTGTGCCAGGGCTCGCTGTACTTTTCCTGCAAGGCCATGTCCGACCAGTTCGAGGAGGGCAAATTCACCGGCGGCTCCAAGTTCTATTGGCAGGCCGACACCGGCAACGCCGAGTTCATCTTCTTCGTGGGGGCGAACCCCTTCGAGGCCAACTACGGTCCGCCGCTTCGCGCAAGCAAGATCAGCCAGCTCACGGCGGACGGCGTGAAGATCGCCGTGGCCGACCCTCGCTGCTCCAAGACCGCCGCCAGGGCCTGGAAGTGGCTGCCCGTCAGGCCCGAAGGCATCGGCGCGCTGTCCCAGGCGATGATTCGCTGGATCATCGAGAACAAGCGCTTCGACGCAAGATACTTGGCCAACGCCAACCAAGCCGCCGCCAAGGCAGACAAGGAGCCCACCTGGACCCAGGCCTGCTGGCTGGTGAAGCTCTCTCCCGAGGGCAAGCCCACGGTATTCCTGCGTGGCTCGGACCTGGGCATGGAAGCCCAGAAGCGCCCCACCAAGGACGGCAAGTCCGAGTGGAGTTTCGACCCGTTCATCGCCATTAGCGACAAGGGCGAGCCCGTGCTCTTCGACCCCAACGACGACAAGAACGTTGTGGAAGGGCAGGTGCTCTATTCCGGCGACCTGGGCGGCATCCCGGTGAAGACCGCGCTCCAGGTGTACGCCGACGAGGCCAACTCCAAGAGCTTCGACGAGTGGTGCAAGCTGGCCGGGGTGGACTCCGCCGATGTGGCCGAGATCGCCCGGGAGTTCACCTCCCACGGCAAACGCGCGGTGTGCGACCTGCACCGGGGCGTGTCCCAGCACACGTCCGGGTTCCAGAACGTGGTCTCCTGGATGCTTGTGAACGTGCTGATCGGCAACCATGACTACATGGGGGGGCTGTCCAAGGCCACCACCTTCACCCACGACGGATCGCGCGAGGGCCAGCCTTTCAATCTGACCAAACATCCGGCCAAAATGCCTGGCTGGGGCATCTCCATCATCCGCCACGGAACCAGCTACGACAAGTCCTCGCTGTTCACCGGCTACCCGGCCAAGCGCGTGTGGTACCCCTTCGCCTCGGACGTCTACCAGGAGGTGATCCCCAGCGCCGGGGACATGTACCCCTACCAGCTCAAGTGTCTGCTGCTCTACATGGGCACCCCCGTGTATTCGCTTCCAGCCGGGCACGCCCTGGCAGCCATCCTGGCCGACCCCAAGAAGATACCGCTGTTCATCACCTCGGATATCACCGTGGGCGAGACCAGCATTTACGCTGACTATGTGTTCCCGGACCTGACCTACCTGGAACGCTGGGAGTTCGTGGGCTCGCATCCCTCCATGGCTCCCAAGGTGGGCGCGTTCCGCCAGCCCGCCGCCAAGCCCATGACCGAAACCTGCACCGTCTATGGGCAGCAGATGCCCATCAACTTCGAGGCGTTGCTTTTGGGGCTGGCTGAGAAGCTCAAGCTGTCGGGCTTTGGTGAGGACGCTTTCGGCAAGGGGCTGCATCTGAAGCACCAGGACGACATGTACATCCGCATGGTCGCCAACCTGGCTTTCGGCGATAAGGCAGACGGCACCGAAAAGCTGCCCCCCGCCTCCAAGGAGGACATGGACATCTTCCTGAAGGCCCGCGCGCACCTGCCTCCCACGGTGTTCGACGCCAAGCGCTGGGAGGCGCTGGTCGGCCCCGAACTGTGGCCCAGCGTGGTGACCATCCTGAACAAGGGCGGGCGCTTCCAAGAATACGCCCAGGCCTACAAGGACGGGCAACTGGCCAACAAGTACGGCAAGATGGTGGGCATCTACTTTGACAACCTCTTCAAGGCCAAGGATTCCATCACCGGAAAGCCCTACCTGCCCTTCGCAGGTTTTGTTCCCGGCCCTCTGGACGTGGCGGGAAATCCCCTGCCGGACGCCAAGGACGGCTACGACCTGACGCTCATCACCTACAAGGCCATAACCCAGACCAAGTCCCGAACCTCGGGCAACTACTGGCTCCAGGCCCCGTACCCCGAGAACTTCGTGGAGGTCTCGGCGGCGGACGCGGCCAGGATGGGCCTCAAGGACGGCGATGCGGTCAGGGTGCTCTCGGCCTCCAACCCCGAAGGGGTCTGGGACCTTGGGCCGCTTGGCAAGAAGCCGGTGGTTGGCAAGGTGAAGGTGCTCGAAGGGCTTCGCCCCGGCGTGGTCAGCTTCTCACTGGGCCACGGGCACTGGGCTTACGGTGCGGGCGCGTGGGAGATCGACGGCAAGAAGATCACCCCCGATGCCAGACGCGCGGCGGGCATCCACGCCAACGCGGCCATGCGGCTGGACCCGGTGCTGAAGAATACCGGTCTGGTGGACAAGATCGGCGCGAGCGCGGTGTTCTACCAATCGCCGGTAAAACTGGTGAAAGCATAGGTATCATGTGTGAGGCCCCTCCATAGGGGCCTCACTTTCTCTGAAGACAAGCGTGTAGAGACTCTTCGCCCTAGTAGGAAGGCATATCCATACATGCAGATGCGGCAGAGGTCTCGGGCAAGCCGGATGCAAGGGAGAGGCATGAGAACATTATTCCTGGCTGTCGGCTGTGCTCTCAATCCGCCAAGCACAAGTCGCTTTAATCAATATTTGTCATCCCCAACCTCAACGACTGCCGTCATCCGAGCGTGTACCTCTCTCTTCTCCACATAGAGGCCAGCGGCCTTGCCGCGCGCGACCTCAGCCGTGATAGCCGCGCCCAACTGTCCGGCCTCCGCCGCCTTGTCTCTCAAGGCCGCCAACGTGGACAGGTGCTGATCGAGCGTGAGCATGGCCTTTAAAGCGGCAGGAGGTGGCCGATAGAACTATATCCACCCACTATATCCGAGGCCACGAAAAAGGGGCTTACTTTCGTAAGCCCCTGAATTCGCTGGCGTCCCCAAGGGGATTTGAACCCCTGTTAACGGCGTGAAAGGCCGTCGTCCTGGACCAGGCTAGACGATGGGGACGCGCTACATATTGTCAAAGTGGCTGGGGGACTAGGATTCGAACCTAGGTTGACGGAGTCAGAGTCCGTAGTCCTGCCGCTAGACGATCCCCCAGCACGGGAGGAGAGGAACTATTCCGAAACCGCCAGGTTGTCAACCCGGTTGCGTGATTTTTTTCTTTGTCCTAGTCACTTCGCATGCGCGCGCGTTTTTTCCAGGCCTTGCTTCTGCTGCTGGCGGCCCTTGTGGCCGCCTCCTGCGCGTCTCATGCTCCGCGCAAATCCTCGGGCAAGGCCACCCAGCGCGCCTACACCATCAAAGGCAAGACCTACCAGCCCATCCCCAACGCCCAGGGCTTCAGCGAGGAGGGCTACGCCTCCTGGTACGAGCCGGGCTGGTTCTCGGGCAAGACCACGGCCAACGGCGAGCGGCTGCGTTCGGGCGACCTCACCTGCGCCCACAAGATCCTGCCCATGAACACCATGGTGCGGGTGCAGAACCTGGAGAACGGCCGCGAAACCACGGTGCGCGTCAACGACCGCGGCCCCTTCGTGTCCGGGCGCTGCATCGACCTGACCCCCGCCGGGGCCAAGGCCCTGGGCATCTACGGCAAGGGCACCGCCAGGGTGCGCATCGCCGTGGAGGGCGACATCCCCGGCCTGGAGGAGGGCCACCTGCCGGGACCATTCTACGTGCAGCTGGGAGCCTTCGCCGTGCGCGAGAACGCCGAGATCCTTCTCGGTCGCATGACGCGGCGCGGCTACGCTGGCTCACGCATGCAGGAGGGCGACCAGAGCGGGCTCCGGCTGTGGCGGGTGCAGGCGGGCGTGTTCGCCAGCATGGAGGAAGCCATGGCCGTGCGGGAGCTCATGTCCGTGGAGTTCCCGGACGCCTTCGTGATGGCGCGCTGACAACGGCCCGGCAGGCGCATGCTCCCGACCGCCGGGAGGCGGGAATTCGCCGGGGACCAACGGAGTTGGACAAAGGGCGCGACCCCGGACAGCCATGCCTGATGTTGCGGCAAAACTGCCTACAGGCTCCGACCCATGCGGCAAAAGCGCGCAGTCTTCGGGAACTGCCGGGTGTCTCGATGAATGCAAAGCCGGGCAGCCTTGCCAGAAGGCGCGACGAAGCGGACCACTGGCTTCCCGTATCCGGGAAGCCCGCAGCCCGCTTGGAATCGTCGCTGCTGCCGCCGGGCGGCGACAGCCTAAAGCACTTCGTCGGGATTTAATTCCGCGCGGAACTTGCGCGACAGGCGAAACACCACCACCTTGCGCGGCGGCAGGACGATGGAGTCGCTGGTTTGAGGGTTGCGGCCCTTGCGGGCGCGCTTGTCGTACGCGTCGAACTTTCCGAAGCCCGAAATGAGCAGCGAGTTGTCCTTCTTGATGGCCTGCTTCATGATGTCCAGCAGGTTGTCCACCAGGACCTTCACCTCGGCGCGGTTCTTTTCGGTTTTTTCGTAAATGGAGTCGACTATGTCGGCTTTCGTGAGGGTCTTCCCGCTCATGGGGGCCTCCGGGGCTTCGAGTGGTTATCGGATGGTGCCAGATATTTTCAGAGCCGTCAGGCCCATTTCTTCAGGGCTGTCGTAGCTTTTCTGGGGCCACAGGGTCAGGCCGTCGTCGGCGAATCGAGGAATCAGATGCCAGTGGGCGTGCATCACCAGCTGCCCGGCTGCCACGCCGTTGTTCATGCCCAAGTTCATGCCCTGCGCTCCCAGCCCGTCCTTCAGGGCCTGGCCCACGGTCTGGACTGCGACGAGCATCTCGGTGGCAAGCGAAGCGGGCAGCTCCCAGATGTTCTCGTAGTGCGCCTTGGGGATCACCAGGGCATGGCCCTTGTTCACCGGGGCGATATCCAGGAAGGCCAGCACCGTGTGGGTCTCGTAGACCTTGGCGCAGGGGATCTCCCCCCGGATGATTTTACAGAAGATGCAATCTTCGACGATCATGGCTTCCTCACGGTGTCCGGCAGCGCGCCTAAATGCGGCGACACTGGTTTTTCTAACCATCTGCTAGCGCGGGAGAATTTTTTTTGCAAGAGGCAATTGAAAAAGACCGTCCACTTTATGGTCCGTTTTTTTTCCCGCACCCGGCTCCGACCCAGCCGCAAGGCCGCGCCAGACGCCGAATCCTGCCAGTTTTCATGCCCCAGGCAGGGTGTCCAAAACGCTGTATTTTTTGCACTCCGGACGCTCGCCAGGGCCGACCCCAGGACCATCTGCCCGCCGCTTTGGAGTCCATGAGGGCCGATCTGGACGCCGCACAAGGGGAAGCACCCCTGGAAGTGGCCTTCTACGGGGGCACGTTCACGGCCCTGCCACCGGTCTGGCGCACCCGTTTTCTGGAAGAAGCCGCACGCCGCAAACCGTGCGGGCAGGTGGCCGCCATCCGCTGCTCCACACGGCCGGACGCCTGTCCGCCCGCCCTCATGCGGGAACTGGCCGACCAAGGCCTGGACATGGTGGAGTTGGGCGTGCAAACCTTTGACGACGCCGTGCTTGCGGCTGCCGGGCGCGGCTGCGCGGCCCGCGACGTGGAGGACGCAAGCCGGGCGGTGCGCGATGCGGGTCTGGGGCTCGGGCTGCAACTGCTGCCGGGCCTGCCCGGACATGCGCCCGGCATGCTGGCCGAGGACGTGCGCCGCTGCATCGATATCGCGCCCGATCTCGTGCGCCTGCATCCCTGTCTGGTGCTGGCCGGGACGCCCCTGGCCGAACTGTGGCGTTCAGGCGGCTACCTGCCCTGGGATCTTGACGAAACCGTCAATGCGCTGGGCAGCGCCGTACTTGCCCTGTGGCGGGCCGACATCGCGGTGACGCGCATCGGCCTTGCCCCGGACCCGGCCCTGGAGGCGGCCATGCTGGCCGGTCCGCGCCACCCGGCGCTTGGCACCATGGTGCGGGCCAGGGCGTTGTTTCTGGACATCCGGGAACGGCTGGGCTCGCGCCGGGGCGTTGCCTTGCGCGCCCCCCAGCGCCTGAGCGGCGAATTCTGGGGCGTCAGGCGCGGGCTGGCCCCCGAATATCAAACACTGGGCCTGGACGCCGCCTCCGTGCGCTTCGAGGACCGCGAAGACTTTCAACTGGATGTGCTCGCATGATGCTTGACGACACCTATACGCTCCGCGCCCGGCGGGTGGCGGCCATGCTGCCGGGGCGCGAGGTCATTGCGGACGGCGCGGTGATGGTGCGCCAAGGGCGCATTGCCGACGCCGGGTCCTGGCAGGAGCTCAAGGCCCGCGCCCCGCAGGACGTGCGCGACCTGGGCGAGGTGACGCTCCTGCCCGGACTGGTCAACGCCCACGCCCACCTGGAGCTCTCCCACCTGGGGCTACCTTCCGCGCAGGGCCAGGGCTACTTGGCCTGGGTGCGCTGGCTCGTAAGCCAGCCCGTGGCCGACCTGGACGCCAAGGCCCTGGCGCGGGCCGTGTCCCAGCTTTCGGCCTGCGGCACGGCGGCGGTGGCGGACATCACCAGCCGCAACGCCGCCCAGGTGGCCAAGAGCCTGGAGGCCGCAGGCATGCGGTACGTCATGCAGTTCGAGCGTTTCGGCTACCTGCCGGACGCCCCCCTGCCGGACATTGCGCTTGAGCATCTCTCCCTGGCCGGGCACGCCCTCTATTCCACCAGCCCGGAGTCCCTGTGCGCCGCCAAGCAGTGGGACGATGCGCTCGGGCGCGTGTTCTCCATCCATCTGGCCGAGCACGCGGGCGAGGTGGAGCTTCTGGCGCATGGCACGGGCGACTTTGCGGACTTCATGCGCCTTCGCATCCTGCCGCCGGAGTTTTCACCCCCGGGCCTGACTCCGGTTGGCTGGGCCGACGCCCTGGGCCTTCTGGACGCGCGCACTTTGGCGGTTCACGCCGTACACGTGTCCCAGGCGGATATCGACATTTTGAAGGCTCGCGGTGTTACGGTCTGCCTGTGCCCGCGCTCCAACGCAATCATCGGCGTAGGCCGCGCGCCCGCCCGCGCCTATCTGGACGCGGGCATCCCGTGCTGCCTGGGGACAGACTCCCTGGCCTCCGCGCCGGACCTGAATCTGTTTGAGGAGCTGCGCGCCCTGCTGGAACACACCGGCCTGAGCCTCGCGGAGGCCGTCCGCCTCCTGAGCGCCAACGCGGCAGGCCTTTTGGGCTTCTCCTGCCTGGGGAGCCTGGCTCCGGGCATGGCCGCGCGCTTCTCCGTGCTGCCTGGGGACCTGGAATCGGCACTGGATGATTGACGCCTGCGCATAAGGTATGGAAAATACCCGGCGCGAACCTCCCCCGGCCACCCCCCACCCCAAGGAGCCTTATGACCTGGCCACACAAGGACCTTCTGGATGTCACTCAGCTCTCCAAGGCCGACGCCCTGGAAATTCTGCGGGCGGCCAAGTCCTTCCAGGAGATAAATTCACGGCCCGTGAAGAAGGTGCCCATTCTGAAGGGCAAGTCCGTTGTCCTCTTCTTCGCCGAGCCGTCCACCCGCACCAAAACCAGTTTCGACGTGGCGGGCAAGCGTCTGTCCGCCGATACGTTCTCGCTGCAGAAAAGCGGCAGCTCCCTGGTGAAGGGCGAGTCCCTCAAGGACACCGTCCTCACCCTCCAGGCCATGAAGCCCGACGGCATCGTCATGCGCCACAACATGAGCGGCGCGGCCCAGTTCATCGCCGAGCGCCTGGACTGCGCGGTGATCAACGCGGGCGACGGCTGGCACGCCCACCCCACCCAGGCCCTGCTGGACGCCTTCACGCTCACCGAGCGCTGGGGTTCGGTCGAAGGCAAGACCGTGCTCATCCTGGGCGACATCACCCACAGCCGCGTGGCCCGCTCCAACGTCCATCTGCTGCGCCTCCTGGGTGCCAAAGTTCGTCTGTGCGCGCCCAAGACGCTCCTGCCCCACGCGGTTTCCACCTGGAACGTGCCGGTGTACTCCGAGCTTGACGAGGCCGTGCGCGGCGTGGACGCCGTCATGTGCCTGCGCCTCCAACTGGAGCGCCAGCAGGCCGGGCTGCTGCCCGACGTGCGCGAGTATTCCCGCCGCTTCTGCATGACCACGGCACGCCTGGCCAAGGCCGCCAGGAACGCCCTGGTGCTGCACCCCGGCCCCATCAACCGGGGTTGGGAAATCGCCTCGGACCTGGCAGACGCGCCCGAGAGCCTCATTCTCGATCAGGTGTCCTCGGGCGTGGACGTGCGCATGGCCCTTCTGCACCTGTACCTCACCCGCAAGGAACGCAAGGAGTAGCCCGTGTCCCAAGCTGATCTCGTCGTACGCGGCGCGGCGCTGGCCGAAAGCCCTCAGGCCCCCGTGGACCTGTTCGCGGCCAAGGGGCGCATCCTGGCCCTGGTTCCCGCCGGAACCCGGCCCGTTCCCGAAGGGGCCAAGGTGGTGGAAGCCGAAGGCATGCTGCTTTTGCCCGGCCTCACGGACGTGCACGTCCACCTGCGCGAACCCGGCCAGGAATGGAAGGAAACCATCGCCACCGGCCTGTCCGCCGCCGCCAAGGGCGGCTTCGTCAACGTGATGTGCATGGCCAACACCGACCCGGTGAACGATCAGGCATCGATCACCGAGACCATGCTGGACAAGGCCGCCAAGTCCCACCCGCGCGGGCCGCGCCTGTTCCCGGTGGGCGCGCTCACCCTGGGCCTTGAGGGCAAATCCCTGGCTCCCCTGGAAGAGCTTCGCGCCGCAGGCTGCAAGGCCTACTCCAACGACGGCCGCCCCGTGGCCGACTCCGAACTGTTCCGCCGCGCCCTGGAATACGCCTCCGACCTGGGCATCCCGGTGATCGACCACTGCGAGGACCCGTATCTGGCCCCCGGAGCTGGCGTGAACGAAGGCGAAGTCAGCGCACGCCTGGGCCTTCGCGGCGCTCCCGCCTGCGGCGAGGCCATCCAGGTGGCGCGCGACTGCCTGCTGGCCCAGTATCTGGGCGTGCCGATCCATCTGGCGCACATTTCCAGCAAGATGAGCGTGGACGTGATCCGCGAGGCCAAGGCCAAGGGCGCTCCCGTCACGGCGGAGACCTGCCCGCATTACCTGATCCTCACCGAGGAGGCCTGCGAGGACTACGACACCGCCGCCAAGGTGAACCCACCGCTTCGCACCCGGGCGGACCAGCAAGCCTTGCTTGCGGCCCTGGAGGACGGCACCATCGACGTGCTGGCCACGGACCACGCGCCCCACGCCTCCCACGAGAAGGAAACCCCCTTCGACGAGGCCCCCAACGGCATCTCCGGGCTGGAAACGGCCCTGTCCGTCACCTGGGAGCTGGTGGCGCGCGGCGAACTCTCGGCCAGAACGCTCGTTTCGGCATGGTGCGTGCGCCCGGCTGAGATCTTCGCCCTGCCCCTGAACCGCTTCCAAGAGGGCGACCCGGCGGACTTCATCCTGTTCGACCCCTCGGCCCGCTGGACCGTCACTCCCAAAGCCCTGGCCTCCAAGGGCAAGAACACCCCGCTCATGGGGCGCGAACTGACCGGAGTGGTCAGGGCCGCCTATGTGGCGGGCAAAAACGCGCTCTAACTCCTGGAGTTTTCATGAGTCAGTCTTTCAAGGACGCCGTAGGCATCTGCAAGGCCATCATCCGCAACGGGTACGACGCCTACGTCATCAACGCCAGGCTGCAGAAGGCCCTGCTGGCCGGAAGCAACCAGCCCGAGTTGGACGTCTGCACCGACGCGGGCCTCGATGAACTTCAGAAGCTGTTCCCCAACGTCTCCCAGGAGCGCGGCGAATCATTCGCACGCCTCAAGGAAGGCGAGACCCTCATCAATTTCTATCACGCCGACGCCGCCGACGCCTCGCACCCCGAGGAATGCCTGGTGCGCCTGACCTCGCGCCTGGCCAAGCGCCTCACCGAGACCGAGGAGCTGCCGCCCAACCTGGCCTGCCCCTACCTGCCCCGCACCGAGGACCCCCTGGACGGCTTCGCCGACTTCTCCGGCGGCGTCATCCGCTTCAAGGGCATCCAGGACCAGACGCTCAGGCAGGACTACCTGCGCGCCATCCGCGCCATGCGCTACGCCGCCAACTTCGGCCTGCCCATCGGCCCCAACTCCTGGATGGCCATCCTGCGCGCCGGACAGCGCGTGCTGGACTACGTGCCCGTCTCGGACATCATGGACGAATGGCGCAAGGTCGAGGCCGAGAACATGCACGTGTTCGTGCGGCTCCTGTACGAATCCATGATCCTGCACGGCCTGCTGCCCGAAATCGCGGCCCTGGCGCGCATCAAGCAGAAGAAGAACGACACCGAGGACGAGTCCGTCTTCGAGCACACCCTGAATGTGATGAAGCACTACCCGGACGAACTGCCCTACGACTGGTTCGGCACCCTGTCCTGCCTGTTCCACGACGTGGGCAAGCTCCACACCGCCGAAATCGTCGACGGCCAGTGGAACTTCCACCAGCACCACCGCGTGGGCGCCAAGGTCGCCCGCAGGCTGCTCTCCAGCCTGCGCATGCCCCACGACGAGATCGACCTGATCTGCCATCTGGTGCGCCATCACATGCGCTTCCACTTCATGCTCACCGACAAGGGCATCCGCCGTTTCAAGGCCCTGGACGAATACCCGCGCCTGATCGAGCACGCCCGCGCCGACATCAAGGCGCGCGGCGGCACCTACAAGGAATTCAACCACAACATGAAAATGCTCGACCGCACGGAGATCCGCGAGGAAGAGCTCGAACCGCTGCTCAACGGCAAGGAAATCATGACCATCCTGGCCATCCCCCCCGGACCCGCCGTGGGCGTGATCCGCGACGCGCTGCTCCAGGCCCAGGTCATGGGCGACGTGCAGACCGTGGAACAGGCAGTGGACTTCGTGAAGAAGTACTCCGCCCGGGAGCAGCTGAACGGATGACCCAGTCCGCCAACGCGCCCGCGTCTCCTGACCAGGGCGACCGGCCCAACCTGCTGGACCTGAGCTTCCACCAGCTGGAAGACTTCGTCACGCGCCTGGGAGAACCGCCCTTCCGCGCGCGTCAGGTCTGGCAGTGGCTGTGGCAGAAGGGCGCAGCCTCCCCCCTGGAGATGACCAACCTCTCCAAGGAAATGCGCGCCCGTCTGGACGAATCCGCCGTCATTCGTCTGCCCGTCATCTCCAAGCAACTCCAGAGCAGCGACGGCACCATCAAGCTGCTCCTGGACCTGGGCGAAGGCGTTGGCATCGAGACTGTGCTCATCCCGGAGAAGACCCATTACACCCAGTGTCTCTCCAGTCAGGCCGGGTGCGCCATGGCCTGCACCTTCTGCCGCACCGGGCAGATGGGCCTGACCCGAAACCTCACCCACGGCGAGATTCTGGGCCAGATTCTGGTGGCCCGCACGGTCCTGGCCTCGCTCGACACGAAGCTTTCCCTTCGGAACCTTGTGTTCATGGGCATGGGCGAGCCTCTGCTGAACTACAACAATCTCCTGCAATCGCTTGAGTCGCTGCACCACCCCCAGGGCCTCGACTTCTCCTCGCGCCGCGTCACCGTGTCCACCGTGGGCATCGTGCCCGGCATCCTGGAGTTCGGACGCGCCGGGCTCGGGGCGCTGGCCGTGTCGCTGCACGCGCCCGATCAGGCGCTGCGCGAGAAGCTCATGCCCAAGGCCGCCAAGGCGCTGCCGCTGGACAAGCTCCTGGAAGTGCTCAAGAAAATACCCCTCAAGCCGCGCGAGAACATCACCTTCGAGTACGTGCTGCTCGGCGGCGTCAACGACTCGCCGCAGCAGGCCCGCGACCTGGTGCGGATTCTGTCGCACGTGAAGGGCAAGGTGAACCTCATCGCCTACAACGCGTCGCCCGGACTGCCCTACGACGCGCCCTCGCCCGAAGCCGTGGAAGCCTTCCAGAAGATCCTCTGGGACAAAGGCATCACTGTCACCCTGCGCAAGAGTAAAGGCCGCGACATCTTCGCCGCATGCGGGCAGCTTCTCGCCGCCAGCGCCGACGAGTAGGACGGGAGGGAATCGGGCTCCGCCCGACCCCGGCAGGGCTCTGCCCTGCACCCGCCAGGGGAGAAGCCTCCCCTGGACCCGGCTATTCGCTTCGCGTAAAGCCCTGCTACAGTTCAGATTCCTGTCAAATATGAGGCCTGAAGCGCGCAAAGCCGCGCTTCAGGCCTTGTTTCTTGAAATTGCCGTATGCTCCGTGGGTTAAGGCTGGGATTCCCTACTGTTGAAGGCTCCCGACCGGCCACTTGCGTCCGCGTCCTGCCCTGCCATTCGCTTTGGCAGGGCGCGCCTTCATTGTCGCAGAACGCATTTTCAGCGCGGCAGAGCGTGCGTTCGACAGGGGATGGGTGCTGTCACGGTCGGGTTCTGGCGGGCGGGCGACGAATCGTCTTCAAATCGGTTCGAGCCCGCCCGCCAGGACACGAACGGGACAGCACCCTGCGCCAGCCACTCTCGCTCACGATGATTTCAAAAATTAAACAGCCCAGAAACGCAGCTTTGCGCGTTTCTGGGCTGTTATACAAGATAAAGCACTAAAATAAATAACTTTATGCAAGAAAAATTCTGCCTATCGCCAACGACCAGCCAACGCTTGCGTGCACGACCGAACTTCTCATTGATATGAAACTGATGCTCCCCCCCGCACAATGTAACTTCCTGTGAAATTCACGCCTCAAGTATGTGTTATGAGCACATCATTTCATATGCTTATCGCCAAACAGACAGTGACCACTGTTCATTCAATGCCTTCCTAAGCATTCCACAACACATTCAGTTCGTAAGCCTTCCATTGTATCCGCATTCCAAGGTGTCCTCTATGAGCTCAAAAAAAAGACTTCTGCTCATCAATCCGCCGTCGAATCTGAACTCGGGCACTCAGCTTCACCTTGAAAACCTTGGGCTGGCGTATCTGGCGGCTTCTGTCCGGAAACATCTTGGAGATTCTCATGATGTTTATCTCTGGGATTGCGCCCTGGTTGATCCAAAACTGCTTCACATCCAACAACTGTTGGATTCCACAAGGCCCGATTACGTTGGGCTCTCCCTCACCGCGATGAACGCAGACCAAGGGAAGACTCTGGCGCGGACCGTCAAAGAGTACAATCCCGGAACCAAGGTGCTCATCGGCGGCATCTTGGCCTCATCGCTTCCCGCCGAGGAACTTTCCTGCTTCCGTCCAGACGCCATCATACGTGGAGAGGGGGAACGCACCCTCCCTGACATTCTCGGGGTTCTTGACGCGCAGACTTGCCCTTCCCTTCTCGAGGTCTCCCAGATGCAGGCCCTGGATGTGGACAGCCTCAGCTGGCCCGCGAGGGACATGCTCCCCTGGCAACTCCTGCTGCACCCGCAAGCCAGCATGTCCGCTTCTCGAGGCTGTCCTTTCCACTGTAACTTCTGCAGCATTCCGCAGCCAGGGGGCACGAGAAAGTGGCGCCCGCGCGACATTGAGGATGTCGTGGAGGAGATGGCATATATCAACAGGGATTTCGACGCCTGCCACTTCTACTTCGTCGACGACAACTTCCTGCTGCAGACGGCGGCCGCGTTTGAACGGGCCGAACGATTCGCCGAACTTGTCATGAAGAAGCTGCCTCCGGTGCGCTTCGGATTCATGTGCCGATCAGCCGCTGTCGACGAGACCCTCTTCAAGACACTCAAGCGGGCAGGCCTTTCTGGCGTGTTTCTAGGAATCGAATCCTTTTCCCAGGCCGTGCTCGACAGGTACGAGAAGCAAGAAACCGTGAAGGAGCACCTCCAGGCCATGTCAACGCTGAACAGGTTGGGTATTACAACCAACCCGGGATTCATCTTTTTCGATCCCTGGACAAACACTCGTGAGATTAACGACAATCTTTCCGTGATGACCTCGTTCAGCATCCCTTCGCTGCAGTCTGTGAATTCGAAACTGACATGTTACCGGGGTTCCAAGATAGAGAAGAGGATTCCCCCGTGCGTCCAAAAACAGGAGGAGCAGACCGGCATCAAACAGTATGACTTCCAGCACCTGGAAGCTCACGAACTCTTCAAGCACTGCTGCTCCCTGTTCTATCAGACGCTCCCAGCCTTCCACGATTATGCCATATACCAGAGGCACAACTACTGCGTCGCCTACATACAGCCATACCTGCTGAACACCGGCCGTGAGTCCCTGTTTTTATCATATTACGACACGTGCCAGTCCCACTGGAAAAAGGGGGACGACGTCATACTCGAGCTCTTGCAGAACTTCGTGAACGTACGCGCGCAAGACATGCGAACCGTAAAAGAAGTGGTGGCTGCGCGGGCCGTACCCCATTGGCGGGAAGGAAACACCATGGCGGAACGATATTTCCGGCTGGCCAGGATAGTGCTGCTGCGCCAGGTGGCCGAGGCGGAACCCGGCCAGGCCAAGCTGGCCTCATTCGCCTTCACCTCACCCTTCAGCGGCCTTGGAATTGATACCCTCTTCAGGGAAGCAGCAGAGAACCGGACCATAAGCCCACTCGTGCTGGCCCATATTCTCCCCTTTTATACGGGCGACAACGCGGCAGAATACTTCTCAAGGCTCATGCGATGTGATGACGAAGCCGTCGCCGTCGCTACCATCAGGTCAGCCCTGCTCTGCTTTTACGCCCCCATCCTCGATGCGGCACAAGAACACCTCTCGCGCAGAAGTGAACCTATAGGGGAGGCTTTCTCTGGGATTCTCCGACGGGCAAAGACACTTTTCGGCCTGAACTACCCCTGGTATATCCTATCATGCTCACAGCCGGGCTTTCCGCCGTCACCCGGCGGGCAGGCGTGAACGAGAGTGGGTAGCCGAAGTTTGCCCCATCCAGCCCTGACCGGCATCCACGAGCAAGATCTATAAGCAAATCGCCTCGTTATGCGAAGCGAGCTGAGGGTCCAGGGGGATCATCCCCCTGGCGGGTCCAGGGCGGAGACCTGGCCGGGTCTGGGGCGAAGCCCCGGCATGCCTAGTTCCAGCCAGCCTCTTTTTCGCAGGCCATGCGCTCGTTGGGGTGGGTCTTTTCCCAGGCGCTGATGGAGAGCGTCTCGTTGTTGTCCATCTTGTTGTTCATGCAGGTGCAGTACTTGGTGACAACTTCCACGGGCACCTTGGCGTCCGCGTTGTCAGAGATGCACTTGGCGACCCACTTGGCGTCGTCGGAACCGGCAAAGGCGTTCAGGGCGGAAAGAGACAGCATAAGCCCCATCAATACGAGAACTTTCTTCATGTGGAATGCTCCTTGTTTCTGGCTTTGCGTCAGGCAAGCCTCGTAGTCCTTTGTGTGCCGAATAATCCGGACTACGGCAAGAAAAATTCCGACTGAGGATGTCTACTTATCCCAGGCGAGCCAGCAGCGCCTCTATCTCGTCCTTCTTGGCAAGCGCCCCCAGCCAATCCTGAGGGATGCCCCCGATGCCGGACTGGGCGCACAGCACCATGCCCACGATCATGTTGCGCGCGGCGGAGTCTCCCCCGGCCATGGCGGAATCGACCAGCGCCTCGGCAGGCGCGCCCTGATGGCGCGCAATGAGTTGCACCACGGACTGGAACGCTCCGTCCACGTGGCAGCTCTGCCCGAAGCGCGCGATGGCCAGGATGGAGTCTTCAGAGGCGGCGTCCAGCCCCTGCTTGAACCAGCCGTGCAGCGGTGAGCCGGGGAAGCGGCCTTCGAGCGCAGCAGTCATGGCGTCGATGGGGGATGAACCGGAGAGTACTGCGTGTGTTGTGCGCGCGAAGAATTCGGAAGCGTCCAGGACTTTGCCGTTATTGTGGGTCATGGCGGCCTGGGTGCGGCAGGCCGGGATCAGGGCTTCGAGATTGTCGCGGTACGCGTAGACCAGCGGGGCGATGCGCGCGGCCGCCGACAGGTCGTCCGAAGCGGACCCGGCGTCCAGGGGTTCCCACCCGGCTGCCAGTTGGGAAAGCGTGTTGCGGGTAGCCCGGTCCACGTAGCCGGTGTAGCCGCCCTCGAACATGGCGCGCCAGCGGGAGGAGAAGTCGGCGGGATCGAAGCCGGATTTGTCGGCCACGCACTGGAGAAGAAGAAGGGCCTGATCGCCGTAGTGGGTGAAGTCCCCGGCCTGCCTGGTGGCATGGTAGGAACCGGGTGCCGGTGCCTTGAGCCCGTCCAGGCGACCGTGGGTTTGGGCTATCAGGCCCTGATCGTAAATCCAGTGCACTCCCAGGGCCAGCGAATCGCCTAGGAAAGAGCCCAGCACCATGGCTTTGGCGTTGTCTGTCATTGCGTCATCCTCCTGGAAGTGCGCCGAGTGTAGCGCGCCCGGAAGGCTGAAGCAAGGCGGATGGGGATAATTCAGGCGTCAGGCGTCGCCGCACGGAGACAGCCACGGCAAGAGCGCCTCCAGGCTGAGCGGTTTGACCAGCACGGCGTCCATGCCGCTTTCCAGGCAGCAGGCGTGCTCCCTGTGTCCGCTGTGGGCGGTCAGGGCCACGATGACCGTGCACTGTCCGGGGGCGTGATGCTCGCGGCGGATGCGCTCGGCGGTCTCGGGACCGCTCAGCCCCGGCATCTCCACATCCAGAAGGATGAGGTCGTAACTGGCTGCGCAAAGCTCGGCCAGGGCCGCTTCGCCGCTCTCCACCACTGTGGCCTCATGCCCGGCACGGCTGAGGATCATCCCGGCCAGACGCCGATTCACCTCGTCGTCGTCGGCCACCAGGATGCGACGCCGGGGAACTGCTTCGTTGCCAGCGGGAGGGCGGGGGACGCTGCTTTCGTGGGTCATGGGGGAATCCTCTTGCAGGGCGGCGCAGATGCGAAAAACGCGCAGCCGGAGTGGGCAGAGAAGGGAGGAGCGGGCGGACCGCAGCCCGCCCGCGATTCTCGCGCCTGTTACTGCTGAGGGGCGGCAGCTTTTTTGGCTTTGCGGGCCTCGGCCTTTTCACGCGCCTTGCCGCGCGCGGCCGTGAAGTCTTCCTTGGTCAGGTAGCCCTTGTTCTGGGTGTCCAGCTTGTCGTAGCGCGCCGCTGCGCGCTTCTGGGCGGCGGCCATGAACTCTTCCTTGGTGACCTTGCCGTCTCCGTTGGCGTCCAGCACCTTGAAGGCTTTCTCGCCGGTGGGGGCGGGAGCGGCGTCGTCAACGGCGGGAGCGGGGGCAGGGGCGGCTGCGGGAGCCTGGGCCAGGGCCATGCCGGAGAGGCTGGCGGTCAGAGCGAGAGCGAACACGAAGGCGATAACGCGTTTCATGGGGTACTCCTTGAAAATTTGCCCAGCTATAAAGATTCCGCCAAACCTTGTCCAGCTTCCGCAAATCAACGCATGGCCACGCGCGACTTGAAGAAGAAGTAGGCCACAACGATGATGGTCACCACCGGGGAGACCCAGTGCGGGATGGGTGCGCCGAAGGCGTCCAGCACCATGATTGTACCCAGGAAGAGCACCGAATACATGGCTCCGTTTTTCAGGAACAGGTATTTTTTGATGGTCTCGACGTTGCGCACTGTGAGTTCGCGCACCACGTACGCGCCCAGGCCGTTACCGATAAGGATGAGCGGCACGGACAGGGTGAAGGCGAAGGCTCCCAGCACGCCGTCGATGGAGAACGTGGCGTCGATGACCTCCAGATAGAGGATCTTTGCGATATCGGAGCGGTGCGAGTGCATCAGCTCCCGCTCGCTCTGCTCGGCGTTCTGCTTGAACCCGTGGGTGATGAAAAAGGCCGTGGAACCCACCACCGCGCCGAACGCAATGGCCGGGTTGATCTTGAGGGCGTACCAGACCACCACCGTGAGGATGAGCGAGGCCACGGCGTAGAACCACACGCCCTGGCGCATCAGGAAGCGCTCGCCGGGCAGGCCGAAATTCTTCTCCTCCAGGAACACCCAGTGGAAGAACAGGAACACCAGGAATATGCCGCCGCCCATGAGCAACGGCGGGGACGCCAGCCTGACGGCCTCCAGGACGCTGGGGTCGGAAGAGAACGTGGCGGTCAGTGCCTCGATGGGGCCGAGCCCCGGCGTGACCACCCACACGATGAACCACGGCAGCAGCCCGCGCACCGCGAACACCGCGATCAGGATGCCCCACACCAGAAACCAGCGCCGGTACTTGGGGCGCATGGTGGAGAGCACTTCGGCGTTTATTATCGCGTTGTCGATGGAGCTTATGGTCTCGAACAGGCACAGGCCGACGACTGTCAGCGAAGCGGAAAAGATATCCATGGCAGGCCAGTTGGGTATTTTGGAGGGTTAGGACAGGAATGCCGAAAGCGCGTCGTGCTCCAGGAGGATCTTCACCCCGATGCCGATGAGCGTCACTCCGCCCACGATCTCGGCGTAGCGACTGACGGCGCTGACGTGCCCGGCCATGCAGCCGATGCGCACGCCCAGGGCCGTGATGGCGAAGCACACCACGCCGATCACCAGGGCCGGGAACCAGATGGGCTCGTTCAGCACCGCAAAGGACAGGCCAACGGCCAGCGCGTCGATGCTGGTGGCCACGGCCAGGACGATGAGCTGAAAGCCCCTGGTGGGGTCCTTGGGCGGGCATTGATCGTCCGTGTCCTCGCCCTTGAGGGCCTCGTAGATCATCTTGCCGCCCACCAGGGCCAAAAGGCCGAACGCGGCCCAGTGGTCGAAGGATTCGATGTAGTCGCGCACGGTGAGGCCGAGCATCCATCCGGCCACGGGCATGGCCGCCTGGAACACGCCGAAGGCCAGCGCCATGCGCAGCGTCTGGGAGGCGCGCGCCTGGCGCAGACAGATTCCCGTAGCCAGGGCCACGGCAAAGGCGTCCATGGCCAGGGCCACGGCTATGGCCAGGAGGGTCAGGAAAGGCATGGGAAGTCCTTGGGGGTGCTGCTTTGGGGCGTACGCCGCGAGCCCGGAAAGCTAGCAGCAGGGGGCGCGATGGGCAAGCCTTTGAGAGGCTGCCGGGCGTTAAAACGCCGTCGCGCCCGCCTCCTGCCGGAGACGGGCGCGATGCGCGGGTGCTGGCGGGCCTTGGCTAACGGCAGGCGCCGTGCCAGGCAACCAGGCTGAAGGGGATGTAATCGTTGTCGGGGTCCTCGGCGTAGCGGACGCCGAGCGGGGAGCCTTCTTCCGCGTGGCGGATGCAGCCGGGCGAACCCTTGAAGAATGTGCACTCATTGTTGTTGCACACGAGGATCTCTCCCCAGCCGGACTCGGGCGGCCCGAGCCAGGGATCGAGGGCGACGCCGCAGTGCGGGCAGCAGCGGGTATCGGACATGGCGGACTCCTTGAAATCGATGGTTGGCGGACTTGAACGCCGCGCCAGTGATGTATGCACGAACTCCCCGGTGTCAAGACTGCCCGGCCCGCACGGCCTGAATAAGCCGTACGGGCTGGGCGCCTGGAAACGTGTCCGCCGGAGGCGGCTAGGGAATGATGGGGTTCAGGTTGTCGCGTACCCAGTAGAGCAGCGTGTACTTCTTGGACATCTCGTCCACCAGGGTGGTCAGCACGGCCTTGTCCGGGTCCTGGATGCGGATGTACACGTCGCGGCGTCCCTCGTCGGCGTGGGAGAAGGAGGTCAGGACGCTTATGACCCGCGCTTCGTAGGTCTTCAGGTCGTCCAGCACCGCCTTGAGCGAACCGGGGGCGTTTGGCAGGCTGAAGGCCAGCTGCACGCCGCCCTCGGTGACGCCGGTGATCTGCACCAGCACCTTGAAGACGTCGGAATCGGTGATGATGCCGACCACCTTCAGGCTCTCGTCCACCACGGGCAGGCCGCCGAAGTTGTTGTTCATCATGAGCACGGCGGCTTTTTCCACGGTCTCCGAGGGTTTGACCGCCAGGGGGGTCTTGGTCATGATGTCTTTGACCTTGATCTCGGAGAGCAGGTAATAGAGCTCGTGCATGTCCAGCGAGGTGGCCTTGGAGGGCGAGGCCTCCTTGAGGTCGCGGTCGGACACGATGCCCAGAAGCCGACCGGAATCGTCCACCACGGGAATCCTGCTGATCTTGTGTTCGCGCATGAGCTTGGAGGCCTTCATCATGGAGGTCTCGGGGCCCACGGTGATCACTTCCTTGGTCATCCAGTCGCGTATAAGCATGAGCTGTCTCCTTTCATGCAACTAGGCTCGCCATTTGGAGAACATAGCAGAAGGCGGTCGCCGTGGGCAACGCCTCCGGGGCGGTAGGATTTGTATTTTTTCGCCTTTTCGTCATTCTTTTTCCGCGCGTGTTCCGCCCTCCGTGATGATGGCTTCTCTCAGCTTCTCTCCATACGCGATCGATTCAGACTCGCTGGCCATTTCCGTGACCTGCCCGGATTCGCACTCTGTGTCCGGGTTTGAGTCGGCCTCGCTCGCGCAAAGAACGCAATTGCCACGAGGGGTTTGTGATGTTCCGTTCTATCGTTGTCGGTTTGATTTTGCTTGTCGCGATTCCGGGTTGCGCCGAGAACAGGACTGTAACCATTAGAGGCCCACTCCTCGTTGGTACGAGTGACTCCGGAATTGTTGGCCTAAGCCACGGCGGCGTCTTCTTGACAGGTCATGAAATTGCACAAACAATATTCTCAACCTGTATATTCAAGACTGAATGTGAGACTATCGACATCCAGGACACATCGAGAACAGTTACCGTATTTGATTATTTTCCAGTCAGGTAAATCATCATCGGTCGCGACTTGTTGAAGTAGAGTTGTGAGTTGCCTTTCAAATGAAAGGTGATGCGTATTCTGTCACCGCGTGTGGCAAAGTGCTCGGAAGCGTGCATCTCCCAGATGCCCGACCATTCACGACCAGGAAGCGTCGGGCAAATCCAAGTCCGCTCTAAGCCCTCAGCCCCACTGGACACCGTAATGGAAAGGCTGGATCCGTCGGAGTGGTTCAGTCTGGGGAAAAGGGACAGCTCGAGTTCCTTAATGCTGGAGCGTGTCTCCACCTCAACGGTCAGGTTCGCGGGCAAGGCCTGGTCGTGTGGTTCGATGTGATCCTCGGCAACCCGGATGTTTTCTTCCGCCAAAAGTTTCATCGAAACATCACCGACCTGAATCGGCAACGACAGGGAGGAGATTGGAACGATGGAGTCTTCGGGGCGCGGGGCGTAGAGTTCATACTGTCCCATGACCCCCTGAGAGGCATAATAGCCTGACATGAGCCACGTCATGTTTTGGGGGATGAAATTGTTGGACAAGACTATGATAGCGTATTCACGGCCTGCAATGTTCCGAGCCAACGAAGAGTCCGAAAAGGCCCAGAATCCGGCTTTCTCAAACAGACCGAGCTCAATGGCGTCGAAGAACACCAGCTTGGATTCAAGCCCCTGCCCCAGAAACAACTGCCCACCCTCAGTGTTCACTAGAATCGGCCCTGGCGTCCGGCGCAGGCGTTCCATAAGTCCTTCGCGCACGCCGGAAAATTTGCCCAGGTGCGGATTGTCCAGAATCGCCCGGGAAAACGTGTGCCCGCCGTCCAGGTTCACCAGGATGAACAGAACTGCTGCAGCGAACGACCCGGCTTTGGGGAGGCGCACGAACCTTCCGGCAAGCATGCCGAGGCAGGGGTACATGAGGATGATCAGGCCTAGCGCGTAATTGTAGTCCGCGCCCCAGGTGCCGAGAAGGCGCAGGACGAAGGGCAGGTTGAGCAGCAGGAGCAGCAAGGCAAAATCGAGCCGCAGTGACAGGAGACAGGCGATGGCCCAGCCCCCTGTGAGCGCTGTCTTCCAGGCCGTCACTTCCCACAGCGTGCGCGCGCGGCCCAGGAGGTTTTCCATGGTAAAAATACCGGGGACCTCGCCCATGCGCGCCGGATACTCGACGATGTCGGTGAAAAACTGTCCGTGGGTCATCTCGTTCAAGACAAACCCCGGCACCACGGTAAAAACGGCCAGGGCCCACAAATAGGTGATAAGATTGCGCCGCTCTTTCGGACCCTTGAGCAGGCCGTAGAGCAGGGTTCCCAGGATGAAGGGCAGGGTTTGCTGTTTGGTGAAGAGAGCCATGGCCGCAAGTAACGCCGCCCAAAACGATTCCCGAGGCGTTTGCGCCCGCAAGAACAGGTATGCTCCGCCGAGAGCTAGCGCGTGAGCCGTCATGTCCGGCCGGGCCTGCGCACCCCAAGTGGTGAAGGCGTCGGCCAGAAACGACAGCCCGGTGATGGCGGCGATCAGCCGGTTGCCCGTGGAGTGATTGGTCCAGGCCATGATCAGGCCCGCCACCACGCCGGTGGACGCCAGGCTCACAAGCCGTCCGGCGAGCAGGAAATCGTCGGTCGCATGCGCCGTGACCAGGGTGAGCAGGTGGTACAGGGGCGGATAGATGGTGACGATGAAGGACGTGCCAGGCTGCACGGGATAGATGGAGGCAGCGTTGCCCAGCATCCAGGCCTTGACCGCTTCACGCCCCTCCATGGGGTTGACGAAGTAGGGATGGGCCAGGGTGTACCATTCGTAAATAAGCCGTTGTGTGAGTCCCTTTGCCACCAAGGCCGTGAGAAGGGTCGCCGCGCAGCCGATTAGCAGCAGCCAGAATGCTTGCGACGTGCGGACCTGAGGGACTCTCCCGGATGAAGGAAGGATGTGCATAATGAAGAGCTCGCGAGGGATTCAGATACTTCGAATGGCAATGCGTAAAATCAATAGCTTAATATGCCATAGGAACTTATGCAGCACAACGTGCAGCTTTGTGCTTGCTTACGCGAAAGGCAGGCCATGGAGATCGAGCTGTTGCGGGAGAAGCTCGCCCGCATGGAGCAAAACCGCCCTTTGGCTCACAGGCGGCCGAGGAAGCGAGCCGTACCTCTTCCGCCTTCGCAGGCAAGCCTTTCGGCGTGACCAGGGTTTGCCGCATCTGGGACGTAGCCCGTTCACGATCACGACCTGCCCTGGCCTTTGCATTCGCGAACTTGCCCTCAGGCCCCGCCCGCGTTATTGTTTCCGGTAGCGCCCGCAGCAGGGCGGCCAAGCCTTGAAACCCCAACCCAACACTCCATGCCCAAAATTTCCTCGCTTCCCCTGGACAGGCTCCGTGCCGTGTGCCCTCCCGACGCCATCCCCTACGCCGACAGCACCGAGATACCGCAGGGCGGAGCCTCCATGGCCGAGCTCCAGCCGCGCGCGCTCTCCGCGCTCGAACTCGGCCTCACGCTCACCGGACGCGAGTACAACATCTACCTCGCGGGCGACCCCTACCTTGGGCGCACCTATTTCCTGAAGAGCTTCCTGACCCCGGTGGCCGCCAACGCCCCCACCCCGCCGGACATCGTCTACGTGCACAACTTCGACGACCAGGACCGCCCCCAGGCCCTGCTGCTGCCGGCAGGACAGGGCCGCGTGCTCAAGGCCGACCTGGCCAAGGCCGTGACCGCCATCCGCGAGGAGATCCCCACCCGCTTCGAGCAGGAGGGTCACATCGCCAAGCGCCAGGTGCTGGTGCGCGATTTCCAGTCCGCCCGCGAGGACCTCTTCGCCGAAATGGAGGAGCGCGCCCAGGACCAGGGCTTCAACCTGGACGTGGACGAGCAGGGCGGCCTGACTCTCTACCCCCTGGTGGAAGGCAAGGTGGTCAGCGACGAAGACTACGAGCGCATGGACCCCGAGACCCGCAAGGATTTGAAAGCCCAGGGCGACCAGATCATGACCGACATGGGCGGCTACCTGCGCACGCTCTCCGCCGAGGACCGCGCCTACCGCGACCGCGAGAAGAAGCTGGACCAGGAGACCGCCGCCGAGGTGGCCGACTACCATCTGGCCGGGCTGCTTACGGCCTTCGAGGCCAACCCCGAGGTGCTGGCCTTCGTGAACCGCGTGCGCCAGGACGTCATCGAGAACTACGAGGGCTTCCTGGCCAAGGAAGCCCCCCCGGCCATGCCCCCCGGCCAGCCCGACCAGGGCAACACCGGAGACGCCCTGGAAGAGCGCTACGAGGTGAACCTCTTCGTGGACAACTCCAAGAGCGAGGGCGCGCCGGTCATCATCGAGGACCACCCCAACCATCACAACCTGCTGGGCTGCGTGGAGCGCGAATCCGACTTCGGCGCGCTCTACACCGACCACACCCTCATCAAGCCCGGCTCGCTGCACAAGGCCCTGGGCGGATATCTCGTCCTGCGCATCGACGACCTGGCCCACGGCGGTCAGGCCTGGGAGGGCCTCCTGCGCGCGCTGCGCTCCGGCCTGTGCCGCATCGAGGACCCCACCGAGGGCGAGCAGGTGCGCACCCGCACCATCGAGCCCCAGCCCCTGCCCGTGAACGCCAAGGTCATCCTGGTAGGCTCGGACGAGGCCTATGAGATGCTTCTTTACGGCGACGAGCGCTTCCAGAAGCTCTTCAAGCTCAAAGCCCACCTGCAGGACCACGTGCCCCGCACCCCGGAGAACGAGCTGCGGCTTTTGGGCTTTTTGGGCCGCATCATCGCCGAGGCCGACCTCAAGCCCTTCAACCGCGAGGCCCTGGCCGCGCTGGTGGAGCAGGCTTCCACCCTGTGCGACGACCAGTCGCGCCTGACGCTTCGCCTGCCGCTCCTGCGCGAGCTCATGTGCGAAGCCTCGGCCCTGGCCACCCTGCGTGGCAAGTCCCTGGTGGACGGCGAGGTGCTGCGAAGCGCCCGCGACGCCCGCATGTTCCGGGCAAACCTCCTGGAGGAGGAGTTCATCGCCGAATACGACCGGGAGATGATCAAGGTCGCCACCACGGGCAGCGCCGTGGGCCGGGCCAACGGCCTGTCCGTTCGCATGTACGGCGACTTCGCCTTCGGCCTGCCGCACCAGATCGCCTCCACCGTGGGCGTCGGGCACGGCGGTATCCTGGACCTGGAACGCGAGGCCGAGCTTGGCGGCCCCATCCACACCAAGGGCATGATGATCCTGAAAAGCTATCTGGTCAGCCAGTTCGCCCAGGACAAGCCCGTGGTGCTCACCGGCAGCCTGTGCTTCGAGCAGAGCTACGCCGAAGTGGAGGGAGATTCGGCCTCGGGCGCTGAACTGGCCGCGCTCCTCTCGGCGCTGTCCGGCGCGCCCATCGATTTGTCCTTCGCCTTCACCGGCGCGGTCAGCTCCTCCGGGGCCATCCTGGCGGTTGGCGGCGTGAACCAGAAGATCGAGGGTTTCTTCGAGGTCTGCCGCCGCCGGGGCCTGACCGGCAACCAGGGCGTCATGATCCCCAAGGACAACGTGGTGAACCTGATGCTCAAGGAGGAGGTGGTGCAGGCCGTGGCCGACGGCAAGTTCCGCATCTACCCCCTGGAGACCATCGAGCAGGCCATGGAGATACTCACCGGACTGCCCGCCGGGCAGCGCGGCCCGGACGGCAAGTACCCCGAGGGCACGCTTTTCAAGCTGGTGGACGACAGGCTGGCGGCGCTTGCCTCGCTTGCCTTCAAATGGGCCGGAGCCGGCCGAATCCCTTTCGAACCGTGAGGCGATAATGTCCAAAGCCTGGATCACCGAAAAGCTGCCCGAGTTCGTGCGCGACATGATGCGCGACTTCTGCCTCTCCGCCGACATCCTGGAGAGCCAGTTCACCATGTTCGACCAGGCCAACCAGGTCTCCTTCGAGGTGCTGCACGACCTGGTGGGCGAGGAGATGAACAAGGGCCTGTTGTGGCGCCTGAAGGACACGGCCCACCACCTGTTCAGGAACGACTCCAAGCCCGGCCTTTCGGGTCAGTTCCTGGACTGGTCCATCGGCTACGTCTTCCACGAGACCATGAAGCTCAAGGAAGACGCCTACCAGCAGCAGAACTACGGCCCCTGGTTCCGCGAGCTCATGGACCGCGAACTGCCCGAGGCCGAGCACCTCATCTCCCGCGAGCTGTTCCAGGTGGTGCTCCAGACCAACGAGTCCATCCGGCGCGAGATCGCGCGGGTGCGCTTCTTCTTCTCCCAGTGCAGAAAGCTCATGCTGGTGTATCTTACCGACCAGGGCGAGAATCCGCTTCTGGGGCGGTTCCTCTTCGAGCAGAACGCCCTGGTGCGCAAGATCTTCGGCCAGGACTACGACGCCCTGCTGGCGGCCATCTATGGCGACTCCCCGGAGCTCATGTACATCATGGCCTCCCAGAGCCTGCGCCAGGGCGGCTGGATGACCCACGCCCTGGAGGCCGTGGAGCTGGCCCTGGCTGCCAGCCCCTCCAGCCCCCGCGTGTTGCGGGAAAAACAAATCGTTGATACCTGGACACAGAGAATCAAGGCCTGATGCCGCTCGCCAGCTTTCCAGCGCCTTTGCCCCCAAGGAGGATATCCCGGTCATGACCCTCATGCATCTGAACCGCACCACCCCCCGCCTGCGCCTGGACAACAGGGAAACGCCCGAACTGTACCGGGAGCTCTTCCCCTACACCAAGGTGAGCCGCGTTCCCTTCGACGACACCATCGTCATGCCGCGCCCGGCCGAGCGGATGTTCATAACCGATACCACCTTCCGCGACGGCCAGCAGGCCAGGCCGCCCTACACGGTCAAGCAGATCGCGCACATCTTCAGCCTGCTGCACAAGCTGGGCGGGCACTCCGGGCTGATCCGGGCCAGCGAGTTCTTCCTCTACTCCGACAAGGACCGCCGCGCCGTGGAAGCCTGCCAGAACATGGACTTCCGCTACCCCGAAGTCACCGGCTGGATCCGCGCCAACAAGAACGACCTGAAGCTGGTCAAGTCCATGGGCCTCAAAGAGACCGGTATGCTCACCTCGGTCTCGGACTACCACATCCACCTGAAGCTCGGAAAAGACCGCGCGGCCGCCATGGCCGACTACCTGGAAGTGGTGGACCAGGCTCTGGAGTGGGGCATCATCCCCCGCTGCCACTTCGAGGACCTGACCCGCGCCGACATCTACGGCTTCTGCCTGCCCTTCGCCCAGGCCCTGATGGAGCGCTCCCGCGAGGCGGGCATCCCCGTGAAGATCCGCCTGTGCGACACCATGGGCTACGGCGTGCCCTACGCCGGAGCCGCCCTGCCCCGCAGCGTGGCCAAGCTGGTGCGCGCCTTCACCGACGAGGCCCAGGTGCCCGGAGAATGGCTGGAGTGGCACGGCCACAACGACTTCCACAAGGTGCTCATCAACGCCTCCACGGCCTGGCTGTCGGGCTGCGCCGGGGCCAACTGCACCCTGCTGGGCT
This sequence comes from Fundidesulfovibrio putealis DSM 16056, assembly GCF_000429325.1. Classification (NCBI taxonomy): domain Bacteria; kingdom Pseudomonadati; phylum Thermodesulfobacteriota; class Desulfovibrionia; order Desulfovibrionales; family Desulfovibrionaceae; genus Fundidesulfovibrio; species Fundidesulfovibrio putealis. Next base: position 247,730 of record NZ_KE386885.1, read on the forward strand.
TTGGCGAGCGCACCGGCAACGCCCCCCTGGAGGCCATGATCATCGAGTACATCTCGCTCACCGGCGAGGACGACGCGGCCAACACGCCGGTCATCTCGGAGATCGTGCGCTACTTCGAGGAGGAGCTTGAGTACAACGTCCCGGCCAACTACCCCTTTGCCGGACGCGACTTCAACGCCACCTCGGCGGGCATCCACGTGGACGGGCTGGCCAAGAACGAAGAGATCTACAACATCTTCGACACCACCAAGATCCTCGGCCGCCCCGTGCCCATCATCATCACCGACAAGTCGGGCAAGGCGGGCGTCAGCTACTGGATCAACACCTCCCTGGAGCTCGCGGGCGACGACCAGGTGGACAAGCGCCACCCGGCAGTGGACAAGATCTACAACCGCATCATGGAAGCCTACGAGGCCGGGCGCAACACCTCCTTCTCCAACCAGGAGATGAAGGCCCTGGTGAAGCGCTACATGCCGGAGCTGTTCGCCTCCGAGTTCGACCACCTGAAGAAGCTGGCCCACACCCTGGCCGCGCAGCTGATCCTCAAGCTCTCCGAGGAGATGTGCATCCGCCAGCTCATCAGCGAAGACGCCATGTTCTGCATGGAGCGCTTCCTGGGCGAGTACCCCTTCATCCAGTTCATGTACCTGACCGACACCGAGGGCAAGATCGTGGCCCGCAAGGTCTCCGACCCTGCGGACCGGCCCAGGTTCGCCTCCATGACCGTGGGCGTGGACCAGTCCGACCGCGAATGGTTCCAGCGGCCCATGCAGAACGGCAAGCTGCACATCACCGACTTCTACACCTCGGCGTTCACGGGCAAGCTCTGCCTGACCGTGTCGCTGCCCGTTGCCGATCAGAACGACAAGATAACGGGCGTGCTCGGCGCGGACATCCGCTTCGAGGAGTTGCTCAAGCGCCAGGGCGACCTGGAGTATGCGAACGATCTGGGCCAGATGGACTGATAACCCGCTGGCCTGGCCGCTGGCCTTCATGGGGGTGATCCTGACCGCTTCGGCGATCGGGTTCGCCCACCTGGAGGCCCACACGCAGGCCGAGCCGGTGGGTTTTTTCGAGGGGCTGTGGTGGGCCGTGGTCACGCTGTTCACGGTGGGCTACGGCGACTTCGCCCCCAAGACCATGTCCGGCAGGCTGCTGGGCATGGGCGTCATGGCTTCTGGCATCGGCCTTGTGTCGGCGGTCACGGGTTCCGTGGCTTCGGCCATGGTGGAGCGCCGCAACAAGAAACGACGGGGGCTTCTGCCTGTGAGCGCGCAAGGTCATGTCCTCATCCTGGGCTGGAACTCCCACGGGGCGCTGCTGGTTGAGCGGCTGCGCCGCATGCCGGAATTCGCGCGCGCACCCTTCGTGCTGGCCGCCGACATCGACCCCGCCCGCTTCGAGGAGATCTCCGCCCTTCTGGACCTGGGCGCTGATTTGCACTTCGTGCGCGGCGACACCTCCCAGCGCTCCGTGCTGGAGCGCGCCAAGCCGGATCAGGCGCGCCTCATCTATATTTTGCCCGGCGAGGACGTCACCCCCGAGGAGGCCGACAACCGCAGCGTGCTCACGGCGCTGACCGTGCGCGCCCAGGCCCCCCGCGTCACCTTGTACGCCGAAGCCCTGCGCGACCAGAGCCGAGACCACCTGATGCGCGCCGGAGTCACCACCGCCCTGGGGCGCGAGGAACTGGCCGGAAAGGCCATGGCTTTTTTGGCCGTGCACCCCGTGATGCACGACGTGCTCTATACCCTGCTGACCGCCGGGGCAGCCGGGGCGGGACAGCTCGGGAACAGCACCGGGGGCGGGCTGCGTTATCGCCCCCTGACCCAGGTCGAAAAATCCCAGGGCTGGGCCGAGGTGGTCCGCAACACCCTGCAAAGCACCGGGCAGCTGCCCATGGGCGTCTGCCGCCTTCCGCACGAACTGAAGCTGGAGGACGTCCTGGACACCTCCCAGGCGCTTGACTCCTACATCATGGAGCTGTTCCAGGCCGCAGGGCGCAGCTCATCCCTGGGCCAGCAGGGGCCGCGCGTGGTGCTCAACCCCGGCCCGGGCGTGGACCTCGCCGGATTCGACGGGGTCATCTTCCTGGACAACCAGTCATGAGCCAGCTCCGCCTGGAATCCATCAGCCTTTTTGCGCATCTGACCCCCGAGGAACGGGAGCTGGTGCGGCCCATTTTCTTCGAGCGCGCCTATCCCGCCAATTCGCGGGTGATCACCGAGAACGAGGCGGGCCAGGAGATGTTCATTCTGGTAAGGGGCAAGGTGCGCATCGTGAAGACCATGCTCTTGCCCGGCCTGGACTCGGACATCCTGGCTGGCAAGGACCCGAGCAAGGTGCTGGCAACGCTCACGGGAGAAGCGCACCCCGTGTTCGGCGAAATGGGGCTCGTGTCGGACAGCCCCCGTTCGGCCACGGTGGAAACCCTGGAGGAGTCGTCGTTTCTGGTCACGGACCGGGAGCGCTTCTTCGGGCTGGTGGAGCGGGAGCCGCGTCTGGGCGCGCGCCTGCTGGCCTCGCTGTGCGAACGCATGGCCGAGATGGTGCGCTCCTCCAACGCCGAGGTCATGAAGCTGACCACGGCCCTGGCCCTCATCCTTTCGGGAAGGCGGTGATCCGGTGGCGACTGCTGGCGAACCTACCCTGACGCACGCCCTGCTGGCCAAGGCCCTGGGCGTCACCGTGACCACCATCAAGAGCTACCGGCGCAAGTTCCCGGAATTCTTCCGCACCGCGAGCCTTGGCAAGCCCATTCGCTTCCCTGCGGATACCCTGGGGCTGTGCAGGCGCATCCACCACCACTTCAAGCGGGGCCTCTCCGTGGAGGAGACCCGCAGGCACCTGGGGCAGGAGTTCGAGGCCGTGGCCCCGGCCCCCGAAAAGGCTCCAGCCCCGCAGGCCACGCCGGAACCCGGCAAGGCCTCCCTTGAGCGCATCGAGGACCTGCTGGAGGGGCTTTTTGACCTGCAGAACCGCACCCACTCGCTCATGACCGAGCTTTTGGCCAAGCTGGACACCGTGGCCGACCGGCTGGGGCAGACGCCGCCCGCCACAGTGCTGGCCGGACGCGCGGCACGGCCCACGCCTTCCGGCCCGGCAGCGTCTGGTTCAGCAACTCCAGGCGCTCCCGGCAGAATCCAGCGAGCCATCGACGAGGCGGCCCAGGCCGCCCCTGGCTGGCCACGCAGGGCATCGGCGGCACCGGAAAACGCGGGGCCGGGAACGGTCGGCACGCCGGACGCAGCAAGCGTTGCAAGCCCCGCACCGGCATCGCGCCCTGAAGCCGGGTCAGGCCGTGGAGGTATTGCGGCTCAGAGCGTGACTGGCGTCGGGCCGCGCCCGCCTGCTGAATTTCTGGGCATGCCCGTGGTGGTGCACTCGGCAAACGGCGATTTTCTGGGCGTTACCAGTCCCACGGGCCGCCCCTTCACCCTGGAGCAGTTCGAGTCCTTCCTGGTGCGCCGCGCCCAGGATGAGGGCGGCTTCTCCTGCGCCTGGGTGCGGCAGGGCCAGCAGTGGACGCTTCGCCTGGAAGGCACGCTCGCCGGGCAGGACGAGGCCCGCGAACACCATTTCCTCCAGGCCGTCACCCCCAGGGGCAATACCGTGGCACGCTTCGCATCCCTGTCCGTGAACGGCAAGCCCGCCTCGGACGCAGACCTCCAGGCGTTTTTGCGCCAGGTGAAGGACTCTCTGGCCTCATGAGCACCCCGGCCCCCCGGCTGTCCCTGACTCCCGCCGATCTCGACCTGGAACGCCGCAAGCAGATGGCGCAGTCCCTCATCCTGGACGCCCGGCGCGGGCTCGACGCCATGCGCGAGGCCCTGGAGCCAGCCAGCGGAGCCGGGGCGCTGGATGCGCTTGAGCCGCGCGGCGTGGTCCTTGAGGCCATCAGCCGCCTGGACGCCCTGCTGCGCGCCGATGACGAACCGGCAGTGGATTGTAATACAAATCGTCAACAGACTTCTCTACTGGCAAGAATCGCCCGATTCAGGACCCGCCCGGCAAGGCCGCGTGCACCAGGACTCACGGCCTGGGCCGACCAGGAGTCGTTGCAGCGCTTCAGGCGTGCGGCGCTTAATGATCTGGAACGCCTGGAGAGGGAGTTGGAGAAACGACAGACGCGCGAGTGGCGCTCGGTCGCTGATGAGAACAGGCTGCGGGCCGTGCGCCGGGCCTGCCTGCGCTGGGGCTCATGCCTCGGGCTGGCCGCCGTGCTGCTGGCCGTCTGGTGGGGGTGGCAGCGCACGAGAGAGGACACTGCGCTGGTACAGGTAAACCGCGCCAGGACCGAGGTCGCGGCGCAGGCAGCGAAGCTCGTCAGCCTGGCCGGATGGCTGGCCCAGAAAACCCAGGACAAGCCCCTTTCGGCCATCACCCGGGACATGTCCGGGGCCTGCGCGGGCATAAACGTCCAGAAGACGCTGCCCAACCACCCTTGCCGCGAGGCCTGGGCGGCCAATCGCAACGCCCTGTTCGGGGCGACCATCCCCGAGCCCGGCAAGCCCGTGGACGCGCCCAGCGAGATATTCTCCGACCCCTGGGGCGCGCCCTACGTGCTGCTGATTCCGGAATCAGGCCCCGCGCGCCTGGTCAGCGCAGGTCCCGACGGGTTCATCGGCACCCCGGATGACGTGTCGGCGGACATCCCCTCCCGGGCTCTGGCCCAATAGGGCATGCCCGCGCGACACAATCATGTTCGTTATTGCAGGGAGAAGCCGACGGCCAAAGAGCTCCGCCCTCTGACCCCCCTTATGGGGCTGCGTATCCGGAAAGCGCCGGGCCACCCCCTGCTCTCTGAAGTTACAGGGGATTCCAAAGGGACTCGTTCCTTTGGCCGCCGGAGTCTTCCCCCCCCGACGCTCCCCTCCACCCGCTAGTCAGCCGAATTGAACGTGCCGCAGTTCTCGCAGGAGAAGCCGTAAAACCGCGCCTCTCCGTCCACCACTTCCACTTCCACGTGGTTCATGTGGCCACATTTTTCGCATTGCAGGATGGCGATTCCCCTGTTGGGGTCGTACATGCATTCCTCGCCCCGGATGATCACGGTATCGGTGAATTCGTCCATTTCCATGGCAACCTCCTGGGTTTCCGGCTTCATCGTAGCCGAGAATGCGGGAGCGTGGCAACGGGCCATGTCACTGTCATAGAAAGAAGCGCGCAGCGGCCACCAGCCCCATGCCGGCCAGCACCGGCCCGAAGAAGCCCTTGGTGCGCCAGGCCAGAAAACCAGTAAGCAGCGCCGCCCACAGGAACACGTTGTCCGGCGTGACGCGAAGCTTCCCGCCGGACAGCAGCACCGACTGCACCAGGAGCGCCCCGAGCACCGCCGGGGGCACCACCGAGAGGAAACGCCGCAGCGGCTCCGGCATGGGGCGCGAGGCGAAGAACAGCGCAGGGATGAGCCGTGGCAGGTAGGTGACGCCAGCCATGCCCAGGATGGTCAGGAAGATGGTGGTCTGGTCCATGTGATGTCCATGTGATGTTTCCGGGATGGCGGCTTCAGGCCGTTTTGGGCCTGGCCCAGGGGGTCATGGCCGCCATGGCCGCAGCCAGGATGGCTCCGGCAAGGGTGGCGTAGGGCGCGGCGGGGGTCTGGGACAGGATGAGGGCGAAGGCGCTGCCCAGCACGGCGGCCAGCACGTGCGCCTTGGAGAGGAGCTGCCCGACCAGAAGCACCGCGAACATGGCGGGCAGCGCGAAATCGAGACCCAGGGGTTTGACGTCCGGCACGAACCCGCCCGCCACCGCCCCGGCGATGCCGCCCGTTATCCAGGCTGCGTGGGCCATGGCGTTGATGGCCAGGGTCTTGCCCGGGGAGTTCTGGCGTTTGTGGAAGCGCGTGGCGTGCAGGGCGAAGGTCTCGTCCGTGAGCTGCGAACAGAACCGGGCGATACGCCGGGTTGGCCAGCCCGCCAGATGCGGCGAGAGCGCGGCGGAAAACAGCACGTGGCGCAGGTTCACGATCAGGGTGGTGGCGATCACCGAGATGGGCGGCGCGCCCGCGCCGATCATCTCCACGCCGATCAGCTGGGCGGACCCCGCATACACCAAAAGCGACATAGCGCCCGTGTTGGCCAGCGACATCCCGGCCTTCACGGCCAGCACGCCGTAGGCGAAGCCCACGGGCAGGTACCCCAGGATGATGGGCAGGGCCTGGCTGAAAGCCGAGGCTTCCTGGCGAGAATCCGGGCGCTGGGCCAGCGGAGAATCTGGTGACGGGTTTTGCGGCATGGGGGGGTGGCTACATCCAGGGCGGGCCGAGGTCAAGACGCGGGGCGCTGGCGGGCCGGGCCGGTTTGCGATACGAATGCAGTCCATGAATACCGTCGAAAACGCCCCCCTGTCGGGCCGCCCCGGATACCCCGGCGCTGTGGTCACCACCTGCACCCGCGACTGCCCCAGTTGCTGCGGCCTGATGGCCAAGGTGGAAGAGGGCCGCCTCACGGCCATCCGGGGAAACCCGGACCATCCCCTGAACCAGGGCGGCTGCTGCGCCAAGATGAAGGACTACGTCCAGCGGGTGTACAGCCCGGAGCGGGTGCTCCATCCCATGCGCCGCACGGACTCGGGCTGGGTGCGCATCGGCTGGGACGAGGCCCTGGACGAGGTGGCCGAGCGCCTGAAAGCGGTCGTCGCAGAGTCCGGCCCCGAAGCCGTGCTGCACTACCAGGGCTACGGCGAACGCACGGCGCTGAAGCTCTTGAACGCACGTTTCTTCGCGCTCCTGGGCGGCGCGACAGGGCTTCGCGGTTCGCTCTGCAGCGGCACGGCCTACGCCGCCATGAGCCGCGACTTCGGCGAGCGCATCTCCCATGATCCCCTGGACCACCTGAACAGCCGCACCGTGATCCTCTGGGGGCGAAATCCCGCCGCGACCCAGTTCAACATGACCCGCATCCTGGCCACTGTGCGAAAGCAGGGAGGCCCAGGCTCCCAGGTCTGGCTGGTGGACCCGGCAGCCACCGAGAGCCTGGCCCTGTGCGACCGGCACATCCAAGGCGCGCCCGGCGCGGACCTGCACCTGGCCCTGGGCGCCGCGCGCGTGATGCTGGAGAACGGCTGGCAGGACGACGATTTCATAGCTGGTCACACGCGAGGCTTCGACGCTTATCGGCAACTTGTCTTTTCGCGCAGCGTGGCCGAACACGCCCGGCTGGCCGGAGTGCCCGAGCAGGACCTACTCGATCTGGCCGAGCGCCTCTGCCGGGAGAAACCAGCCGCCATCCTCCTGGGCTGGGGCATGCACCGCCACGTGGAGGCCCATCTGGCCGTGCGCGCCGTGGACGCCCTGGCGGCCATCACCGGCAACATCGGCGTGCCCGGCGGCGGCGTGAGCCAGGGGTTCGAGGAATACGGCCCCTACGACCAGTCGGTCTGGGGCGCGGACCTGCACCCGCCCAGGCGAAGCCTCCTGCTGCCGCACATCGCGCGCGAGATCACGGAAGCCGCCAGCCCGCCCGTGCGCATGATCGTTATCAGCGCGGCCAATCCGGTGTGCATGGCTCCGGACTCGGGCGCCGTGGCCGCAGCCTTCGCCTCCCGCGAGTTCGTGGTCTATATGGGCCACTTCCTGGACGACACGGCCCGGCTGGCCCACATCTTCCTGCCCTGCGCCACCTTCCTGGAGGAGGACGACGTGGTGGCCGCCTACGGGCACAACTATCTGGGACCGGTGAACAAGGCCATCGACCCGCCCGGCCAGTGCCGCTCCCAGTTCGACATCTACCAGGATCTCGCCCGGCGCTTTCCCTTCGCAGACGAGTACAGAAAGCCCCTGGACCAATGGCTGGAGATCATCTGCCGCCCCTTCTTCGACAAGGGCTCCAGCCTGGAGGCGCTGCGCAAAGGCCCCGTGCGCGACCCGGACGCGCCCATGGTCCCCTGGCAGGGCGGCGCGTTCCGCACGCAGTCCGGGCGCTTCGAGTTCCTGGACGAAGCCCACGGCTTCCCGGACGCCAGCGACGAATATCCCCTGGCGCTCCTGACCACCGGCAGCCCGAAACATCTGTGCTCGGAGCTGACCCTGGCCGAGCACGACCCGCTGCCCGAGGCCCGCATCCACCCGGACACCGGCAGGCGCTATGGCCTTTCGGACGGGGCGCAGGCCTGGCTGGAGAACGGGCTTGGACGGGTGAAGGTGCTGGCGCGCTTCGACCCCCGCCAGCGCCCGGACGTCTGCCTGTGCCGCCGGGGGGGCTGGGTTGCCGCCGGGCACGGGCTGAACCGGATCATCGCCGCCCGCGTGAGCGCGCTGGGCAACGGCACGCCCTATTACGAGACGCGCGTCGCGATAAGACCCGCATAGCCTGACGCTACGCAAACCCGACTGGACGGCTGGACAGGATCGCGCCGCGCGCGGCCTCCCGGTTGACACGGCTCAAGCCGGGAACTAGCTACAGCGTGCTTTACATCGTCCTTCAGGAGGCCACATGCTCCCTATTCCGGTTACGGTCCTGACCGGCTACCTCGGCGCGGGCAAGACCACGCTGTTAAACCGCATCCTCACCGGGAACCACGGCAAGCGCTACGCGGTCATCGTCAACGAGTTCGGCGAGGCAGGCATAGACAACCAGCTGGTGGCCCACTCGGACGAGGAAATCTTCGAGATGAACAACGGCTGCATCTGCTGCACCGTGCGCGGCGACCTGATCCGCATGGTCAACGGGCTGATCCGCCGCAAGGGCAACCTGGACGCCATCCTCATCGAGACCACGGGCCTTGCCGACCCCGCCCCGGTGATCCAGACCTTCTTCCTGGACCAGGAGACCAAGTCCAACACCAGCCTGGACGCCGTGGTCACCGTGGTGGACGCCCGCCACTTCGAGCAACAGCTGGCCAGCAGCCAGCAGGTGCGCGAGCAGGTGGTCTTCGCCGACGCCATCATTCTCAACAAGACCGATCTGGTCGACGAGACGGAGCTGGCCCTGGCCAGGGACGCCATCCGCCGCCTGAACCCGCGCGCCGAGATCATGGCCTCCAGCCGCTGCGACGTTCCCCTGGACAAAGTGCTGAACCGGCGCTCCTTCGACCTGGCGCGCCTGCTGGAGATAGAGCCGGACCTGCTGGACGGCGAGGCCCACGAGCACACCCACGACTCGGTGACCTCGGTGTCCCTGGTCAGCGACAAGCCCGTGGACTTCGACAAGTTCAAGGCCTGGATCGGCCAGTATCTGAACGCCCATGGCCAGAAGGTCATGCGCAGCAAGGGAATCCTCAACCTGCCCGGCGAGCGGCAGCGCCTGGTGTTCCAGGGAGTGCACATGATGGTGGAGATGGGCTTCGGCCAACCCTGGAAAGAGGACGAAAAGCGCACCAGCACCGTTGTTTTCATCGGTCGCGAGCTGGACCGTCTGGCGTTGCAGATCGCGTTCCGCGGCTGCCTGGCGGCCTCATGAGCGCGCCCGTTCTTCTCTCGCCCGGCCTGTGGCAGTGGCAGCTGGAAGCCTTTCCCGAGCGCGCCGCCTTCTCGCGAGACGGCTCGAAGATGGCCTTCGCCCTGGGCGACGGCCGCATCGCCGTGATCGACCTGCCCGGCGGCGAACCCCGCTACGTCCAGATGCACGACGGCTCCTGCCTGTGCCTGGGCGCGCACCCCTCGGGCGGCTGGCTCTCCGGCGGCGACGACGGACGCCTCATGTACTGCTCGGCCGAAGGCGTGCCCACCGAGGTGGTTCAGGCCCAGGGCCAGTGGCTGGAGCACATGGCCTCCTCGCCGGACGGACGCATCATGGCCGTTTCCGCCGGACGCGAGGTGATCGTCCTGGACCTGGAAGCCGGGTCCATGGCCGAGTTCGGGCCGCACCCCTCCACCGTGACCGGGCTGGCCTTGAGCCCCACGGGCGCGGTCCTGGCCGCCACCCACGCCGGGGGCGTCAGCCTGTGGGACATGGACCAGCCCGGCGAACCCGTGAAGCTGGCCCTGGCGGGCTTAAGCCTCGCGCCGTCCTTCTCGCCGGACTGCGCCTACCTGGCCTGCGGGCACCAGGAAAATTCCATCCACATCATCAACCTGGAGACCCGCACCGTGTTCGGGCTGGCCGGGCTCCCGGCCAAACCGGGGCAGCTTGGCTGGACCCACGACGGTCGCCACCTCATGCACTCCGGCACCAAGGCTGTTATCTGCTGGCCCGTGCCCGAATGCTTCCAGCCCGACCCCACCCCCGTGGCCTTCGCCGTGCAGCAGGAGGCCCGCATGACCGCCCTGGCCACCAACCCGCGCATCCCCTTCGCGGCGGGCGGCTTCGACGACGGCACGCTGCTCCTGGCGGAGTTCAAGCGCTTCACGGCCTATCCCCTGGACGCCGAGCTCGGCAGCCCGGTGTCGGCCCTGGCCTGGAGCGGGCAGGGCGTGCACCTGGCCTGCGGCATGCAGGACGGGCGGGCCATCCTCCTGGACCTGGGCGAACTGCTGGCCAACAGCTGATACCTACCTTCGGAGACCATTATGCGCATCATCATGCTGCTCGCGATTCTTCTGGCCTCGGCCACCGGCCCCAGCTGGGCCGCAGGCGAATTCGACGCCGTGAAGGCCCGCCTCGTAAGCGACGGCGTCCCCCAGGCCGAGGTGACCGCCGTGTTCTCGCGCCCGGACGTGCGCTTCACGCCGGACCCCATGGGCAAGAAGCTCCTGGAGATGTACACCGCCAAGTACGGCTCGGACGTGGTGCGCGAACTGCAGACGCGCCTTGCCGCGCTGGGCTACTTTTTCGGCCCGGTAAGCGGCCGCCCCGACTTCGTGTTCCGAAACGGCGTGCGCGCCTTCCATAAGGACCACGGCCTGACCCCGGACGGACGCCTCACGCTGGACCTGCTCACCCTGGCCCGCCAGGAGCAGGGCAAGGCCTCGCCCGAGACCCAGAATACCCTGAAGGAGATGGCCGCCAAGGGTCCGCCGGACATGTACGAGGTCATCATGCAGCCCGAGCGCCTGGCCGAGGCCAAGGCCTTCCTGGACGCCAACGGCCCGGTGCTGGAAGAGGTCCGCCAGCGCTACGGCGTGCCCCCCACGGTCACAGTGGGGCTTTTGACGGTCGAGACCCGCACCGGCAAGTTCCTGGGCGACAACCTGGCCGTCAACAACCTGGCCAGCATGGCAGCAAGCACCTCCACGGCCAGGGTCATGGATGTGTTCGCTGGCGAGAAGGTCACTCCGGAGCGCCGCACCTGGCTGGACGCCAAGGCCGCCGAAAAGGCCGCCTGGGCCTACACCGAGCTTAAGGCCCTGTTCCGCTACGCCAGGGAGAACCGGCTGGACATGGCCGCCATGCCCGGCTCCATTTACGGGGCCATCGGGGTCAGCCAGTTCATGCCCACGAGCCTTCTGCGCTTCGGCATGGACGGCGACGGCGACGGCAAGGTGGACATCTTCAACGTGCGCGACGCCGTGAACTCCATGGGCAACTACCTGCGAAGCCACGGCTTCACCGGAAACCTGGAGGACGAGGCCACCCTGCGCGAGTCGCTGTTCCGCTACAACCACTCGCAGACCTACGTGAACACCATCATGGCCGTGTCGCACTACCTGAAGGGCGGTCCGGCGCTGCCCTGACGACGAGATCGCCGAAACGGACTTATCCAGCGCCCCTCGACCGCACGGTCGCGGGGCGCTTTTGCGAAATTCCGGTCGCATCGCCGCCCCACTCTCGTGTATCCCTCATACTGCCTGCCCTTCCGCATGAAAAAGAAGGGAAACAGGTATTGTTCTCCGGCTGCTGGAGTGGTTAGGGTTGATATGGGACGTTTTCCGCTTTTCGGGAAACGCCCGTATTCACCCGGCGGCAGCATGATCAAGCGCATCCCCCTGGAAAGTCTGGAACCTGGCATGTTCGTCAGTTCCTTCGACCTTTCCTGGTTTAAGCATCCCTATGTCTCGACCAAGCTCGGCGTGGTGCGCAACCAGAGCCTCATCGACGAACTGAAGCGTCTGGGCGTGACCCACGTGGAAGTGGATACCACCAAGCACGTCCCCCCCAAGCAAGACAAGGCTCCCAACGCCGCCCCCGCTGTCTCCCTGCCCAAGGCGGCCAAGGTTCCCGCCTGCCCCCCCGCATCGGACCCCGAACGCACTGCCCGCTTCGCCCGCAAGCTGTTCGATCAGGCCATGACCGTCACCAAGGCCATCATGGACGGAGCCATCAAGGGGCAGGCGGTCAACATCGAGGCCATGCGCCCGCTCATGGCGCGCCTCATCGACTCGGTGAACCAGAACGAGAACGTGCTGCACGTGATGATCTCGCTCAAGACCTACGACGACTACACCTACACCCACTGCCTGAACCTGGCGGCGCTTGGCGTGCTGCTGGGCAACTCCATGGGCATGGACAGCCAGGACATGGAGAGCCTGGGAATGGCGGGCATCCTGCACGACGTGGGCAAGTGCCTCCTGCCGCGCGAGCTGATCGCCAAGCCGGGCCCCCTGACCGCCTCGGAGTTCGAGGAGGTGAAACGCCACCCCAGCCTGGCCTACGAGTACCTGTCCAGGCAGGCGGGCATCAGCGAGGATGTGCTGCGGGCCGTCCACGAGCACCACGAGCGCCTGGACGGCGACGGCTACCCACGAGGCCTGTCCGGCGAGGAGATCCACCCCTTCAGCTCCATCATCAGCGTGGTGGACGTCTACGACGCCCTGACCTCCAAACGGGTCTACCGAGGACCGGTGTCTCCCCACATGGCGTTGCGCACCCTGTTCAACATGCGCGGCAAGGCCTTCCCAGCCGGGATGGTGGACAGCTTCATCAAGCGCCTGGGCGTTTATCCCGCGTTCAGCGTTGTCCAGCTGCGCAACGGATGCTATGCCCTGGTCATGCGCCAGACTCCCGGCAAGCCCCTGTTCCCTGAAGTGATGGTCTTCTGCGACCGCGAGAAACGGCCCGTGGCCAAGAGGCGCGTGGACACCTGGCGGCTCTGCGGGGAACTCGCCCGCAAGGAATTCGAGATAGAGCGCCCCGTGGACTGGAGCGAGATGCCCCCGCCCAACGTGGTGGGAATCGCCTGAGGAGGCGCGCCCCGTGGATTCCTCCCCTCAATCCGAGCGCCACTCCAGCCAGCGCGAACCCGGCTACGCCGTGGACATCGCCCCCGGCCAGGACTGCACCCTGGCCATCGACGGCGACAGGCAGAAGTACCGCTCCTCGGTCATCGGCATCGAGCCCTACAAGTTCCTCATCGTGCGCATGCCGGTCGTGCCGGGGATACATGCCAGGCTGACTCCGGGCTGCGGCGTCACCCTGCGCATGGAGCACCACGGCACCCTGTGGGGCTTCACCTGCCGCGCGCTCAAGGTGCTCACCTCTCCTGCGCCCATGCTTGTGCTGGCCTATCCCTCGGCAGCCGAGCGGCTCCAGCTGCGCCTGCACAAGCGCACGCCCTGCTTCATGCCCGCGCGCGTCGCCAACGAATACGTGGCCGTGGGCGGACTGATAACCGACATCAGCCTGGGCGGCTGCCGCATGGTGCTGGACGCCCACACCCCGGAGAAGGTGCTGAACATCATGCGCGGCGACGAGCTGGCCCTGACCCTGCCCACCGACGCGGACGAGACCTGCCGCCTGGAAGCGACCGTGCAGAACCACCGCGAGGTGAAGGGGTTTCGCAGCCTGGGCCTGAGCTTCGTGCGCGATGAGAACATGGACGACACGGTGCTGGCCCGCTTCGTGGAACGGATGGAGGGCGCGCGTCTGGTCCTGGAACAGGACGGGTAACCCCCATGCGCCCGCCCATGCCCGGAATTCTTGCCGCGCCGGGTTTGCGGCCCGCCCTGCGCCCGCGCGCGCCGGGCGGCCTTTTCGCTTGCGGGGGGCGGCCATGGCGGTCCTGAAGACCATCCCCATCGACCTCCTGCGGCCCGGAATGTACGTCGCCCGGTTCGACCTCTCCTGGTTCAAGCACCCCTTCCTGAGCACCCGTCTGGGCGTGCTGAAGGACCACAAGCTGCCCGCCTACCTGAGGTCGCTTGGCGTGAAGCACGTGGAGATCGACCTGGACCGGGGCCTGGACGTGGACCTGGGCCCTCTGCCTGAGCCGCCCCCGGAACCGGAGCAGCCTGAAGAGCCCGAAGCGCCTGCGGCCCCGTTCGAGTTCTCCGCCAAGGACATCCCGCCGCCCACGGACAGCGCCCGCACCCTGCGCTTCGCCAAGCGCTTCTTCAGCCAGTCCATGGACTGCACCAAGCGCGTCATGGCCGGAGCCCAGGCCGGAAAGCCCGTGGCCCTGGACGAAGCCAGGCTCATCATCGGCAGGCTGATCGCCACGGTGGAGTCCAACCGCAGCGTGGTGCGCCTCTTGTCCGTGCTCAAGGCCTACGACGAGTACACCTACACCCACAGCCTGAACGTGGCCGCCATGGGCGTCCTGTTCGGCAAGCACATCGGGCTCTCCGGAAACCAGCTGGAGACACTGGGGCTGGCCGGGCTCCTGCACGACGTGGGCAAATGCCTGCTGCCCGCCGAGATCGTGAACAAGCCGGGCAAGCTCACCGACGACGAGTTCGTCGTGATGAAGCAGCACACGGTGCTGGGTTTCGACTACATCAAGGACCAGCCCGGCGTGCCCGGCCCGGTGGCCCTGGGGGTGCTGGAGCACCACGAGCGCCAGGACGGCACGGGCTATCCCCGCCAGATCGCCGGACGCAAGATCGCCGGGGTGTCGCGCATTTTGTCGGTGCTGGACGTGTACGACGCCCTGACCAGCGACCGGGTGTACCGCTCGCGCATGAGCCCCCATCTGGCCCTGCGCACGCTCTGCGCCAAGCGCGGCTCCGCGTTCCCGGAGGCCATCCTGGACCGGTTCATCGCCTGCGTGGGCGTGTATCCGCCCGGCAGCGTGGTGCAGCTGCGAAACGGCTACTTCGCCGTGGTCACCGGCTACGACGAGCGCTCGCCCCTTCACCCCAGCATGACCATTTTCCTGGGGCCGGACGCTCGCCCCGTCAACCCGCGCCGCGTGGAGACCCTGCGCCTGCGCGACCAGCCCACCGGCTCAGGCTACGAGATTGCCCGGCACGTGGAGCCCTCCGAAGTACCGCCGCCCGACGCCTCCTTCTGGCGCTGAAGGGTCCCGTTTGATCCGCCGCCGCTGTTGCCAAGAATCCCCTGGCGGGGGTACACGGGTCGGACACTCTTCCACAGCACTGGAGCCAGGATGCCCATTTTGCAGGATGCCGCACGGTTCGTGAACCGCTATGTCCAGATGCCCTCCTGCTGTCCCTGGCGAGGCCGCCTGAGCCGGGGGAACCTCAAGGCCGACTTGCTGGCAGGCCTGACCGGGGCGGTTATCGTGCTGCCCCAGGCCGTGGCCTTCGCGCTCATCGCCGGACTCCCCCCCGAGTACGGCCTGTACACGGCCATCGTGCCCACGGCCCTGGCCGCGCTGTTCGGCTCCAGCCACCACCTGATCTCGGGGCCTACCACGGCCATCTCCATCGTGGTCTTCGCCAACCTCTCGGCCCTGGCCGACCCCTTTTCGCCCCGCTACATCGAGCTGGCCCTGATGCTCACCTTCATGACCGGCTTCTTCCAGCTGGCCCTGGGCATGGCCAAGATGGGCGGGCTCATCAATTTCGTGTCGCAGGCGGTGATGACCGGCTTTACCGCCGGGGCCGCCGTGCTCATCGCGCTCGGACAGATGGGCCACTTCCTGGGCGTGGCCCTGCCCAAGGGGTCTGTGGGGGTGCTGCTGGGCGCGCTGCCCGGAGCCGTAGCCCGCGCGGACGCCGCGTCCGTGGCTGTTGGCGGCGTGGCGCTTGGCGTGGCGCTGTTCTTCAGGCGCTTCTATCCGCGCCTGCCGGGGCTTCTGGCCGCCATGGCCGCCTCCAGCCTGCTGGCCTGGCTCTTGGGCGGCGAGGACGCCGGGCTCAAGATGGCCGGGGCGCTTCCGGGCGGCCTGCCGCCGCTCTCCTGGCCCCTGTCCGAGGCCTCCTCGCTTGGCGCGCTGGTGCCGGGCGCGCTGGCCGTGGCCATGCTGGGGCTCGCCGAGGCCGTGAGCATCGCGCGGGCAGTGGCCGCCTCCACAGGCCAGCGCCTGGACAACAACCAGGAGTTCGTGGGCCAGGGCGTGTCCAACCTTTTGGGCAGCTTCTTCTCGTCCTACGCGTCGTCGGGCTCCTTCACGCGCACCGGAGTGAACCTCCAGGCCGGGGCCAAGACGCCCATGGCCGCCGTGTTCTCCGCCGTGGCCGTAGCCCTGGCCGGGGTGCTGCTGGCCCCGCTCACGGCGCACCTGCCCATGGCGGGCATCGCCGGGCTCCTGCTGGTGGTGGCCGGGGGGCTCATCCACATGAAGGACATCGAGCGCATCCTGCGCACCAGCGGGCAGGAGTCCCTGGTCATGGGCATCACCGCCATCTCCTGCCTGGCCGTCAACCTGGAGTTCGCCCTGTTCGCCGGGGTCATGATCTCGCTCTTGTTCTACCTGAACCGCACCTCGCACCCGCACTTCATCACCCTGGCTCCGGCCACGGACGGCCGCAAGCGCCATCTGGTGAACATCGAACGCACCCAGCTGCCGGAATGCCCCCAGGTGAAGATCCTGCGCCTGGACGGCTCCATCTTCTTCGGCGCGGTGAACCACATCGCGGAGGAGATGCACTCCATCCTGGAACAGTCGCCGCAGAAGCACGTGATTTTGGTGGCCAGCGGGGTGAACTTCATCGACGTCACCGGGTGCCAGATGGTCTTCCAGCAGGAGACGTCGCTGGGCAAGGAAGGGCGCAGGCTCTACCTGTGCTCGCTCAAGCAGGAGGTGCTGGACACGCTTCGCCGGGGCGGCTGCATGCAGGGCCTGGGCCGCGATTCGGTGTTCGGCAGCAAGTCCGAGGCGCTGCGCGCAGTGCTCAAGAACATCGACTATTCCATCTGCTGCCGCTGCGAGGTGAAGGTCTTCAAGGAGTGCGCGTCCATAACCGACGGGTTCTGCGCACTGGACTAGCCCCGCCCCCTGTGGCATCCAGGGCCGCAAGACGCCCGCAGACGCTTAGAGGTGACACGCCATGAACGCTTTCCAGGCCCTCGCAGCACCGCCGCTTTTCGCCCGCCAGCCCGTTTTCACGGCGGATCTGGGCCTCTACGGCCACGAGCTGCTCTACCGTCAGGCGCTGGCCTCCACCCAGGCCGTGTTCGCGGACCTGGACGCCGCCACCCTCACCGTGGTGGCCGGAGCCTTCCAGTGGCAGCCCGGCGACCTTTCAGGTGCCCAGAAGATCCTGGTGAACTTCGGCCGCCGCACCATCCTGGACAAGGCCCCCTACGCCCTGCCCGCCGGACGCACCGTGATCCAGGTGGACGAGAACGTCCTGCTGGACGACACGCTGCTCTCCGACCTGAAGGCCCTCAAGACAGACGGCTACCTCATCGCCGTGAACGCCTTCAAGGCGCGCCCAGACGCGGCAGAGCTTTTGGAGCTGGCGGACATGGCCATCATCGACCTGCTGGACAACTCCACCGGAGAGATAGAGGCACTGTTGAAGCCCCTGGCCGTGCACAAGGTGCTCCCCCTGGCCAAGAAGGTGGAGGACGCGCAGGCCTTCGCCCTGGCCAAAAAGCTCGGCTTCAAGCTGTTCCAGGGGTATTTCTTCAAGCGCCCCGAGATCGTGGCCGGACGAAGGCTCGCTTCCAACGAGACCGCCCGGCTGCGGCTTTTGCGCATCACCCAGTCCGACCAGCCCGACCCCGACGCCCTGGGCGAGGCCATCCGCTCGGATGTATCGCTCAGTTACCGGTTGCTTTCCTATCTGAACTCGCCCCTGCACGGCCAGAGCATGACCACCCTCTCCATCCCCAGGGCCATCATGGTCCTGGGCTGGACCCAGCTGCGCCACTGGCTGCGGGTCATCGCCCTGACCGACCTCTCGCCCTCGGCCAGGTCCGAGGAGCTGTCCTTCCTGTCGCTCACCCGGGCCAGGTTCTTCGAGCTGACCGCCCAGGGCCTGGGCCTGTCCGCCGCCGAGACAGAGAACCTGTTCACCCTGGGGCTTTTCTCCCTGCTGGACACCATGCTCCAGTCGCCCATGGAGGAGATCCTGTCCAACCTGCCCCTGGACGACGCCGTGAGCGCCGCGCTCCTGAAGAGGTCCGGCGGCTACGCCCGCTGGCTGGACATGGCCGTGAGCTTCGAGCAGGGCGAATGGCCTGAGCTTGAGCGCATCCTCAAGGATTTGGGCATACCCGACGAGCTGGTGGCCGCAAGCTACGCCATGGCCATGGAGTTCGCCGTGTCCTTCAAGCGGGTCGGCGCGTAAGGCGGCGTATCCGGTCCAGAACCGGCGGGTGGGTATAGTGCAGCCACACCGAGAGCCGGTGCGGGGTCAGGTTGGAGAGGTTGGCCCGGCTGAGGGTCTTAAGCGCCGTGGCCAGGGCCTTCGCGCCGCCGTCCGGCAGGGTTTTGGCCGCATAGGCGTCGGCCTGATACTCGAAGCGGCGCGACCAGGCGTTTGCCGCCACCCCCAGCGCCAGGGCCAGCGGCTGATACGCCAGCCCGAACAGCACCAGACCCGCGTGCGCCGACGGCCTGACGACCCCGAAGGCCTCCTGAAGCCCCGCGCTTCCCAGAAAGAGCTGCAATACCCACAGCACCAGCCCCATCTTGGCCACGGCCAGCACGAAGCCCATGCGGATATGCCCCAGTCTGGCGTGCCCCATTTCATGCGCCAGCACGGCCAGGACCTCCGACGTGGACATTTTGTCTATCAAAGTGTCATACAAGCTGATGCGCTTGCGCTTGCCGATGCCCGTGAAAAAGGCGTTGGCCTTGGCGGAACGCTTGGACCCGTCCATGACGAACACCCCGCCCAGGCTGAAGCCCTGGCCCGTGGCGTACCCCTCGATGGCGCTTCGCAGCTCCCCCTGGGGCAGCGGCTCGAAGCGGTTGAACAGCGGCAGGATCCACACCGGGGCCACCACCATCATCACCGCCGTGAAAGCCGTGATAGCTCCCCAGGCCGCAAGCCAGGCCCACTGGCCAAGCGTGCCGTAGGCCCAGAGCACGGCGGCCAGCAGCGCGCCCCCCAGCACCACGCCAAGGGCCAGCCCCTTCAGCCGGTCCATGACGAACAGGCGCGGCGTGGTGGCGTTGAAGCCGAAGCGCGCCTCCAGCACGAAGGTGTCGTACACGTCGAAGGGCAGGCTCAACACGCCCTGAGCCAGCATGAGCGCGCCCACGTACGCGAGCCCCGTGGCCAGCTCGCCAAACCCGAAAGAGCGCGTCCAGGCGTCCAGCCAGCCAAGACCCCCCAAAAGCACGAAGGCGCAGACCAGCATGAGGTCCAGGCTTTCGCGCAGCCACTCCAGGCGTGCCCCGGCCCGCAGATACTCCTGGGATCGCCCGTATTCGGCCTCGTCGAACTCCTGCGCGAACTCGGCGGGCAGATAATCGGTCAGGCTGCGCACGTTCAGCCAGCGGGCCAGCCCGGTGACGGCGTAGGTCAGGACGAGCGCCCCAAGGACCAGGGCGACGGGTACGGTCAAATGCATGGATTCTCCTGCTCAACGGAAAAGTCGCGCGATACCCGAAGGTAGCGCGCGACTTGCCGTACTGTCGAGATGCGATGCGCGAGGCTACGCCCCTTTAGCAGAATTGCTCGCCAGACGCCTATTCGGCATCCATTCTGCGCCTAAAGGCATTGCCCTCTTGCGGATTCCAAAGGGCGCAGCCCTAAGGCCTGCGGAGGCGTTCTTCTGCTTCAGTTTCCCCGCTCTAGGGCCTGGGCGAGAGAACGTCCGGCGACACGTCGCGCACGGACTCCGTCCCGGTGAGCAGCATGGCCGAGACCAGCTCTCCCTGCATCTTCTTCAAAATCGCGGCCACGCCTTCCGCGCCGCCGCCGAAGGCTCCCACGGCCAGGGGACGACCCACCAGCACCGCGTCCGCGCCCAAAGCCAGGAGCTTCAGCACGTCCGCGCCGGTGCGCACGCCGCCGTCGGCCAGGATCACCGTGCGGCCCTTCACGGCCTGGGCGATGGCGGGCAGCACTTCGGCCGCGCCGGGGGTGTGGTCCAGCACGCGCCCGCCGTGGTTGGAGACCACGATGGCCGCAGCGCCTGCGCCCACGGCCAGTTGGGCCTCGTCCGGAGTCATCACGCCCTTCACGATGAAGGGCAGGCTGGTGGAGGCCGTCAGTTCCTTGAGCTCAACGAAGGTCTTGGGGCCGACAGGCTGGCCCTTGAGGGCCATGGTGACAAGGCCCGCGCCGTCAATGTCCATGCCCACTGCGATGGAACCGGCGGCCTCGGCGTCGCGGATGAGGGGGAGCACCTTGTCCTGGGCGCGGGGCTTGATGAAGGGCACGCCCTTGCCGCCAGCCGCCGAGATGGCCTTCAGGCCTCCCTGGTACATGGTGGGGTCGGCCCCGTCGCCGCACATGCCTATGGTTCCGGCAGCGATGGCTCCGGAAATGATCATCTCCGAGAACACGTCCTCGGCTATCTTGCCGCCCATGTTGTAGACCACGCCGGTCATGGGTGCGGCCAGGATGGGCATGGACAGGGTCTGCCCGAAGAAGGTCATGGTGGTGTCGGCCTGCTTGACCCCATGGATGGTGCGCATGTTCAGCCGCCAGGCCTTGAGCGCCTCCAGGTTCGCGCCGAACGCGGAACCGGAACCGGCCCCGCCCATGCCGGGCACCTCGCCCGCACAGACGCGGCCGTCGCACACCGGGCACACCCGGCAGTATCCCTTCATCTCTTCGCGGGCTTTCTTGCGCAATGCGGCCATATCCATGTCTCGAACCTCCTGTGATTATTCGTCTTGTGAGTTTACGTCTCAATGCATCGGGACGTTGGCGGCGGGCTTCTTGCGCCCGCGCAGGATGAACACTCCCGGGATGCACAGCAGGCACACCATGCCCAAAAGCCTGAAATTGTCCAGATAGGCCATGAGCGCCGCCTGCTGGGACAGGAGCCCCTGGAGCACGGTCATGGCCTGCTGTTTGGCCTGGGCCGGGTTGCCCATCTGGGAGAGCCCGGCCACGAGGCTCTGGTAGTATTCCTGAAACCGTGGGTTGTACTGGTTCATGTTCCCGGCCAGCAGGGTCTGGTGGGTCTGCGCCCCGCGCGAGATCATGGTGGTCACGATGGAGATGCCAACGCCGCCGCCGATGTTTCGCATCAGGTTGAAGATGCCAGACGCGTTGCCCATCTGCTCCACGGGGAGCCCCCCCATGGCCGTGGTGGTCAGCGGCACGAAGATGAGCCCCAGCGACAGCCCCATGATCACGTTGGGCCAGGCGATGTGCCCGCGCGTGATGTCCAGGTTGATGCCCGCGAAATGAAAGGAGATGGCCGCCAGGATCACGAAGCCGATGCCGATCAGGATGCGGCTGTCCACCTTGCCGATCAGCCTGCCCACGATCATCATGGAGATGATGGCCCCGATGCCGCGCGGGCTGAGCGCCAGGCCGCTGTCCAGGGCCGAATAGCCCATGAGGTTCTGCAGAAACAGCGGTTGCAGGGTGATGGTGGCGTAGAGCACCATGCCAAGAAGGGTCATCATGGCCGTGCCTGTGGCGAAGTTGGCGTTTTTCAGCACCCGCAGGTTCACGATGGGATGCTTGGCCCGCAACTCCCAGGCCACGAAGGCCGCCAGCGACACCACGCAGACCACGCTGAACCAGGTGATCCAGGCCGTCTCGAACCAGTCCTCCTGCTGTCCCTTGTCCAGCACCACCTGGAGCGCGGCCAGCCCCACGGTCATGAGGGCGAAGCCGACATAATCCACGGAACTGCTGCGCTTCTTTGCCTCCAGCAGGTAGGGCGGGTCCTCTACGAAGGCCTGGCACATGAACAGCGCCAGAATGCCTATGGGCAGGTTGATGTAGAACATCCAGCGCCAGGAGTAGTTGTCGGTAATCCAGCCGCCGAGCGTCGGCCCGATGATGGGCGCGACAACCACGCCCATGCCGAAGATGGCCATGGCCACGCCGCGCTTCTCGGGCGGGGCGCTCTCCATGAGGATGGACTGGGACAGGGGCTGCAAGGCGCCGCCCGCCGCGCCCTGGAGGATGCGCGCGATTATCAGCATGGGCATGCTGGTGGCCGCGCCGCACCATGCGGAAGCCAGGGTGAACAGCACCACGCAGGACAGCAGGAAGCGCTTTCGCCCCATGCGGATGGCCAGCCAGCCGGTCATGGGCAGCACTATGGCGTTGGCCACCAGATAGCTGGTGAGCACCCAGGTGGCCTCGTCCTGTGTGGAGGAGAGGGTCCCTGCCATCTGGGGCAGGGCCACGTTGGCCATGGTGGTGTCCAGCACCTCCATGATGGTGGGCAGCATGACCGACATGGCGATGATCCCCAGGCCGTGGGACGGCCTCCAGGGAGTCTGAACTCGAGTTGCCTGGCTCATGAGGCTCAGCGCACCCGCACCCTGGGCACGACGGACATGCCCGGCGCGAGGTGCAGACCGGCGTCTGCAGGGCGCGACTCGAACACGATCTTCACCGGCACGCGCTGCACCACCTTCACGTAGTTGCCCGAGGCGTTCTGGGGCGGCAGCAGGGCAAAGGCAGCCCCGGTACCGGCCTGGATGCTCTCCAGGCGACCCTTGAACTCATGCTCCGGGTAGGCGTCCACGGTGATGTCCACGTGCTGGCCGGGGCGCATGCCCTTGAGCTGGGTCTCCTTGAAGTTGGCGACCACCCACAGCTCGTCCTGCACGAGGCTCAGAAGCGGCTGGCCCACCTGCACGTAATCACCCGGTTCAACGGATTTCTTGGTGACCAGCCCGTCCACCTGGGCCGTGACGGTCGCATAGGTGAGGTTCAGGCGCGCCTGCTCCAGCGCAGCCTTGAACTTCTCCACGCCCGCCTGGGCGGTCTGGATCTGGGTTGCGGCCAGGGCGGCCTGGGCCTCGGCTGCGGCCACACGCTTGCGCGAGGCCTGCTGGGAGGCGGCGGTGGTGCGCGAGAGGGTGTCCGCGTTGTCGCGCGCCTGCTGGGACACCGCGCCGCTGTGCACCAGCTGGTTGTAGCGCGAAAGGTCCGTGGCGGCGTTGGAGGCCTGGGCCTGGGCCGAGGCGGCGTCCGCGCCCGCCTGCTCCACGGCGGCCAGTGCGGCGGCGTGGGCCGAGCGGGACTCCTGGAGCTTCTGCTCCGATTCGTTCAGGTCGGCCTGGGCCTGATCCAGCTTGGCCTGGAAGGTCGCAGGGTCCAGGCGCACCAGCAGATCGCCCGCGTGCACCTTCTGGTTGTCGCCCACGCGCACCTCCAGCACGCGCCCGGCCACCTGGGCGGACACGGCGGTGACGTGCCCTGCGATGAAGGCGTCGTCGGTGGTCTCAAAGGCGCGCGACTCCCACCACACGAAGCCGCCGTAGATAAGCGCCGAAAGCGCTATCAGTGCAGCCAGCGCGCCCCTCTTGCGGCCGCGCCTGCGCGGCGCGGCCGCCGAGGGCGGATCAACAGGCTTATCAGTATTGTCGAGTGTCATGTCTGCCATACGACTGAGTCTATTCCTCCGAGCACTTGCCGACGTCGAGTCGGACCTTGCCGAGCAGCGCCATGAGCGTCTTGAGTTCCGTCTCGTCCAGGCGCGACATAACGGCAGTCTGATGCACGAACAGGTCCGGCAACACCTCGTCCAGTATCTTCTGGCCCTCGGGCAGCATCTCGATGCGCACCACGCGGCGGTCCGAGGGGTCTTCCACCCGCTGGATCAATCCGTCGCGCACCATGCCGGAGAGCACCGCCGACACCGTGGGGGTGGTCACGCCAGCCAGTTCGGCCAGCTTGCACACGGGGATGGGGTCTTCCTGGCGGCTCAGCAGGCCGAGGATCATGAACCTGCCGTAGGAAAGGCCCTGTTTGGAGAGGTTGCGCTCCACGCAGTGGTGCAGGATGGTCCCGGTGCGCAGGACATGCAGATAGGCCTCGGTAATCTGGATGTCCATGGTGGGATAACGTTCGGCCTTTTCCAGAAGCGTCTGGTAGCTCGGCATTTCCTTGAGGATCATACGTCCCTCCCTAATTGATTGGCGACTAATAATTAGGCGACTAACCGTTGTAAAGTGAAATCCCTGTCACACTCGCAAAATCGGCAACGAGATGAGAACCTGGGCGGGTTGCGGAGGCAGGGAATACCAGGAACACGCGAATATGAAGCGGCGATTATAGTGAGATGGCCGAAGCATCCGGATAGGTTACACCGGCGCGCAGGTATTTTCAGATTGCCCGCCGTAACCGGGCTTCAATGCGGGAAAGAAGGCGGAGGACGGTCGAAGACGCTAGAAGCCCTGCTCCAGCGGCGGATTTACCAGGGCGTTGGCCGGAGGGACGGCCCTTTGTATGCCCGTAGGCGTGACGTGCACCTTGCGGCCCTTCACCTGGATGCGCCCCTGGGCCAGCCACTGCACGGCCTGGGGCAGGATGCGGTGTTCCAGGGCGAGGATGCGCTCGGCCAGGCTGTCGCCGTCGTCGTCGGGATAGGCGGGCACGGCGGCCTGGATGACCACCTCTCCGTGGTCCATGAGCTCGTCCACGAAGTGCACGGTGCAGCCCGCCAGGGTGACGCCATAGTCGGCTGCGTCGCGCTGGCCGCGCACGCCGGGGAAGCTGGGCAGGAGCGCCGGGTGGATGTTCAGCACCCGGCCCGCAAAGGCCTTCAGGAACTCGGCGGACAGCATGCGCATGAACCCGGCCAGCACCACGGTCTCGGCCCCGGCTTCACGGATGGCCCGGATCATGGCCCGGTCGAACTCCAGGCGGTCGGCGTATTCCGTGTGCGGGATGCACAGCGCGGGGATGCCGTGGCTGCGGGCGCGCTTCAGGCCGTAGGAGTCGGGCTTGTTGGAGAGCACCAGCGCGATGCGCGCCTCCAGGGCCCCGGACTCGACGCGGTCGATCAGGGCCTGGAGGTTGGAGCCGGAGCCCGACACCAGCACGGCGATGGGCAGGGCCACGCCTAGGCCTTGCCGCCCGAATCCGCCAGCGCCTTGGCCAAGGCCGGGATGGTGTAGCTCTCGGGCTGGATGTCCGGCTTGAAGCCGTGCTTCTCAAGCGTGGCCGCCGTGATGGGGCCGATGCAGGCAATCTTCAGCTTGTCGCGAAGCGGCGCGATGCGCGCGGCGGGCACCATCTGGAAGAAATTGTCCACCGTGGAGGAGCTGGTGAAGGTGAGGTAGTTGATCTCGCCTTCCTCGATGGCCGCCACGATCTCGTCGGGGTCCTGTGCTGCGAGCTTGGTCTCGTACACGGGCAGGACTTCCACCTGCGCGCCTGCGCGCGAAAGCTCCTCGGGCAGCACCTCGCGGGCTTCCCTCGCACGCGGGATCAGCACCTTCTTGCCGCCGATCTGCAGGGCCAGAAGCCCCTCGACCACGGATTCCGCGATGTACTTGTCGGGCACGAAATCCGCCCGGATGCCGCGCTCGGCCAGGGCCTGGGCGGTGGCAGGCCCGATGGCCGCGACCTTCAGGCCAGCCAGGGCGCGCGCGTCCTTCTCCATGGCGGCCATCTCGTGCCAGAAATATTTGACGCCGTTCACCGAGGTGAACACCAGCCAGTCGTAGCAGTCCAGACGGCCTACGGCCTCACGCACGGGCGAGGTGTCGGCCAGGGGGACCACGTCGATGGTGGGAAACTCCCAGGTGCAGGCCCCCATGTCCGAGAGCTGGCGCACCAGATCGCTGGCCTGCTCGCGCGAGCGGGTGACCACCACGCCCTTGCCCAGCAGCGGGCGCTTTTCGAACCAGTTGAGCTTGTCGTGCAGCTGCACCACTTCGCCCACCACCAAAAGCGACGGGGCCTTGAAGCCCTGGCGCTTGGCCTCGGCCGGAATCTCGGCCAGGGTGGAGACCATGGAGCGGTGATGACAGGTGGTTCCCCAGCGCACCAGGGCGGCGGGGGTCTCGGGGGAGCGTCCGCCGTCGATCAGGCGGCGCGAGATGTCGGCCAGGTTCTTCACGCCCATGAAGAACACCAGGGTAGACGCGGCCTGGGCCAGGGCGGGCCAGTTGTGGGCCGACTCGTCCTTGGTGGGGTCCTCGTGGCCGGTGATGAAGCTCACGGAGGAGGCGAACTTGCGGTGCGTGATGGGGATGCCCGCGTAGGCCGGGGCTGCAACGGCGCTGGTCACGCCGGGGATCACCTCGAAGGTCAGTCCCTCTTCCAGGAGCTCCTCGGCCTCTTCGGCTCCGCGCCCGAACACGTAGGGGTCGCCGCCTTTGAGGCGGGCGACAACCTTGCCCTCCTTGGCCTTGGCCACCAGGAGCTTGTTGATGTCGCCCTGGGGCAGGGTGTGATCCCCGCCCTTCTTGCCCACGTAGATGACCTCGGCGTCCGGGCGGCGGTAGTCCAGGAAGCTCTTGTTGGCCAGGTAGTCGTAGATCAGGACGTCGGCGGTTTCCAGGACGTGCTTGGCCTTGACGGTCAGGAGGCCCGGATCGCCGGGACCGGCTCCGATGAGATAGACGTTGGGCATGTGTGCGTCAGCCTTGGGTGCGTTGGCGGTTGGAGTCCTGCTCGAAGACGGCCTTGGCCGTGGCCAGGGCGTTGAGCGATGCCGGGAATCCGGCGTATCCGGCAATCTGCATGAGCACCTCCGCGATTTCCTCGCGGGTGATGCCGATGTTCAGGGCGTTCTGCACGTGTGCGGCCAGCTGCGGCTGGGCGTGGCCCAGGGCGGCGATGGCCGCGAGCGTCACCAGCATGCGCTCGCGAAGAGGCAGGGCCGGGCGCGCGTAGACGTCGCCGAAGAAGCCCTGGATGATCTCGGTCATGTCCGGGGCCACTCCGTCGAACAGCGTGCGCAGAAGCTCTTCGTTGCCGGGGTTGAGACGGGCCAGGATTTCCCGGCCCCTCTCGATACGGTCGTCGTCCACGCGGGGCTATTCCTCGCGCAGGCAGCTGTTGATGGTCACGGGATCCACGGGCACGTCGTCGTGGAAACCGGCGCGGCGGGTGCGCACCTTCTTGATCTTGTTGACCACGTCCATGCCGTCCACCACCTTGCCGAACACGCAGTAGCCCCAGCCCTCGGGGGTCTTGGCCTTGTGGTCCAGGAAGTGGTTGTCGTTCACGTTGATGAAGAACTGGGCGGTGGCGCTGTGGGGGTCCATGGTGCGGGCCATGGCCAGGGTGCCGGTGAGGTTCTGCAGGCCGTTGTCGGCCTCGTTGACCACGGGCGCGTTGGTGGGCTTTTCCTTCATGGTGACGTTCATGCCGCCGCCCTGGATCATGAAGTTGTCGATGACCCGGTGGAAGATGGTGCCTTCGTAGAAGCCGTCGTCCACGTATTTCAGGAAATTGGCCACGGTGGCGGGGGCCTTGTCTGCGAACAGTTCGATGGTGATCAGCCCCATGGAGGTTTCCATAAGAACCATATGCGTACGCTCCTTGCCTGTCAGTTCGGTGTGCGGGCGGTCTACCGCACATCCCGTCCGGAGTCCATCCCCGGAGTGGCTGCCCGCCGGGGCAGGTCGCAAATTGCGAAAAATGTAAATTCGGCTGGATTTTTGTCCTGGTCGTGTTAGGCTCTAATCAGATTCGCACCTGTTAAGGAGAAAAACATGACCAAGTCCACCTGGGAAAAAGTATTCGAGTACGCCTCCATGCCCGTGCACGGCACGCTGTCGCGCAAGCTGCGCAAGGGCATCAAGATTCAGATCAACGAGGGAAAAGTCTACGAACAGGCCACGCTGTTTCTGGGCGAGGAGTTCCTGCGCGTGACCGAGAAGAACGGCAAGGAATCCGTCAATACCTACTACGGCTGGGAGAAGCTGGTCTGCGTGCGCACCATCGGCGAGACCGAAGAATAACCCTCACGTTCAGTTTGCGCTTTCTGTAAACAGAGGAGGCCTGGGATCATCCTGGCCTCCTCTTCGTCTTTCCACGCGTTTATCCCTCGCTCACCGGAACCCGACGCGAAGCGGGACGGGATTCCACAAGGGCGAAGCCCTTTGGCCGCCGGAGGCCCTCTTCGCCCTGCCCTCCCGGATTCTTCAAGTGCCATGACGTATTACGCCGATAACACGCGACCTCCATTCAACTTCCGTCGCCCCTAGGCCACCGTCACGTCCTTGCACAGGTACACGTCCTGAATGGCGTTCAACAGCTTCACGCCTTCCCCCATGGGCCGCTGAAAGGCCTTGCGCCCGGAGATCAGCCCCATGCCGCCCGCGCGCTTGTTGATGACAGCGGTCTTCACGGCCTCCAGCATGTCCGACGCGCCCTCCGACGGGCCGCCGGAGTTTATGAGCCCCATGCGCCCGGCGTAGCAGTTCAGCACCTGATAGCGGCACAGATCTATGGGGTGGTCGGTGGTAAGCTCCGAGTAGACGCGCTTGTCGGTCTTGCCGAACTTGATGGCGTTGTACCCGCCGTTGTTCACGGGCAGCTTCTGCTTGATGATGTCCGCCTGGATGGTGACGCCCAGATGGTTGGCCTGCCCGGTGAGGTCCGCCGAGGCGTGGTAGTCCACGCCGTCCTTCACGAAGGCCGGGTTTCGCGTGTAGCACCACAGGATGGTGGCCATGCCCAGCTCATGCGCGCGCCGGAAGGCTTTGGACACTTCCTGAAGCTGGCGGGTGGACTCGGGCGCGCCGAAGTAGATCGTCGCCCCCACGGCCACGCAGCCCATGTCGAAGGCCTGCTCCACCGAGGCGAACATCACCTGGTCGGGCATGGCGGGCAGCGAGAGCAACTCGTTGTGGTTGAGCTTCAGGATGAAGGGGATCTTGTGGGCGTACTTGCGGGCAACAGCTCCCAGCACCCCAAGGGTGGAGGCCACGCCGTTGCATCCGGCCTCCAGGGCCAGCTTCACGATATTTTCGGGATCGAAATAGATGGGGTTGGGCGCGAAGGAGGCCCCGGCCGAGTGCTCGATGCCCTGGTCCACGGGCAGGATGGACATGTAGCCGGTGTGGGAGAGCCGCCCGGCGCTATACAGGGCCTGAAGACTCCTGAGCACCGGGACGGAGCGGTCGGTCTGGGCATAAATGCGGTCCACCATGTCCGGGCCGGGCAGATGCAGGTGCTCCTTGGCCACGGTGGTGCAGGTGTGTTCCAGCAGGGATTTGGCTTGGTCACCCAGCAATTGTGCGATGGCGTCGATCATGGGGATCTCCTGGGATTTGGATTTCACCCACAGCTATACCGGCAGCGCCACGCTCCAGCAACGAAAATCGCGCTGAAAAGCGTGGCGCTGACCACAATCGGAACGTCATCCGCGCCTACATGACCGCATACCGGGAGGCGAGTTCCTGCGCCTGGAACTCGAACCGTTCTCCGTCGTCCTTCGAAGTGTTTTGCCTGTCGTTGTTCAGGCTCGACGGAAGGCCGGTGTCGAGATTGTAGTCGTCGTCGAGGAATCTCACGTTGAGGCCGGAAAAATACTGTTGGCTTGTGCCCAAGACGTTGGGGTCGAAGAACCCCTCGCTGGCATCGATTACGGCTGACACAGCCTTGCTGGCCATGCCGAGCAATTCTTCGATGTTGTAGTCGAGCCCGGCGACTTGTTGAGGAGGATACCAGTTTGCCCTGTCGGTTCTGTTTATCAGGGCAGAGTCCTGCTGCGGCCAGTCTGCCAAGGGCAGCACTTTTCGTCCAGACAAGATATTCTTGCGCTTCTTCCGCAGCATGTAGCAATGCGTTCCTATGGCAAGATTGTACTTCGCGTAGGACATTTGTATGGGATTCTTCTCCTTATCCGAAATGTCAAATCGCCACGAGATGTTTTTTTCTGGAAAATTTGCATACGCACTATAAATTCCACCAAGGTACATCTCATATAGGTCTGCATCCAACATCCCATCCAAGCCGTGGCAATCAAGATCGACATCAGCACCCTGATATCCAGGGGTACCCTCATACTTTGACAGAATGTAGTTGTCTGCCAAGCATTCCATTTCTTTATGTGCAGTGTATACATCCTCAGGGTGATCCAGCCAATGATCCTTTGCCCTTCGGTATACGAACGGATGGAACACAACGTCTGCAACAACATGAGAGTAATAGCCGTAAGCAAAGGCCTTCATCTTGTCGCCTCGCGCCTCGTCATTCACAGTCTTGATGTGCTCAAGCAGGGAGCAGTAGAACGGCAAGGCTCCCTCGGCATGCATTATGTCCGCAGCTTCCAGGTATCCGGTATCGAATCCTGTCCCTCTAATGTAAAAAAGATCCGGTCCGAAAGAACCGAATCTCGCAAAATTGGGATACGCACTCCACAAGTCAGCCCCTGCTGCACTCCCCCTCATACCCTGTTCACAGATAAACATGTGGGTGATCGGCTGTGGCATATCGACTCTCCTCCCCAAGTGGATTCGAAAACGCCATTTACAAACCAATTACCCCGCTATCACAGGCAGTATAAATATCAACCCCGGCAATCAGCGCAGGTGCCGTCCAGCCTCACGACAACCTGCTCCACGCCCGGCACGTCCGCGCCAACGCGCACCGCGTCCGGCTCCAGGCACAGAAGCCGCTTGCAGCGCTGGCAGAAAAAATGATGATGCTGCGGATGGTCCGGACCGGCGGCGCAGTAGCGCACCGAGCCGTCCCCGGCTTCGTGGCGGCAGATCAGCCCATGCGCCTCCAGCGATTCCAGCGTCCGGTATAGCGTCACCTTGTCCATAGGCCCTTCCCAGCGGATGGCCGCCAGCAGCGCAGGAGGCGAGAGCGCCTCCTGAAAGGCCAGCACCGCCCCCAGCACCCGCACGCGCTGCGCCGTGGCCTTCAGCCCGCTCTCGGCCAGAAGCGCCTTGGGATCACACCGCGAGCACATCAGGCCCTCCTCCGTGCCACGCACTGGTCCGCAAAAAACCAGACCGTGGCCACCGCGATGATGCTGGCCCCGCTGGTCAGGTCAAACCCATACGACAGCGCCAGCCCGGCCAGACAGAACAGCGCGGAATAACATCCCGCCGTGGCCATCATGCCGCCAAGCGACCGGCAGCGCCGCTCGGCCAGCGACGGCGGGATGGTCAGCAGCGCGATCACCAGAATAAGCCCCACGACCCGGATGATCATCACGATGGACACCGCGATCATGGCCAGCATGGCCAGATGCAGCGCGCGCACCGGCACGCCGCGAAGCCCGGCGAATTCCGGGTCGAAGCTCATGGCCATGAAGCCCCGGTAATAGAGCGTCACCACCGCCAGCAGCACCGCGTCCAGCCCGGCCATGATCCACAGGTCCGACACCGGCACCGCCAGTATCGACCCGAACAGAAAGCTCATCAAATCCGTGTTGTAGCCGTGGGTCAGATCCATGAGGATTATGCCGAAGGCCATGCCCGCCGCCCAGAGCACGCCCACCACCGTGTCCGCCCGCTCGCGCCGCCCGAACGTCACGGCGGCCATCACCGCCGCCACGCCCAGGCTGAAGGCGATGGTGACCGGCAGCACCGGCAGCCCCAGAAAAAACGCCAGCCCAACGCCGCCATACGCCGCGTGCGAGATGCCCCCGGCCACGAACACCACCCGGTTCACAACCACCAGGCTGCCGATGACGCCGCAGGCGATGCTGGCCAGAAGCCCCGCCATCAGGGCCTGGCGCATGAAATCGAAGCTCAACGCTTCCATCAGGGCTTCCATCATGACTTCTTCCCGCAGGAGCACGTCCCGTCTTCGTGCGCGGCCAGCACCCTGTGCGGCATGGCGTGCGCGATAAGCTCCACCGGGCAGCCGTGCGGCCCGCAGTGATACATCATGCCGAACATCTCCGGGGTTATCTCCGGGCGCGGATGGAAATGCACCGTGCGGTTCACGCAGGCCACGGAAGTGACGTGGCGCGAGATCACCGACACGTCATGGCTCACCAGCACCACGGTCAGTGTCTTGGCCAGCTCCCCCAGCAGCTCCTGGAGCGACGCCCGCCCTTCCGGGTCCACGCTGGCCGTAGGCTCGTCCAGCAACAACAATTCCGGATCGCAGGCCAGGGCGCGCGCGATGAACACTCGCTGGCGCTGCCCGCCAGACAAATCCGACAGGGCCTTGTCCGCCACGTGGGCCACCCCCACCCGCTCCAGGCACTCCAGCGCCTTGTCGCGGTCCGCGCGCGGCCACCACGGCCAGTACGAACGCGGGGTCAGCCTGCCCAGCAGCACCGTCTGCAACACGCTTATGGGAAAGGCCCGCCCCGTGGACGTGAACTGCGGCATGTAGCCCACGCGGCGCGAGGCCTCGCCCGGCGTGGTCCCAAGCACCCGCACCGTGCCGACATCCGGCGTCAGAAGCCCCAGCAGGAGTTTCAGGAGCGTGGTCTTGCCGCCGCCGTTGGGGCCGAGCACCGCCAGGTACTCGCCGCGCGGGACGCTCAGGTTCACACCCTCCAGCGCCGGAGAGCCGTTGTAGCCGCAGGATACGGCCTCGAATTCTATCGCGGGTTCGTTCATTCACATCTCTTTTTGTGCCGGAGTGTCCGGGGCTTCGCTTCCGGCCGGAGTCTCTGGGGCTTCGCCCCAGGCCCCACCAGGGCTCTGCCCTGGACCCGCCAGGGGGATGATCCCCCTGGACCCTCAGTGGGCTTCGCGTAAAATAGCGTTACGTCTTCCTGTCCTGCTACTCTAAAGCCCTGAAGCGCGCAAAGCCGCGCTTCAGGGCTTTGATTCATGGAATCGCCGTTTTCGCCCAAGGCAGGGGCTGGGCGCTGTCACGGCCGGGTTCTGGCGGGCGGGCGACGAATCGTCTTCAAATCGGTTCTAGCCCGCCCGCCAGGACACGGACGGGACAGCGCCCAGCCCCTGCCCCAGCCCAAACCGATTTGCCGCGCACGACGCGAAGCGAAGAGCCGGGTCCAGGGCCAAGAGTGCGTTTGACTCTCCCCTGGCGGGTGCAGGGCAGCGCCCTGCCGGATCTGGGCGGAGCCCAGCGCCGGGGTCTGGGGCGGAGCCCCAGCTCTTCTCCCCTACTTCAGCGCGTCCGCCAACGCCTTGGCCACGGCGAGCATGTTGGCGTTCCAGTCCGGGGCGAGGTCATCGGCGGGCACGAGCTTGGCCCCGATGGCGTCGGCCAGGGTCTGCGCAGTCTTGCGGGAGAACTGCGGCTGCACGAAGATGGCCTTGGCCTTGGTCTCCTTGGCGTGCTTGATCAGCTCCTTGAGCTTTCTCGGACTCGGTTCCTTGCCACCGGATTCGATGGCGACCTCTTTCAGGCCGTATTCGCGCGCGAAATAGGCCCAG
This sequence comes from Fundidesulfovibrio putealis DSM 16056, assembly GCF_000429325.1. NCBI lineage: Bacteria > Pseudomonadati > Thermodesulfobacteriota > Desulfovibrionia > Desulfovibrionales > Desulfovibrionaceae > Fundidesulfovibrio > Fundidesulfovibrio putealis. The sequence goes on from NZ_KE386885.1 coordinate 280,838, forward strand.
GCGGGGTGGAACACGATGAACTCCGACCCTGCGGGGACGCCTTTGAGCAGGGCGCGGATCTGCGAATCCAGGGCGGCGAGTTCGTCGGAGAAGGCCTTGAGGTTGCTGTTGTAGACCTGGGCGTTCTCGGGATCGGCCTTGCCAAGCGCGTGCGCCATGGTCTCGGCCTGACGCTTCATGAGTGAAGGAGCGGTCCAGGTGTGGGGGTCCATCTCCAGCTCTTCGTGCTTGTCCTTGGCGTTCTTGTCTTTGGCGTGCTTGTCGTGCCCGTGGTCGTCGTCATGCTCTTCCATGGGCATGAGCTCGATGCCTTCCAGGGTGTTGACCACGGTCATGCCGGGGTTGGTCTTTGCGAGCTTGGGCAGCCAGGCGTGCTCGAACTCCACCCCCTGGGCGAAGTACAGCCTGGCCTTGGCGGCCTGGGCCATCTGGCTGGGCTTGGGCTCGAATGTGTGGGCGTCCGCGCCGGGCGCGACCATCACGCTCACTTCCACCAGCGGTCCCGCCAGTTTTTCCAGCACGTATTTCTGCGGCGCAACGCTGACCATCACGGGCAACGGCCCGGCCAGCGCGGGACCCGCCCACAGGATGAGAACGAGAGCCAGAGCGGCTTGAAGGTGTTTCATGAGGTCCTCCTGATCGTCAATTCTGGCCTGTGATGCAACTTGGTTGCATGTATGTCAACGCCAAAATCGCGTTGACAGTAACACGTAGCACGAATAGATGTAACTCATTCACCCGATTCATCTGGAGGATCAATGAGACTTCGCATGCTTCTGCTCGCTTTGGCCGCGCTGATGACTGTTGCCGCTGTTCCGGCGTCCGCCCATGAATTCGTCGTCAAACCCGTCAAGGCGGCGGTGAAGGCTGGCGAGAAGCTGACGCTCTCGGCGCTGTCCGCCCATGTTTTCATGGTGAGCGAGGAACTGGAAGACCCGGCCAACGTGAAGATCAAGGCCGTTGACGCTGCCGGGACCTCCTCCGAAGTTGCCGTTACCGCTAACAAGGCCACATTGGCCTACGACGGGCAGACGAGCTTCGCCAAGCCCGGCTACGGGATGCTGCTGGGCCACCGCCTTCCGGAAGTCTGGACCAAGACCCCGGAGGGCATGAAGAAAGGCACGAAGGCCGACTTTCCCGGCGCGACGGTTTCCAACCTCTACGAGAAATTCTGCAAGACCCTGATCGTGGTGGACAAGGCCGACGACGGCTGGAAGAAGTCCGCCGGACACAAGCTGGAGATCATGCCCCTGGCCGATCCCGCCGGGTACAAGGCCGGACAGGAAGCCGCCTTCCAGATTCTGGTGGACGGCAAGCCCCAGTCCGCCGAGGTCTTCGCCACCTGCGACGGCTACACCAAGACGCCCAACTCCTACGGCTGGTACACCGAAACCGACGACAAGGGCGTGGCCCAGGTGAAGTTCTCCCAGAAGGGGCTGTGGATGGTGCGCGTGCAGCACAAGGCCCCCGGCAAGGACGGTATCACCGAACACGTCATGCGTTCGGTGCTGGTTTTCGCGGTCAACTAGCCTCCCATGACTTGCCTTTCGATACGCATCCGCCTCGCGTTCCTCGCCCTCCTGATGCTCGCGGCCTGGGCGTTCCCCCCAAACGCCCAGGCCCACGGCACCGGATCGCGTCTGCTGGACGGCTCTGATCCGGTAAGGTCGCTCTACTTCCATTACTCCTCCGGCGAGCCCATGTCCTGGGTGAAGATCAAGGTCTACGGCCCCGGTGACGAGAAAATGGAATTCCAGAGCGCCCGCACCGACAAGCTGGGCCGGTTTGCCTTCCTTCCGGACAGGAACGGGCCATGGCGCGTGGAGGCGTCCGACGACGAGGGGCATAAGGCCGTGGCGGAACTGTTTGTGGAGGCTTCGCCGGTTGCGGGCGGACCTGCCCAGGCCGGAACCAGGGAAGCCGAACCCGCCCGCCTCTTGCCGCAGGCGCATGCACAGGATAGGGAGCAGGACCCGCAGTGGATGCGGGCGCTTCTTGGCGTGAGCCTTATCCTGAACCTCTTCACGGGCGCGGCGCTCGTGAGGCGAAATAAAGCCGGACATTGACCTGATGCACATTTCCGAAGGCGTTTTATCCGCTCCCGTTCTCGCGGGTGGAGCCGTGTTGGCGGTGGCCGGGATTGCCGTCGGGCTCAGGAAGCTCGAGGGCGAGGCCCTGGTGCGCACAGGCGTCCTCTCCGCCGCGTTCTTCGCCGCGAGTCTGGTGCATCTGCCCATAGGCCCGGCCAGCATCCATCTGGTGCTCTCGGGCCTGATGGGGGCCATGCTCGGGTTCGCGGCCTTTCCGGCAATCTTCGTGGGGCTTTTGCTCCAGGCGCTGCTGTTCCAGTTCGGCGGGCTGACCGTGCTCGGCGTCAACGCCGTGGTCATGGGCCTCCCCGCCGTGGTCTGCGGTCTGGCCGCGCGGCCCTTGCTGACCCGCAGCGGCCCGGCCTTCGCCGTGGGCGCGTTCGCCTGCGGGGCGCTGGCCATCCTGGGGAGCCTGATCCTTCTGTATCTGGCCCTGGTGCTCTCCGGCGACGCCCTGTCCGTGTTCGCCGGGCTGTTCTTCTGGGCGCATCTGGCCCTCATGGGCATCGAGGGAGCCATCACCCTGGTGATCCTGGGGTTTCTCAAGCGCATGCGCCCGGAGCTTTTTTGAGCGGCCAGTGCACGCAGGACGCGCAGTCAGGGCTTGACCCGCGCTCCCGCCTGCTGTGCGCCTTTGGGCTGTGCGTGGCCGTGGCCGTGTGTCGCTCCTGGCCGGCCGCCCTGGCCGGGCTCGGCTTCGGCGCGGCCTGCCTGGCCCTGAACTCCGGGCGGTGGGGCATGCTTGCGCGCAGGCTGGCCCTGGTGAACGTGTTCTTTCTGGGGCTTCTTGCCACCGTGCCCCTGGCCGTTCCCGGCGAAACGCTCCTGCGCCTGGGGTCGCTGGCCTTCACCCGCGAAGGGCTTATGCTGGCCCTGCACATGACCGCCAAGGGCAACGCCATCTTTCTGATCTTCTGGGGGCTGGTGCAGCCGCTCTCCCCGCCGCGCCTGGGGTCCGCCCTGTCGGCGCTGGGCGTGCCGGACAAGCTCTGCCTCATCCTGTCGCTCACCTTCCGCTATCTGGACCTCATGCGCCACGAGTGGGACCGGCTGGTCACGGCGGCGCGCCTTCGGGGCTTCACACCTGGCACGTCGCGCCGGGCCTGGGGCACGTACGGACTTCTGCTGGCGCTGCTTTTCATGCGCGCCATGGATAAATCAGCCGCCATCCATCAGGCCATGATCTGCCGGGGCTTTGACGGACGCTTCAGGAGCCTGGGCGGCCTGCGCTGGCGTACGGCGGACACGGCACTCGGGGTGGCGGCCCTGGCCGGGATCGTGCTGGTGGCCGTTCTGGAAAGGGGGAGCGCATGACGCTGGTGGAACTGGAAGGGCTTACCTGCGGCTATCAGGACCGCGTGGTGCTGGCAGGTCTCGATCTTCGCCTGGAGGAGGGCCAGCGCCTGGGACTGGCCGGACACACCGGCAGCGGCAAGACCACCCTGCTCAAGGCCATCATGGGGCTGGTGACGCCCACCGGGGGCACAGTGCGCATCCTGGGCAGCGAGTGCCGCGTAAACGGCGACTTCACCCAGGCCCGGCGCGTGCTGGGGTATCTGTTCCAGAACTCCGACGACCAGCTGTTCTGTCCCACCGTGCTGGAGGACGTGGCCTTCGGGCCGCTGAACCTGGGCGCGTCGCAGGCCGAAGCCCGCGCCGTGGCCCTGGAGTGCCTGTCCATGGTGGGATTGTGCGGGTTCGAAGATCGCCTGACGCACAGGCTCTCAGGCGGCGAGAAGCGCCTGGCGTCGCTTGCCGGGGTGCTGGCCATGCGGCCCAAGGCGCTCCTGCTGGACGAGCCCACCACCGGCCTGGACCCGGAGAGCAAGGCCCGCGTGGCCGAGGTGCTTCGCGGGCTGGATCTGGCGCTTCTGGTGGTGTCGCACGAGTGGGATTTCCTGACGCAGGTCACCAACCGGTACTTCACGCTGTCCCACGGGCACCTGCATGAGGCCGCCGAAGCCCCGCACCTGCACCATCACGTGCATAGTTTAGGCGACTTTCCGCACAGCCACGATTAGCGCGCCACATTCCGAAGAAGAGGCAGGAAAGGGTCTCCGGCGGCCAAAGGAACACGTTCCTTTGGAATCCTGTATCGCTTCGCGTCGTGATCGGGATTGTTGAAGAGAGCTTGAAAGAAAGGCCCCCGCATGGACACGGGGGCCTTTTGTATCGGCGATTCCGAAGAGTCGCCGCCGGGGAGGCGAAGGGAGGAAGTAGCGAGGCCTCTTTACTGCGGACCAGGGCCGGGACCAGGCACCGGGGGCGGGCCGGGGCTGCCGAAGAACAGGCCATCGGGCGGCGGAGGCGGCGGAAGAGAACTCCCATGGGGCCCCTGCTGCATCCTCTTGCGGAAGTCCCGCATGCGTTTGACGATCTCGTCCTGTTTCGCAGCCTGCGACTCCGTGAGGAGCTGGCGCACGCGGGCATTGTATTCCTCGAAGATGGCCTCTTCCTGCTCCTGGATGGGGCGGCGAAGCTGGTCGATCTTGCCGATCATTTCCGTGATGACGGGCTCGATATCCTTTTTCTGCGCCTCGCTCAGCTTCAGATCGCTGCTCATGCGCTCCATGATGAAGCCCACCGGGCCTTTACCCTCCAGATGCTTGAACGGCCCGCCGCGAAGCACACGGAATGCCTCCAGGCCGAAGGCGCCGACGATGCTTCCTGTCAGGAAAATCACCAGGGCTATCAGAAGTCCTTTTCCCCTGCTCATGCTCATGTGGCCTCCTACAGAACCAGCCATTGCGTGACGGGGGAATCGGTCATCACCGAGGCCAGCAGGTGCTGGCTGGAGTTGTCCTGCCCGGTGAGCACCACCAGCGCCAGCACGGCGGCGACGGCCCAGCCGGAATACAGGATGGGCCGGGCCACGCTGCGCAGCACGTCCCACAGGGACAGCTCGCGGCGCGCTTCCATGATCCGGGCCATGACGCGGCTCTCGAAACCGGGAGTGGCCGACGCGTCACCCTTCCCTGCAAATGTTTTCCCCAACAGTATGTCGAGGCGTTGGAAATCCTTTTCCGCGCTCATGGTAGCCTCCCTTTCCCGGCCTCGTCTCGCATGATCTCGGCCATCTTCTTTCTGGCCCGGTGCAGCCGGACCTTCACTTTTTCCACGCTCCAACCCAGCATCGTGGCGATTTCTGACACTTCGTGCTCTTTGGCGTAATACAAACCGATGGCTACCCTGTCATCAGGCTTGAGGTGCCCAAGCAGCCAGGTCACCACGGAGCTGGCCTCGCGCTTGCGCATGAAATCCTCGTGGCGCTGGCGGGCGTCGTCTCCCATGAAGGCTTCCAGCCAGTCCTGCTCGCCGTCGCCGCCCAGGTCCATGGACACCTCACGCCTGCTCGAGACGTCGCGCCAGTAGCGGATGGCCCGCCTGAGCGCCATGGAGGACAGCCAGGCCCGGAACGAATCCGGCTCGCGCAGCTGCGAGAGTTTCTCGAACGCCTTGACGAAAGCGTCCTGTGCGGCCTCGGGCACCTCGGAAACAGGCAGGTGCCGCCTGAGAAGGCCGAACAGATAATCCTGATGCCGCCTGACAAGCACGGCGAACGCCTCGGTCTGACCGTCCAGCACCTGCCGCACGGCCTGGGCGTCGCTCATGGCGTCGCCGTCCTGAGTTCGTCTGTCCTTATTCATGCAACTCCCGACCGTGGAAGGGAACTCCCCTCCCCCTCGACGATCGTACGCAGCCACAACGCCGCTTCTATCGAAATAGCAGACCGCTGATAAGACCGTAATGTCCACCATGTCCGCGTTTATCCGGTTCTGGCAAGCCTCGAATGCGAGTTCGAAGCACTCGACCTGCTCGAGACGCAGACGCGAGGGCGTATGCCCTCTCTCCACTGGTCTGCATCCCTCCGCGACTGTCGGCCAGCCCTTTGACGATACCGTCCTTGCCCGGAAGTCCCCTGACGACTGAGCCAAGCCTCCTGAACTGTTCATCCCGGATAATCCGTTCTGTTTGTTGTTCGCGTGGCGTCCTTCCACGCTGGTGACACCTACTAGAGCGGGTCCGGATGGGTGAAGTTACACAGGCTTTGCAAAAGATCGTAACGCAAAACCGCCCGGCTGGGGAAGCCGGGCGGTTTCGGTGGGGGTGAGGCGGGGTATCGTGAGCGATGGGCGTTTAGTGGAAGATCCGCATGCCTATCTGGAAGACCGCCACGGCCAGGGCGAAGGCCAGCACGGTGTTGAAGACCATGGCGAAGGCCGCCCACTTGTAGGAGCCGGTCTCCTTGCCTATGGCCACCACCGTGGGGAAGCAGGGCGAGTAGAGCAGGATGAACACCATGAGCGCCAGCCCGGCAGCAAGGCTCATGCCTTCAGTGGTGAGCATCTCGGCCAGGGGCGCGGCTTCTTCCGCTTCCACTTCGCCCAGGGAGTACGCGGTGCCCAGGGTGGAGATGATGACTTCCTTGGCCGCGAACCCGCCCACCAGGGCGATGTTCATGCGCCAGTCGAACCCGGCCAGCTTGGACACGGGCTCCAGCAGCGTGCCGAGCCTGCCCGCAACGGAGGAGGCCAGGGCCTCGGCGGACTGCTTCTTCTCGATCTCCTCAAGCTGGGCCTTCAGGTCGTCCAGGGGCGTTGCGGCGGCTTCGGACTTTTCGCCAGCCTCGGCTGCCTCGGGAGCGGATGTTTCTTCGGGCTTCTCGCCCGCAGCGGGAGCTGCGCTAGCATCGGCGGTCTGGACGGCCTCGGGGGCTTGCCTGCCGGGTGCGGCCCCGGCTGAGGGAGCCTCGGCGGCCTCAAGCGCCTCGATCTGCTCGGTGAGGGCGGTCTTTTGGGCTTCGAAGGCGGCTTCCCTGTCCTCGGGCAGACCGGGGAAGGTCATGGCCGCCCACACGATGACAGACACGGCCAGGATCACGGAACCGGCCTTCTTGATGTACTGCCAGCTGCGCTCCCAGGTGTGGATGAGGAGTCCGCGCATGGTGGGCAGGCGGTAGGGGGGCAGCTCCATGACGAAGGGGGTGGACTCGCCGCGCACCACTGTGGCGCGCAGGATCCAGGAGACGCCAAGGGCCATCACCCAGCCAAGAAGCGTCATGCTGAACAAAGTCAGGGCCTGGTTGTCCGGAAAGAAAACCCCGGCAAGCAGGATGAACACCGGCAGCTTTGCGCCGCAGGTCATGAAGGGGGCGGTGAGGATGGTGGCGATGCGCTCCTTGGGGCTGCGCAGCGTCCGGCTGGCCATGACGCCGGGCACTGCGCACCCGCCGCCGATGCCGCCGGAGATGATGAAGGGCATCACCGAGCAGCCGTGCAGGCCGAACAGCCTGAACACCCGGTCGAGCATGTAGGCGATGCGGGCCATGTAGCCCGAGTCCTCCAGGAAGGCGATCATCAGGAAGATGAGCACGACCAGGGGCAAAAATCCCATGACCCCGCCCACGCCCGCGATGACGCCGTCCACCAGCAGGGAGCGCAGCAGGCCGTCCGGCATGGCTGCCTTCACTGTCTCACCGCACCAGGCAAACAGCGCCTGGAGCCATTCCATGGGGAATTTGCCCAGCGAAAAAGTGATCTGGTACACCAGGAACAGCACAGCCAGCATGAGGACGGGGCCGAGCAGCTTGTGAGTCAGGAACATGTCCAGCTTGTCGGAGGTCTCCAGGCGTCCGTGCAGGTCGTCGCGCGTGACCACGCCGCCCTTGAGCACCGAGGCGATGAATCCGTAGCGGAAATCCGCGATGATGGCTTCAGGGTAGGTTCCAAGCGTGGCGCGCAGATGCGCGGCCACCTGGTCGGAGCGCCCTTCCAGCCACGTGGCCAGCTCGGGGTCGGCCACGCGGCCCTGCTCCCTGATCTGGTCGTCGCTCTCCAGGTATTTGAGGGCCACCCAGCGGGCCGGGTAGCGGTTGGCCAGGAAGGACTTGGCCATAATGCGCGTGGTCATCTCGGTAAGGGCCGGATCAAGGTCCGGGCCGTAGGAGATGTCCACGGGCTTCCAGCGTCCCTGGCGCTCGGCGGCGAGCTTCGCGGCGGCGGCGGCCAGTTCGTTCACGCCGGTGCCCCTGCGGGCCACCAGTTCCACCACCGGGCAGTCCAGCACCTTGGAGAGGCGCTTGGAATCGACCTTCATGCCCATCTTGTGGGCCTCGTCCATCATGTTCAGGCCCAGCACCACGGGGATGCCCAGTTCCAGAAGCTGCACCGCGAGGTACAGGTTTCGCTCGAGCGATCCCGCGTTCAGGACGTCCACCACTGCCTGGGGGCGTTCGTCCACCAGGAAGTCGCGCGCCACGAGTTCTTCTGCGGAATAGGCCGTGAGCGAGTAGGTTCCGGGCAGGTCCACCAGGTTGAGGAGCGCTTCGTCGGTGCGGAACTGGCCGACCTTCTTCTCCACGGTGATGCCGGGATAGTTGCCCACGTGGGCTCTGGCGCCGTTCATGGCGTTGAACAGCGTGGATTTGCCTGCGTTGGGGTTGCCCGCCAGGGCGATGGTGTAGGTTGGCAGGGCCGTCAGGCCGGAGCGGGCCGTGCTCTGTGTCGAGGCGCTGTGCTGGGTCTGGGTGCTCACGTCTTAAGCCTCCGAGGCTGAAACCAGGATGTAGTCGGCCTCGTTGTTGCGAAGCGACAGGGTGAAGCCTTTCAGGCGGATAGCCACGGGATCCTTGAGGGGCGCGCGCCCCACGATCTCGATCTGCGCCCCGGGCACGAGGCCCATGTCGCGGATGCGGCGACCGAGCTCTCCCTCGGCGTTGATGCGTTCGATGCTGGCCCGCTGGCCGACCTTGAGCGATCGCAGCGACATGGGCGAGGTGTTGGGATGAGTCATGCCTTCTCCGAGAGTGATAGTCATTTTCAATTGGGGGCGTTTAAAAAAATCAGGATTTCCGGCCGCAACCACAATCGCTGAAGTTCTTGATGTCGGTCTGCCCGCCGCCGCAGCATCCGCCGGAGCTGCCGCATCCGCAGGACGAGGCGCCTTTGCGCATGACGCGCCGCACCATGTAACCCACGGCCAGGACAATAATGGCCGCAACTATGATCTTCTCAAGCATCGTGAAACTCCTTGAGTTGGCCTTTGGAATGCGTGTCCAAGGCAGACCCGTTCAGACCTGGAGCGTTCAGACCTGGGCCACCATGACCCTGTCGGCCAGGCCAGCTCCGAGGCTGATGTCTTCCCCGCGAACGGACAGGCGGCAGCAGGCCCCCCCTTCCCGCACCTCAGCCTCGACGCCCGGGGTCAGCCCCAGTGCGCACAGGCGGCAGCGGCAACGGCGGTCTTCGCAGAGCTCGATGATGCGCACCTTGCTTCCACGGGGACATTCGCTCAGGGGAACCATGTCGCCTCCTTGTTCGCGTTCTACAAGGCAGGGATAATGCAATTGAAATTCATTGTCAACAGGGCGGCGCAAATATCCACCGGTAACCCGGGGGCCGTGGTGCTCGGCTCCTCCCTGTGAGCGCCGCGCGTGTTAAAAACAAGAGGCTCCTGCACAATTGCCCGTCCGGCGCTTTTCGAACAGATTGCCTGCGTGTAAAGACATGGCATTACTGGGGATTCCAGATAGCGTCCTTTGGCCGCCGAAGGCTTTCCCCTACTGCGAATGTTCCAAGTTGTTCATTATCCACAACATAACCGACCGTTCATGTGAGCACGGCCCACTAGGCCTGCTCGAAACCGGCGATGCAGTCCAGCAGCGTTTCCCGCTCCACCGGCTTCACCAGATACCCCGAGGCGTTGCCGCTGAAGAAGGCGTTGACCACGCTGTCCTTGTCGTTGTGGGCCGTTATCATGAGTACCTTGGCTTCCTGTCCGCTCGGCACCAGGAGGGTTTTCTCCATCTCGCGGATGGCCCGCAACGCCTCCAGGCCATCCATGACCGGCATCTGGATGTCCAGCAGGATCACCCGGTACGGGTCGCCGTCCTTGTGGGACAGACGGAAGGCCTCCAGGGCCTCCTGCCCGTTCACCACGACGTCAACCGGATGCATGCCGCGCAGATAGCGTTGCAGCAACAGGCGGTTGGACACTTCGTCTTCCACTATCAGTATGCGCATGAATTCACCCGCTTAGCTCGAACAGGGTATCTGTCTTATTCTGTATGGATTCCCCACCCAAATGTCAAACCGGGGCCGGGTCGGGGCCATTCTTCAGGAAACAGCGCCTCTCCGGATGTGAGCAGGCGCGTAAGCGCCGCGTCGGACAAGCGCAGCCGCTCGCGCAGGCGCTTCAGCTCACGGGCTGGGTCGAAGATGGGGTAGTCGCTGCCGAACAGCACCCGCTCCGGCGGGTGGCGGTCCAGGATGGCGCGCAGCAGGGAGTCGTCCAGGAAGGGGAGGCTGGAGGAGGTGTCCAGGTACACGTCTGTTCCAGCCAGATACTCCAGCGCCTCGGCCCAGTGCAGGTACCCGCCCAGGTGGGCGGCGATGATGCACAGCTGCGGGAAGTCTTCCCGGATGGCCCTGAGCTTGGCCGGGCAGGAGGGGTTCTCGTGGGGCGGAAGACGGTCGCCCACGTGGAACATGGCGATGAAACGGCCCTGCATGGCCTCCAGTATGGGCCGCAGAGCCGGGTCGTCCAGGCGGAAACCCTGGAAGTCGGCGTGGATCTTGATGCCCCTGATGCCTGCGCGCTCCAGCCGGTCGAACTCAGCCTCGAAGTCCGCGAAGCCGGGGTGGATGGTGCCGAAGGGGATCAGCCGGGGCTGGGTGCGGGCAAGCTCCATGGACCAGTTGTTGGCCGGTATGACCTGGGCCGGAGCCGTGGCCGCCGCGTGCACTGCGGCGCGCTCGATGCCCGCCGCGTCCAGGCTCTCCAGCAGGTGCTCCACAAGACCCGTACCCACGGGCGTTATGCCGTAGTGGCCGGTGAGTTGCTCGAGTACCTTGGAGGCGATCTTGGGATGAAAGGCGTGGGTGTGGATGTCCAGGGTCACTTCAGGCAGATTTCCTTCAGCCAGCCGGGCACGGCCACCGGCTTTCCGTTTGCGTCCACGCAGGCGTGCTGCGTCGTGCCCAGGCACACCAGGCGCGAGTGCTCCGGCGGGCCGAACACCTGATAGGCAAACGTCACGGAGGCGCGCCCCCACTGGCTTATGCCCGCGCGCACCACGACATGCTCGTCGTAGCGGGCCGGGGAGATATAGCGCACGGCCATCTCGCGCACGGGGAGCATCACCCCGCGCCGCTCCACCTCCGCGTAGGACAGGCCCCGCTCGCGCAGGTACTGCCCGCGCGAACGCTCGAACCAGTGGGCGTAGTTGCCGTAGTACACCACGCCCATGGCGTCGGTCTCGCCGTAGGAGACATACAGCTCGAAGCGGGTATCCGCCTCCGGGAAGGGCTCGCCGGGCCGGATCACAGCCCGCCAGCCTTCTTGATGGCCCAGGAGAGCAGCTCGTGTCCGGGGTCCAGAGACAGGCCGGAGGCCTTGGCCTGGGCCTCGCTGAAGCACTGCGCCCCGCCAGCCTCTTCCGGGTCGATGCCCTTGCCCCAGAGCAGGAACGGCACCGGGTCGTCCACATGGGTGCGCTTGGACACGGGGGTCAGGTGGTCGCAGGTGATGAGGAACACCGCGTCCGGAAAAGCATCGCGCAGGGGTTTGACCACACGCGCATCGAACCGGGCCACGGCCTCGGCCTTGCCCGGCGCGTCGCCGCCGTGGCCGCATTCGTCCGGGCCTTCCAGGTGCACGAAGGCCATGTCCCCGCCGTTCTTCAGGTATTCGACAGCTGCGGCCACCTTGCCCTCGTAGTTGGTGTCCAGGAGCCCGGTGGCTCCCTCCACCTCAAGGACATCCATTCCCGCAGCGCGCCCCAGGCCCTTTATCAGGTCCACGGCTGAGATCACCGCGCCCTTCAGGCCGAAGTTGTCCGCGAAGGACGGAAGCGAAAGCGCCCTGCCCTGCCCCCAGGGCCAGATGGCGTTGGCCTTGGTGGTGTTGCCGGAACCTTCCAGCAGGCGGGCCGCGCAGCGGGTCAGGCTCCAGAGCAGGGGCACGGAGCGGTAGGCATCGATGTCCTGGTGGATGGACTGGTCGGTGATGTCGTGCGGGGGGCGGATGGCCAGTTTTGCCTCCGGGCTGTCCGCTGCGCCGCGCTGCACCAGCAGATGGCGGTACTGCACGCCGGGGATCAGCTGGAAGGGGGCGAATTCTTCTGAGCAGCGGGCGCACTGGTCGTCCAGCTGGCGAATGAGCGGCGTGGAGGCCTCAGTGGTGATGTGGCCGGAGGAGTAGTCCAGCATGACGCCGTCCGAGGCGTACTTGCTGACGCGGACCAGGTTGCAGCGCCAGACCAGGTCGTTCTCGGCCAGCTTAAGGCCCTGGGCCGCAGCCTCGATGGGGCCGCGCCCGGTGTGGTGGCTGGCCGGGTCGAAGCCCAGAAGCGCCATGTTGGCCACGTCCGACCCCGGGGGCATCCCTTCCGGGATGGTGCGGGCCACGCCCAGCACGCCTTCGCGGGCCATGGCGTCCATCACCGGGGTCTGCGCTGCTTCCATGGCCGTCAGGCCGTTCAGCTCTCCGGGCCAGCCGCCCATGCCGTCAGCCACCAGAAACAGGAATTTGCGTCTCATGTGCTTGTCTCCCAGGCAAAGGCTGGTGGCTCATTTACGAAAAAATGTCAAAACCGTCCCGCCTGGGGACAAGCCCGAGACCGCCCTCTCCTATTTGGATATCCACAAGGCGGCGCCTTCCAGCTTGCGCAGGAGCGTCTGGCTGGTGGAGCCGAAGATGTTGCGCAGCCCGTCCGGCTTTCCCCCCGTGCGCCCCACGGCCACGGCGGCGAACTCCCCTTCCTGGGCCTGCTTGAGGATGAGCTCCGCCGGGTCCTTGGAGGATTTCACCAGGATGTCGATGCGCTCGTCCTCGAGGCCGTTCTCCTTGAGCACGGCGATGGCACCGGCCATGATGTGCTCGATGCTCTGCCCCTCGGGCAGACTGAGGGCGCGGTTGTGGAACACGGTCACGGAGTGTTCGGGTTCGTTTCGCAGCACGAATCCCACGTGGTCGGCCACGCGCAGGGATTGCTCCGAGCCGTCCACGCACAGCAGCACGTTCTTGCGATGGCGTCCGGGGTTGCGGCACACCCACAGCGGAAAGCTGATGGATTCCCAGAGCATGCGGTGGGTGATGGAGTCGTCGAAGATCTCGTCGAACCAGGAGAGGCCCCTGCGCCCGAGCACCACAGCGTCGTAGAGGCCGCGTTCGGCCTCTGCGGCGATGTCCTTGACCGTGCCGTATTTGGCCGGGGCGGAGCGCAACTCGATCCTGTCTCCGGGAAAGCCCATGTCCAGGAGCCAGTCCCTGGCAGTGGTCAGGGTCTGGGGGGGGGTGCGGCAGGCGTTTCCGAAGCTCGAAGCCTGTCCGGCTGCGCAGAAGGGCGCGCTCGAGTCGAAGGCTTCCGACCCCGGCCTCGCCGAGACGTAGAAGAGGGTCAGGCGGACCAGATCGCGCCTGCTGAAAAAGCCGAAGACATAACGCAGGCCGAACAGGGCGTTGATGTCCTCGGAGATGGTCACCAGCAGGTGTTTTTCAAGTGTCTCGGCTGCCATGTCGGCTCAGTCCTGCCAGTGGATGCATTCCACGGGGCAGGTGTCCATGGCTTCCTGGATGCATTCCTCGGCGCCGGTGGAGTCGGGGGTGACCTCGGCCTTGCCCTCGGCGTTCATCTGGAAAGCCTCCGCGCAAATCTGCACGCACGATTCACACCCGATGCATTCGTCCTGATCCACGTAAGCTTGAGGCATGTCCGTCTCTCCCTGGTTGATTGGGCTCGGGGCGAAAATACGCCCATGCATGAGAGATAAAGCGGATGGGTCGGGAAAAGTCAAGCCGGGCGAAAAAGCGGGACGGATCCGTGGCGGGTGTTCAGGGAGCGGTCTTCAGCATGTTGTAGAGGATCTCCTTGCCGTCCACGCGGTAGCGCCCGAGCGCCACCTTGCGTTTGATCTCGGCCACGCGCAGGGCCCTTTCCTCGGGGCTTTCCGAGGGGGCGTCGGCGCGGTCGCCGTTTGAGATCATGTTGTCGGACGTCATTGGAGTCACCTTGTTTCAGCGTGCAGACAAGGTGGTTATCGGCAGACGCGCCAGGGCCTTTAGCGGAGGCGCACGAAAAGTAAGCCCCGCGACACTTCAAACCCGGCGATATCCTGGGATTCCGAGCTTTTCCAGTTCCCAGTCCGCATTCAATCCGGAGAACGCCCTGGTTGCGGCCACTGCTGAACCGGGCAGGTTGCGGCATTAACGCCTGGATCTGCACGGAATGTATACGCTTCCTGCCGCAACTTTACAGTTGCGCGTCAGCCCTCGATGCGGTTCTGGATGAAGGCCAGCGTTTTTTCCGGCAGCGCCCTGGCCGTGGAGTCGTTGCCGAGTTCGGCCAGGTCTTCGGTGATGGTCAGCATCAGGTCGGAGAACCTGGTCTGGTTGCGCAGGCGCGCGCGGGTGTCCTGGCTGAACCAGGCCTCCTTGAGCAATTCCCCGGCATGGTGATGGATCATGAGCGCAATGGGCTTGGGCATGGTGGTGTAGTAGGAGAGCATGTTGGTCTTCATCTCGTCGATGCTGTCCAGGAACTCCTTGAACTGCATGGTCTGACGCTCTTCCTCGAGGCGTATCCTGTTGCACTCCTCCTTGAAGCGGATCTCCATCTTGTCCAGGGACTGCTTCAGCTCCAGATTGGCCAGCGCCCTGTCATGCTTGAGCTTGTCCAGTTCCGGCAGGTTGGCTTTCTGCCACTCTGCCGACTCCGCCTTGACTGTGTAGAATATCCTGGAAATGAACTTCCCTATGTTTTCCGAGATGGCCATATTCAAGCTCCCGCTGGAGAAATTTGTCGAGTTCAACCGACACGCGCTCCTCACCCGCTCGGGAGAGCAGGGCGTGCACGGCGTAGAGGTCATCAAAACCAAGTTCCGATATGGAATGTTTCACGAACAGCATCGTCTGGTGGTAGGTGCCCAGTTCGATGGACGCCCTTTTGCTTTTCAGCTGGTCCTTCACCAGGGCGGCGAGTTCCTTCATGTTGCCGCGCTGGCAGGACAAGACGAGCGACTCCCTCTCCTCGCTGCCTTTCAGGCGGATGCGCTCGGCCTTCTTCCGGTGCTTTTCGGACCGTCTCGCAAGCCTCCACTCTTTCTTGTGGGTGAAGAAGATAAGCAGCAGCGCGACCGCAAGGAAGACCCCGTAGACCGCGACGGCGGGTACAACGAACAGCAGGGGGACTATGTCGGGGAGATCCATGCTCATGGCCGTACGAATCCGTTCGGGGAGGTATTTCAGCCGCTTGGCTCGCGCGGGGAGGGTGCAGGCGAACCATGATACGCGTTCGCGGCTTTCCGGGAAGCCGCGCCGGACTCCGGGCGTCAACCCGGTTTGATTCCTATTCCCACGCTAGCAGGTAATTGAACCCCCGGCACCCGTCAAGCCGGGCCGCCATCCCCGCACGCCGACTGCTTCAGCGGCAGACAGATGATGAACCGGGAGCCCTTGCCTGGGGAGGACTCCACCTCGATGACGCCCCGGTGGTTCGAGGTGATGATGAAATACGACACGGACAGACCGAGCCCCGTGCCCACGCCGACGGGCTTGGTGGTGAAGAAGGGTTCGAACACGCGTTTGCGGACGTCCTCTTCCATGCCTGGGCCGTTGTCGACCACTTCTATCCGGGCCATGCCGCCTTCCCGTGAGGTTTTCAGGCGGATCACGGGCTTCAGGCCGTTTCCGTGCCAGCCGCAGGCGGCCTGTGCCGCGTTTCGCAAGAGATTCAGGACAACCTGCTCGATCTCGTTGGCCGCGCATTCCACCGGAGGCAGCGAGGGGTCGTACTCGCGCTCGATCCTGATCTGTCGGAAATCGTAATTCTTCCTCAGGTCGTAGTCCTGCCCGGCCAGCTCCACGGCCCGGTCCAGCAGGGCCGCGATGTCGGCCTCCGTGGTCCTGCCTTCGTTCTTGCGGGCAAACTCGAGCATGCTGGACACGATGCGGCCCGCCCTGCACCCGGCCTCCCGGACGCACTCCAGCGAGGCCAGAACCTCACGCTTCTCCATGAAGCGCTGGACCGATTCCAGGGAACATCCCGACTCCGCCGCCGCCTTGCGGTTGCCGTCCAGGTCCTCGGTGAGCCTGCGCATCACCACCTGCACGTTCTGCAGGATTCCGCTCAGGGGATTGTTTATCTCGTGCGCCATGCCAGCGGCCAGCCCGCCAACGCTCAGCATCTTCTCGGTCTGGACCATCAGCTCGCGCATGCGCTTCATCTCGGTGAAGTCTATGCCGATGCCGGTGAAATACTGCTTGCCCTCAAGGACCAGGGGCACGCCCGTGAAGTAGTACAGGCGCCTGCTGCCGTCCTTGTTGCGCAGGTTTCCCTCCGAGGTGGAGAAGCCTTCCACGGGTATCCTCGCCACGGCGGCCTGGATCTTGGCGATCTCTTCGGGGTCGTCCTTGTACCAGTCCATCAGGGTCATCCGGGCGAGCTCCTCGGAGGTGTACCCGGTCAGCTCCTCGTGCTTCTTGTTCCAGCGCACCAGCCGTCCCTGTTCGTCGTACATGTAGATGAGCCCGGGGACGCTGTTCATGAGGGCTTCCGTGAAGGCCTTTTCGCGCAGGATCTCGTCCTGGGCCTGCTTGCGGTCGGAGACGTCCCTGACCGTCACCAGCACCCTGTCCGCGTTGTCCAGTCGCGCCACCCGCAGCGACACGTCCGCCCAGAACAACCCGCCGTCCTTCCTCCGGGCCTGCCATTCGAAATGCTGGGGGATGCCCTTGAAGGCCTCCCGGATGCGGGCAAAGGCGTGTTCCCGGTCATAGGGCTCGACCCCCGAGCTCAGCGAGCCCACGTCAAGGCGCAGGATCTCCTCCCGGGAGTAGCCGTAGACTTCGCACACCCGCTGGTTCACCTCCAGGATGGCCCCGTTCCGGGCGTCGTGCACGAAGATGCACTCGTTTATCGAATCGAATATGGTCCTGAATTTTTCCTCGCTCTGCCTGAGCCGCTCCTGGGACTCTTTCTGTTCGGTCACGTCGCGGGCGATGGCGTAGACCAGGCCCTCTTCCGGCACGGTGCTGGACACCCAGCTCAGCCAGCGCACGCCTCCGCCCTTGCAGCGGTAGCGGTTCTCGAAATGAAGGATCTGCTGGCCCTGGCGGATCTTCTCATCCATGACGGCCAGCGTCCTGCCCAGGTCGTCGGGGTGGACGAACTCCAGGAAGGGCCTGCCGGTCAGCTCCTGTTCGGAGTATCCCAGCACCCTGGAGAAGGACGGATTGACCAGGACGAAGGTCGCGGTCTCGATATCCGCGACGGCAACCATGTCCTGGGAAAGATTGAACAGCGTGGTGAAATCCGCAGCTGCGGTTCTGCGCGCGGCCAGGCCCTCCAAAGGTGGGACGGGCGCTTCCTGCCCGTCGGCGAGCTGTTCCCTGGTCTTGTCGCGGTCGCTCATGGCAACTCCCGTAATGCGCGCGGACTTCCTGCGTTTCCTGTTCCAGCAGATTGAGCACTATGAAGCCATATTACACCACGCCTGATTACCAATTCAAACATTTCTGCGCAACAGCGTTTGAATCGGCAGAAGAGCGCGGTTGGAATACGGGATTGGATTTCTCATCATGGTGGGATATTTTGCTGGAAGATTATGTGCGATCATGTAAACATCATCTGCATGGCGATCTTGTTTATTCAACGTGCATTTACATTGGCGAGCATCCTCCTCAATTGTCTGCTTCCACGAATCTGCCGTGCATTCCCCGCCGGGGCGGCACTCCTGTCTCTTCTGATTCTTTGCGATGACAACGCTCTCTGCGCAAGCAGCCCGCAACAGGCCCGTATCGGTGTCCTGGCCAACTGGGGCGTGAAGAAATGCGCCGAGGACTGGGCTCCGATGATCCTTGCGCTCAAGAAGGCCCTGCCGCATGTCGACTTCACCCTCGTGCCCCTGCCGTTCGAGGCCGTGGAAGACGCCGTGGCCGACGCGCAGATCGATTTCGCAGTGGTCAATCCGGCCATCTACGTGAATCTCGAAGTCACCCACGACGTCATCCGCATCGCCACGCTCATCAACCAGGCGGCGGGGCGGTCCGCCTCCAGGTTCGGGGGGGTGTTCTTCACCAGGGCCGACAGGGCCGACATAACCACCTTCGACCAGATCAGGGGAAAGAGCCTCGCGGCCACGTCGTCCAGTTCGCTGGGAGGCTGGCTCATGGGCGCCTACACCTTGCAGCAAAACGACATTGACCCGGCCAGGGACCTGTCGTCGCTGCACTTCCTGGAGGCGCACGACCAGGTTGTCCGTTCGGTGCTCGACGCACGCTACGACGTGGGCACGGCGCGCACGGACACCCTGGAGCGCATGGAGGCGGCGGGGAAGCTCCGCATGGCGGACCTCAAGATACTGACCCCGCCTGGGTTCAGGCAGGATCCCACGTTCCCCTTCCTCCACAGCACCAGGCTGGTGCCGGAGTGGCCCTTCGCCAAGCTGCGCCACACGCCGGAACCGCTGGCGAAATCAGTGGCGGCCGCACTCTTGCTGATGCAGCCCCGCGCGGACGAGCAGGGCACCCACGGGAACCAGTGGACGGTGCCGCTTCCCTACGAATCCATCCATGAGATCATGCGGTCCCTGAAGGTGGCGCCCTACGAGCAGTTCGGCCAGGTGCTGGTGGGCGATTTCATCACCCAGCACCCCAAACTGGTAACGGCCATGGCCGTCATGCTGCTGGCCCTCCTGGTGCTGGTGGCCTACTTCCGCTCGCTCAACCGGCGTCTCCACGCCGCGTTGCGCCAGGTGCGGGAAACGGAGATCGAACTCACCCGGCAGGCCAACACGGACGGGCTCACCGGCCTGTGCAACCGCAAGTGGTTCAACGAGGTCATCGAAACCGAGATAGGCCGGGCGTTGCGCTACAAACGGCCGCTGGCCATGATCCTCATGGACCTGGACCACTTCAAGGCCATAAACGACAAGTTCGGCCATCCAGTGGGCGACAAGGTCCTCATCGCCGTGGCGGACATGATTGGGTCCAGCGTGCGGCGCGGCGACGTGGCGGCCAGGGTGGGGGGCGAGGAGTTCGCCATCCTGCTGCCGGAGACCAACATCGAGGCGGCGGCCCTCATGGCGGAGCGCATCCGGGCATCCCTGGAAACCACTGTACTTGTCCAGGTCGGCCAGACCGACGTGCGCTGCACCGTGAGCATCGGCGTGGCCGACGTCTGCCCCTCCATCCAGAACCATTCGGCCCTGTACACTGCGGTGGACGAGGCGCTCTACCAGGCCAAGCGGCTTGGGAGAAACCGCGTGGAGAAGTCCTCCGCGTGCGCCTGGAGTTGAGTCAACCGTTCCCTGAAGCCTGATCAACAAACCTGCTGCCAAGCATATGAAACAGCCAAGCCCGATGCGTATTCGTCATACGCGGGAGCTTGGCTTTTTCCGTGCAACGCGGCCGGAGTGGTTCGTTCAACAGGCTGCTAGGCGGGCTGCCCCTCGAGCGGCAGCCGGATGGTGAAGGTGGTCCCTTCGCCCGGTGCGGATTCCACCTGGATTGCGCCCCGGTGGTTCTGGGTGATGATGAAGTAGCTCACCGAGAGGCCCAGGCCCGTGCCCTCGCCCTGCATCTTGGTGGTGAAGAAAGGATCGAAAACGCGCTTCCTGACCGACTCGTCCATGCCGGGGCCGTTGTCGCTGATTTCGATGACGGCGTGCAGGTCCTCGCGCCGCAGGGACACCGTGAGCGCCGGGCCTTGAATATTTCCCATGGCCTGGGCGGCGTTCTTGACGATGTTCAGAACCACCTGTTCCATTTCCTGGGCCGAGCAGGGGACCGGCGGCAGGGAAGGGTCGTAGAGCCTGGTGATGCGCATGCGCCGGAAATCATACTTGCGGTTCAGGTCGTAGTCGCTCTCGGCCAGCTCCAGGGCAGCGTCCACCACCTCGGCCAGGTTCTGGCCTTCATGGGTGCGCTTGCTGAGCCTGGAAAACTTGAGCATGTTGGCCACGATGCGCGCCGCCCGCTCGCCCGCCGAACGCATCCCCACCAGTATCTCCGGGATGTCGCGCGCCTTGAGGTAGGCCTCGAGCGCCATCAGGTCGATCCCGGCCTCCCTGGCGGCCTTGTCGTTGGCCCTAAGCCCGCTGCTCAGCCTGCGCTGCATGCTCTGGGCGCTCTGGAGCACCCCGGCCAGGGGGTTGTTGATCTCGTGCGCCATGCCTGCGGCCAGGCTGCCAAGCGACACCATCTTCTCCGTCTGGATCAGCACTTCCTCCAGCTGGGCGCGCTGGGTCTCGTCGTCAACGCGGATGACCACCCCTCCCCCCTGCTCGGCCAGCAGGGGGTACACCACCAGATCGGCCGTGATCTCCCCGCCCAGCACCTGAAGGGTCAGGCGCTGGCGGGCCACGGGTTTGCGCTCTTCCAGGGCTTCGCGCACCATGTCCTGATGCGCCACCAGTGGTGCGAATACCTCGCCCAGGGTGCGCCCCACGGCCTGTTCGGCGTTCATGCCGCTCATCTGCGCGGCCATGGCGTTGAAATGGGTGACCACCATGTCCCCGGAAAGCCCGATAACCGCCGAAGGCATGGAGTCGATGATGTTTCGCAGCGCCGCCCGCGTGGCCCGAACCTGCTTTTCCGCCTCTTCGCGCCGGTCGATCTCCTCGATCAGGCTCTCGTTGGCGGTCTTCAGCTCCTCGACCGATCCCAGCAGGTTGATGCGCATGGTTTCAAGCGCGCCGCTCAGCTGGTCCATTTCATCGGGCCTGCCCGTGGCGGAGGGGCGGCGGTCCAGGACCAGGGGTTTTTCAAGGCCCGTCACGGTCAGCCCGGCGGCGTAGGAGGCCATTCGCCTCAGATGGCGTCCCACCAGGGAATAGAAGATGAACAGCAGCGCCCCGCCCATGGCCAGGGTCCTGGCCGTCTCCAGGGCTATGGACAGCAGGGCGTCGCGCCAGAGCCTGTCCAGGCCCTTGTCCAGGCCGAGCACCACCCGCAGGGTTCCCAGCTGGCGCGCTTCGCCGCGTAGCTCGTAGTGCAGGGAGTAGATCCGCTCCAGCCTGCGCGTGCTGGATGTTTCGCCCAGGGAGCCCGCCATGGAGACGCCGTCGCCCACCTCCACCAGCTCGACGTCAGGCATCTGCCGCAGCCCCTCCAGTTGCAGGAGGAGCGACCTCTGGTCCAGGTTCCACAGCGCGTTCGCCAGGCTGGGCAGGTTCACCTCGCCTATGCCTTTGAGCTGGCGCTCCTTGTCGGCAAGGAAGTCACGGTGTTTGGCGTAGAGAAGAAGGGAGGACATGGCCAGGGACACGGCCAGGGAGAAGACCAGCACCCAGGCCGCAAGCCTGAAGGCCAGCCCGCGAAAAAAGGGGATCTGGGACACCGCCACGTCAGCCCTTCCTTTTCCGGGAGCCGGACAAGGGGCCGGGGCCGGGCCGCCGGCGCGTCGCTTCCAATCCTGATACAGCCGGAGCGGGACAGATTGCCACCGGCTTCCTCCTTATTCGAAGACGGACTTTGCGTCGGGTGATGTGCGCGCGCAACAATCACACTGCGCACACGTTGCGGACTTTTATCCTCGGTCCGCCGGAATGGGAAGAGCGAAGTTCCCTAGCGCGAGAGTATTTGGTTATGAACACCCGTGCCATATTTCCATGCCCCAGCACGACACACGCGGCGTTATCCTGTATGTCCCCTGCCAAGCATTCCCGATCAGACCTACGGGAGGGTGCGCTTTCCCACAGCACAACCTTCCAAAATAACACAAGAAGGATATCACCATGAGCGATTATTCCAATACAGCGTCTGCCATGGCGGCCAGCACAGTGGCCATAGTCACCGGGGCATCGCGCGGCATCGGCGCCGCCATATCCAGGCGTCTGGCCCGAGACGGCATGGACGTGGTGGTCAACTTTTCTGGGAGCAAGGCCGCCGCCGAATCGCTGGCGGAAGAGATAGCCGGGGCTGGCGGGCGCGCCGTGGCCGTGCAGGGGGACGTCAGCGACCCGCTGGCAATGGCCCGTCTCTTTGATGTTGCCGAGGAGACGTTCGGCAAGGTTGGCGTGCTGGTGAACAACGCAGGCATCATGACCCTGGCCAGGATCCAGGACTGCCCGGACGACATGTTCGACAGCATCGTGGCCGTGAACCTGAAGGGAACCTTCAACGGGCTGCGTGAAGCAGCCAGGCGGCTCAGGGACGGCGGACGAATCGTAAACTTATCGACAACCGTGATCGGCCTGCGCCTGGAGACCTACGCCGTGTACGCAGCCACCAAGGCCGCCGTGGAGGCCATGACGGGCATCCTGGCCAAGGAGTTGCGCGGGCGCGCCATCACCGTGAACGCCGTGGCCCCCGGACCCACCGCCACCGATCTGTTCACACAGGGAAAACCGCCCGAACTCATCGAACGCATGGCCAGGATGGCCCCGTTGGAGCGCCTGGGAACTCCCGAGGACATCGCCTCGGTGGTGTCCTTCCTGGCCGGTCCGGACGGAGGATGGGTCAACGGGCAGGTGCTGCGGGCAAACGGCGGGCTGATCTGACCCTCGTGGCCGCTTTCGGGGCAACTTCCACGCGGCGTGCGGCATGCGTTAGGCCCGCGCGGAGTCTCCAGCCTTCCTGCCCACGTTTTCCAGGTGGGAGCGCATGGCCTCGCGGCAGGCCTCGGGGTCCGCATCTTCAATTGCCTTCAGGATTCGCACATGGTCACGCAGGGAGGCCTCAAGGCGCTCCCTGCTGATGAGAGGCGCGGCGCGGCTCTCCCCGGCCAGGTCGTGCAGAACGGCCGCCATCTCCCAGACAACCTCGTTTCCGGTGGCGCGGGCCAGGGCCATGTGGAATTTGGCGTCCAGCTCCGCGTAGTCCTCCGCAGGGGCCGCCTGTTGCCGCTCCACGAG
Source organism: Fundidesulfovibrio putealis DSM 16056 (assembly GCF_000429325.1). Classification (NCBI taxonomy): domain Bacteria; kingdom Pseudomonadati; phylum Thermodesulfobacteriota; class Desulfovibrionia; order Desulfovibrionales; family Desulfovibrionaceae; genus Fundidesulfovibrio; species Fundidesulfovibrio putealis. Next base: position 303,780 of record NZ_KE386885.1, read on the forward strand.
CTTGCGAAGACGCGCCAAATCCCCCTCGGACCTGCGAGAGGCGGCTAGAGCCGCCACTCCAGGTTCGACCACCATCCGAAATTCCACCACTTCACGGATGCGCCCGGGCTTGGCCAGGAGCATCCGTTCAAAGTATTCGGTCAGCCGCTTGTCATCCAACATGGACCCGCCAAAAGTCTTATTCCGGTTTTTCCACGGGGGAGGGCGTGTCGCGCCGGAAAATCTGCATGAACACCTTGCCCTCGTCCTCGCCGGAGGTGGGTGACCTTACCTCCAGTAGTCTTGCCTCTCGGTGCTTTTGCTACTTGTCGCATCCTTACTCTGTTGGGTTCCTGCACATCCCACAAGGCTGAATACGAGTAGAGTCAGGAGTACGGCTCGGATGATGTTAAGCATTGTTGCTTCTCCATTTGTATTGTTTATCTCGGACAGCATGGGTCAACCACATCCGATACAACAATTTGCAGAAGCTTCGCTGCCTCCCTGATGCTCCCGGCTTGGCCAGGCGCATTCATCCGAAGTTTGCAAACACCAGCTTTGTATCCAGCATAGATCCGCCAAAAGCCCTAATCGATTTTTTCCATGGGGTATGGTGTGTTGCGTCCAGCTACCTGCATGAACACCTGACCGTCCTTCACGAAGAAGGTCGCGCCGTCCACGCCGGAAGTCATGGAGTCCCCGTCGATGTTGAAGGAGGCCCAGCCCTTGAAGGCGTTCTTCTTGCGCGAGTCGTAGTTGTAGAACACGGCGTACTTGTCGCCGTTCTTCACCAGCCAGTACTGGAACATCCAGGGCTTTTCGATGCCCTCGGGGTTCATCCTGCGCCAGTGGCCCATGAGCAGCGGGTTGGGAGCCTTGGCCACCGTGGCATAGGTGGTGGGGGTGCCGGACACGTCGGCCTGGGATATCCCCATGGACGTGACGCAGGCCGTCATCAGAAGCGACACCAACAACAGGGAGCAGAGGAATGTGGAACGAAGCATGGGCAGTCTCCTTGGTTAGATTCGGCCAAGGTTGGCCATTTGGGTACTTCTCCTGTCTCTTCTATTACACCGCAGTTGTAACATGCGCCACAAGTATTGATATATCAGATATAGAAACGAGAAGGGGGGAGCTTTGCCCCCCCCTTTTTGCATCTCATTTCTGCGCGTTTACTGCGAGATGATCCTGTCCTGCGCTTCGGTGAGCAGGAATTCTCCCCGCTCGATCTTGGCTTTGAGCTCCTGGGCTATCTCCAGCGACAAGGCGTAGCTGGTGAGCGGCACGGTGCGGATCACCTGGCCGTCCACCGTTATCTCGCCCGATTTGAGTTCCTCGAAGTTGGGCTGGGCCAGCACGTTGTTCACCCCGTTGGGGTAGTCGTTTGCGTAGTCGCGCACGGGCATGGTGATGTCCGAGTCGGCAACGCCCGTGAACCAGGCCATCTCCTCGTCCAGGATGGGGATGGGGATGCCAACGCCCACGTTCAAGGAGCAGCCGTAGCCCAGAATGGACACGCCGCGCACCCATTTGGGGCTCATGCCCTTCATGTCGCCCTTGAGCATGAGGGTTCCGGCGGCGGTCAGCGGGATGCCGCGCTCGTTGCGGGCGGGCTTGGCATTGTGCTGCGTGCCCGCGCCGATCACCCAGCCCGTGCCTCCGCCCAGCCAGATCTTGGTGCCAAGGCCTATGGTGCGCAGGAAGGGGTCGTTGAACAGCGGCGAGAGCTGGCCCGCCGTGGCGTAGTTGGCGTTTCGCATGCCGGGCTTGAGCGGCCCCATGTAGGTATAGATCACCCGGCTGCCCGCGTTCACGGCCACGTTGTAGCTCTGGTAGCAGTTGCGCGGGTTCAGGAGCTCGGCATACTTGAGGTCCGCGAGCGTCACGGACTTGTCGAGCTCGCGCCGGGGGTAGCAGTCCGTGCCGTAGGCGCTGCATTTCAGGCGCACGGCCTTGCCGCGCAGCAGGTCCTCGATGACGTGCCCGCCGCCGTAGAGGAAGCGCCCAGGATACACCTTATTGAGCGGATCATCCTCGCGGGGCTCGGTGCAGCCGATGTAGGCGTCCACGGCAGCCAGGCCCGCATAGCAGGGCACGCCGCCAAGCGACACCTGGGACGCCTTGATGGTGGGCGGCTCCTGCCCGAAGTTGAAGAGCATCCCCGAGGAGCACATGGGCGAGAAGGTTCCCGTGGTGACGACGTCCACGTCCCTGGCCGCAGCGGTCTTGCCCTTGCGGCGGACTTCCTCCACCATCTCCTCGGCGGTGAGGATGACGGCTTTGCCCTTCTTGATGCGCTCGTTGATGTCCTGAATGGTCTTTTTTATCTGAGCCATGGCTTGTCGGCCTCCTGAAGTCAAAAGAAGGGGCATCATGGACAAAAAACCCAGCCTTGGCAATACGGGCCGCTCGGCGGCGTGCAAGGCAGGTTGAACCCCCGCCCGATTTGGTCTAGCCTTCTTCCATCACTTGTTGCCTTTGCCCGTGCAAGCTCCCGTGCTCAAAGAACAGCTCCGCCGCCACCTCGCGCAGACCACCCCGGAACCGGACCTGGCCCGCTGGTACGATCCCCTGGAACTGCACCCCCTGCCCGACACGCTTGAAATCGTGGTGGAGTTTCCGCACGCTTTCTTTGCCCAATGGTTCGACGTTCAGGTCAAAGACACGTTCGAGAAGCAGGTCAGCCTGTATCTCGGCCCAGGCTACGTGCTGCGCTACCGCAACCGCCTGGGCCTGGCCCAGGGCCTGACCGCCCAGTCCGCCGACTTCACCGCCTCCAGCATAGATTTCCCCTTCGGCCACGAGTTCACCTTCGAGCAGTTCTTCACCAACCAGAAGAACCTCTTCCCCCTGGCCACGGCGCGCGACGTGGCCAAGAACCGCGAGGTGAAGTTCAACCCCCTGGTCATCCAGGGGGAGCAGGGCACCGGCAAGACCCACCTGCTGCGCTGCATGGCCAACGAGATCAGCAAGCATCAGGACAAGAACTTCATCTTCATGGGCACCGTGGACGAGCTCGCCGGGCTGTACCAGTCCGGCCCCAAGGACAACGTGTTCCAGGTCAGGACCCATCTCACGGGCTTTCACTGCTTCTTCCTGGACGACCTGCACCGCCTGGGCGATTACCCCCAGCTGGGGCGCGAGCTGCTGACCCTGTTCAACTCCTTCCACGACGGCAAGCGCCAGATGGTGTTCTCCTCCTGCGCGCAGCTCTCCTCCTGCGAGGGAATCCCCCAGGACCTCAAGGCGCGCCTGGACGGGGGCCTCATGGTGCAGCTGGCCAAGCCCGACCTGGATGTGCGCCTGAAATACGTCCAGGATCACTGCCAGCGCAAAAAGATCAGCCTCTCAAAGGCCCAGATGCTCACCCTGGCCCAGCGACACCACGACTTCCGAAGCCTGCACGGACTTATGAACAAGTTCCGGGCGTTCCGGGAGTTGCTGAAAAAGGACATCTCCGAAGCCATCTTCGAAAACATCCTGGGCCGCAGCCAGGACGAGCAGACCGCCAGGACCACGCCCCAGGTGATCCTGGAACAGGTGGCCAAGCGCTTCAACCTGGATGTGAAGGCCATCCTCGGCACCAAACGCCACAAGCAGGTGGTTCTGGCCAGACAGGTGGCCATGCTGCTCTGCCGGGAGGAGCTGGGCCTGTCGTTTCCGGCGCTGGGCAAGCTTTTCGGCGGCAAGGACCACTCCACGGTGCTGTACGCAGTCAATAAAATCAAACAAATTCAAAATGATAGTAACGATATGAAAGAATTAGTGATGACGTTGCGCAAAAACTGCCGTTTAGGAGGGCAGTGATCGCTCCGCGTGCGCCGGGCTGCTCCCTGCGTTCGTTTCCCGCTCGAAAATCAATCATAACTTTTTTTATCATTTCAGATAGATATCCAAGTCAGGAACAAGAGCACCCCCTCTACAAGGACAACAAGAAATCATAAACTTATTGTTTTGGAGTTAAGAGCATTGTGCCTTTCTTCCGGGAAGCCCCAAAGCCCGGACGGGCAAAGCCCGCTCCAGAGCCAGCCGCGCAGGCCTTCACGCCAGCAACCCGCGCCATTGCTTGACTTTACGGGTCTTGCCCTTTGCCGTTTTTTCCGTATAGTCCCCCGGTCACGCTGACATCACAAATACATCCCCGACCATCGACGCACACCGCCCAAGGAGACGACCACATGTACGTGAAGGTCACCAGGAACGATATTATCGAAGGCCTCCAGAAATCGGCCAACATCATCCCGGCCAAGACCGGAGCGGCCTTTCTGCGCACCATATGGCTTTCTGCCGAGAACGGGGCGCTGCGCATCATGTCCACGGACTCCTCCCTGGAATTCGTGGGCAAGTACCGGGCCGAGGTTCTGGAACAGGGCCTGTGCGGCGTCCAGGGCCGCTCCTTCTTCGACCTGGTGCGCAAGCTCCCGGCGGGAGAGATCCAGCTGAAGCTGGACGCTGCCAGCCAGACGCTGCTGGTCACCCAGGCGGGACGCCACTACAAGCTGCCCACCAGCGAGAAGAGCTGGTTCCAGCCTTTCGCCGAGTTCCCCCAGGGCGAGCACGTGATGTGGAGCGGCGATTTCCTGCAGGAGCTCATCGACCGGGTGTTCTTCTGCGTGTCCGACGAGGACACCATGGAGGCCATGGCCTGCATGTACCTGCGCGCCCTGGAGGACAAGGTCGAGGTCTGCGGCCTGAACGGCCACCAGTTCGCCATGGCCGGGTTCCTAAACGACGACATCCGGGCCATGATCCCCGCCGAGGGCATCCTGATCCAGAAGAAGTACGTGCTGGAGCTCAAAAAGTGGCTCACCACGGACGAGATCGAGCTGGCCATCAGCCAGAAGCGCCTCTTCTTCCGCACCCAGGACCAGCGCGAGAGCTTCAGCCTGCCCCTGTCGTACTACCAGTACCCGGACTACAAGAACTTCGTGGGCAAGCTCTCCTCCCCCGAGGCTTCCGAGCTGGCCGCCGAGAAGGGCGCGCTGTCCGAGGCCCTGGACCGCATCTCCATCTTCAACACCGATAACAACCGCTGCACCTATTTCCAGCTGGACACGCCCGGACAGCTCACCCTGCAGTCGCAGGGGAACGACACCGGCGCGGCCACCGAATCCATGGACGCCCAGTACGGCGGGGACTTGAAGAAGATCGCCTTCCCCACCCGCGACCTGCTGGAAATCCTCGGACACTTCAATTCCACCACGGTCCGCTTCACCATGACCGGCGCGGAAGGCCCCTGCGGCATCACCGGAGAGGACGACGCCGACTATCTGGTCATCATCATGCCCATGAAGATCGTGGAAGAGACGTATTATAGCGAGGAAGCCTCCGCATGACCCAGTCTTCGACGCCTCAGTCCTACAACGCCGATTCCATAACCGTCCTGGAGGGTCTTTCCGCAGTCCGGAAGCGCCCGGCCATGTACATCGGCTCCACGGACGTGCGTGGTCTGCATCATCTGGTCTACGAGGTGGTGGACAACTCCATCGACGAGGCCATGGCCGGCTACTGCGACCGCATCCGCATCATCATCCACCTGGACAACTCGGTCACCATTTCCGACAACGGGCGCGGCATCCCCGTGGACCTGCACCCCAAGGAAGGCCGCCCTGCCGTTGAAGTGGTCATGACCGTGCTGCACGCGGGCGGCAAGTTCGACAACGACGCCTATAAAGTCTCCGGCGGCCTGCACGGCGTGGGCGTCTCCTGCGTGAACGCCCTGTCCGAGTACCTGGAAGTGACCATCAAGCGTAACGGCAAGCGCTACCGCCAGCGCTACGAGCGCGGCATCCCGGTCACCCCGGTGAACGAGATCGGCACGGCAGAGGGCACCGGCACCACCGTGCGCTTCATGCCCGACGAGACCATCTTCGAGACCGCCGACTTCGTCCACGCCACCCTGTCCAAGCGCTTCGAGGAGCTGGCCTACCTGAACTCCGGGCTGACCCTGGAATTCAAGGACGAGCGCAACCAGGAAGAGCAGGTCTACAGCTACGAAGGCGGCATCCGCCGCTTCGTCCAGGACCTGAACCAGGGCGACATGGGCGTGCACGAGATCGTGTCCGGATCGGGCACCGTGGACAGCACCATCGTGGAGTTCGCGCTCCAGTACAACGCGGGCTACAAGGAGCAGATGCTCACCTTCGTCAACAACATCCGCACCCAGGAAGGCGGCACGCACCTGGCAGGATTCAAGACCGCCCTGACGAGGGCCATCAACAACTACATCGAGAAATCGGGGCTCATCAAGAAGCTCAAGCAGAAGCTCACCGGCGACGACGTGCGCGAAGGCCTCACTGCCGTCCTCTCGGTCAAGATTCCCCAGCCCCAGTTCGAAGGCCAGACCAAGACCAAGCTCGGCAACTCCGAGGTGGCTGGCCAGGTGGCCAAGGTGTGCGGCGACGTGCTGAACACCTACTTCGAGGAGCACCCCAAGGACGCCAAGCTCATCGTGGACAAGTCCGTTGACGCGGCCCGCGCCCGCGAGGCTGCCCGCAAGGCCAAGGATCTCGTCCGCCGCAAGGGGGCGCTGTCGGACAACTCGCTGCCCGGCAAGCTGGCCGACTGCCAGTCCAAGAGCCCAGAGGAATCCGAACTGTTCATCGTCGAGGGCGACTCGGCAGGCGGCTCCGCCAAGCAGGGGCGCGACCCCAAGTTCCAGGCCATCCTGCCCCTTCGCGGCAAGATCCTGAACGTGGAGAAGACGCGCTTCGACAAGATGCTTGGCAACAAGGAAATCAGGGCGCTGATCACCGCCATGGGCCCTGGCATCGGGCAGGACGACGTGGACCTGGCCAAGCTGCGCTACCACAAGATCGTCATCATGACCGACGCCGACGTGGACGGGGCGCACATCCGCACCCTGCTCCTGACCTTCTTCTACCGCCAGTACCAGGAGCTCATCGACCGGGGCTACCTGTACATCGCCCAGCCCCCCCTGTACCGGGTGCACAAGGGCGACTGGGAGCGCTTCATCAAGGACGACAAGGAGCTCTCCGAGTTCCTGCTGTCGCGCGTCACCGAGGACCTCTCCGTTTCCGGCGAGAACGGCCAGAACTTCGATAACGGCCCGCTGCGCGAGATGCTCCTGAAGATCCAGACCCTCCAGGGACGCTTCCTGGAAGCCCAGGGCTACGGCATCCCCGAACCCCTGTTGTGGTGCTTCCTGAACTCGCCCAAGCGCATCTTGCCCGCCGACTTCGAGGGCGACGGCCTCTCCGCCCTTCAGGAACACCTGAAGGCCAGCGAGTACTCGCTGACCCTGGATGTGGAAGAGGACGAGATCGAGCGGCGCGCCTACGCGGTGTTCATCAGCCGCAACGGCGTGAAGACCCGGCTTGGCCTGGAGTTCTTCGCGGCCCGTGTGTACCGACAGTGCTGGACCGCCCTGGACGAGCTGCGCACCGCCTTCGGCGTGGGCGTGGCCAGGGAGGCCGAACTGAGCGCCGCCCCGGCCGGCAGCGCGGACCGCTTCGTCATGACCCGCAAAGAGGTCCAGACCGAAGTGACCGGCATCTTCGAGCTGCTCCAGACCGTGCTGGACGAGGCCCACAAGGGCCTCAACATCCAGCGCTACAAAGGTCTTGGCGAGATGAACCCCATCCAGCTCTGGGAGACCACCATGAACCCCGAGAAGCGGACCTTCCTGCGCGTGTCCATCGAGGACGTGGCCCAGGCGGACGAGCACTTCTCCGACCTCATGGGCGACAACGTGGTCAAGCGGCGCGAGTTCATTGAACGAAACGCCCTGAACGTCCGGGAACTGGATATTTAGGGGCGGTTTGTGACGGGGAACAGCCTCCGGCGGCCAGAAGGCTTCGCCCTCTGGACCCCCTTGCGGGGGTGTCCGGGTTCTCCGCCTCAGCTTTCATACTGTGGATAAACGCGATTAATTATACGGGATTCCAAAGGGACTTGTCCCTTTGGCCGCCGGAGGCTTTCTTCCGACGAACCTCCCTGCTCACTACACGAGGCATCACGTGCTCGACCAGAACGTAGACGACAAAAAGAATCAGATCACCATCGAGGACGAGCTCCAGAAGTCCTACCTGGAGTACTCCCTGTCCGTCATTGTGGGCCGCGCCATCCCGGACGTGCGCGACGGACTCAAGCCGGTGCACAGGCGCGTCCTGTTCGCCATGCACGAGCTGTCCAACTCCTGGAACCGGCCCTACAAGAAGTCCGCCCGCATCGTCGGCGACGTGATCGGCAAATACCACCCGCACGGCGACCAGTCCGTGTACGACGCCCTGGTGCGCATGGCCCAGGAATTCTCCATGCGCGACCCCCTGGTGGACGGGCAGGGCAACTTCGGCTCCATCGACGGCGACGCTGCGGCAGCCATGCGATACACCGAAGTGCGCATGTCGCGCCTGACCAGCGAGTTTTTGGCCGACATCGAGAAGGAAACCGTCGATTTCCGTCCCAACTACGACAACTCCATGCAGGAGCCGTCGGTCCTGCCCACCAAGGTGCCGAACCTCCTGCTGAACGGCAGCACCGGCATCGCGGTCGGCATGGCCACCAACATTCCGCCCCACAACCTGGGCGAGCTGTGCGACGCGCTCCTGCACATCATCGATGAACCCAACTGCACCGTCGATTCAGTCATTTCGCGCGTATCCGGCCCGGACTTCCCCACCTACGGCGCCATCTTCGGCGGCCAGGGGCTCCTGGACGCCTACCGCACCGGTCGCGGCTCCATCAAGATGCGCGGCAGGGTGGAGATCGAGCAGTTCAAGAAGGACAAGGAACTCGTGGTCATCCGCGAGATTCCCTACGCCCTGAACAAGTCGAGCCTGGTGGAGAAGATCGCCCAGCTGGTCAACGAGAAGAAGATCGACGGCGTCACGGACTTGCGCGACGAGTCCGACCGCAAGGGCATCCGCATCGTGCTGGAGCTCAAGCGCGGAACCATCCCCGACATCGTCATCAACAGCCTGTACAAGTTCACGCCTCTCGAGACCTCTTTCGGCATCAACATGCTGGTGGTGGCCTCCAACCGGCCGGCGCTTCTGAACCTGAAGCAGATGCTCGAGCACTTCCTGGACCACCGCAAGGAAGTCATCATCCGGCGCTCGCGCTACGACCTGCGCAAGTCTGAGGAGCGCGCCCACATCCTGGAAGGCCTGCGCATCGCCCTGGACAACATCGACGAGGTTGTCCGCCTGATCCGCGCGTCCAAGACGCCTCAGGAAGCCAAAGAGCGCCTCATGGAGCGCTTCGAGCTCTCCGAGCGCCAGTCCCAGGCCATCCTGGACATGCGCTTGCAACGCCTCACCAACCTGGAGCGCGAAAAGCTGCTGGAAGAATACGCGGCCCTCATGAAGCTCATCGAGTACCTGCGCTCCATCCTGGAGAGCGACGTGGTGCTGCTTGGCGTCGTGCGCGACGAAGTGGTGGAGCTTAAAGAGAAGTTCGCCACGCCGCGTCGCACCGAGATCCTCCAGAGCCTGGAAGGCATCGACATCGAGGACCTCATCCCCGACGAGAACGTGGTCATCACCTTGTCGCGTCGGGGCTACATCAAGCGCACGCCGCTGGATACCTACCAGCAGCAGCGCCGGGGCGGCAAAGGCATCGCCGGGGTGCACACTTCCGCCGAGGACTTCATCCAGAGCTTCTGCATCACCACGAACCACCAGTATCTGCTGCTGTTCACCAACCTGGGCAAGATGCACCAGCTGAAGGTCCACCAGATCCCCGAAGGTTCGCGCACCGCCAAGGGCCAGCACATCGCCAACCTGCTGCCCATGGACAAGGAAGAGTTCATCACCACGGCGCTGACCATCCGCGAGTTCTCCCCGGACCGGTACTTCCTGTTCGTGACCCGCAGGGGCATGGTCAAGCGCACCGCTCTGGACCTGTACAAGAACGTGCGCTCCGGCGGCATCCGCGCCGTTCTGCTGAACGAGCACGACGAGCTTCTGGACGTGAAGGAAGTTCCGGCCAACGCTGAGATACTTCTTGCCACGGAGCTTGGCCTGGGCATCCGCTTCAACGTCGGCGACGTGCGCCCCATGGGCCGCAGCACCGCAGGCGTGAAGGGCATTGCCCTGGGTGAGCGCGACCGCGTGGCCTCTGGCGTCGTTTTCGGCGACCCGGAGCGCACCCAGGTGCTCACCGTGTCCGCCAACGGCTTCGGCAAGCGCTCTGATGTGGACCTGTACCGCTTGCAGAGCCGCAGCGGAAAGGGCGTCATCAACATGAAGGTGACCGCCAAGACCGGCCACGTCATCGGCGCGACCTCCGTGAGCGAGACCGACGACATTCTGCTTTTGACCTCGGCCAACAAGATCATCCGCACCCCGGTCGCCTCCGTGCGCAACGTGGGCCGCGCCGCGCAGGGCGTCACCCTGGTGGACATGGAGAACGGCATCCAGGTGATGGGCTTCGACGTGGTGGAGGGCGCGAGCGTTGAAGGCGACGCCACCAGCACGGGCGAGGAGAGCTAGCGGGTTTTTCCGTATTCGCGGGATTCGGCACAGAGCCGGATGATTCGAAACGTCCCTGCCGACCTGCGCGCAAGTGCATTCCCCAGGCAGATTGTTGCCCGGCAGCAATCTGCCTGTTTTTTTCCGGGCAGGGGGAGGGCGCGTGCCTCTGCTGTGAGCCTGGTATTTTCTGAGTTTACTTTGATCGGATTTTGGACGCTCGGTTTGATCGAACCCTTCAGGGTCGATACATCATGCCCGCCCACCCCTGCAGGCAGGCAAAAACAGCAAGGCAGCCGCAATGGCCCGTAAACTGCTCTTAATCGCATTTGCAGGCGCTGCCGGGACCGTTGCCCGGTTTTGGCTCTCAGGAGCGGTCTACAGGCTTCTGGGGCCGGACTTCCCCTGGGGCACCTGGGCGGTGAACACTATCGGGTGCCTCCTGTTCGGCCTGGTCTGGGTGCTCTCCGAGGAACGCTTCGTCATAAGCGGTGAAACCCGCCTGATCGTGCTGGTTGGCTTCATGGGCGCGTTCACCACCTTTTCCACGTATGTATTCGAATCGGCGCAGCTGGCTTCCGGCGGCGAGTGGCTGCGCATGTCCCTCAATCTGCTCGGGCAGAACGTCGCGGGGTTCGCGGCCTTCCTGCTGGGCGTATTTCTGGGGAGGGTTCTCTAGATGGCCTGGGAGACTCTTGAGCGGCTGCGCGTCTATACCGACGAATCAGACACCATCGACGGGCGCAGCGCCTTTTCGCAGATAGTGGCGGCTGCCCATGAGCACGGACTGGCCGGGGCCACGGTGTTTCGCGGCATGATGGGATACGGCGGCAACAGCCGCATCCATACGGCGCGCCTGCTGGAGCTCTCCAGCGACCTGCCCGTGGTGGTGGAGATCATGGACACTCCGGAACGCATCGGATCATTCTGCGCCGTGGCGCTGGGGTTGCTGAAAAAGGGCCTGATCACCCGTGAACCCGTCATGGGGCACAGGCCGTTAAAGCCTGGAGAAACGCCGGGAGAGTAGGGGAAGCTGTCAGCCGCGCCTGGGCGAGTTTCGTTCATGCCTGAACTTGATCTTCATCACCAGGATGGCCAGGGTCAGGCACAGGCTCACGCTGTTGGCGGCCACCACGGACACCGAACCGATCATAAGGCCGTACACCACCCACATGGCGATTCCCGCGCACAGCAGCAGGTACATGCGAAGCGAGATGTCCGACACCGACCGCGACCGGTACGTGCGCACCACCTGCGGGATGAAGGAGCAGGTGGTCATGCACCCTGCCGCAAGTCCCAGCACCTCAATCATGAATGCGTCCATCACTCCCCCTCGTGCAACCCTTTGACAGCCGCCCCGGCCTCAAGCATGATCCGGCCATGCTGCCAACACACCTTCTTTTCCCCATCCACCACGGCACGCGCATCCAGCTGGGCGTAACCGGAAGCATCGCCGCCTACAAGGCCCTCGAGCTGCTTCGGATGTTCGGCGAACTGGAGCTCCTGACCGGTGTGAGCATCACCCAGGCCGCCGCACGGTTCGTCACACCCCTGGCCTTTCAGTCCCTGGGCGCCCAGCACGTCTACACCACCATGTGGGACGGCGAGGACAGCGCCTTCGGCCACCTCGAACCCGCCCAGGAGGCCCGCTGCCTGGTGATTGCCCCGGCCACGGCCAACATCATGGCCAAGCTGGCCCACGGCCTGGCCGACGAGATCCTCTCCGCACAGGCCCTGGCTTTCCAAGGCCCGGTCATCCTGGCCCCGGCCATGAATCCCCGACTGTGGGACGCACCGGCCACCCAGGCCAACCTGGAGACCCTCCGTGCGCGAGGCGTGCGCGTTGTCGGTCCTGGCAGCGGGGCCATGGCCTGCGGCGAGACCGGCAAGGGCAGGCTCGCTCCCCTGGAAGCGATCGTCGCCCAGGTGCTGAAGTCTCTGACGCCCCAGGACATGGCCGGTACCCGCGTCATGGTGTCGCTTGGCCCCACGCGCGAATTTTTCGATCCGGCCCGTTATTGGTCCAACCCTTCCACCGGGCTCATGGGCGGCTGCCTGGCCATGGCCGCCTGGCTTCGCGGCGCGACGGTCACGGTGGTGCACGGTCCGGTGGACTTGTGGTTCCCCTGCGACGTGGCGCGCGTGCCGGTGCAGACCGCGCGCGAGATGTTCACGGCCTGTACCGGCCTGTGGCCTGAGCAGGACCTGGGCCTCATGACTGCGGCGGTCTCCGATTTCTCCCCGGTTCCCCACGGCAGCGAGAAGTTCAAGAAGAGCAGCCTGACAGACGGCCCCATCCAGATCGAGTTCCAGACCAATCCGGACATTCTGAAGACCCTGGGCCAGAATAAGGCCCGCAACCAGAAGCTCCTGGGATTTTGCGCCGAGACGGCCAATCTGGCGGACTACGCCGCCCAGAAGCTCGCGGCCAAGAACTGCGACCTGATGGTGGCCAATTCCATAGCCTCCCCAGGCAGCGGTTTCGCGTCGGCCACAAACCAGGTCTACGTGGTGGACGCTGTTGGCCGCTCTGAGCAGTGGCCCCAGCTCACCAAACCCGAGGTTGCCTGGAGGCTCCTGGAATGGATCACGCATCTTTTGCCCTGAAGCAGCATCTGCTGGTGCTGCATCAGGCAGGCATCCGGCATTTGCTGGCCGCCCCTGTTGCCCCTGTGTCCGCCGGATCTGCGGTTCTCCCGGATCCGGCAGGTTGCGGGGTTCAGGCCAGGACCGGGGATGCAGGAGCAGCCGCTCCTTCTGTCCTGGGCCAGCAGCCCTGGGCCGGATTTTTGAGCAAGATGCCCCAGGGCGCGCAGTCGGTGTGGACCTATGAGGGCCTCGGGCAGGATCTTACCGGCCAGCCATCAGCCGAGCGCAGGAAGACCTTGGGCCGGCTTCTGGCAGCTGTACGCCTGCCCAAGGGTTTTGTTGGCTTTTTCCCCTATTGCCTGCCCTCGGGAGGTTCGCTTGCGCAGCATCAGGATGTTTTCCTCGAGGCCGTGTCTCGCCTGAACCCTTCAAGCGTTGTTTTGTTCGACGAATCGCAAGATCATCCTCTGTCCCTGTCGTTCTCCGGTTCAGACTGTTCCACTGTCCTGCTTCGGGTTTCTTCCTTGGAGGTTTTCTCCGGGATGAGCGACGATGAACTGCAAGCAGAAGCGGATGCATTGCGCACTTTCATTTTCCCAGGTCCGTGACAACCTGTCTTGACAAGACGCGACTCAGATACGTACCAGCAATAAATTTTCACGAAACAACACCGAAAAGCTATCCCTGAAGATTTCACAAAGGCATTTTCATGAAATTCCTGGTCACAGGCGCAGCCGGATTCATCGGCTTCCATCTCTGCAAGCGTCTTCTCGAGATGGGACACACCGTTGTCGGTCTGGATAATCTCAACGATTATTATTCCGTGGCCCTCAAAAAGGACCGCCTGAAACTTCTTCAGCGCAATGACCAGTTCACCTTTTTCAAGATCGACCTCGCGGACCGCGAGGACATGGAATCCTTGTTCTCCAACAACCAGTTCACCCATGTGGTGAACATGGCGGCCCAGGCCGGTGTGCGCTACAGCCTGGAAAATCCCATGGCCTACGTGCAGTCCAACATCGTGGGCTTCACCAACCTCCTGGAGGGTTGCCGCCACGGCGGGGTGTCCCATCTGGTGTACGCCTCATCGAGCTCCGTGTACGGCCTGAACACGAACATGCCCTTTTCGGTCCACTCCAACGTGGACCACCCCATCAGCCTGTACGCGGCTTCCAAAAAGTCCAACGAACTCATGGCCCACGCCTACAGCCACCTTTACGGGCTGCCCTGCACCGGACTTCGCTTCTTCACCGTGTACGGGCCCTGGGGCAGGCCGGACATGGCGCTGTTCCTGTTCACCAAGGCCATCGTCGAAGACCGGCCCATACAGGTCTTCAACCACGGCAAGATGCGCCGGGACTTCACCTACATCGACGACATCGTCGAGGGCGTCGTGCGCTCGCTCATGCGCATCCCCGAGCCCAACCCCGACTGGAACGGCCAGTCGCCGGATCCCGGTTCCAGTCCGGCCCCGTACCGCATCTACAACATCGGGAACAACGACTGCGTCGAGCTTTCCGTGTATATCGAAGCCCTGGAAAAGGCCCTGGGCAAGACTGCCAAGAAGATCATGCTTCCCATGCAGCCCGGGGACGTTCCGGCCACGTACGCTGATGTCACGGATTTGATGCACGATGTGGGTTTCAAGCCGACCACCCCCATCCAATATGGCATTGAGCGCTTTATTTCCTGGTACAAGGAGTACTATCGGGTATAACGGCCTTGACAGGGTCTCCCGCCTTACATAGTAACGCCTTGAAATTGAACCTCAACAAAGTCACCTTAAGGGTATACGGAGATGGATTTCCGCGCCTTAAAAGCATCCATGGACGAGGCATTTCAGAGCATCCTGGAGATTCTTCAGGATGGACAGCTTCCCGAGGAACAACTTGTCAACAAGTTTTCCAGGCTCTGCACCCAACTACACGTCCAGGCAGGAGACGATTGGGCAGGCGAAGCCGAAGACTTCGCCCATCTGGCCAACCAGCTTCTTCAGGCAGTCAAGAAGGGGAAACGCGAGGACGCCATCCGTCTGGTCGATTCCCTTCAGGATGCCCAGGATTACTGCCACCGGACCTACAAATCCTAGATTGTTTCACGTGAAACACTCCGGGACGATTCAGAGGAAAGTCCTATGGGCCGTTGTATCGTAGTCGCAAACCAGAAAGGCGGGGTGGGAAAGACCACCACGGCCGTCAATCTGGCGGCGGCTCTGGCCGTGATGGAAAAAAAAACCCTGCTGATCGACTGCGATCCGCAGGGTAACGCGTCCAGCGGCCTGGGCATCTACCAGGAGCAGGTCACGGAGAACCTCTATTCCGTCCTGTACGAGCCGCAGAACGCCAGCAAGGCCATCTACGAAACCTCGCTCCCGTTTTTGCAGGTACTGCCCTCCACGTCCGACCTGGTGGCAGCCGACATCGAGCTGGTGGACAAGCAGGGACGCGAGAACTACCTGCGCGAAGTCGTCGGCACCCTGATTGATTCCTACGATTTCATCCTGCTGGATTGTCCTCCCTCCCTGGGCCTGGTCACGTTGAACGCCCTGTGCGCGGCAACAGAGCTGCTGGTTCCGCTCCAGTGCGAGTACTACGCCCTGGAAGGCATCGCCCAGCTGCTGAAGACCTACGATCTTGTGCGCAAGCGCTTCAATTCGCGCCTTTTGCTGCTTGGCGTGGTCCTGACCATGTACGACGGACGCAACAAGCTGAACAGGCACGTGAAGCGCGAGATCCGGCGCTGCTTCCCAAAACACCATTTCGAGACGCTCATCCCGCGCAACGTGCGGGTGTCCGAAGCGCCCAGCTACGGTCAGTCGGTCATCGGGTACGACGTGAAGTCCAAGGGGGCGGAAGCCTACCTGGGGCTGGCCAGGGAAGTGCTGTGCCGCATGCCGCTGTAGCGGCAGGGAAAAGAATGGAGAATGGGGCAGGAGCCATGCGGCTCCTGCCTTTTATTTTTCGAGGAAGGGGCGGCACTCCACGTCGACGTGCTTCTTGAAGTGCTTTTTGATGATGTGCGAGCGGCAGCCCAGGCATTCGAAGTTGACCAGGCCAGCCAGGGTGGCGGAGCAAAGGCGGAACTTGCGGGGTTCGTCCTTTTGCCAGTCGGGTGTTTGTGCGCCGCACTGTTCACAGTGGACGTCCATTGGCATGGGATAGGCCCAGTCCCAGTATTGGGCCAGCAGATCCCAGTCCTTCATGGGCTCGACCATCTCTTTCTTGGGCTGGGGGGAGAGCTCTTCCAGGGCCTTGTCGAAGGTGTCGGAGACAGCTGACTCAACCTTGGCCCAAAGCTGGGGGCTTATCCAGATGCCCAGGATGTTCTTGTCCTGGTCGTAGACCGGCTGAAAGTGGGTTTTCTCGGCGTTCAAGTATGTCCTCCGGGGAAAATAGGATGCTAAACCGCCTGTGGCGGTTGCCTTCGTAACACGCTTGAGGGTAAGGAGTTCAGGAGTGATGTCAAGCAGTCTGCCTGTGGGGCGGGAGGGAGCCAGGATGGCCGGAGCAAAAGGTTTGGGTCGCGGGTTGGATGTCTTGCTGAAAGGCATGGCCGTTGGCAAGGAACACCCGGAAGTTATCCTGGTCCGTCTTGAGGACGTCAAGCCGAACCCGAGGCAGCCGCGCCTGGAATTCGATCCGCAGGCGCTGAATGATCTGGCCAGCTCAATCAAGGAGCAGGGGGTCCTTCAGCCCATCATGATCCGCCCCGTGTCGGGCGCGAGCCACGGTTACGAGCTGGTGGCCGGAGAACGCCGCCTGCGCGCCAGCAAGTTGGCCGGGCTGGAAGAGATCCCGGCAATCGTGCGCGAGGTCACGGACGAACAGAGCCTGGCCCTGGCGCTCATCGAGAACCTCCAGCGCGAAAACCTGAACGCCCTGGAAGAGGCCAAAGGCTTCGACCAGCTGCTCAACTCGTTTTCCTTAAGCCAGGAGGCCCTGGCCCAGCGCGTGGGCAAGAGCCGCTCCGCCGTGGCCAACAGTCTGCGCCTGCTCCAGCTTCCCGGACCCATCCAGGAGAGCCTGTTCTCAGATGCCATCAGCGCGGGCCACGCCCGGGCGCTTCTGGCTGTGTCCGATGCTGCGGCCCAGGAAGAGCTGTGGAAGCGGATCACCGGACAGGGACTCTCAGTGCGCGACACCGAGGAACTGGCCAGTTACTGGAAGGAGCACGGCAGCCTGCCCGAAGGGCCGGTCTTGTCGCAGAACACTGCCGAACCCGCCCGCACCGGCGAATCGCGGCGCAAAAGGCCCCCCCAGCCTGAGGAAATGACCATCCTGGCCGCGCGCCTGCGCGACAGGTTCCGCGCCAACGTCAAGCTCGGCGGCGATCAGGGCAGGGGCAAGATAACGTTTTCATATTCCTCGCAGGAAGAGCTTAAAGCGCTTCTTGAAGAGTGGGGAGTGGGCGATGCCTAGCGTCCCGCCCTCGGCGCGGGACTTCGAGGGCGCTGTGGAGCGCCTGTCCGGAGTCGGCGTGCTGGTGGTCGGCGACGTGATGCTGGACCATTATCTCTCCGGGGACGCCGAGCGCATCTCCCCGGAAGCGCCCGTGCCGGTGGTGCACGTGCGCGAGGAGCGCCACCTGTTGGGCGGAGCGGGCAACGTGGCCCGAAACATTGCCGCCCTGGGAGGCAGTCCGCAGCTGGTCAGCGTGGTGGGGGCGGACGATCCGGGACGCATGCTCGGGGAGTTGCTGTCACGCGAGAACCTCACCGGGCACCTGCTGGTGGAAAAGAATCGCACCACCACAATCAAGACCCGCATCATCGCCCGAAACCAGCAGATGATCCGGGTGGACCGCGAGGAATCGCGCCAGCTCTCAGGGCACAGCCTGGAGGCGCTTGATTCGCTGCTGCGCCGCGTGGCCTATGGAATCCGGGTGATCGTGGTGTCAGACTATGGCAAGGGCGTGGTGTGCAAGGCGGTCATGGACACCGTGCGGGCCTTGCAGGCCGGTGGCGACGACGATCTGCCCCGCATTGTGCTGGTGGACCCCAAGGTGGTCAACGCGCCGTTGTACACAGGCGTTGACCTGGTGACGCCCAACGCCAAGGAAGCATGCGAGATTTCAGGCGTGGCCGCCTCGGGGCGCGAAGGCGTCATCAAGGCCGGCCTGGCCCTTTTCAAGAAGCTGCGCTGCCGTCAGGCCTGCATCACTCTGGGAGCCGAGGGCATGGCGGTGTTCGAGCGGCCAGGGGCCGTCCTGCACGTGCCAACCGTTGCCCGCAACGTGTTTGACGTCACAGGGGCCGGCGACACGGTCATCTCCGTGCTGGCGTTGGCTCTAGGCGCGGGATTCAGCCTACCTCAGGCCAGCATTCTGGCCAACCACGCCGCCGGCATCGTGGTGGGGCAGGTGGGCACGGCCGTCGCCACTCCGGAGAGCCTTGCCCGCGCGCTGCTCAAAGACCCTGTCCCAAACATCGAAACCTGGCTCGATATCGAATGAGGTGAACGTCCCATGCCCGAAGAAAAACAGACAGCCTGGACCGCGACGAAGGACACAGCCGCAGGCGCTGCCGTCATCGAGGGCGAGGTGGATTTCACCAATTCCCTGGAAGTGCGGCAATGGCTGAAGGAGTACTGCGAACAGACACAGGGCGAAGTGAAGCTCGATCTGTCCAAGTTGTCCTACATCGACAGCTCCGGGCTGGCCATTCTGATCGAGATACGGAAATTGCTGAAGAACAGTAACCGTTCGGTCGTCATTGTGGCGGTGTCTGGACAAGTGCAAAAGCTGTTCACCCTCACCCAGATCGGGGAACTTTTTGGAATCTGAGAGCGTGCTGCGGGCAGGAGCCGGATGAGGCTGGCCCGACGCCAGTCCGGGGAACGCGTGTTTCTCCAAGGCAGGTCCGTGGCTCCGTCCAGGGAACCGGGGGACTGCTGACCATGGCCAGGGAATTCGATCAATTCATCTGGCTGGTGAACCGCCTGCTGGGGTGCGCCAGAAGGCCCTTCACGGGCAAACCCTACATGAGCTGGCAGACCTGGAGCCATTTCGCCTGG
Source organism: Fundidesulfovibrio putealis DSM 16056 (assembly GCF_000429325.1). Lineage (NCBI taxonomy): Bacteria > Pseudomonadati > Thermodesulfobacteriota > Desulfovibrionia > Desulfovibrionales > Desulfovibrionaceae > Fundidesulfovibrio > Fundidesulfovibrio putealis. The sequence goes on from NZ_KE386885.1 coordinate 322,792, forward strand.
GTCGGGGCGGATTCGCTGCCCATCGTCAGCGTCATCGCCTCCTGCACGGGCATCATCCTGGCTTTGCAGGCCGCGTCGCAGCTGGAAAAAGTCGGGGCCATGTCCTACGTGGCCAACCTTGTGGGCATAAGCATCGTCGCGGAGCTCGGCCCGCTGCTCACCGCGCTCATCCTCTCCGGCCGCGCAGGCGCGGCATTCACTGCGGAAATCGCCACCATGAAGATCTCCGAGGAGATCGACGCCCTGGAAGTGATGGGCCTGGACTCGGTGCGCTATCTGGTCTGGCCCAAGTGCATCGCCATGATGGTCATGTCGCCGCTTCTGGCCCTGTGGGCCGATTTCACGGGCGTGTTGTCCGGGGGAATCTTCTCGGTGATGGTGCTCGGGCTCTCGGCCCAGGGCTACTACGAGCAGACCGCCAACTTCATCACGCTTCGCATCTTCTTCTCCGGGCTGGTGAAGAGCTTCGCCTTCGGGCTGGCCATCACGCTCATCGGCTGCTGGCAGGGGTTTCTGGCCAGGGAAGGCGCGCTGGACGTGGGCAGGCGCACCACCCGGTCGGTGGTGCAGTCCATCTTCCTGATCGTGCTGCTGGACCTGTTTTTCACCGGCCTCACCTACGTGTCGCGCTGATATGAGCCTGACCTGGACCACCACCCACGAGGCCCCGGAAATCCGCCTGGATGCGGTGTCCGTGGGCTATTCCAACCGCATGGTGCTGAGCGGCGTCGAAGCCGTGCTGCCCAGCGGCCAGATAAGCGTGATCCTGGGTGGGTCCGGTGGGGGAAAGTCCACGCTGCTCAAAACCATCCTGGGGCTTTTGCCCCCCACCGAAGGGCGCGTGCTGATGGGCGATTCCGACCTCTACGCCCTGACCGGGGACGAATTGCGCGAGATCCGCCGCCGCATGGGCGTGCTGTTCCAGGACGGGGCGCTCCTGGGGTCCATCCCGCTGGGGGAGAACATTGCGTTGCCCATGCGCGAGCACACCAGATTGGACGAGGACATCATTGAAACCATCGTCCGCATGAAGCTCGGGCTGGTGGGGCTTGATGACTTCATGGACTATTTTCCCAACCAGCTCTCCGGGGGCATGCGAAAGCGCGCCGGACTGGCGCGGGCCCTGGCCCTGGACCCGCGCGTGCTGCTCTGCGACGAGCCCACCTCGGGCCTGGACCCCATCACCGCCGCAGACCTGGACCAGCTCATCCTGGAGCTCAAGGAAGCCTTTGGCATGACCACGGTGGTGGTCTCGCACGACCTGCAAAGCGTTTTCACCATCGCCGATCATGTGGTAGTGCTGAACAAGGGCCATATGGTCTACCAGGGAGGCCCGGAAGGCCTGCGCGACAGCCAGGACGAGTTCCTGCGGCAGTTCCTGAACCGGGAGCCGTCGCGCAGGAAGCACAACCTGGCGGAATCGATCTGACGAACCGTCCCCAGCGGGACCGACCCCGAACAAGGAAGAAGGCGTGTTTTCGAAAACAGCACACGTGAAGGACACCGTGAAAGCCAGCGCGGCCATCGTCTTGTGTCTGGCCATCCTGGGAGCGTTCGTGGTGGTTCTGGGCGGATACCGCTTCTGGGAGAACCTGGAACTCTACAACATCCGCTTCAAAAGCGTGAAGGACCTCTCCAGCGGCAGGCCGGTGAAGTACGGCGGCCTGGACGTGGGACGCATCCTGTCCATCGGCGTGGACCCGGAAGACCCCCGCATGATCCGCGTGGTGATCGGCCTGACCACGCGCGTGGAGATGCGCGAGGGCGTGGTGGCCAGAATCGCCCAGAAGGGCCTGGTGGGCGATTACTACGTGTTTCTTGACCCTCAGGGAAAGCTGGGGGAGCCTCTTCCTCCCGGATCGTTCATACAGTCCATGGAGACCGTGGACATGTCCCAGCTGGCGGGCATGGCCGGGGAGATCCTCATGGAGTTGCGCCCGCGCCTGGAACGCATCGCCATGAGCCTGGAATCGCTGCTTACCAGCGAGAACTCGGCGCGCATCGCGGAGCTGCTCCAGAAGGCACCGGCCTTGGTGAGCGACTTGCAAACCACGGTGACCCAGGTGCGCGGAGACTTCGCGAAGCTGGCCGGAAGCGGGCAGCAGGCTGCGGACAACGCCTCGCGCACCCTGAAAAGCATGGAGCAGGCCGTGGATACGCTCAAGCGCGAGCTTGAGAAGACCCTGGCCGACATTCGGGGAGAGGTGAAGCAGGTGGGAGCGCTCACGGACACCGTGCACAAGGCGGTGCGCCACGATCAGGCCCAGCTTGAAGACATCCTGGGCAACGTGGAGCGTTTGAGCACGGATCTGAAGCATCTGGCGTCCCGGCTGCGCGAGAGGCCCTGGGAGATCGTCAACAAACCCACGGAGCGCAAATGATCCACGCACGATTGACAACGGCGGCCTGGCTGATTCTGGCCACAAGCGCGTTCCTGGGCGGATGCCTGGGCAAGCCCGGCCCGGTTGAAGAATATTTGCGGGTTGGCGGGGGAGAGGCGGCCTGCGCCCAGGAGATGCACACGGGCAAGGCCCGCGTGGCCGTGGCCCTTCGGCAGGTGAAATCCGCCGACGCCCTGGACCGCCAGGCCGTGATGCTGGCGCGCGGACGGGTCATGTCGCCGAGCCTACGCTGGTACTGGGAGGCGTCTCCCTGCCGTCTGGCCGAACAGGCCCTGGTGCGGGCCGTGAACTGCACGCCCGGGCTGGCCGCCATCTGGCCGGTGCGCTCCTCCACCGAGGCCCCTTTGGGCATGACCGTCACGCTGACTTCCTTTGAGATGCAGGAACAGCCACCTGTGATGAACGCAGCCATGGACTGCCAGATCTGGGACGGATCGGGCACGAAGCTGCTGGCGGCGCGCACCTTCAGCGCGCAGATTCCGGCACGGGCCCTGGACGCGCAGTCCATCGCGGAGGCGGGCAGCAGGGCGCTCTCCGGGCTTTCCGGCGACGCGGCCCAGTGGGTTGCGTCTCTGCCCACGCCAGGAGCGCCGGGAAAATGATCGCGGCCATAGCCTACGTAGCCGAGGAGCGCATCCGCGCCGCAGCGGAGCGCGGCGAGTTCAGGAACCTGCCAGGAGCAGGCAAGCCCCTGGACCTAGATGCCGACGCCAACATCCCGCCTGAGCTGCGCATGGCCTACACGCTTCTGAAGAACGGTGGCTACCTGGACGCGCAGCACGAGCAGGACAAAGCCCTGGAAAAGCGTCTGGACAGCCTGGAAGCCATGCTTGGCCAAAGCCCGGCAGAGCGTACGAAACTCAGGCAGATGCTGAAGCTCCAGGTGATGGAATTTCGGACCAAACGGGCAACCGGCAAGGAACTTGCCCTGGAAACGGGCGAGCACTACTACGGCAAGGTCGTGGAGCGAATATCCGTGAAGGCCGGAAAGGAGGGCATATGAACTGTGACAAAAATCCGAGCGTGAGCCGATGCAATGACGACTTTCTCCGAGAACAGTTTCCCTATCTGAAGCGCGGTGAGAACGGCGAGTTCATCATTCCAGCGCAACAGATTGAAGATTTCGTCGCCAAGTACCAGTCTCTCTCGGACAACGATGACCACCTGGAGCGGCTGCGCCAGTACCGCGCAGGCGGCCAGCGCGTGAAGCCTTCAGAGCTCGATGACTAGGCCAGTGTTCCTTGCGGCATGCCTGGTGGCATGTTTGGCATGGAGCGCCTGCGCCCGGGCCCAGAACTGCGACAGGCCGGGCAGCGTCGCTGAGATGACCGAGTGCGCCACGCTTCGCCTGCGGGCAGCGGAGCGCGAAATGGCCAATTACTACGGCATCCTGCTGGACTCGGAGGACAAAGACTTCGCCAAGGCCGTTCGGGAGGCCCAGGAAGCCTGGATGCGCTGGCGCGAGGCAGAAGCGAAACTCGTGGAGCACACCGTGAACGATCCCGGACTGGTGCTGTACACCCGACGCACCCAGGAAGCCCAGATGACCGAGGACCGGGTGAAGGACCTGCGCAGCCTGGCCGGGAACTGATGCGCCAGATGCGCGTGCGGCCGGCAGCCTCGTCTTTCAGGGGAGGCCCTCGGGCGAGGCCTTTGCCACGGGCCGTGAGACATAGCGGGGGCAGTTGCCTCCGGCTCGGCAGAAGGTCATTTTCTCGCGCTGGCTTCCTGGCTGCCAGAGGTGCCAGAGCTGCATCGACATCTGGCCTGAATCACAAGTATCCATACAGGTTGTCAGGCTATTGATCCCTGGCCATTTTCCTTCCGTCGCGAACCTTGCAGAGTCTCCTGAACCATTCCGTTGAGTTGCATTCCTTCAAGTATTGAGGCGAAGAAGCGCCGCAGAGTCACAAGAAAACCTCAAGCATCTCTCCAGGCGCGTTCAAGTGCCACTTCAACCATCGGAAAATCCAGGACAAACTATGCAGCGAGGGCCGGGCAGCGAAGATGAAGCTCTTCGCCGCGCGGCCCTCGCCCTAAAGAATCACTTGAAACAACCCGAAACGTAATACGAACCGATTACGAATTCTTCTTCCAGACCCCGCCGTAGAAGAACTCGCGCAACAGGCTCTGGTCATCCCACCCGGCCAGGATCTCGCGCGTGAAGCCCAGGGACTCGATGATCTCGCCCTGACGCTCGTTCTCGTCGCGGGTCATGGTGCAGGTCATGTACACCAGCAGGCCGCCTGCGGGCAGCTTGTCAGCGCAGCCGTGGATGATGGCGCGCTGGATGCCCGCCAGATTGGTGATGTCGGTCTGGGTGCGCTTCCATTTGGCGTCCGGGCGACGCGACAGCACGCCGAGACCCGAGCAGGGCGCGTCCACCAGGATGGTCGCCGGGGCCTCGCGGAAGCAGGCCGTGGCGGCGTTGGTCAGGAAGGCCGGGATCTGCGGCAGGTTGAGCCGCTTCATTTCGTTCCTGAGTCCGCGCAACCTGCGTGCGTTCACGTCCGAAGCCCACACGCGCTCATGGCCCTGCTCCAGAAGCACGGCGGTCTTGCCGCCGCGCCCGGCGCAGGCGTCCCAGATGGGCTCAGGCCAGTTGACGCTGTCCAGGCGGCGCATGATGTCGCCCACGGCTACGCTCTGACGGCTCAGAAGCCCCTCCCTTTCGCCGGAAACCAGGTCAGGAAGCACTGCGGTGGCCTTGGCCGGGTCGTAGGCCAGAAACGGCGGATATTCGGCGTAGGCCACTCCAGGCTGTGACACCAGATAGTCGAAGGCGGGGCGTGCGCGCTCGTGCAGGGCGTTGACGCGCACTCCTGTCAGCGGAGGCAGCAGCTGCGCTTCCAGCAGGTCGTGCGTGCGCCTGTCGCCGTAGTCGCGCAGCCACAGCCGCACCAGCCATTCCGGACAGGAATACCAGATGGAAAGCGCCTGGGCGCGCGAGGTGCTGCCGTGTTCGTAGAAAGCGCGGTTCAGGGCGTCGGGTCCAAGGTCCTGGATGCGGCGCAGCACCGCGTTGGCCACGTTTGCAGAGGCCTGCCCCAGGCGGGATTTCACGGCGTCCACGGCCCAGGAGAGCGTGGCGTGGGGCGGAATGCCACCCAGATGCGTCAGCTCGAAGGCGGCCATGCCCAGCACACGCAGGATCAGGGGATGGGTGCGTTCGGGCTTGGCGAGGTGGCGGCGCACCAGATGGTCCATGCGGCCCTTGAAGCGCAGGAATCCGTAGGAAAGTTCGGTGGCCAGACCCTTGTCGCGGGGGTCGTGCAGCACGCGCAGGGCGTTGTCCAGGGCGGGCTGGATGTCCTGGCCGGGTTTGCCGCTGATGGGAAGCGCCTGTTCAACGGCTGTGAGCGCGGCCACGCGCGCGGCAGGTATGGCCTGGGGTTCGGAAGAGGACTGATCGGTCTGTGGGGTGTTCATGAAAACCTGGGGCCGCGTCCTGCCTGTGCCGAAGCCGGGCATGGGCGCGGAAGTTGAAGTTTTGTCGAATGGCCGCAGTGCCGCAAGACGGCGAAACTCCGTCCGCGCTGGATGCCTGGATACGCGTCCCTGAAGCTGCGGGAAAGCTGCCGTCGTGGAATCAGTTGATGGACGTGCCGGGCTGTCCGTCGGAAACGCCCAGGTCGCGCATGCGGGGGATGCGCGGAACGATGACGACCGGCGCGGCCTCCATGCGCAGGAAGTAGCGCAGGGCGATCTCCATCTGGTCGAGGGGCACCAGGGTGTCCAGGCAGGGTCCGTGAGGCCGTTCGTTCAGGATGCCGTACACCGGCAGGGGGTAGGTGTCCTGGATGCCGCTGGACAGGTCGCGCTCGCAAGCCACGGCCAGGATCAGCTTGGGGCGTTTCTGCACCACGATGCGCCGGGCGATGGTGCCGCCGGTGGCGATGGCCATGTCCACGCCGTAAGCCTCGGACAGCGCCAGCAGCCCGGCCACGGGGCACTTGCCGCAGCGGGTGCAGTTGTTGATGTCGTAGGTCAGGCGCACGCCGCAGCGGCTCGATTGCAGGCAGTGGGGCAGGAGCAGCAGGATCTCGTGGGGCTTGTAGTCGCGGCCCTGGCCCAGCACCAGTTCGTTGTTGACCTTGATGAAGGAGTTGCGCACGCGCTCCTTGGAGATGCCGAACAGGCGCGCCAGGATGATCATGAGCGGCAGGAACAGCTTGATGGTCACGCCGCGCAGTCGGTTGGTGAAGGGCAGGGTGCGCCCGGCGGCCACGGACAAGGCCAGGCCCAGGCTGGCCCAGCCGACCACGGCGATGATGCAGGCCACCATCACGCCCCACACGGCCGAGGCCCAGGGGTGGATGGAATTAAGCCCGATGGTGGGCACGATCCACAAAAGCGCCAGAATGCCGCACACCACCAGGGAGGATGCGGAGATGAGCCCGATGAACAGGCGCTTGCGCGAAGACTCGACAGCTTCCATAGTTGGGGTCAACCTAATCGCTTTGCGTGGAAATGCAATATGGGCGGCGGAACCGGACCGTCAAAGAAGGAAAGGCTACGGGCCGGATCAGGCCAGCAGGTCTTCAGGTGCGGGACAGACCAGGGGGATGCCGCAGTCGATCTTGTTCAGGTAACCGCAGGCAAAGGCCGTGGCGTCCATGGATTTCTTGCCCGAAGGTTGAACCGATGGAATGTGATAGGTTCCATCAGCACAGGCTATAACAAGACGCCCTGAGACAAGCCCGCAGACGCGTCCTGGAGGCATGTCCGTCATATCGCCCTGCACATGGCATCCAGGATGAGCCAGAAGGCGAATATGGCGATTTTCACCTGGAACGGGCAGGTTGAAGTAGGCTCCAGGCCTTGGAGTCATGGCCCGGATGTGGTTGTGCACTTCCAGCACGGGACGGTCCCATCGGATGAGGGTGTCGTCCTTGGTGATCTTGGCCGCGTAGGTCGCCTGGGCGTCATCCTGGGGGGTGGGCGAAACAGGTCCGGCGGCCAGAAGCCCCAGAGCCTCCACGGCCATGTCCGCGCCGAGTTCTGCGAGACGGTCGTGCAACTCCCCGGCGGTCTCGTCCGGGCCGATGGGGATGTGGCGCATGAGCAGCATGGGGCCGGTGTCCAGTCCGCGCTCCATGCGCATGATGGTGATGCCGGTCTCGGTGTCGCCGTTCTCGATGCAACGCTGGATGGGCGCGGCTCCTCGGTAGCGCGGCAAAAGCGAGCCGTGCACGTTCCAGGGGCCAAGTGCGGGGATGTCCAGCACGGACTGCGGCAGGATGAGCCCGTAGGCCGCCACCAGAAGCACGTCCGGCTTCAGCGCGGCCAGTTCGGCCACGTCGGCTGGGTCCTTGAAGTTCAGCGGCTGGAACACGGGCAGGCCGTGCTCCAGGGCCAGGCGCTTGACGGGCGAGGGCGTGCACTTGTGGCCGCGACCGCAGGGACGGTCGGGCTGGGTGTACACGCCGACGACCTCGAACGGGCCGCCTGGAGCCGTGCCGGAGGCGGCCAGGACCTTGGCAAGGGTCGCCGCCGCAAAGTCCGGCGTGCCCATGAAGACTATTCTCAAGATTCCTGCTTCCTGGCTTTCTGCCACTTCTTGATCTTGTTGTCGTACAGGGCGCGCTTCAGGCGGCTGATATGGTCGATGAACAGCACGCCGTCCAGGTGGTCGATCTCGTGCTGCAGGCACACGGCCAGGATGCCGTCCGCCGGAAGCTCCACATCCTTGCCGTCCAGATCCTTGGCCTTGACCACGACCTTTTCGGAGCGCGTCACCTTGGCGCGGAACTGGGCCACGGACAGGCAGCCCTCTTCGTCCGTCACCTCTCCCTCACGAGAAACGATGACCGGGTTCACCAGGAACATAAGCTCCGTGCGCTCGTCAGGCCCGGAGATGTCCACGGCGATCAGGCGGCAGCATTCGCCCACCTGGGGCGCGGCCAGTCCGATGCCGCGCTGGTCGTACATGGCCTCGGCCATGTCCTTGGCAAGCTGCTTGTGCTCATCGGTGATCTCGGTGATCTCCTCCGCGCGCTTGCTCAGGATAGGATGAGGATATTTGAGAATGGGGCGAGGCATGATCTATTGGCTTTCCTTGGCCGCGCTTTCCCGCAGCTTGATGCCCAGTTCGCGCAGCTGCTTGGAGGCGACGGCGCTGGGGGCTTCGGTCATGAGGCAGGTGGCCTTCTGGGTTTTGGGGAACGCGATGACGTCGCGGATGGACTTGGCTCCGGCCATGAGCATCACCAGCCGGTCCAGGCCGAAGGCAATGCCGCCGTGCGGGGGGGCGCCGTACTGGAGGGCGTTCAAGAGGAAGCTGAACTTCTCCTCGGCCTCCTGGGCGTCGATGCCCAGGGCCTCGAACATGGCGGACTGCTTGTCGAGCGTATGGTTGCGGATGGAACCGCCGCCGATCTCGCTGCCGTTCAGCACCAGGTCGTAGGCGCGCGCCAGGGCTGCGCCCGGATCGGACTTCAGGACTTCCAGGTGTCCGTCCTTGGGCGAGGTGAAGGGGTGGTGCTTGGCCACCCAGCGCTTGTCCTCGGGGGAGTATTCAAGCAGCGGGAAATCGGTCACCCACAGGGGCGCGAACACGCTCTCGTCGATGAGGCCCAGGCGCTCGCCCAGCTGCACGCGCAGATACCCCAGGGCGTTGTTCACCATGTCGGAAGCACCGGCCTGGAAGAACACGATGTCGCCAACCTGAAGCTGGAGGCGCTCAGCCAGGGCGGCGCGCTCCTCGTCGGAGAAGAACTTGGCGATGGGCGACTGCCACTCGTTCTCGCGGATCTTGATCCAGGCCAGACCCTGCGCGCCGTAGATCTTCACGAACTCGGTGAGCTCGTCGATCTCCTTGCGGGTCATGGTCTCGCCGCCGGGAACGCGCAGGCCCTTGACCAGCTCGGCCTTGGCGAACACGCGCAGCTCGCAGCCGCACACGATGTCCGACACATCGGTAAGCTTCAGGTCGAAGCGCACGTCGGGCTTGTCCAGGCCGTAGTCGCGCATGGCGTCGTCGTAGGTCATGCGGGGGAAGGGGCAGGGCAGCTCCTTGTTCAGGCACTCGCGAAACAGGGTGCGGATCATGGTCTCGGCCATGTCCATCACCTGCTCCTCGTCCACGAAGCTCATCTCGATATCGATCTGTGTGAACTCGGGCTGGCGGTCGGCGCGCAGGTCCTCGTCGCGGAAGCATTTGACGATCTGGTAGTAGCGATCCATCCCGGCCACCATGAGCAGCTGCTTGAACAGCTGGGGCGACTGGGGCAGCGCGAAGAACTCGCCCTGGTTGACGCGGCTGGGCACCAGGAAGTCGCGCGCGCCTTCGGGCGTGGACTTGGTGAGCATGGGCGTCTCCACTTCCAGGAAGCCCAGGGAGTCCAGGTAGCGGCGCACGGACTGGGCCGCCTTGGAGCGCAGGATAAAGTTCTGGGCGAGCTTGGGGCGGCGAAGGTCCAGGTAGCGGTACTTCAGGCGCAGCGCCTCGCCCGCGTCGATGCGGTCCTCAATGGTGAAGGGCGGGGTCTTGGAGGTGTTCAGGAGCTTCCAGTCATTGACCACGACCTCGATCTCGCCGGTGACCATGTTGGGGTTGGCCATGCCTTCAGGGCGCGAGCGCACCGTGCCGCGAATGGCCAGCACGTACTCGGAGCGCACCACGTGGGCGCGCGCGTGGGCAGCGGGGGCGTGGTCCGGGCTGAAGACCACCTGGGTCAGGCCCTCGCGGTCGCGCAGGTCCACGAAGATGAGGCCGCCATGGTCGCGGCGGAACTGCACCCAGCCCATGATGCAGACATCAGCGCCGATGTCGGCGGCGGTCAGCTTGGAGCAGGTGTGGGTGCGGCGCCAGTCTCCCAGGGGATCGGCGGCGCGGGGGGCCTCGTCAGCGGAAAGAATAGGGTCCATGAAACGTATGCTCCGGTGGTTACTTGCGAAGATGATCCAGGAGGGAGTCCTGGCTTATGGTGTCCTGGGTTCCGGCGGTCATGTCCTTGACCACGATGGTCCCGGCCTCGAGCTCCGAGTCGCCCAGGATCAGGCAGAAGCGTGCGCCGGATTTTCCGGCCTGGCGCATCTGGGACTTGGCGGATTTGGCAGCCAGGGCGCATTCGCCGGTCATGCCGGCGGCGCGAAGCTTCTGGGTGAGCAGAAGCCCTGCGTGCAGCCCGGCCTCGCCAAGCACCGCCAGATAGAAATCAGGCGCTTCAGGGGCGCACTCTCCCATGAGCATGGCTAGGCGCTCCATGCCGCAGGCGAAGCCCACGCCCGGCAGGTCCGGCCCGCCAAGCGTCTTCACCAGGCCGTCGTAGCGGCCTCCGCCAGCCACGGCCGACTGCGCGCCGATCTTGCCCGAGGTCACCTCGAAGGTCGTGCGTACATAGTAATCAAGGCCGCGCACAAGTCGAGGGTTCAGGGTGTAGTTCAGCCCGCCCGCATCAAGAAGCGCGGTGACGGTTGAGAAGTGGTCGCGGCAGGACTGGCACTGGTAGTCCGAAATCTTCGGCGCGGAGCGGGTCAGCTCCTTGCAGGCCGGGACCTTGCAGTCCAGCACGCGCAGCGGGTTGGTCAGCTTGCGGCGCAGGCAGTCCTCGCAGAGCTGGCCGCCGTCGAAGCCCCGGAAGTATTCGTTCAGGGCGTCGTTGTAGGCGGGGCGGCAATCCGGGGCGGAACACCCCAGCGAGTTCAGCTCGAAGGTCAGGTCCTGAAGGCCAAGTTCGGTCAGGAACTGGGCCAGCATGAAGAGCATCTCGGCGTCCAGGTACGGCGAGGGCGACCCGAAAGCCTCCACGTCGATCTGGTGGAACTGGCGCATGCGGCCTTTCTGCGGACGCTCGTAGCGGAACATCGGCCCGGCGCAGTAGAGCTTGGAGAGCTCCTCCTGGGCGTGCAGGCCGTTCTCAACGTAGGCGCGCACCACGCCCGCCGTGGCCTCGGGGCGCATGGTCAGGGAGCGGCCCTTGCGGTCCGGGAAGGTGTACATCTCCTTCTGGACCACGTCCGTCTCCTCGCCGATGGAGCGCGAGAACAATTCGGTGCGCTCAAGGATGGGCAGGCGCACTTCCTTGTAGCCGTATTGGGCGAAAACACGCTTGGCGGTCTGCTCCAGGCGGTCGTAAACCTGGGCGTCGCGAGGCAGTATGTCCGCGAAACCTTTGATTTTCTGGATTTTTTCCATAGATATTCCTTCAGCGCCGGAGCGCCTCGCAAACACGGGCTGTTAGCCCCAACACCTCGACTTGTCAAAAACTCTTTGAAGGCTGGGCGCCTGCGAAAGCGGCCAGGGGCGTAAGCGGAGGCTCTCGGGTGAGGTCCACGGACAAGGCGCAGTAGGCCCCGATGGGTACGGGCAGCACCATCCGGCCAAGCCCCCACAAGGGAAAACCCTCGCGCCAGGTCCAGGTTGGGCCGGGCAGCACGCAGCCTTCGTGCACCGGGGCCGGTCCCACTGCCCTGCGAATCAGCCTGCGCATGCCCCAGGGGGTGAACCACCTGGCCTGGCTCAGGAGTTTGTGGCGTTTGGCCGACAACCGGTAGAGCGAAAAGCGGTTCACGTACCCCACGATCACCCCGCGCCGGGCCACGCGCGCGGCTTCGATCAGCACCCGCATCGGGTCCTCCACGAACTCGAGCAGGGTCAGGATGGCAACATAGTCGTAGCTGTCCGTGTCGTAGGGCAGGTGGGTTGCGTCGCCCAGATTGAAGTCGGCCCGGTTGCCCAGGCGTTCTCGCGCGGCTTCGAGCATCACAGGGGACTTGTCGAAGCCGGTCACGTCGAAGCCTGCCCGGTGGAAGAACTCCAGGAACATGCCAGGACCGCAACCCACCTCAAGGAGCGTGCGCGAGCGCCGGGGCCAACCGGCGGTCACCCACTCCAGCAGGCGGCACTCCTGCGCCAGGGCGTAGGCCCCGTGCGGGGTGGCGAGCCAGCGCTCGTAGCGCTCGAGGTCGTGGCGGTCCCAGAGCATGATGGCCTTTCCTTGGAGTTATTCGTCGTGGGGAATAATACCACGGGCTCTGTTTCACGAAAAGGAAAATGGCGAAGGCGGAGTATGGCCGGGATGCCGCTCCATCATGGGGTGCAATGCGCTCAGCCCTTGTCCGGAGGGTAGAGAAGCAGTTCGAAGCGCCGGAAGGATTGGTCGCCTTTGTTCTCGAAGATGAACCCGCCATCGCGGACAAAACCAAGTTTCACAGTGATTGTATTGATCTGAGCCGACGCAGGTTTGAGTGTTACATGGTACATGTTTTCAAGGTCTTTCCAGCGTTCCGGAGCGTTTGAGTTGGCGGTCGAGAAACTGGTTTCCTCATTGTTGGCGGAAAGCGACGCGGAAAATGCATTGGAGCGGTTGTCACCATCCTGGAGATGCGGGAAAAATACTGCTCCAACCTGATCGACTGGTTTTTTTATGCGCAGCTCAAGCGTTGCGGATGCGGTCGGAGCGTTCTTGAGGTCGCAGGTCACATACTGGATCGAGCCATCCCCTTCTTTTCTTATGATAATGTTGTCGCGTTTGAAATGAACAATCTCCATAAAGTCTGTTGAAGAGAGGTGTGGATATCCTGCCTCATCGAAAGTAACCATAACCTTGTCCGGAACGGCATGATTGTAGGACGGCATGTTCCTCGTGAACGCAGCGGTTTTGCGTGGAGCTTCGCCTATGGAGTCGATTCGTTTGGAGATCCCCTCTGCTATGATGGAATTGCCGAGGACATTGCAGTGGTAGTCAAACGGTTTGCAAAACAGCTCGACGCCATTGTCCCGGGTGAGAGATCTGAATTTGTCCGTAAGATCAAGATACTTGATGTTGTTTTGGATGCAAAATGGGATGAGTGCTGCTGAGGGGGCGTTGTCAAAGGAGTTCATCTGTTCGTGGTGCGGAATGATGACCAGGAGGAAGTCGATTCCGTCAGACTCAACGGATTGTTTGAGCTTCAGAAGGACATCAAGGTATCGATTCCAGAGAGGCCAGAGTGTTTCCAGGTTCTGTTCGTCGAGAATCCGTTTATCCTCGGAGAGGAGGTCGTCGACAGTCCTGGATATGGTGTACTCACGCTTTTCAAGAAATTGCGTGGCAATATCCATGTTGCGGGAATCGTCAGGCTGTGTCTGATCCCCGAAAAGCTCTTTCGAAAGCAATGAATAAGCCGGAAATTGTTCAAGTTGCTTGATGAAAAGACGGGATATGTCGCGCGCCAGGGAAAAATCCTTGAAAATGTTGTACGTGTAGTCTTGCCTGGTGAATTTGTAGCGATACGGCTTGGAGAGCAGGCGTATGTTGTGAATGTCAAATTGCAAGATGACCAGGTTCGGTTTGATATTTCGCGCTTTGTCGATGTAATAGAGATAAATGTCTTCGATGCCAGTGTCAGGAGTCCCCGAGTTGATGATCCGATACGATGGCGCTGGTGATTCTGATTTCGCGTTCAGCTGCTTTTCAAGCGCAGCAGGAAAGGTCGCCGTGTCAGGAACACTGACTCCAAATGTATACGAGTCGCCAAGGCACAAGATAAGCTTGTCTGGTGTTTCAATGCTTGTGCTGCTATTTGAGCGAAAGCCGTTTCCATCCGTTGCATACAGGTAGGGGATGCGCGGATGCCAGAACGCAGATGCGCTGAGGTATGGTTTCAGATTGCCAAGCTTGTTGCTGAAAAAATGCGGAACAGGTTGAATATTCAAGATGGATTTGTTGACCCTGGCGAAAAATTCCATGCAGAGGAATGAAAAAATAACGAATAAAAATATAAATACTGAGAGTAGCGTTGTAGGCTTGTGAGGACGCATGTATTTCAATTTCCCGCTGTGCAGCGTATGTGTTCAAAAAGTGTAAGACACGGATGGCGTGGTTGTCCGTGCTTCACTGTATTGGTAAAAAAGCAAGTGAGTCGTAAAAATGGCATGATTGAAAAGAGTGTTCGTCTGTCATAAGCAATGTCCATGATTGATTCGAAACATACAACCGTATCAGGCCTTGAGAATCAGCACATGTCCTAAATCATGTCATCCGATCAACAAGCGAGGAGAAGCAGCATGCGACCATTCGCCGCGTCCATGGCCGTTGTTGTGGCCCTGGCCCTGCCAACATTTTGCCTGGGCCAATCCCTGGGTCCCGACGCGTATTTCTCCAGCAACGCGGCTGCGTTGCAAGCACTTATGCTCCTGCCGCAGCCGCCTGCCCCAGGGACCGCCGCGCAAGGCGCAAACATGCTCATCCTGAACACCGTCATGAATACCGCCACCCCACAGATGGTGGCCCAGGCCCAGGCGGACGCCATCCCTTCGGTCTTCGACTTCTCCGCTGTGCTCGGCGAGGACTTCACCGCCCAGAACCTCCCGGCCACGACCAGCTTCTTCCAGAAAGTCACCATCAACACCCAGAACGCCAACGATACCCTGAAAAATATCTACAACAGCCATGGGCCCGTCACCCCTGCGTCCTACCCCAGCAGCCACGCCCTGCTGGGACTCGTCGACGGCGTGCTGCTCGGCGACATGATCCCGGAAAAACAGGGGCAGCTCCTGACCTACGGCGTCCAGTACGGCCTGAACCGCCTGATCCTGGGGCAGCATTGGCCCACCGACGTCTGCGCCGCCCAGATGGAGACCGGCATATTCCTGGCCGACCTGTTCGCAAGCCCGCAATTCCAGAGCGATTTCAACGAAGCCAAGGCCGAACTGCGCGCCCAGCAGGGGCTCAAGTAGCTGAGGCTGGGGCGCTGCCCCAGACCCCGGCGGGCTCCGCCCTGCACCCGCCGGTGGCCCGACTGTTGTCCCCCTGGACCCGATAGAGGGTTTCGCGCAGATGCCGCCCAGGCGCCAGGGCAGCGACTCAGAGGTCGGCGGGTGTCCGAGGCTGGAAGGAACAGGGCTGAACCGCGTGTCAACGACGCGGCGGCCCTGCGGACGGACAACCCGAAAGCGGCAGTGTCCAGGCAAGTCCACGCCTGGATCAAAAATCGAGCTCCAGCCGGGTGAAGGCGACTGCGTACGGAGTGGAGTCCTTGTCGTTGAAGACGAACCCGTGTCCATTCTGCATGGAATACGCAAACTCCAGAACGTTCTGCCCCGGTGTTACCGGGATGCGTAATTCCTGTTCCGCGAATGCGCGCATCCAGGGGTGCGCGGGCAGGTCCTGGAGCGTGGCGGTCCGGACTCCATTCACCAGAACATCGATCTTCTGGCCGGGAATGGGGTTGTTCACGGCGAAGCGCAACGTCATGTGGTCCCTGCCGGGGGGAGCGTCGAAAGAGACGGTGGAGCTCTTTCCCACAGCCCAGCGCCAGTGGTTGTGTTGTTCGGACTCTACGCTGTTCAATCCTGACATGGAAATGGTGGGGTCAAGGCCGACGGGCTTGAAAAGATCGCCATGCAGCGGCGCAGCGTCAATGCGAAGCCCCTTGAAGGCGACGCTCTCCAGGTTGTCGCCGGGATATGACGGGCTCACGGGTACGGCCAGCATGACGACCCGCAGCGCCAGGCGCTTGTAGGGGGAGAACCTCCTGAACGTCAGCACGGCCTGCCCGCTTTTGGTGGGGCCTTCCTGAGTGAACAAGTCCTGCCATTCCTCTGCGTCGAAGCGCCCCTGGAGGCGAAAGGAGTTGCCCTCGCCGTGGTTGTGGAAATTGAGGTCCAGCTTGAGCTGCTGGGTGCGCGAGGCGTTGGCGTTGTCCACCTCGAAGAGCATCATGGTGGGAGCGTTGTGGCGTGAGGGCATGAACTGATAGCCCATGCCGTAGCAGGGGGAGGCGTCCGTGATTTCGCTGGCTTTGGAATAGACGGAATACGGATCGGCATTCAGGGCGACGGAGGAGGGCAGCGTAACGATGGAGGGCCGCTCGAAGGGGACCCGAAGACGCGCCGCAGTGACGCCGCGAATGGTGAACTGGTCCAACACTTCCGCACGTCCGGCAGGAGCGTCGTCCCGGTAGCCCGCCAGGACGAAGCGGGTCTCCTTGCGGTCCTGGCCTACATGCTGATTGGCCAGTGGGCTCGGCTGGAACCATTGGGAGAAGTACCATCCCAGCGCGCTGGACTGGCCCGAGTCGAGACAGGCCAGGGGCTCTCCCGCCACCAGGAAAGATGCCTGCCTGCGCCCCATGGGCTTCAGATAGCCCCCCTCGATGCCTGAATACTCCGTGTAGTAGGCTTCCCAGTGCTGGGAGGTGATGTGAACCATACCGGAAACCGCCAGCGCGGCAGCGAAGATGCGGGCTGCGGCAGCGCTGCGCAAAAGCCCGGCAGCGCAGCAGGCCACTGGCATGAGCAGCAGCGGAATGAGGAACACGGCGTTCCAGGGGCGGAAATCATAGCCGTATTTGCCCAGAATCAGCACCACCAGCGGGGTGACGATAAGCGCCATTGTGACTGCGGCCACAACCCGGTTCCTGCGCCACAGCAACACGAATCCCAGCGCGGCCATGCATCCAATCGCCCCAACCAGGAGGGGATTTTCGAAGAAATAGAGCGCCTTGCCGATGTTATCCAGGCTGATGCGGACAGTGTCCGCTGCCGTGGACGTGAAGGGGTTGATCTCAGCCTTGATGATTGCCGACCTGGACAGGAACGGCCAAAGCACCGGCAGGGACGATGCCACGCCAAGAAGACCGTAGAGAAACGACGTGCGAAGCCACGGCCTGGACCGGAGCAGGAGCCCCAAGGCCAGGATGATGGTTTCGCAGAAGACCAGCAGGAAGGACAGGTAATTGAGCGAGAACATCAGGAGGTTCAGCGCGAACAGGCCCGCTTGGCGCCTGGAAGTGCTGCGCTCGAACAGGGCAAAATAGACCGGAAGCTTCAGCAGATACAGCAGCATGAAGGGCGCGTAGGGCCGGAGCTGGCGCGACAAGAAGAGATGCAAGGGGTTCACGGCAATGAACGCGGCAAGGACAAGGGCTCCGTTCTCCCCGAGGATGCCCCTGTAGCCTTTGTAGGCGACCACGATGGCCGCGACGCCGGTCAGTGCCGGAAAGAGGCGCAAGGTGAAGTCGGAGTCGTCCATGAGCAGGACGAACTTGGTGAACATGTACAGGTAGGGTGGGTGAATCTCGCACAGCCGAGTCCAGTCGAAGATGTAGGCCAGCGGAAATCGGGCCGTGAGGGGTACCAGATGCTCGTTCCACCACAGGGAAGGAGTGCCCAGATGCAGGAAGCGCAGCCAGAATCCGCAGGCGATGATGATCCACAGACAGATCAGCGATGCGTTGCGCTCCGACCATTCCCGGAGGGAGAAGGTCCTGGCGGCTTGGTTCTGCGCGAGTTTGACCGGGCTGGCGTCGGATGCTGGTGTCATGCGGGTACTCTCCTGAAAATCGGGGGCGCAGGGCCTGCGCAAAACAAGCCCGCGAACCAGACGGTGCATCTGGTTCGCGGGTGATCAGTCGCACAGGCGGGAAGGGTCTACGCGCCCTTCTTTTCCTGCTTGGCCCAGGAGTCCCTTAGTCCGACACTCCTGTTGAACACCAGCCGGTCCGGGCCGTGGTCGCGCCTGTCGGCCACGAAATATCCCAGGCGTTCGAACTGGAAGAACTGTTCGGGCGTGGCCTGGGCGAGGCTTGGCTCCACCGGGCAGTTGGGCAGCACTTCCAGGGCGTTGGGGTTCACGTAGTCCTTGAAATCCTTGCCTTCTTCCACTGCCATGGGGTCTGGCTTGGTGAACAGGCGGTCGTAGAGGCGCACTTCGGCCCAGGCCGCGTGTTGTGCGCTCACCCAGTGGATGGTGCCCTTGACCTTGCGACCGTCATTGGACCAGCCGCCGCGCGTGGCCGGATCGTAGGTGCAGCGGATCTCGGTCACTTCGCCGGTCTCGGGGTCCTTCAGCACGTCGGTGCAGGTGACGTAATAGGCGTGGCGCAGGCGCACTTCCTTTCCGGGCGACAGGCGGTGGTAGCCCTTGGGCGGCACTTCGCGGAAGTCGTCCTGCTCGATGTACAGCTCGCGCGAGAAGGGGATCTGGCGCGTTCCCAGCTCGGGCTTCTCGGTGTGGTTGGGGCACTCGAAGATCTCTTCCTGGCCCTCGGGATAGTTGGTGATGACCACCTTCACCGGGCGCAGAACGGCCAGGGCGCGGGGGGCGCGGTCGTTCAGGTCCTCGCGCAGGCAGGCTTCCAGCATCTCGATTTCCACGGTGTTGGCGGCGCGGGCCACGCCGATGCGCTCCGCGAACAGGCGGATGGACTCGGGCGTGTAGCCACGGCGGCGAAGGCCCTGGATGGTGGGCATGCGCGGGTCGTCCCAGCCGGTGACGTGGCCTTCGCTGACCAACTGGATCAGGCGGCGCTTGCTGACAACCACGTAGGTCAGGTTCAGGCGCGCGAACTCGTACTGGCGCGGGCGCGACGGCACGGGCAGGTTGTCCAGCACCCAGTCGTAGAGCTCGCGGTTGTTCTCGAACTCCAGGGTGCAGATGGAGTGGGTGATGTGCTCCAGCGCATCCGAGATGCAGTGGGTGAAGTCGTACATCGGATAGATGCACCACGCATCCCCGGTGCGGTGGTGATGGGCGTGTCGGATGCGGTACAGGGTGGGGTCGCGCATCACGATGTTGGGCGAGGACATGTCGATCTTGGCCCGCAGCACGCGTGCGCCGTCCGGGAAGTCGCCCGCGCGCATGCGCCGGAACAGGTCCAGGTTCTCGTCCACGGAGCGGGTGCGGTAGGGGCTGTCGATGCCGGGTTCGGTCAGGGTGCCGCGCGCCTCGCGGATTTGCTCGGCGGTCTGGTCGTCCACGTAGGCCAGGCCGCGCTGGATAAGCATTTCGGCGAATTCGTAGAGCTTCTCGAAGTAGTCGGACGCGAAATACATGCGGTCGTCCCAGGAGAAGCCCAGCCAGTTGACGTCGGCCTGGATGGAATCGACGTATTCCTGCTCCTCCTTGGAGGGGTTGGTGTCGTCGAAGCGCAGGTTGCAGGTGCCGCCGAACTGCTTGGCGATGCCGAAGTTGAGGCAGATGGACTTGGCGTGGCCGACGTGGAGGTAGCCGTTGGGCTCGGGAGGAAAGCGGGTGGCCACGGAGGCGTACTTGCCGCTTTTCAGGTCCTCGTCGACGATGGTGCGTAGAAAGTCCAGATGCTCTTTGACGGTATCGCTCATGGTGAATCCTTTTTCACGAAGTTGCCGAACCAGCCAGAAATAGGGAAAAAGCCGAGAACGGTCAAACAGAGCTGGGCAGAGCTGGGCAGCGCGGGTTGAGCCGGACCGGCAGAGTAGGACAAAACAGGCCGGAGGGAGGGGAAAGCCGGGTTGAGCGCGTCGGCCGTAACGGTTGAAAGGGCCGGCGCGGCAGGGCGGCCCAGGAGCGCACGGGCTCTCCCGGGCCGGTACAGCCAACCGGCTGGCCGGGCGCATGGGGAGCCCGGTTCAGCCTTTTTCGCTTCAGTCTTTCTTGGGAAGCTGGTCCGTTCCGTGGGTCTCGTACACGGCTTTCTGGGCCTGCTTGAACTCGTCCACGGTGAAGTCGAAGCCGTTTTCGCGCAGGTAGGCCCAGTTGGCGGCCGCGTCCTGGCATTCGTTCACCTTGGCGCGAAATTCGGGGTCCAGGCGCATGCGTTCCATGTATGCAGTTGCGGATTCAATACTCACGGGTGCAACCCTCCTTGGTGAGGCATGCCTTGAAGAGTAAGCAATTTGGCAAAAATGGCAAGATGGGCTGTGGCGGTCCAGTGCAATCAGATTTCTTGACGATTTAGCGAGGCATTAATAGACTTAGTCTATGCAAATAACCACCGAGCAACGCAGCCAGATCGAGGCGTCCATCAGGGACAAGTACCGCAAGGTGGCTTCCTCCGCCGCCGGACTGTTCAGGTATCCCACGGGCCAGGCCGGGCTTGACGGCCAGGGCTACGCGCCCCAGTGGCTCAAGCACCTGCCGCCTGCCGTGCTGGAGTGCTTCTGCGGGGTGGGCAACCCGTTCTCCATGGGTGTGCCCGCAAAAGGGCAGGCGGTGCTGGACGTGGGCTGCGGCTGCGGCGTGGACACGCTGGTGGCGGCGGAACTGGTCGGTGAGGCAGGCCGCGCCGTGGGCCTGGAAATGTCTCCCGATATGCTGGGTACGGCCCGCCTGAACGCCCAGGCGGCTGGCGCGCGGAACGTGGAATTCGTGGAAGGCTCCGCCGAGAAACTGCCTTTTGAGGATGCCGTCTTTGACCTGCTCATCTCGAGCGGGGTCTACAACCTGGTGATCGACAAACAGGCGGCCCTGGCTGAGGCCTTCCGGGTGCTCAAGCCCGGCGGGAGGCTCCAGATAGCCGACCAGATGCTCACAGGGCCTGCGCCCAGTGCGCCGGGGGACGCCGTAGCCTCCTGGTTCACCTGACAGGGCGGCGCGATACCGGGAACGGCGTTCCTGGACATGCTCGCTACGGCAGGTTTCGTGAACGCGGCCAGCCACGGTGAGACGGGCTTCAAGAGCTCTCCCGTGACCATGGGGATGCACTTCAGCGCGCAAAAGCCCCTTTAGTGTCGCGATTAAGGAAAACATGAACATGTTTTCCTTAAGCCATAAAATGGTTCTCTTTGATTAGCGTCATACATGCTTGAACGATGGAGTGCGGCGAAGCTTTTCAGCTGACGACCTCCGGATGCCGGGCCTTGCGCCCGGCCAGCAGCCACGCCCCCATGAGCGCCGTGAACGGGGCCACCAGCACCAGCCCGAAGCTGCCCACCAGGGTGTTCAGCACCTCGGCGGCCACGTGGTTCATATTGAACACGTTGGCCATGGGCACGCCCTGGGCCATGAACACCATGAAAAGCGCCATGGAACCGCCGGAATAGGCCAGCAGCAGCGTGGTGGTCATGGTTCCCACCACCACGCGCCCCACCCGCAGCCCCGAGAGAAAGAGCTTCCAGAAGCCGATGCCGGCCCCTTCTCCGGTATGATGCGCGGACACCTCCTCCATGCTGGCGGCAACGTCCATGGCCAGGTCCATCACCGCGCCGCTTGAGCCCAGAAACACCGTGGCCAGGAATATCCGCGTCAGGTTCAGGTGCGGATAGCCCGAGTAAAAAAGCGTCTCGGCGTAGGCCTTCACCGAACCGTGCAGATGAAACCCTTCCGAGAATCCCACGGCCATGGCGCAGGTGGCGGCCACGCCCAGAAGCGATCCCAGATACGCGGCCAAAGCCTTGCGGTTCACCCCGCCCACCAGGAACAGCACCGAGGCCATGAGCACGGCCAGTACGACAAGGGTCACGCCGATGGGGTCGTAGTCCTTGAGGAACAGAGGCACCATGACCTTCCAGATGGCCAGGGCGGCGAACAGGAAGCTCAGGAGCGCCTTGAGGCCGGTCCAGCCCGCGTAGGCCACCAGGAACACCGCGAACAGCCCCATGACCCACAGCTGGATGTCCAGGCGATAATAGTCCTGGGCCACGGCGTTGACCACCTCGCCCCCTGACACCGTCAGCGCCACCAGGGCCATGTCCCCGACCTTGAACTGCTTGTCCATCTCGAGCTTGCCCAGAAACAGATTGTCCGCCGTGACGGTGCGGCCCTTGAAGGGGCCCTCCAGCACCAGGGCCTGGACCCGCTGGTCGCCTTCCAGCACCACGCCGTATTGCCGCAGGTTGCTGTTGTCTGTTGCGGTTATCTCGGCCTTCACGGCCTGGGTGCCTGTGGGCAGGCGGTTCTCGAAGTCTGTTGGCAGGAACCAGAGCGAGACAGTCAGGACTGCGAAAGCGGCAGTGAGTATGATGTCCCTGCGGCGGCTGGCGGCTGCCGGGGGACCGGCTGGGCCGGGGATGCTGTCGTTTTGGTGCATGGGTGTGAAAGCGGGGCGCGCCGCATGCGGCGCGCCCCGGAGAAGTGACAGGTTGCTGGCTGAGTGCCGGAGAGGTGGTCAGGTCGGAGAGCCTCCGGCGGCCAAAGGGCTGCGCCCTTTGGAATCCCTTATAACTATTGCGAATGATCGTTACTATGCACCATGCGCCGTATTATTGGGAGAACGAAAGGCGATCAGTTCGAGGCCAGCTTCTTCGTGGGGTCCACGATGCTCATCAGGCGCTTGGCCAGCTCGGTGTTGTCGTAATAGCCCTCGAAGGCCTTGGCGCCGGTTCCCATGGCCGAGGTCATGACCGGCATGCCCGTATGGGAGTAGGTGGTCCAGGCCAGTCCGGCCTTGGAGTCCAGGATACGGGTCAGGGTGACGGTCAGGGGTTCATAGTCGCCGTAGCGCAGGTATTCGGCGGAGTCCTTGGATTTTTCGCCCTCGCCGGACAGGGAGCGCTTGAAGGCGTCCTCAACCATGACCAGCTCGTAATCCTTGAGGTACATGCCGTAGGTGTCGGCGGGGGAGGTGACGTCCTCGTTGGGCTTGGGAGACTTCTTCATCTCTTCCAGGTCGGCGGCGGTGGGGATCACCAGGCCGAAGCCTTCCTTGATGAGCCCGGCCACGTCGGCCAGATTGGCTTTGTCCGCAGGGGTGTTCTTCTTGTATTCCTTCAGCTTGTTGGAGAAGGCCAGGAAGGAGAGCTTCTGGTTTTTCAGGTAGCTGTAATAGTTGCCGTACTTGGTTCCGGCGAAGCCCAGGCTCATGCCGCCGCACTCGTGGTCGCCGGTGACCACGATCAGGGTTTCGTCCGGGTGCTTCCTGGCGAAATCCACGGCCTGGGCCACGGCGTCGTCCAGGGACAGCACGTCCTTGATGGAGGCCACGGCGTCGTTGGCGTGGCAGGCCCAGTCGACCTTGCCGCCCTCGATCATCATGAAGAATCCCTTGGGGTTGTCCAGCAGTTCGATGCCCTTGGCCGTGAACTGGGCCAGGGTGACCTCCTTGGCCGGATCAACGTCCATGGCGTAGGGCATGGCCTTGTCGGCGTCCAGCACGGGGTTGACGGCCAGCACTTTCTGTCCGGGCTTGAGGGCCAGGATTTCGTCGCGCGAATTCAGCACCGTGTAGCCCTTGGACTTGAAGCTCTCCAAGGCGTTCGGCTTGTCGCCTTCCTTCTTGGACTTCTTGCCCTCGGGATCCTTGAAGCCGCCGCCTGCGAAGTAGTCGAAGCCGGAGTCTGCGGCCTGCATGGAGATTTCGTAGTAGTTGTTGCGGCTGGGCTGGTGGGCGTAGAAGCAGGCCGGGGTGGCGTGATCCAGGGACACGGTGGACACGATGCCGACCTTCATACCCTTCTGCTTGGCGATCTCGGCCACGGTGGGCACGGATTTCTTCTCGCCGTCCACGCCGATTGCGCCGTTGTAGGTCTTCACGCCGCTGGCCAGGGCCACGCCCGCTGCGCCGGAGTCGGTGATGATGGAGTTCAGCGAGTAGGTGGTGGTTGCGCCCTGGACCGGGAAGGAGCTCATGGTGAGCTTGACCAGGCCGGGCTTTTCCATGCCCTTTTCGGCAGCCAGGTAGTACTCGGCGGCGGTGCGCTGGGCCTGGGCCAGGCCGTCTCCGATGAAGTAGAAGACGTACTTGGCAGGTTTGTCGGCAGCGGCGGCGGCAGTCGCCTGGGCCGCGAAGATAAGGGCCAGCGCCAGCCACAGGAGCATGGTCAGGCGGCGGGTGGACGGTCTTGCCAGGAGCATGGGTTTCCCTCCGGATATTTGGATGTTCAAAATCCTGCATCCTATTGCCGGGCCTGCGTTACGGATTGAATGCATCCCCGCGTCAAATGGCCGAAACCCGCTGCCTGGATCGACGCCCTCGCTGATTGCTTGACACTCGCGCATGGCGGGAGCAAGGAAGGAGGATCGAAATCCCTTTCCGCCTGTCGCGTCCTGTCGCGCGGGCGGCACCTCACGGAGGCGCACGATGCAAGATAAGACCGCGAAAGGCATGACCCGCAGGGAGTTTGGCGGGTTGGCGGCGGCGACCGTCACAGTGGCGGCGGCTGGCGCGCTTGGTTTCCTCTCACCCCAACCCGTCCACGCACAAGGATCACCCATGTTTGCCATACCTGCCCTGCCGTATCCCGAAGACGCCCTGGAACCTGTCATATCCGCGAAGACTTTGTCCTTCCACTACGGAAAGCACACCAAGGCCTATTACGACAACATGAACAAAGCCCTGGAGGGCAAGCACGCCGAGGGGATGACCCTGGAGAAGGTGTTCCTGGACGCGGCCAAGGACCCTGCTGCGGCGGGGCTTTTCAACAACGCGGCCCAGTCCTGGAACCACACGTTCTACTTTGCGGGCTTGAAGAAGGGCGGGGGCGGCAAGCCCACGGGCAAGCTGGCCGAGGCCCTGAACGCAGCATTCGGCAGCTATGACGGGTTCGTGAAGGCCTTCAGCGAGGCTGGCATGACCCAGTTCGGCAGCGGCTGGGCCTGGCTGGTGGCGGATGCGGGTGCGCTCAAGGTGGTGAAGACCCCCAACGCCATGAACCCCATGGTGAACGGCCAGAAGCCGCTTCTGACCGTGGACGTCTGGGAGCACGCCTATTACCTGGACTACCAGAACCGCCGGGCCGACTACCTGAAGGACGTGCTGGAGAAGCTGGTGAACTGGGAGTTTGTGGCCAAGAACCTGGGGTAGCGGCGCTGCATTTGGCGGCATGAACGTGTCGCTTCGGATAGGGGCGGGCTGTTCTCGTCTGGTTCGGATTGTAGGGGCTGGAGCACATCGAACCCAAGACCGTTCCTGATATCCGCGTTGCACTCCAACTGGCCGCACCCCTACGCGCAGCCAGACAACGCAGACCCATGAGGGTGTCCAGAGGGCGAAGCCCTCTGGCCGCCGGAGGCTTTCCTCCACGCATCCCCCCACGCATAAAACACGACCTGCCGGGGACCGGCATTACGCACCAGTCCCCGGCAGTCTCACCTCAGCTCTCAATTCGCAAATTCTAGCTGATCTTCTCCAGCAGCTTGATCTCCGTGGACTGCGCCAACGGCCCCAGTTTGTCGCGCATATTCAACAGGTGCGGCGTCTCCAGGTGCGCGTCCAGAAGCTCCTTGCTCTCCCAGGTCTCGTAGAACAGGAAGGTCCCCGGCAGATCGACGGCCCGGTGCAGGTCATACAGCAGACAGCCCTTGTCCTTGCGCGAGGGCTCCACGAGCCCGGTCAGCAGCGCTTCCACATCCTTCTCGCATCCGGGCTTGGCCACGATGGTGGCCACCACGGTCAGATTCGCCATGTTCTCGACTCCTCGATGGTTCGTGTTCGGCCTGTGGGCCGCCCGGCCTCGGCATACTCCGGGTCGTCGGTCGGTTCCAAGGCCTGCCGGGACGTCAGACGCCGGCCCTTTCGGCATTTGCACGTTGCCCGTGTGCCAGCCCGCCAGCCTATCGCACTGTCCGGGCTATTTCTCGCCAGCTTGGTTCATGGCCGGGTAGCTGCCCATGTTGGGCTTCACGCAGCGGCCCAGCCAGTCGATGGCGCGGCCCAGGTGGTTCATGTTGCGCATGGCCTCCTCGTCGCCGCTCACCTCGCCGGGGTTCAGGCCGTAGCCGATGTTCCAGTAGATGGATCCGGGAACGATCATGCCAGACATCAGGTACATGTGGTTGATGGTGTCGTAGGCATGCGTCGCCCCGCCGCGCCGCACGGCCACCACTGCCGCGCCGATCTTGCCTGCCAGCAGCGATCCGTTGGCGATGGACACCAGCCCCGAGCGGTCCAGCAGCGCCTTGAGCTCGGCGGTGACGTCGGTGAAGTAGGTGGGCGTGCCCAGGATGATGGCGTCCGCCGCGAACATCTCGGCCAGGCAGTCGTTGGCCACGTCGTTCTTCACGGCGCACTGGCGGTCCTTGTTCTCGAAGCACTTGTAGCAGGCGATGCAGCCACGGATCTTTTTCGCGCCAAGCTGGATGAAGGAGGTCTCCCAGCCTGCGGCGTCAAGGGGTTTCAGGGCCTCGCGAAGCATGATCTCCGTATTGCCGCCCTTGCGGGGGCTGCCGTTGATGGCAACTGCTTTCATGATGTGTTCTCCCGTGAAACGGTTTTTGGGCGCTTGACGTGCCCTCATGCTGGGTCATATGCAAGGAACAGCCTGCAAGCGCAAGTACTGTCTTCAATGTGCCATACTGACGAATAGTATAGTGAGGAGCGAAGCCGTGATCACCCCCTGCAAGACCAAGGAATTGAACGGAAAGACCTACCGCTGCTTCTTCGAGCTGACCCTCCAGATCATGGGGGGCAAGTGGAAGCCGATCATCCTGTATCATCTGGCAACCGAGGGCGTCATGCGTTTCAGCGACCTGCGCCGCAGCATCGGCGGGGTGACCGAGCGTATGCTGGCCCGGCAACTGCGCGAGCTGGAGGCCGACGCGGTGATCCATCGCGAGGTGTACCGGGAAGTGCCGCCGCGAGTGGAGTATTCGCTGACAAAGCTTGGTGACGGGCTCGTGCCGATATTGAAGGAACTTCGCGACTGGGGCGCGGCCTACGAGCAGAGCATGGGCGGCGCGGAGCTGTACGTTGGCGAAGGATACGAGCCATCGCTGGAACAGGAGTGCGGCAAGGCCAGGAGCGCGTGAGGGTGGGGTGAGGCGAGTGTCGCGTTTTTGAAAAACATGAATATGTTCTTCAAAATCAAAATAAATGGTTTTGGCTGTTTGTCTTGAAAATCCGTATGGACGGATTGTGAGGACGCAACACTCGGTGAGAGGGAAGAGGCCTCCGGCGGCCAAAGGGACAAGTCCCTTTGGAATCCCCTACCGCTTCGCGTCGTTCCGGTTCGAGAGACGTATTCCAGGCTGGCTCCCGGTGGAGCCGGAGATTTCGCGGACGGAGACGCAAAGCCGTCTCCGCCCGTGATTGAGGCATACTCGAAAATCGTCTAGCCCTTCTTGAGCTTCTTCCCCACGTTCCAGCAGCCGCCCAGCACCGGCCCCAGGCCGTAATAGGACAGCGTCCCCATGTCGAAGAGCAAAGGCCGAACCTTGGCCGGGTCGATGTGGCCTTTTTCCGTCAGAATGCTCTCGTCCGCCCAGGTCTTCACGATCTCGCCGATGAACACCTCATGCGAGGGAAAATCCACCACCTGGTGCAGGCGGCACTCCATGCACACCGGGCACTGCGCGATGAGCGGCGCGTGCTGGAGCTCTCCGGTGAACAGCTCGAACAGCGTGGATTTGTCCGTCTTCTTGCCGGAGACGATGCCCACGTAGTCGGTTTCCGCCATCAGGGCCTCGGAGGGGATGTTCACGCTGAACTCCCGGTGCTCGTGGATTCCCGGCCCGCTGTAGTGGGATTTGTTGATGCCAACCGAGATGTACTGCGGCTGCCCGTGGTTCATGATGCCCACGTGGGCCACGGCCAGGAAATTTGGCCGCCCGTTCACCACTGCGCCCACGATGGTGGTCAGGGAAGGATACATGGCGGTGGCGGGTCCGAGATCCTTTTTCATGGGGTGTTCTCCTGGGTATTGTTGCGTGTGCATGCAAGTGAAAAGGGTAAAAAAAGGGGGCCTCAGGATTGGTCCAGAATCTGGCAGGACTGATGGATCACCCGGGTCAGGTCCGTGCCAGTGTCCTCGCCCAGCACGTCAGAGTAGCGCCGGTGCAGGGATTTCCAGGCGGCGGCGATGGAGGCGCTCATGTCCTTGCCTTGGGCTGTCGGGTGGAAATGGGCCGCCTTGCCCTGGGAGCGGCGTTCCAGAAGAGTCCGGCGCACCAGTCCGTCCGCCAGTCGGCTTACCGTGGAGGGGGCAAGGTGAAGGCGGGAGGCGAGTTCTGTGGGGGTTATACCCGGCGACTCCAGGGCCAGCATGAGAAGAAACGCCTGGGAAGGCGACAGGCCAACAGGCGCAAAAGCCTCCTCGGCCAGGCGCGTGATGGTGCGCGCCAGCGCGTTTGCCGTGAAGTACAGGCAGTTTTCGAGGAGCGTTTTGGAGTCGGCCATGGCGGGACTTTGATGTTTGTACATGCAAATGTCAACATGTTCCTCTCCCTGAGCCCCGGATGGGGACTCGGGGAGAAGAGGGGAGCGTCTAGATTTCCAGCGGAGCGCCAGCGTCGCACTGGCAGCCGCTCGCAGTTGAGGCGTGGCGGGCCAGCACTTCCTTCAGGCACGCGCCCAGGCGGGTGATGCCTTCCTCGATGCGCTCGGGCGTGGAGTTGGAGAAGTTCAGGCGGAAGGCGTTGTCCGTGCCGTCCACGTAGAAGGGCAGACCGGGAACAAAGGCCACCTTGCGCTCGATGGCCTTGGCGAAGACCTCCTCCGCGCTCACGCCCTTGGGCAGCTCGCCCCACAGGAACATGCCGCCCTCGGGCTCGGTGCAGCGCACCTCCGCCGGGAACTCGCGCTTGATGACCTCCACCATCAGGTCGCGCCGCTCGCCGTAGGCCTTGCGGATCACCGCGATGTGGGCGTCAAGGTCGTTGGTCTCCAGGAACCGGTGCAGCACGCGCTGGGCGAAGATGGAGGTGTGCAGGTCCGAGGCCTGCTTGGCGGTCACCAGGGCGTGGAACAGGTCCGGGCCGGCGGCTATCCAGCCGATGCGCATGCCGGGGCTGGCGATCTTGGAGAAGCTTCCCATGAGCGCGGCCTTGTCCGACCCCATGAAGGCCCGGATGGGCGGCACGTCCTCACCCTTGAAGCGCAGCTCGCCGTAGGGGTTGTCCTCCAGCAGGATGGTGTCGCTCTCCTCGATCAGGCGGGCCACTTCGCGCCGGGTGTCCGCGTCGTAGGTGGCCCCGGAGGGGTTCTGGAAGCTGGGCACGGCGTAGAAGATCTTGGGGCGCTCGCGCAGACGCTGGGCCAGCTGGTCCAGGTTCACGCCGCCGGGCACCAGGTCCGCTGTGAGGAACTGCGCGCCCATCAGCGAAAAGGCCTGGATGGCGCCCAGGTAGCCGGGGCGCTCGATCAGCACCTCGTCGCCCACGTCCAGCATCACCTTGGCCATGAGGTCCAGGCCCTGCTGCGAGCCGGTGGTGATGAGGATCTGCTCCATGGGGATGTCCAGGCCCCAGGTCTCCTTGTAGCGCCGGGAGATGAACTCGCGAAGGGGCGGGTGTCCCTCGGTGATGGAGTATTGGAGCGCCTGGGGGCCGCAATCGGTGAGCACCTCGGAAGCCGCCTTGGCGAAGGCTTGTGCAGGAAAGTGGTCGGGGCTTGGGAGCCCGCCCGCGAAGGAGATGACCTCGGGGTTCTGTGTGACTTTCAGGATTTCACGGATATAGGAGCGGCGAACGCCGGACATTCTGGAGCTGAAACGCACGAGTGGCCTCCGGGTGTCGAGTGTGTGGCGATGATATGGGTACCTGTATATATTGCGTATTGTAGGCCAGGCGGGCCGTGCGCGCAACCGCAACCGGCAGGGGGCAGGGCTTGGGTATGGAACGGATGGCCAAAGAGATGCAGCCCCGTCAGCACGTCCGTCCTCCGGCGGGCGCGTACGGCGCAAGCGCCTTCATGAACGAAATTTTACGTTGACTTGCGATGTCGGGGCTTTACCTGTTTAACTCCAGCTTGGGGCCGGGCAACCGGACCGCCATGCGGGCACAGACGATAATCCGGGGGCTTGCACGCTCATGAAAAACATCTTCTCCGCGCTTTTCCTCACACTGACGCTGGCGGCCGCGCTGCTGGCCGCCGGGTGCGACTCCGCACCCTACACCGAGCGCAAGCAGCTCATCGTCATCCCCCAGAGCCAGGAACGGGCCATGGGCGCGCAGGCGGCGCGCGAGATCCTGGGCACGGAGCGGCTCTCGCGCAACCAGGCCCAGATCGAGGCCGTGAAGCGGGTCGGCGCGCGCGTGGCCGCCGCCAGCGGCGAGAAGGGCATGCAGTGGGAGTTCCACGTCATCGACAACGACTCCGTGCCCAACGCCTTCTGCCTGCCGGGCGGCAAGATCTTCGTGTATTCCGGGCTCTTCAAGTACGTGCAGGACGACGCTCAGCTCGCCACGGTGATGGCCCACGAGGTGGCTCACGCCATGGCCAGGCACGGCGCGGAGCGGGCCACCATGGAGATGGGGGCGCAGCTCGGGGGGGCCATCTTGAACTTCGTGCTGAGCGAGGAGGACCCGCGTCTTGGGCAGATCGCCTCCAAGGTGTGGGGGTACGGGGCGAGCCTTGGGGTCATGCTGCCCTACAGCCGCAAGCACGAGCACGAGGCCGACGCCATCGGCCTGCACCTGATGGCCAAGGCCGGGTACGACATGGACGCCGCCGTACGCTTCTGGGAGAACATGCGCAAGAACCCGCAGTCGTCGCGCACCCTGGCGTTTCTCTCCACGCATCCCGCCGACGAGAAGCGCATCGAGCGCATAAAGAAGACCATCGCGGACATCCGTGCCGGGCAGACCCCGGCCTGATTCTCCTGATTTGGGGAGCGGCAAAGTTGCCTGCCGCGTGTGTGCGTCAGTCTGAAACCGACTCTGAAATATCCAGTGGCAGGCGGATGATGAAGCGCGCCCCGCGTCCGGGGGACGATTCCACGGCCATGTCGCCGCCGTGGTTCTGGGTGATGATGAAGTAACTCACCGAGAGGCCGAGCCCCGTGCCCAGGCCCGGAGCCTTGGTGGTGAAGAACGGCTCGAACACCCGCTTGCGGATGGCTTCGTCCATGCCCGGCCCGTTGTCTTCCACGGCTATGCGGGCGGACGCTCCTTCCTCCGACAGGCGTAGCGCGATGCGCGGGCGCTGGCCTGCGGGTGGGTTGGAGGCCAGCGCCTGGGCCGCGTTCTTGATGAGGTTCAGCACCACCTGCTCGATTTCGGTCTTGGTGCAGCGGGCGACCAGCGGCGCGTCGGGGAAGTCGCGTATTATCTCGATGCGCCGGAAATCGTACTTGCGCTTGAGGTCGTAGTCGCTTTCGGCCAGCTCCAGGGCCTTTTCCATAAGCTCCGCCAGGTCCGCCGGGGCCATCTTGGACTCGCTGCGGCGGCTGAACTCCAGCATGTTGGAAACGATGTGCGCGGCGCGCTTGCCTGCATCCTGGATGGCGTCCAGGAACTTGGGGACCTCGCGTGATTCCAGGTAGCTCGCGATGGCCTCCAGGGAACAGCCCGCCTCCTGCGCGCTCCGGGAGTTGCCGGGCAGGTCGGAGAACAGGCGGCGCTTCACGATCTGCACGCTCTGCAGGATGCCGCCCAGCGGATTGTTTATCTCGTGGGCCATGCCCGCTGCCAGCCCCCCCACGCTCATCATCTTCTCGGTCTGGAGGACGAGTTCCTCCATGCGCACCCGCTCGGTGACGTCGTCCAGGCGGATGACCGCGCCGCGCGTCAGCCCTTCGGCGAGCATGGGGAACACCTGGAGGTCGATGAGCCTTTGGTCCCCGGAGACCGTGAGCCTGACCCTGTGCAGCTGCACGGGGCTCCCCTGGGCCAGGGCGGAGGAGATGGCGTCCTGGTAGGCTACAAGCGGTGCGAAGGCCTGCGCCAGAGGCAGCCCCACGGCTGCGGCTTCTCCGGATTCTGGCGACTCTGGCGCATCTGGCGCGCCCAGCAGCCGGGCGGCGGCGCTGTTCAGGTAGGCCACCACGGCCTGCGCGTCCACGCCGATCACCGGGGAGGGCATGGAGTCCAGGATGTGCTGCATGGACGTCCTGGCGTGTTCCAGGGCCTCCTGGGTGCGGATGCGCTCGGTGGTGTCGGTGAAGACTGTGGCGAAATGTCCGGGCCAGGGAGAGAAGGCCGAGATGTGGAAGTGCTTGTTCAGGGGTTCGAAGAACACTTCGAAGGTCGTGGGCATGCCGATGGAGGCCACCCGCGAGTAAATGTCCAGGAATGGGGCCTGCCCGGTGCCGTAAAGGCGCGATGCCAGCTCCCCCACGGCCTTGTCGCGCGCGATGCCCAGGATGGACTCGAAGGCCGGGTTCACGTCCAGGAGCCGGTAGTCTGAAATCTCGCCGGACGGGCTGGTGACGATTTCGTGCAGGCTCACGCCCTCGGTCATGGATTCGAAGAGCGTGCGGAACTTGCGCTCGCTCTGGCGCAGGCTCTCCTCGGCGTAGCGGCGCTCGGTGACGTCCAGGCTGACCGTGAGCACGCTTGCGGGTTCGTCGCCCAGGCCCGGCAGGGGCAGGCGGCTGGTGGCGAACAGGCGAAGCCCGGCAAAGGGGCTGTCGAAGGCTTC
This sequence comes from Fundidesulfovibrio putealis DSM 16056, assembly GCF_000429325.1. Taxonomy (NCBI): domain Bacteria; kingdom Pseudomonadati; phylum Thermodesulfobacteriota; class Desulfovibrionia; order Desulfovibrionales; family Desulfovibrionaceae; genus Fundidesulfovibrio; species Fundidesulfovibrio putealis. The sequence goes on from NZ_KE386885.1 coordinate 355,113, forward strand.
GGCCTCGCAGAAGCGGGGCTTGCCCAAGCGCAACACCTCATGTTCCTCGGCGCGGGCGAACTCCGCCCACACGGCGGGTGAGCCCAGCGCCGAGTCGGTGGACCCGATCAGTTCGCTGACGGGGCGTCCCAGCAGGCGTCCCAGGGCGGGGTTGGCCACGGCGTAGCGTCCGTTCGCGTCCTTGACCGAGATGGGGTGGGGGATGTTGTCGATGAGCAGTTTCTGCAGGCCGTGCTGGCGGTCCAGCTGTTCGTAGAGGCGGGCCAGGTCGGCCCCGGTGGCGTTCAGGGTCTTGGCAAGAAGCCCGATCTCGTCGTCCCGGTCCAGGACCAGGGCCTTGCCCAAAGACCGGGAGTCCTTGATGTCCGCGATGTGGCGGGTGACGCGCGACAGGGGGTTCAGCACGAACAGCTGCAAGAGCAGGATGCTCGCGCCAAATGACAGCGCCCCGGCCAGCCCCACCAGCCCCAGGGCCAGATGCATGGAATGGTTGAAAGCCATGGCGTCGGTGTGCGGGTGCACCACGGTGAGCAACAGGACCGGGATGCCCAGGAAATCAGGGTAGGCGCAGTGCACGGTGAGCGATTCCTGGGACTCGGACCCCACGAACGCGTCCTTGCCGGCGCGCATGGCCTCCCTGGCCTTGTCGGCCAGCAGGCCCGGGGCCTTGGCCAGCGGGATCAGCGAGAATTGCAGGCGCAGCTGCTGGGCGATCTGCCCCACCAGCTTGTCGTCCAGGAAGCGTCCTGCCAGGAGCGTCCCGCGCGAGGGGCCCCAGCCCAGGGAATTGAGCACGGGCTGGTAGCTTATGAGCATGGGGCCAAGCGGAGTGTTCAGGACTCCCTTGCCCTGGGCCTTGGCGCCGGGGCCCGCGCCGGCTCCTGGCCGCTTTATCTCGTCGGGCAGGTCCTTCAGCAGGGTGCCCAGGGGGATCGATTCGCGGGTTTCCAGGTCGAACGCGCCTGCGGCCAGGAGCTTGCCCGCCGGGTCGTAGAGGGCCATCAGGTTAAGCCCCGCGCCCCGCAGGGCCTCCCAGGAGAAGGTGTCGGAGCCGAGCAGCTTGTCGCGGTCGGCGGCGAAGCGGTAGGTGATGTCCGAGACGCTCTTGAAGCGCAGGGTGGAGTCCAGGTGGGCCAGCTCGTTGTCCAGTCCGCTGGCGGCGCGTCCCAGGTCGTGGAAGGCCTGTTCCTGGTCCAGGCGCTCGAATCCTTCCAGGCCCAGGTAGCGCACGGCCGCCCACCCGGCCAGCAGCGTCACCAGCGACGTGGCGAACAGCACCAGGATGACGGTGCGCTTAATGGACAGGCCGACGTACATGATCTGCTTTTACCGCCCTTGGCGTCCGGACCGGGAGCGTCGGGGACGGGTCATTGTTCCAGCCGGACGACGTCGCCGCTCTGCCAGACGCCCATGGACAGGTTCTCGGCCTTGTAGAGCTCGTGGCGTTCGCGGCTGAAGGGGCGCACGAACTCCTGGCTTACGCCCTGGAAGCGTTCGATGTTCTCCAGGGCGTCGCGGATTGCCGGTCCCTGGTCGGAGCCGGCCTCGCTCATGGCCTGGAGGACCAGTCTGGTCCCTTCGTAGGCCGCTTCAACGAACTTGAAGGGGTAGTAGCCCTGGTGGCGGTACTTTGCGCGCACGATGGCGTCGATCTCGCGTGATTTGGGGCTGTCCTGGGCCGAGGAGCCAAGCACGCCGGTGAGCCCGTTGGAGAGGCGGTCGGGCAGCGCCTTGATGGGATGTAGGAAGAACGGATACTGCCCGATGAGGCGCGCCTTGAAGCCCACAGCGTCCGCGCCGCGCACGAAGTTGGCGACTTCCCTGCCCAGGCTCAGCACGGCCACGGCGTCCAGGGGGGTCTTTTGCAGTTCGCGGATCTTCCCGGTCATGTCCAGTTCGCCCAGGTCGAACTCCACCACGGCGGCGGGCTTCAGCCCGCGCTCGGCCATGAGCTCGGTCAGGTCCTGCCGGGCCAGCTGCCCGTAGGGGGTGGTGTCGCAGGCGATGGCCAGGCGGGGAAAGCGCGGCGCGGCCCAGTCCAGCAGCTTCTTTATCTGCTCGCGGTCGGGCAGGGTGGCCCGGAAGATGTAGTTCTTCGGGGCGTCCCGGTAGATTGTGGTCAGCTTGGTGGCCGAGGCGGTGAGCAGCATGAGGGGCTTCTGGGCCTCCTGCATGATGGGGATCATGGCCAGGGCGTTGCCACTGTTGGCCGGACCCAGCACGGCGGCCACGTTTTCCCTGCCGATGAGCAGTCGGACGTTATCGGCGGCCTTCTGCGGGTTGGTCTCGTCGTCCAGCACCACTGCCTGGACGGGTCTGCCTGCCACGCCGCCGGAGGCGTTGGTCTCGGCCACGGCGATCTCCACCCCCCACAACAGGTACTGCCCGATGTCGGCGGCCGACCCGGTCAGGGGGATGTTCACTCCTATCCTTGCCACTTCGGCCGGGAAGGCCGACGAAGGCAGGCTCAGAAGCAAGACCAGCAGTGCGACTGCGCGCAGACCCATGGCTACTCCTCTGTGCAGAATGCGTGAATGGCGTCTAAGATGCAGTTCTGTGTATATTCCCCATCGGATGCAGTATGCGCAAGCATGAAATGTCCGATTCTCACAGGATGGGAGAAAGCAGCCGCGCCAAGCGGACGGCGGCCTTGAAGCCCATCCAGCGGTCCTCGTAGTCGGCGGCGGTGGCCGGGGTGCAGCGGGCGAAATCCTCCAGGAGCATGGCCTCCACCTGGGACGCGAAATCCTCGTCCGCCACGGCCAGGGTCAGCTCGAAGTTCAGGCGGAAGGACCTGTTGTCGCAGTTGGCGGTGCCCACCGTGGCCAGCCGGTCGTCCACCAGTATCACTTTCTGGTGCAGGAAGCCCGGCCTGAAGCGGAAGAATTTGATGCCGAGCTTCTCCAGTTCCGGGAAATACGAGAAGGACGCCAGATACACCATCTTGTGGTCGGGCTTTTGCGGCAGCATCACCCGCACGTCCACGCCGCGAAGCGCGGCCAGCTGGAGCGCGGTGGTGACTTCCCGGTCCGGCACGAAATAGGGGCTGACGATCCACAGGCGGGTTCGCGCGGCTTCGACAAGTTGCAGGAAGGCCAGGGTGTAGGTCTCCACGTGGTCCGCCGGGCCGCTGGGGATGGCCAGCATGGGCATGGCCGCGCGGGAGACGCCTTCGGGCTCGGCTGGCTGCCAGTTCAGGTCGGGCAGGTCGTGGGTGGCCCAGTACCAGTCTTCGGCGAAGCTCAGCTGCACCGTGGACACCACCGGGCCGTCGCAACGCAGGTGGGTGTCGCGCCACAGGCCGAAGCGGGAGCTTCGGCCCATGTATTCGTCGCCTACGTTGTGTCCGCCTACGAAAGCTGTGTTGCCGTCGGTGATGACGATCTTGCGGTGGTTTCGGAAGTTCAGCTGGAACCGGTTGCGCCAGCCCTTGGTGGTGTTGAACGCGTGGGCCTTGACCCCGGAGTCCCGCAGTTCGCGCAGGTAGGCTTCGGGCAGGGCGTGGCAGCCGATCTCGTCGTAGAGCAGGAGCACCCGCACGCCCTGGCGGGCCTTGGCCGTAAGGCGGTCCTTGAATTCGCGCCCGATTTCGTCGTCGTGGATGATGAAGAACTGCACCAGGATGTAGTCCGTGGCGTGGGCCATCTCGGCGAAGATGGCCTCGAAGGTGTCCGGGCCGTTCTTCAGGAGCGCAGCGCGGTTGCCGCCGGTGAAGGGCATGCCCGCCAGCTTCTCCAGAACGGACAGGGTCCCTCCCAGGCCGGGGCGCAGGCTGGAGATATCCACCAGATTGCGTTCCAGCTCGTGGCGCAGGGCTTCGATCTCGTTTGAGCCTTCGCGCCGGGCCGTGACGTAGCCGTGGAAGCGGCCACGCCCGAAAATCCAGTACAGGGGCACGGCCACGTACGGAAACACCAGCATGGACAGAACCCAGGCGATGGCCCCCTGGGACGAACGGGTGGAGAACAGGGCGTTGACCGCCGAGACCGCGCCAGCCGCGTGGAACAGGGCCAGGAGCATCAGGAACGCATGCTCCAGGGTCATGAAGAGGTGATGTTCGGTCACCGACGCCTCCAGGGAAATATGACCTGTTCATAACAGGGCCGGGAGGCGTTTGCCATGGGGAAAAAGCGAAATCCGGCTTGGCTCGGGACGCGATGTATCGGTCCTGCGCAAGAAGATGATTGAATCGGCGGGAGCGCAGGAGTATTGGGTCGCCAGACCCGCCCGGTCGCGTCCGCGCCCCGGCCAAAACGCAAGGAGACGCCCATGAACATCGTCATCTGGGGGACAGGCCCAAAGGCCCTGGAATTTGCCGGGCTGTGCGACCCGGCCAAGGTGTCCGTGCTGGCCTTCGTGGACGAGGACCCGGCCCGCCAGGGTACGACGTTCCTGGGCCGCGAGGTGCTGGCCCCCGGGGTGGTGTCGCGGCTCACCTTCGACGCGCTGTTTCTCTCCACGCGGGACTGGCAGGCGGACAAGGAGCGCATCGCGCGCGAGTGCGGCATTCCGGGGGAGAAAATCCGGGCCTATTACCAGAACCGTTTCGCCCTGCTGCGCGAGATCGGGCGCGAGGGGCTCATCCCCGCGACCTTCACCGACGAGGACGTCGCCCGGCTGGACTCCTTTCCCTGGTACCACAGCGTGGAGGTGTTCCCGGGCGTGTTCACGCCGGGCTGGGCCGAGCTCCAGACCTTCCTCGTCGACCAGCTGGCCCCGGAGCAGGTGGCCGGAAAGAAGGTGCTGGACATCGGAGCCTGGACCGGGCCGTACACCTTCGAGATGGAGCGCCGGGGCGCGCTCGTCACGGCCTACGACATCCAGGACCCCCAGGCCAGCGGCTTCAACCTGCTGAAGGGCATCCGGGGGGCCAAGGCCGAATACATCCGGGACAGTGTGTACAACCTGCCGGAGCATTTCGACAAAACCTTCGACGTCATCATGTTCTTCGGGGTGTACTACCACCTGTTCAACCCCATGCTGGCCTTCACCAACATCCACCAGTCCCTGAAGGACGACGGGATCATGCTCTTCGAGGGCGCGGTGCTGGAGTACGCCTACGAGATGGACTCGGAGTGGGCTCCCCGCAAGGACCGCATGGGGCCGTACCTGGAGGTCCCCCTGGCATACTTCACCCGGGGCGACTGCTACGGCCACTGGAGCAACTGGTATGTGCCCAACGTGCTGTGCCTGCGCGAGTGGATCATGGCCGCAGGGTTCGAGATCCTGGACATGTACCTGGTCCGGGGCGGCTCCAGGGCCTACGGCATGGCCCGCAAGAGCACCCCGGTGGTCCCTGAGGAGCACAGCAGGTAGGACGCGTTCTGTCCACTCAAGATCAGAGACGTCTGCCAGTCCTGGCCCGTCGGCCCCGCAGCGTCCGTTTCTGGCGCTGCGGCCCCGAACCACAATCACTTAAGCCCCGGCCCTGCCGGAGCCGCAAGGGCCTCGCCTCCGGCCAGCTGGCCGGGCCAGAACCTGCTCATGTGGCGTACTCAGAACACGTTCATACAATTTACGAACCCAAACCAAGAGAACCATTAATTTAATTTTTGAAAAACATGTTCATGTTTTTCAAAAACGCGTCACGAGCGCATCCGAGACACGCCATCATGCTTGAAAACCGTTCCCTGTCCGGCCTGCTGGCCGCCACCTTCGCCTTCGTCTGCTGGGGGCTTCTGCCCCTGTACTGGAAAGCTCTGGCCGCCGTGTCCGCCCAGGAGATCATCTGCCACCGCATCGTGTGGTCGCTTGCCTGCACGGGGCTCCTGCTCGTAGCCCAGGGCCGCCTTGCCGAAGTGCGCAAGGCGCTCGGAACACGCCGGGACATGCTGCTCCTGGCCGCCAGCAGCAGCCTCATCGGCATGAACTGGTTCCTGTATATCTGGGCTGTGAACGCCGGGCATGTGCTGGAAGCGAGTCTTGGCTACTACCTGAACCCGCTGGTGAACGTGGCGCTTGGGCGGATGGTGTTTCGCGACAAGCTGCGCCGTCCCCAGGCCATCGCCGTGGGGCTGGCAGCCACGGGCGTGGCGGTGCAGCTTGTGATGCAGGGGCGTCTGCCCTGGATCGCCCTGTGCCTGGCGGTGAGCTTCGGCCTGTACGGCATGGTGCGCAAGCTCATGACCGTGGAGTCCCTGCCCGGGCTCTTCCTGGAGACCATGATGCTGGCCGGGCCTGCGGCGGCCTATCTTCTGTGGCTGGCGGCGCAGGGCCTTGGAGGCATGGGCCATCTGGGCCTGGGGACGGATGCGCTGCTCGTCGGCGCGGGGCTGGTGACCACCGTGCCGCTCCTGGCTTTCGCCTTCGGGGCCAGGCAGATCACCATGACCACGCTCGGGGTGCTGCAATACCTGGGGCCTACGGGCATGTTCCTCTTGGGCGCGCTGGTCTACGGCGAGCCGTTCGGGACCTGGCAGGCCGTGACGTTCGGCTTCATCTGGGCGGGGGTGATCCTGTACACGGCGGACGGCGTCCTGCGGCTGCGGGGGATTCCGCTCGGGGGCAGGTCAGCCGGGCGCTGAGGCGGACGCTGAGCCGGGCCGCCTACCCCTGCGGGCGGGTCAGGGGCAGCCTGACCGTGAAGCGCGACCCCTTGCCCGGCCAGGAATTCACCGAGAGGCTCCCCTGGTGGTTGTTGGCCACGATGAAGTAGGACACGGACAGCCCCAGTCCCGTTCCCTCGCCCACCGGCTTGGTGGTGAAGAAGGGCTCGAAGATCTTGCGGGTGAGCTCCTGGTCCATGCCGCAGCCGTTGTCCTCCACCTCTATCACGGCCATGTCGCCGTCCCTGCGGGTGCGCAGGGTGATGACCGGCGCGGGCTGTCCGGACATGGCGTAGGCGGCGTTGCCCAGGAGGTTCATGAACACCTGCTGGATCTGGGGGCCTGAACAGGGAACCTCGGGCAGGCCGGGGTCGTATTCGCGCACGATGCGGATGTTGCGGAAGTCGAATTTCTTCTTCAGGTTGTAGTCGGTGGAGCAGAGTTCCACGGACTTGTCCAGGAGTTCGCCCAGGTCGGTAGGGGCGTTGTTGGAGGTGGTCCTGCGGCTGAATTCGAGCATGCTGGCCACGATCTGGGCCGCGCGCAGCCCGGCCTCGCGAACGGATTTCAGCGAATCGATGATCTCGCGGTCCTGGGCGTAGCGCACGATGGACGAGAACTCGCACCCGGCGGCTCTGGCGGCCGTTGCGTTCACAGGAACGTCCTGGGTGAGCCTGCGCACCACCACCTGGACGTTCTGGAGAATGCCGCTCAGGGGGTTGTTGATCTCGTGGGCCATGCCTGCGGCCAGTCCGCCCACGCTCATCATCTTTTCGGTCTGCACCATCACGTCCTGCATGCACTTGTGCTCGGTGATGTCGGTGTGGGTGCCGCTCATGCGCAGGGGCTTGCCTTCGGGGTCGCGCCGGACCACCTTGGCCTGGTCCAGTATCCAGCGGTACAGGCCGTCTTTTGCGCGCATGCGGTATTCCACCCGGTGCATGGGGGTGAGCCCGGCCAGGTGGTCCTGGATGGATTTCACGGCGCGGCCCCTGTCCTCGGGGTGGATCAGGTCAGTCCACTCCGAGAGGCTCTGGTTGACCGCGTCCTGGCTGTACCCGAGCATCTGGGTCCAGAAGATGTTTCGTTTCACCGTGTTGGATTCGATGTCCCAGTCCCAGAGGCCGAGCTGGCTTCCCTCCAGGACCGATTCGAGCCGTTCCTCGCTTTCGCGCAGGGCCTCGTCCGCCAGTTTACGCTCGGTAATGTCCTCGTAGATGCCGAGCACCCCCACCACGGTGCCGTTCTCGTCGGTCAGGGGCATCTTGCTGGTGTCCAGCCAGAGGCGCTGCCCGTCGCTTTGCATCTGCTGCTCAATGATGTGGGGCTTGGGCTGGTTGGCGGACATCACGAAGCGGTCGTCGGCGCGGTAGGCTTCGGACTCTTCCGGGAGCCAGGGCAGGTCGAAGTCGGTCTTGCCCACGATGAGCGCGGGGTCGTCTATCCCGGCGGCCTTGGCGAAGGCCCGGTTGCAGCCCTGGTAGACGCTGTCCCTGTCCTTCCAGAAAATGGACTGGGGAACGGTGTTCAGGATGGTCGCCAGCACCCGGCGGTTTTCGCGCAGGGCCTCCTCGGCCCGTTCCTTTTCGCGGATGATCTCGGCCTGGCGCAGGTTCTGGTAGGCCCGCCGGGAAATCTCGTTGGCCAGCAGGTACAAAGCTTCGGCCACCTTCCCGAACTGCTCCTGCGACATGACCGTCACCTCGGCCAGGGCCGCCTTGAAGCTGTCCGGGTCTGCGCCGATCTCGTGCGCGTAGCGCAGCATGGTCGCTTCGTCCTGGGCCTCGTTTCGCACCTGTCCGATAAGCCAGTTGGCCACGTGCCTTCCGCCCACGGTGATGCTCACCCCGGCGTCCCACAGTCCGCCGCTCAGGCAGGGCTGTATGGTGGGGCCGTCCGGAGTGTAGCGGCCCAGGACCGAGTCGGACGCAAAACAGTTGGCGCGCCCTTTTTCCGTTTTGCGGATGACGTCCTTGCACAGGCGGCAGAAGTTGCTCGGCTGGGTGATGGGCGTGCCGTCGAGCCGGGTGATGAGCGAGGCCACCTGGCTTGCTCCGGCGAAGGCGTCCTGGATCTTCTGGAGATCGGCAAGATCGAAGAGATCCTCGAATTCAACCTGGGGGGATCCGGTGGGCGGCTGACGTTCATTCATGGCCTTGCCTGTCCGGGGCGCGGCAAAAGAAATCGCGCCCGGAAGTTGCAGTCGTTGTCCAGCGTCTGGTCCGCGAAGTGTATTTATCTGGCGTATGAAATCTACTGGCCACCAATACACTATCCTGCTTCGCGTGCCAGGACAACCTGTCCGGCAGGCGCTCCGGGCGGCAAACCCCGGAAAAGCCCCGTGCGGCGCGGCGCGGGGCCTTTCGGAAAATCTGGGCGCAATACGCGCATCAGGTTCCGGAGCGCCGGATGATCTTGTAGCGCGGGTTGGGGTTCAGCTCCGGATTCACGGCCTGCGGCTGGACCTGGGGTTGCGCCTGGGGCTTCAGCTGGAGTGCGGCTTCCTGCACGGGGTTGCCCTTGGCCGGAATCAGCAGGGGGGTTCCGGGGGTCAGGGCGTCCTTGGGGTTGGCCTTGTTGAAGCTGATGAGCTCCTGCACGCCGATGCCGGTCCGGTTGGCCACGGACTCCAGGGTGTCGCCGGAGCGCACGATGTAGAGCGTGCTCTGGCCGGAGGCCGGGGGCAGCACGGCCTTTGAGGATGAGCCTGCCTGGGCGGTCATCACGCCGGAGGCCGGAGCCTTTTTGCCGGGGGCGTAGTCAGCGGGCGAACCGCCGACGTCCAGGGAGCACGCTGCCAGGGGCACCAGAACGGGCTTGCCCGCCGCAGGGCTGGAGAGGCCCTTGTTCGCTTCCTGGAGCACGTTGGCAGGCACGCCGGTTTCGCGCGACAGGGTCCACCAGGTTTCGCCGCCGCGCGCCATGCGCGAGCCGCTGCCGGGCTTTGCGGCGTAGGCCGTGGCGGACTGGGCCAGGCGCTTGGGCACCCAGGCGGCGGTGGCGCGGTCCGGGGGGCTGACCTGGCGGCGGTAGGCCGGGTTCAGGGCGTGGAACTGCTCCCAGGAAAGGCCCAGGTGGTTGGCCAGCCCGGCGAGGTCGGTCCCGGCCGGGATGCGCACTTCCTGGAGGTCCTTGGAGGCGCGCATGTCCGGCGCGTCAAAACCCAGTCGCTTGGCGTTCTTGGTGATCTTCAGCATGGCCAGAAATTTGGGCACGTAGTGGCGGGTCTCGTCCTTGATGGGGGCCGAGGACTTGGCCAGGCTGTTGAAGGACTGCTTGCCCGAGGAGTTCATGGCCCGCGAGATGGCCCCTTCGCCCGCGTTGTAGGCGGCGAGCGCCAGCTGCCAGTCGCCGAACTGGGAGTGCAGGATCTTCAGGTAGCGCGCGGCGGCCACGGTGGACAGGTAGGGGTCGCGGCGCTCGTCCAGCCACCAGTCCACGGTCAGGCCGAAGCGGCGGGCGGTGGCGGGCATGAACTGCCACATGCCCACGGCCCCGGAGTGGGACACGGCCAGCACGTTGTAGCCGGACTCGATGTAGGGCAGGGCCAAGAGGTCCTGGGGCAGGCGATGGCTGGCCAGCACGGCGCGGACGTATTCCAGGTGCGGCTCGCTGCGCAGCATCCAGCGGCTTACGGTGTCGCGCTTGTCGCGGGAGAAATACTGGAAAAACAGGCGGACCTCTTCGGTCTCCTCAGGACTGAGGTTGAACGCGATGCCAGCCTTGGAATCCAGGGCCTGTCGCTCGGTGGGCGTCAGGGGGCGGCCCCGGCTGTTCTTCAGCGCTTCGAGTTCGGTGATCTCCGGCTCCAGGTTGGATGTGGAGCGGTGCGACTGGTCACGGGTCTGGACGGACGGCCCGGCGCATCCGGCGAGGAGCAGCAGGCAGAGCAGGGGAAGAAGCCGTGTGTGCATGGTCGTATCCTCGTCCTTGAGGGTTGATGCCAAGGACTATTGCAATGACCGTGCCGTTATATGTATTTCAGCATGTTGTCTTGTAGTGCGGGCTGTTTTGGCCCTGTTTGGGCGCTTCGCGTTGGAAATCTGACGGAATGTGAGGGTAATCGAAGGGTTGGCGCTGAGATACGCGCGGGAAACCGGAGTCGCATTTTAGAAAGACATGAACATGTTTTCTAAAACAAAAAAAAATGATTCTCGTTTTATGCGAGTCAGGTCGTGCGGGGGGGGGCGAAGGCGCCTCGTTATGCGGCCCAGGTGGCGGACTTGCCGCGCAGGGGGGAGCACCAGGACAGGGCCAGCTCGTAAGCCTGGTTGATGGATTTCATCATCTCTTCGTTGCCGCCCAGGTCCGGGTGGTGGCGGCGGGCCTGCTTGCGGTAGGCGGATTTGATGTCGTCTGCGGTGCAGGGGTAGGCGATGCAGAGCAGGGCGCAGGCCTGGGTGAGGGTCATGCGTCCGCTTCCCAGGGGCGACTTGTGGGTGCGCTGGCGGTAGTCCTGATAGCTGGAGCCGCCGCCTGCGCCGGTGGTCCTGTGGCTTTGCTGATGGCCCTTGTTGTGGGACTGGCCGCCGCTCTGGCTTCCGGGGCGCTCCTGGCGGGACTGGCTGCCGAAGGAGTCGCGGCTTCCGGCCCGGCTGTCCGTGCGCTCGCCTGCGCCGGTCCCGGAGCGGGCTTCTCGCTGGGCGCGCCAGTCGTGCGAGGAGGCCTTCTGCTGTTGCTGCGAACCGCCGGTGAAATTCGAGGAGGAAGACGAGGCGGAGTCTGTGCGGGTGCGCGAACTCCAGGAGAAGCCGTTTCCGGCCTGGCGGTCCTGGGAGGCCCTGGCGCCTGAAGCGCCAGCCGTGCCCGCCGTTCTGGCCGCGCCTGGGCGGCCTGCGGTTCCGGCGAAGGTCTGGCCGCCTGGGGCGTGCGCCGCGCCTGCATCCGAAGCGCCGAAGTGGCCCTGGCGTCCTGTTGCGCCGCAAGAGCCCCCCGTGCCCCCCGCGTTCGCCGATGCCGTGCCCGATGCCTTGGGGCCAGCGGACTGGAAGCGTGCGCCCGCCGCGCCGCCTGCACCGGATGCGCCCGGCCTTGCGTGAGCTTTCGCGCTCCCGCCTGCCTTTCGGGCGTCGGCGGAGCTGGCGGCTCCGTAAGTGTTGGTCGTCTGGGCGCGTCCGGCTCCTGCGGCGGAGTCTGTCCTGCGCCAGGCGCGTCCGGCGGTCTGGTAGGTGTCGCCCACGGTCTTCAGGTTGTCGAGGACCCGGCGGAGATGAAGGAGGATGTCTTGGAGGAGGTCCCTGGTGTCGGAGAGCCGTTTTTCCAGGGCGCCCCAGTCGGCGTCGGAGAAGCCTGTGGCGCGGTTCTTGTGTTCGGTTGCTGGCTCTTGGCGGCGCTGCATCTTTTTATCCGCCGCGAGGTCCAGACCGGGAGGGCGTACTTCGTTTCCGGCCGCCCAGCGCGACCCGGTGTCGTGTCCTGCCCGTGATGCTCTTCCCGGCCCCCATGCCTGCGGCGTCTGGCAAGGGCCTACAACACCCAGGAGGAAATGGCAAGGAAACGAGGAATGGCGTTTGATCTCGAAATCACGACTTTTTTGCCATTTGTATCGTATTAGGAAAAAGACCTTGAAAGCCTATGGGGCAGACGCTACTAGGTATTTCTCAAAGGGTGGGAAGGGGTGCAGTCCAGCATATGGGCCACATGTATTTTCCCGCCTCAATTCCATATTTGATGTCAAGGACCGGACATGAACTCCACCGACGCTGAAATCGCCAAGCCGTTCGTGCAGGCCGCCAAACACGTGCTCTCCACGATGGCCATGCTCGATCCCACCCCCGGCAAACCCTACGTGAAGAAGAACAACTCGGCGGCCGGGGATGTATCCGCCATAGTGGGTCTCACAGGCGACAAGCGCGGCAGCATTTCGTTGTCGTTCACCAAGAAGTGCGCGGTGGCCATCGTGAAGAACATGCTGGGAGACGACGTGGGCGACATCATGCAGGACGCCAAGGACGCCGTGGGCGAGATCACCAACATGATCTCGGGCCAGGCCAGGGCCGGGCTCGCCCAGATGGGGCTGTCCATGCAGGCCTCCACCCCCACCATCATCTTCGGCGACAACCACACCATTTCCCACGTCACCTCAGGCCCGGTCATCGCCATTCCGTTTACCTCCCCTCAGGGTGATTTCACCGTCGAGTTCTGTTTCGACTAAGGCATCCCATGCAGTCCTCCTGGCTTGTCACCGTCCTTGGCACGGGCGCTTTCGCCGCTGCCGTGGCCCACACGTTCCTGGCGGGGCAGGTTCTGAAGCTGGCCCGAAAGGGCGGACCGCACCAGGGGTTGTGGCACCTCCTGGGCGAGGTTGAAGTCGTCTTCGGCTTCTGGGGCGCGGTCTTCCTGACGCTCCTGGGCCTGTTCAGCGGTCCCGGCGCTGCCGTGGCCTACATCGAGTCCATCTCCTTCACGGAGCCGGCCTTCGTGTTCGCCATCATGATCGTGGCCTCCACCAAGCCCGTGGTGTCCATGGCCACCAGGCTCATCGTGGGGATCGCCTCGCGCCTGCCCGTGCCCATGAGCATGGCCGTGTGCGTCACGGCGCTCACCGTGGGGCCGCTGCTGGGTTCGTTCATCACCGAGCCTGCGGCCATGACGGTCACGGCGCTGATCCTCTATGCGGTCTTCTTCACCCAGCCCCTGCCGAACGTCCTGAAGTACGCCATGCTGGGCACGCTCTTCGTGAACATTTCCATCGGCGGCGTGCTGACTCATTTCGCCGCCCCGCCGGTCATCATGAGCGCCCCCAAGTGGGGCTGGGGCCTGTGGCACATGTTCGCGCACTTCGGCTGGAAGGCGGCCATTGCCGTCATAATCAACGCCACGCTCCTGACCGCAGTATTCTCCGGGCCGCTCCGGCGCATGACCGTGCACATCCCTCCCGAGGCGCGGGAAGACATCCCCGCCTGGATATGCGCCGTACATCTGGCCGCGCTGGGGGTGCTGGTGATGCTCCTGCACCACCCCGTGGCCTTCCTGGCGGTGTTCGTGGTGTTCGTGGGCTTCGTGGCCGCCTACGAGGAGCATCAGTCCGAGCTGATGGTGCGCTCCAGCCTGCTGGTGGGCGTGTTCCTGGCCGGACTCGTGATCCTTGGCCCGCCGCAGCGCTGGTGGGTGCAGACGCTGCTTGAAAGCATGGACGCCGTGGCCCTGTTCTACGGCTCGGTCGCCCTGACGGCGATCACCGACAACGCCGCCCTGACCTACCTGGGGACCCTGGTGGAGAACCTCTCGGACCAGAGCAAGTTCTCCCTGCTGGCCGGAGCCGTCACCGGCGGCGGCCTGACCGTCATCGCCAACGCCCCCAACCCGGCGGGCTATTCCATCCTCAAGCACGGCTTCAGGGACGGGGTCATAAATCCCCTGTGGCTCTTCGTGGCTGCGCTCGTACCCACTGCTGTGGCAGCGTCGGCCTTTCTGCTCTTTCCGAATTAAATCCGACGGCGTCCTCGCAGTGTGTCTGCGGGAGTGTTTTGGGGCACCATTGACAACCGGTTGTCAATGGTGGCATCCAGTGGCGTCCGCGCCTCAGCCGTGTGCGGGCAGGAGGAGCTTCATGCCTTACGAGGTCAATGGAAGTCTGACGAGGGTCTGTCTGGCGGTGTTCCGTTTGAACGGGGCGCTGCTCGAGGCGGGGGACGAGCTGGGCAAGCCCCTGTTGCTGACCAGCGCCCGTTGGCAGGTGCTTGGAGCGTTGGCCCTGTCAGACGTGCCGTTGACCGCGCCGCGCATTGCGCAGGCCATGGGGCTCACGCGTCAGGGAGTGCAGAAGCAACTGAACGCGCTTGCGCCGCTTGGGTATCTCGAAAAACTGGAGAACGACGACAACCGACGTTCTCCCCTGTTTCGACTGTCGGATTCAGGCAGGCGGACCTACCAGGAGATGGACGCACTGTATCGCTCCTGGGCCACGGAGCTGGTCCAGGGGCTGTGCGGGGAAGATCTCGCCCGTGCGGCGCGTACACTGGAGGAGCTTGCAGACCGGGTGAAATCCGGGTGCGCAAGCAATGCGCCTTACCGAGGGAGGAGTGAATCATGAGCATACGCCTTGGTCCTGTCGGACAGAAGTGGCTCAAGTCCTTGCATATTTTGTTTGGGGGGTCGTGGGTGGCCAGCGGGGTCTGCATTACGGTCATGGGTGCGTTCCAGGAACCTGGAAACGGCGCGGTCCTGCACGGCTTCGACCTTTCCAGGAAATTCATTGATGATTTTCTGGTCATCCCCGCAGCGGTCGGATGTCTGCTGACCTCCGTGGCGTATTCGCTTTTCACTGGCTGGGGCTGGTTCAGGCACCGATTCGTGACGGTGAAGTGGTGCATCTGCATCTTCGGAATAGTGTTCGGGACATTCTGGCTTGGCCCGTGGTTGAACGCGCTGCCGCCACTTTCCGGGACCGAGGGGCTTGGGGCTCTGTCGAACAGGGCCTACGCCGAGGCCCGGACCCTGAACTTCTGGGGTGCGCTGTTCCAGAATGCCACGCTGGTATTCGCCCTGTTCATCTCCACGCTCAAGCCCTGGGGAAGAACCAAGACCGGCGGATGAATCCGGCGCGCTGGCCGGCGAGCGGCGCGGAGGTCGGCGAGATGTCAAACAGGGAGGGAACCATGCTGCAATTCGCGGAAATGGACGAGCGCGTGAGCATCCGGGAGCAGATGACCCTGGAGACCGGGCCGGTGGTCCTCATCAACACGTTCACAGTGCAGCCCGAGGAGGCAGACCATCTGCTGGCCGCCTGGACGGCGGACGCCGAGGTCATGAAGCGCCAGCCTGGGTTCGTGTCCACGCAGCTGCATCGCGGCATAGGGGGCAGCTGCGTCTTCCTGAACTACGCCGTGTGGGAGTCGGCCGGGCACTTCAGGCGCGCCTTCCAGAACCCGGAGTTCCAGGCGCACCTGGGTGCCTATCCGCCGAGCACGGTTGCCTCGCCGCATCTGTTCCAGAAGGTGCCGGTGCCTGGCATTTGCGGGGAGTGACGCCACCTTGCGGCGGAAATATCACCAGGAGAGGGCCTGCGACGCGCGTCGCAGGCCCTTTTGTCTGGCTGATGCAGGGCAGGGAAGCCGGGCCTAGAGCAGAAAATCTGTCGACAGGAAGCTGGAGCGCCGCTCACGCAGGATGTCCGAAAGGAGCGCCTTGTTGCCGGGCGTGCCCTTGGCTGCCACCAGGGTCCGGATGGAGAAGCAGCGCAGGGCGTCGGTCACCGACAGGGTGCCCTCGGCGGAGTCCTTGCGTCCGGTGAACGGGAAGGTGTCCGGCCCGCGCTGGCACTGGCTGTTCAGGTTCACGCGGCACACCTGGTTCACCATGGGGTCCACGAGCTCCGCCACTTTTACCGGGTCGGAGCCGAAGATGCTCATCTGCTGGCCGTAGCCGGAGTTGATGATGGCCTGGATGGGCTCTTCCATGTCCGAGAACGGGACCACCGGCACCACCGGCCCGAACTGCTCCTCGTGAAAGAGCCGGGCGTCCGCTGCCACGGGGTAGAGTAGCGCCGGGCGGAACAGCGACATTGCGGTCTCTCCGCCTCCCGGATTGGCTACGGTCGCCCCATGTGTTTTGGCGTCTGCGATGATCTCCGTGAGATAGGCGGTCTTGCCGGGCTCGGGCAGCGGGGTGATCTTCGCGCCCTCGTCCCAAGGCATGCCCAGGGGCAGCGCGGCCATGGCCGCGCCCAGGCGCTCGACCAGCTCTTTGGCGCGGCTCTCGTGCACGAAGACGATCTTGATGGCTGTGCAGCGCTGCCCGTTGAACGATAAGCTACCGGAAAGCAGCTCCTGCACGGTGAGGTCCATGTCCGCGCTTTCCATGACGATTGCCGCGTTTTTGGCGTCCAGGCCAAGGATGCAGCGCAGGCGGTGCGGGTGGGGATGCTGCAGGCGCAGCGCGTCGGCTGCCTTGCTGGAGCCGATGAAGGCCAGCACGCCGATCTTGCCGCTCTTCATGATTGGCCCGAGGATGCGGCGGTCGCCGTAGGCCACGTTCACCACGCCCGGGGGGAAGGCCTCGAGGAAGGCCTGCGCGAGCGGTCCGTACAGGAGCTTGCCCATGCGCGGCGGCTTCACGATCACCGGGTTTCCCATGATGAGCGCGGGGATGAGCGTGGTGAAGGTCTCATTCAGGGGATAGTTGAACGGCCCCATGCACAACACCGGGCCAAGCGGGGCGCGACGAATCTGGGCGTAGATGCCTTTCTCGATGACGAAGCGCGAGGAGGCCCGGTCCAGGTCCTTGAGGGCGTCCACGGTGTCGTGGATGTACTCCACGGTGCGGTCGAACTCGGCGCGCGCGTCCGGCAGGGTCTTGCAGATCTCCCACATCATCAGGCGCACGATCTCGTCGCGCTTTTCGGACATGCGGTGCGCGAACTCCTCCACGCAGCGGATGCGCTCGTCCACGCGCATGGTGGGCCAGAGGCCGCGCCCGTGGTCCCAGGCGCGGCTTGCGGCGTCCACGGCGGCCAAGGCGGCTGCTTCGTCCAGCATGGGGCAGGCCCCGAGCACCCGGGGGGCCGGGCCGGAGCCGGTATCCACGTGGATGGGGGAGGTGACGGTCTGCATCTCGCCCGTCCAGGGCTCAAGGCGTCCGTCCACCAGCCAGTTCTCGATCACGACCGGGCCGGGCAGGTCGAATTCGGGCGGAACCGGCCCGGTGGGCGTGTACAGGGAGGGGATGTCGGGGACAATGGTCATTGCGTGCTCCTGGGCATGCACCGGGCTTGTTCCGGGATGCGTGCGCGACCGGATAATGTGTCAGATCTGGCATGTTCAGCTTGCCAGGGTTCACCACGCGCGGCTGCGTCTGTCAAGCCGGAAGCTGCCCTCCCATGGCGCGCACGGTTTCGAACTCCTCACGGGTGAGAGGCATCACCGAGAGCCTGGAGCCCTTGCGCAGAAGCTCCATCGAGGCCAGGGCAGGGACCGCGCGCATGGCCCCCAGCGGCACAGGCTGGGCGAATTTCTCCACGAAGCGCACGTCCACAGCGAACCACAGGGGCTTATCCGGGGTCGATTTGGGATCGAAGTGCTGGTCGTCCGGGTCCCAGGCGGTTTCGTCGGGATATCCGGCGCGCACGATCCGGGCCACGCCAACGGCGGAAGGCCCGGTAACGCTGTGGTAAAAGAGCGCCAGGTCGCCCTCGGACATCTGGTCGCGCATGAAGTTCCGGGCCTGGAAGTTGCGCACCCCGCTCCAGCGGGTGGTCTGGTCCGGTTCGGCGGCCAGGTCGTCGATGGAGTAGCAGCCGGGCTCGGTCTTCAGGAGCCAGTATTTCGTTTCCATGCGGGCGGTCCTTGGTTTGGGTGTTCGCGCCAGTCCGGCAACAGGTGGTGCCGGGCGGTTCGGGAGGGCGCGGAAATACCATGCCCGCGACTCCGCTGTCGAGGCGGGGTTTCAGGCTAGGCTCCGTTCGCGTCCTTCACGCATTTTTCAGCGCGTCGCTCTGCCAGAAAGTGCCAAAAATCAAGGATGTTATCCTATGGACTGCGACTCAATTGCACATCGTTTGACACACAACAGATTTCTCCATAGAGACTGGAACTATCTCTTTACTCTGGCGAAGCGGGTGGGTCATGCGCATATTGATTGTCGAGGATGATATCTCCAACCGTCTTATGCTTTCGGAGTGCCTGCGGCGGACACACAAAGCCGATGTGGCGGTCAACGGACAGGAGGCTGTCCTGGCCTTCCAACTGGCACATATGGAGAACGACCCGTATCAGGTCGTTCTGCTGGATATCGAGATGCCGGTGATGGACGGCCAGGAAACCCTGAAGACCATCCGGGAGATGGAGGCCGGGATGGGGGTCAAAACCGGCCAGGAGGCCAAAGTCCTCATGATCTCGGCCCATGGCGACCAGCAGAACATGTTCGACGCTGTTTTCAAGGGGGGAGCCAGCGGCTATCTGGTGAAGCCGGTGTCGTGCGAGGCGCTTCTGGAAACCATCTCCAACGTGGTGAAGCGCAAATCCTGAAGGCCTTGTCGTCAGGAGCCGAGTGCGGAGCCGGTGGCCGCGAAGCCGTCGCGGCCCGCGTGCTTCACCTGGTAGAGGGCTTCGTCGGAGCATTTCAACAGCATATTCAGATCCTGGCCGTTGTCCGGGTAGACGGCTACCCGATGCTGGCCGAGATGGCCAAGGAAGCTCCCTGCACGTCAAAGGGGAGCCTGAACTCCTGCACGATCTTTTCGGTGACCCGGCTGGCGTCGTCGATGCCGACGACCTCCGTCAGCAGGATCACGAACTCCTCGCCGTTTATGACCAGGGTCTCCGAGGACAGCTGGCCCACCATGGGGTCCCCGGACTTGCGGGCCACGTGGATTTCCGCCTCTTGCCGGCGTCGGTGGCCGTGAGCTCGTACCCGTCCGCCTGCGGCGGGCTGCCGGGCGGCATCTCCGGGCCTGCCTGACCGCATGGATTTTCAGACCGGGATTGTCTATAGGGATTCGATGAACGGAACGCATATCCAAGACGACGCCTGCGGCAACATCGCCCGCCTGCTCATCACCTGTCCCGACCGGCCCGGCATCGTAGCCGCCGTGAGCCAGTTCATATTCTCCCACGGCGCGAACATAACCCACCTGGACCAGCACTCCACCGACCCCGAAGGCGGCAAGCTGTTCATGCGCCTGGAATTCCAGACCCCGCACCTGGACCTGGGCCTGGAAGCCTTCGTGGCCGCCTTCCGCCAGGTGGTCGGGGCTCCCTTCGAGATGCAGTGGGCCATCCGCGCGGCGCTCCCGCCCAAGCGGCTGGCCCTTTTCGTGTCGCGCCACGAGCACTGCCTGATGGAGATCCTGTGGCGCTGGTCGCGCGGGGAGCTGCCCTGCGAGGTGGCCATGGTCATCAGCAACCATCCCGACCTCAAGGAGCCGGTGGAGCGCTTCGGTGCGCCTTTCCACTGCATACCGGTGCCCCCCATGGACGACGAGGGCAAGGCCGCCGCCGAGAACGCCGCCCTGGAACTGCTTCGGGACCGCGCCGACGCGGTGGTGCTCGCCCGCTACATGCAGATCCTCTCGCCGGAGTTCATCACCCGCTCAGCCGTGCCCATCATCAACATCCACCATTCGTTCCTGCCCGCGTTCGTGGGGGCCGATCCCTACCGCCAGGCCTTCGAGCGCGGCGTGAAGATCATCGGGGCCACAGCCCACTACGTGACCGCAGAGCTGGACGCCGGCCCGATCATCGCCCAGGACGTGGCCCACGTGTCCCACCGTCACGGCGTGGAGGACCTGAAAGAGCTGGGGCGCGACCTGG
Organism: Fundidesulfovibrio putealis DSM 16056; assembly: GCF_000429325.1. Lineage (NCBI taxonomy): Bacteria > Pseudomonadati > Thermodesulfobacteriota > Desulfovibrionia > Desulfovibrionales > Desulfovibrionaceae > Fundidesulfovibrio > Fundidesulfovibrio putealis. Next base: position 374,908 of record NZ_KE386885.1, read on the forward strand.
AGCGCCAGGTGCTGGCCAAGGCCGTCCGGGCGCACCTGGAGGACCGCATCATAGTCGACGGCAACAAGACCGTGGTTTTCTAGTCGGCGTATCGCTCCCATGTGAGGGGCATCCCCGCTTCCCGGCGGGGACCTGATGAAGGCAGACTTGGCGCGCTGTGGCAGTCCCGGCGGCGTCAGGCGCGGAGCCACCGATGGGCCGTCTCGCTCCTGCTCTCTCTCCTCGGATGATCAGCCTGCTGCTTGCTGCGGCATGTGCCGTCACGCTGGCCGGGACCGTTGCCTTGGCCTGGGACCTTTACTCCGGCTTGTCCGGAGGGACGTTCCAACTGGTCAGGCATCCCGTGGGCCGGGAGAGCGGTGGCCGTTACGTGGCGGTTGCGGTCATGGAGGCGCTGGCGGTCTTGGCATGCATCGGGGTCGCTGCGCTGGAGCTCCGTCTCTTCCTGGTATTCCGGAAGCGGGCCGCAGGGGAACACACATGATGGGGGGTACTCCGCTATGGGAAGTGAACCGATGAGCCAGACGCAGGCAGCCCTGGCAGCCGGGGAATTGCCGTATCGCAGGCTGGCGTCGCTGGCCTCGGACTTCATCCACAGCTGCGTGAGGTTGGGACTCGAACCCTACCGGGTGATCTGGCTCGGAGGCGCGGTGGAAAGCGTGACCGGGTACACTGTCGGGGAGATGAGCGCCCAGGGGTGCTGGATGGACCTGGTCCACCCGTCGGACCAGCCCCGCATCGGCATGCACCTGCTGGCCCTTAAGGCGGGCGACAGCGGGGAGATTGAGTTCAGACTCAACCACAAGGACGGCTCGGTTCGCTGGGTGCGCGAAGTCTACAGTTGCGAACAGGGCGCTTCGCCGCATGAACTGCGCCTGCACGGCGCCGTCCGGGACGTGACCGAGCGCAGGACGCTGGACGAGGTGCTCACGGTTCTGGCCACGGGCGGGGTGGGGCGTTCAGGGCACACCTTCTTTCAGTTCCTGGCCAAGTATCTGGCGGAAATCCTGGACATGGAGTTCGTGTGCATCGACCGGCTGGAGGGCGACGGGCTCACCGCGCGGACCCTGGCCGTCTATCATGACGGCCACTTCGAGGACAACATAAGCTACGCCCTGAAAGACACGCCCTGCGGGGACGTGGTGGGCAAAGCCATCTGCTGCTTCCCCCGCGACGTCAGCGCCCTGTTCCCCAAGGACGCCGTGCTCCAGGAGATGGGCGCAGAGAGCTATCTGGGCGTCACCCTCTGGGACGGGGCGGGGCTTCCCTCCGGCTTGATCGCCGTGATCGGCAGGCGTCCCCTGGAAGACTCCCGGATGGCCGAGAACATCCTGCGCATGGTCGGCGTGCGCGCCAGCGGCGAGCTGGAGCGCCTGCTGGCCGAGGAGGCCATGGCCGCCTCGCTGCGCGAGAAGGAGGTTCTGCTGCGCGAGGTCCACCACCGCGTGAAGAACAACCTCCAGATAGTCTCAAGCCTTTTGAGCCTTCAGGAAGAGAAGGTGGACAACCCCGTGGCGCTGGCGATCCTGGCGGAGAGCCGGGGGCGGGTGACGTCCATGGCTCTCATTCACGAACAGCTCTACCGTTCGCGTGATTTCTGCGACATCGACGCGCAGGACTACCTGCGCCAGTTCCTCTCCCGGCTGGTCTCCGCCTACTCGGCCGGGCGCGAGGTGGCGCTGTGCCTGTCGCTGTGCCCCATGCACCTGAGCCTGGATCAGGCAGTGCCTTTCGGGCTCATCATGAACGAGCTGGTCACCAACGCCCTCAGGCACGGATTCAAGGACAGGAGCCGGGGAGAGGTGCGCGTGGAGATGGTCCGCGAGGACTCAGGGGTGTCCATCATCGTGGAGGACGACGGCGTCGGGCTGCCTGAGGGCTTCGACCTGGACCGGGTGGCGACCCTGGGGCTTCAGATCGTGGCCATGTTGGCCAAGCAGCTGCGCGGCGGGTTCACCGTGGAGTCCGCGCACCCGGCGCGCTTTCGCCTTCGGCTCCCGCTGGCCGCGTCCGGGGCGTGACGCCGCCTAGTAAAAGGGGTGCCCCTGAAATACAGTTCCTGTTGTTCAGGGGCGCGGAATCATCAGTCGTCCCGGCGGGCGAAATAGGTCTGGTCCTTGCCGCAGGTGGGGCAGCACCAGTCGTTCGGAAGGTCGTCTCCCGAGGTGCCGGGCTCTATGCCGCCCTTGGCGTCCCCGCGCTTGGGGTCGTAGGTGTAGCCGCAGGTCAGGCACATGTAGCGCGCCAGGGCGCGGTCGGTCCCGGCCACGCGGCTCTCCACGATGGCCCGGATGATGGCTGTCTCTTTGCTCATTGGTGTTTTCCTCCGCTGCTCCTTGGTCTATAGCAAAACAATGCGCATCGCTTCAAGCTGGGCACTGTCCCGACTCCTTCCGTTCGTGGCCCCGTACCGCAACCGCTTCCTGCTGGGAATCGGCACCAACGCCGCTGCCCGCGCCTGCGACCTGATCCCCATGATCCTGGTGGGCAAGGCCGTGGACGCCATCAACGCCTCAAAATCCGGGCTGATTCCCGGGCTGGACACGCTGCTGCTCTACGGGGGGGGCGTGCTGGCGTCCTTCGTGTTCCTGGCCGTGTTCCAGTCCGTGAGCGACTATTCCCTGGACTCCATGGCCCAGAAGGTGCGCCACGACCTGCGGAACGCCCTGTACCGGCATCTCCAGCGCCAGGACATGCACTTCTTCGAGGAGCGACAAAGCGGCGACCTCCTGAACGTGGTCTCCTCGGACGTGGACAACCTGGAGAACTTCCTGGCCGACGCCACCACCTCCACCATCCGGCTGGTCATCACCTTCCTGGGCACCTTCGCGGTGCTGTTCTGGATCGACTGGCGTCTGGCCCTTTTGCTGCTCGCGCCCATGCCCTTCGCCTTCGCCGCAGTGCGGACCTTCTCCACGCGCATCCGCCCCCGCTACCGCGAGGCTCGCGCCGCCGTGGGGCAGGTGGCGGCCATCATCGGCAACAACCTGCGCGGCATGGGGGTCATCCAGGCCTTCACCGCCGAGGAGGACCAGGCCCGGCGCGTGGACGTGCAGTCCGCCCGCTACCGCGACGAGGCCATCGGCGCGGCCATGGCCCGCGCGCGCTTCATCCCGGTGCTGTACATCGTGGCCGGAGCGGCCTTCGCGCTGCTGATCTCGGGCGGCGGGTGGCTGACGCTCTCGGGCAACGGGCCGACGCTCGGCGACTACGCCACGTTCATCCTGCTGGCCACGCGCATGATCCTGCCGTTGTTCGTCTTCGGGATGCTCATCAACCAGTTCCAGCGCTCGGAAGCCTCGGCGCAGCGCATCTGGGGCGTGTTGTCGCTGGAACCAGCCATCGCGGACAAGCCCGGCGCGGTGGCCCTGGACGAGACGCCGCAGTCACTGCGCTTCGAGGACGTTCGTTTCGCCTACCCGGAGCGAGAGCCCGTGCTTTGCGGCCTGAGCCTGACCATGGAGCGCGGCAAGGTGATCGGCGTGGTCGGTCCCACGGGGGCCGGCAAATCCACGCTGGTGAAGCTTTTGCTGCGCCACCTGGACCCGCAGTCCGGGCGCATAACGCTCAATGGGCGCGATCTTGCGGACTTCACCCTCATGAGCCTTCGAAAGCGCATGGGCTACGTGTCCCAGGATGCGTTCCTGTTCGCGGGCAGCGCGGCAGAGAACATCAGCCTTGGCGCGCCGGACACCACGCCGGAGCAGCTGGAGGAGGCCGCGCGCATAGCCGGGGCGCTGGAATTCATACGGGAGCTGCCTCAGGGCTTCGACACCCCCATCGGAGAGGGAGGCGTGAAGCTCTCCGGCGGGCAGCGCCAGCGCATCTCGCTTGCGCGCGCGGTGCTGCGCCGCCCGGACATCCTGGTGCTGGACGAGGCCACGTCCGCCGTGGACACCCGCACCGAGGAGATCATCCAGCAGAACCTGCACGCCTTCCGGGGCGACCGCATGACCCTGGCCGTGGCGCACAGGCTGTCCACGGTGAGGCTTGCCGACGAGATCATCGTGGTGGTGGCGGGCGTCATCGTGGAGCGAGGCCGCCACGATGAACTGCTGGCCCAGAAGGGCGTGTACTCGGGCCTGTGGGCCGTGCAGAGCGGGGAAGGGCGGGGGGAGTAGGCCGCACGAATACGGGTTGTGAGGCTATCGAACAAGGCTGAGGGCGAGGCGCTCTTTTGTGTAACAGATTGCAGCAGTGATGAATTCAAAGTGTAATTTCGTCCAAGCCAAACACGTCAGACAGATCTAAAACTGGAAGTACAGAAACTCTGCATTGCTCCCAAGAGAAATTGTAACATAACAAAAGATCAAAACCGTTATGATCGCGTAGAAGGGGGTCGGCTTCCACGAAATGAAAGATTGACCAGTCCATGTTGCGCGCTCGGAAAGATAGTTTTCAATGCATGGCTTGAATTTACACATGATTTGTTGCGTGTTGGGGAAGAACCAGGCCACCAGACAACATATTACGATGATGAGCGTCGCGCGCGGATCAAAGCTTCCAATGTCACTGGTAATCACAAACATTGATTTATAATAGGTTGTCATGGCTTGAAGGTCTACAGCCCTGAAGGGGACCCAGGCCAGACAAACGAGTAAGAACGTCGAAAGACGGGCAAATGCAAGAGAGTATGCCCCGATTGATGCGGGTTTTGTTGACTCCCAAGCGTGGGTGGCTACCAGGAGGAGGCCATGGACACCTCCCCACACCACGAAAGTCCACCCGGCCCCGTGCCAGAGCCCTGCCAGCAGCATGGTGATCAACAGATTGATGTACTGATGGGCGCGCCCTTTCCGGTTCCCTCCCAGCGGGATGTAAATGCATTCCCTCAGGAACCAGGAGAGGGTGATGTGCCATCGCCGCCAGAAGTCAACGATCGACGTGGCTTTGTACGGAGAGTTGAAGTTTACGGGTAATTCGATTTTGAAGAGCAGTCCCAGGCCGATGGCCATGTCCGAGTATCCGGAAAAGTCGAAATAGATCTGGAAGGCGTAGGCCAAGCAGCCGGTCCAGGAGCTTATAAGAGAGATCACATGCCCGTCGGCCACAGCTTGAAAAGCTTGGCTGGCGTAAGGGGCGAGGTTGTCTGCTATGATGACCTTTTTGAACAAGCCTAAAGTGAGCCATGTGAATCCGGTAGCCAGGTAAACTGGGGAATATGTGAAGAATGCTCTGGAATACAGCTGTTTGAGAATATGCTTGTACTTTATTATTGGGCCGGCAATGAGGTGCGGAAAAAAAGTGACACAGAAGAGGTATTTTCTGAATGAGAAAAGCGTCACATCTTTCGACATCAAGTCTTTGAGGAAAATGATCTGCTGGAAAGTAAAAAAAGAAATTCCAAGAGGAAGAGCGATGTCGTGTACTTCGGAATGAATGCCAAAATGTGAGAGGATGTCCCGCAGGAAGAAATTCGTATACTTGTAGTAAGACAAGACAGCCAGATTTGTGATGACTCCAAACGCGAAATAATACCTTGGGCCTTTCTCAGTGTTTTTGTGGTTGTGGTGAGCATGGATTGCTTTGGCCACCAGATAGTTGAAGAGAACGGAAAGAGAGATGATCGCAGTGTTTGTGATGTCAAACCAGCTGTAAAAGATCAGTGAGCACCCGATGACCCACCATTCCAGCCAGTGCCTGCCCAACCTGTCTGACAACAGAACAAAGGGCGTAAGCGCGAACGGGAGGAATACGAAAAGAAAAACATATGAATTGAAGAGCATAGCGAAGGTCTCAGCTGTCGGAGGTTGCTGGCTCCGCCTGGATGGCCTCAAGCGTAAGCATGATTGCTACGTTACTTTCCTGCATTAGGGGTCAATTTATGAGTGGTGAGTTCGAGTCGCTTGAATGCAACCGCGTATTGGTTCGGGTCGTCAGGTGCAAACACGATGCTTTTGTAGTTCCAATCAGCATACGCTATGGAGAGCGTGTTTAGCCCTTGCACACCTTTGAAGGTGAATGTCAGCTCTGAATTTGCCTGAGGCCAGGGGGCAGGGTGTTCGATAGTGAAGGATTGAAGTGCCCCGTTGCCGTTGAAGGTCACGGTTTGTCCGGCAATAGGATTGTGGATCGTGCAAGAGACTGTGACTTCAAGAGGTTTATGTAGGACAAACGCGATCAATGTCTTGGGTCCCAGGCCCCAGCACCAATGAAGTGCACCATCTCTTTCAGGGGGCAACAGTCCGCCGACCTTGAAGTGAGGAGGAAGGATATGGCCTGGGCTGGCAAGGTCTACGGTAAATTGCGACTGACGCTCCAGTTCAATTTTTTTGAAATGTAAGCTGACTGCGGAATCGACAGCGAAGTATATTCCAGCCACTAGCACAATTCCAACGAGATACACCGCAAGGGCGCGCATTCTGTAGCTGTTTAAGTGGCGTGCCGTTGTCCATGCGCGAAGTGCCTGCCGAGCCCAAAGTTTTAGCGTGGAAATCGTTTCTGGCATCGACAACCGAATGTTGTCGTCGTGGTGGTTGAGCAGTCTTTGCGCGAACGTTCTTGCTTCGAGTTCGTGCTTGTTGTTCCCCATGCCCACGAGGTGAGGCGCTTGGCCATGGTCTGCATCAAGTCTCGCCCCAAATGTGATCCCCAGTTCGCCGAGTTCCACCGCCTTGATTGTTGCCTGGTCGAGTTCGTCACAGTCCAACAATGCCTGCAACTCGGATGCTGCGTTAAGCAATGACTCAAGTGTCTTTTGTCGCTCCAGGTACCCTTGGCGAAGTTCTGGTGGGGCGAAGAGTGTGAGCAGAGGGTGCATGGCGCGCTTCATTCTCGCTATTGAGCGGTATTCCGAAGACGTTGAGGCTGGCTGAAAAGCATGTTGAAGTAGGCTGAGTTCTTAGAAGAGTGCAGTTCTCGTTCCCGGTGCAGATCGGACAGGCGGTTTTCTATATTTTCAGATGTGAGTAAAACGCCAAAATCTTGTACAGAGGAAGTCCCTGTGAGTACTGTTTCGAGCATGATACTCCCTACTATTCTTTTGTAGTGAAATGGATCAGCGTAGTACTCGTTGGGTGTATACTTATTATTGTCGTTATAAACCTGGGTTGTCGTGATCGAATTGTACCCGGAGAAATCCCACAAGACAAAAAGCGGGCTTGGCAAGCTGGCGTTAGCGGTGGCTATCATGGTGGCCAACGCTCTTTCCCATTGGAAGTAGTGGGTCCAGAGGTTGTGCTTCTTAAAGATGTCGAGCATTATCGAGTGCACTGGGCTTATAAAAAAGTACACTTGGATATTCTCTTGCATGCAATACATTAAAAAAGAGTGAAAATATTCCAGGGAAGAAGGTTTTCCCTGTGATCCGGAAAAAGAGTAATTCTGGTAATAACTGAGCACGCCAGGATAAAACGACAAGAAGATTTTTCCCTGGGCTTCTTGCGGAGTTGTTGTTGCTGTGGGTGCGCCATGTGCAATTGATGCGGTCTGAATACTCCCCTTGAGGCTGTTGATGCTGAGTTCTGTTGTCCCAGAAGCGAACATTTGTCGTAAGACGTCATTGATGAGCGTTAAATCTGACTTCCCAGGAACATTCAGAAGACGTTCTTCGTCCGCAGGGTTGAACACGCCCCCTGTCATGTTGAACCCAAAGAAATCGAGTCCAAAAACGATGCGTTTGACAGGGCGGATTCTGTTGGCGTGGCGCACCAGATTTACAAGCCATGGGAAATACGCATGAGGCGTACTGACATTGATGCAATCAGCGTTGAGTTCAGGTGCGATGGCTGTGACATCCTCGCAAAAAATGGCCTGAACACGCGAAGATCCAACGATCAAAGTATCGTAACTCTTTGCAAATAATCGATATGGCTCTGTTATGTGAGCTCTCTCGTTTTTATAGTCGTTGATGCCTTTGATGACAGGGGTTCTGAAAATGTTATATGGATCGATTAGTATGTTGAATCCGCCAAGAATCGCAAGACAGAAGGATAACAAGAGAGCTACTACTGCAAGGTAGCGGGTGTATCGAGATTTCACGATAAGGTCACCTCAGAGCGATATGCCTGTAGGCGTCGGGCAAGAGGTGTCTCTTGCCCGAATCAATATGATAGGAAAACGTTGCTCAGTGCCGGATCACAACTTCCGATATTTACACGTCTTCACCGGGCAGGCCAGGTGTTCGCCGTGGGTCTTGGTGGTCTTGCGCACCAGGATGGGCGAGTCGCACTCGGGGCAGGGTTCCAGCACGGGCCAGTCCCACACCGCCATGTCGCAGTTGGGGTACTTGGAGCAGGAGTAGAACAGCTTGCCGAAGCGCGAGCTCTTCTCCACCAGTTCGCCGTCGCAGCCCTCGCGGGGGCAGGCCACGCCCGTGGTGAAGGGCTTGGTGTACTTGCACTTGGGGTAGCCCGAGCAGGCGATGAAGCGGCTGCCGGTGCGGGCCTTCTTCAGGTGCAGGTCCTTGCCGCATTCGGGGCAGGTGCCCACAACCTCGGGCGGAACCTCGGCGGGTTTTTCCGCGAAGGAGTACTTGCCCTCTTCGTCGCGGGTGAAGTTGGAGGTGGACTTGCACTCCGGGTAGCCCGAGCAGGCCAGGAACTCGCCATTGCGCCCGAACTTCACCATCATGGGCTTGCCGCAGGCGGGGCAGGGGAGGCCGGAGTCCAGCACCTGCTTCTCCATGTCCTTGGCGGCCTTTTCCAGGGCCGGGTAGAACCCAGCCGTGAACTCGGCCAACAGCACGTGCCAGTCCTTCTGTCCCTCGGCCACCTGGTCCAGGGCTTCTTCCATGCCCGCGGTGAAGCCCACGTCCATGATGGTCTGGAAGTGCTCCGAGAGCTTGTCGGACACGATGGTGCCGAGCTCCGTGGGGGCGAAGTGCTTCTCTTCCATGCGGGTGTAGTCGCGGTCGATGAGCGTGGAGATGATGGCCGCGTAGGTGGAGGGGCGTCCGATGCCCTTCTCTTCCAGCTCGCGCACCAACGACGCTTCCGTGTAGCGCGGCGGCGGCTGGGTGAACTTCTGCTCCTTGCGGATCTCCAGAAGCTTCAGGATTTGGTCCTTGGTGAGCGGCGGCAGGGCCTTGGATGCTCCGCCTTCCTCCTCGGTATCCTGCCCGTAGACCTTCAGGTAGCCGGGGAAGATGAGACGCTCGCCCTTGGCCTTGAATTCGGCGCCCGCGCACTCGATGACAGCCGCCGTGTCCCAGAACTTGGCCACGGCCATCTGAGAGGCCACGAAGCGCTCCCAGACCAGCTTGTAGACCTGGAACTGGTCCTTGGGCAGAAGCCCGGCCACGTCCTTGGGCGTGATGTTCACGTCGATGGGGCGGATGGCTTCGTGCGCGTCCTGGGCTCCGGCCTTGGTCTTGAAGTGGCGGGCCTTGTCGGGGTAGTATTCCTGGCCCAGCGTCTCCACGATGTACGCCTTGGCCGCGTCGCGCGCTTCGTCGGCGATGCGCGTGGAGTCGGTACGCATGTAGGTAATGAGCGCCGTGGTGCCGCGCTCGGCCAGCTCCACGCCTTCGTAGAGCTTCTGGGCCGCGCCCATGGTCTTCTTGGCTGCGTAGCCCAGGCGCTGGTTGGCGGCCTGCTGCAAGGTGGAGGTGATGAAGGGCGGCGGCGGGGACTTCTTGCGCTCCTTCTCGGCCACGGAGGTGACCACGAAGGGCTGGCCCTGAAGCTGCGCGGACAGGGCCTCGGCGGCCTCGGCGCTGCCGATGTGGGCCTTCTTGCCCCCGACCTTGGCCAGTTCGGCCTCGAAGGGCGGCGGGGCCGAGCCCTCCAGGCGGGCGCGGAACAGCCAGTACTCCTCGGGCTTGAAGGCCAGGCGCTCCTTCTCGCGGTCCACGACGATTTTCAGCGCCACGGACTGCACGCGTCCGGCGCTGATGCCCTTGCGGACCTTTTTCCAGAGCAGCGGCGAAATCTTGTAGCCCACCAGGCGGTCCAGGATGCGGCGCGCCTGCTGGGATTCGAAGAGCTTCTCGTTGATCGGGCGCGGATGTTCAAGCGCTTCGCGCACGGCCTTGGCCGTGATCTCGTTGAACTGGATGCGCACGATGTCCGAGTTGGTCTCTTTGAGAATCTCGGCGATGTGCCAGGCGATGGCCTCCCCCTCGCGGTCGGGGTCGGGGGCCAGGAAGATGGTCTTGGCCTTGGCCGCCACCTTGGTGAGCTGGTCCACCACCTTCTGTTTGCCGGGAATGACCCCGTATTGCGGCTCAAAGCCGTTGGCTTCGTCCACACCCAATTTTTTCTGGGGCAGATCGCGTACGTGACCAACCGAAGCTTCCACGTAGAATTTTTCTCCGAGGAACTTCTTGATGGTCTTTACCTTGGCCGGGGACTCGACAATTATGAGGTCTTTCGCCATGACAGGGCGGCTATAGCCATCGTCAAGCACTAAGGCAAGGGGGCAAGGCCTCCGGCCACGCAAATTCAACACACGGAGGGCACACACGTGAACGCCACTCGTTTCGGCCATGTGGCCCTGATCGGACCCCCCAACGCGGGCAAGTCCACATTATTGAACGCACTTCTGGGACAGAAGCTGGCCATCGTCAGCCCCAAGCCCCAGACCACCCGCAACCGCCTGGCGGGAATCCTGAACGTCGAGGACGCGCAGATCGTCCTGCTCGATACTCCCGGAGTGCACATCCCGCGCGGCTCGCGCCTGAACAGCCGCCTGGTGGAGGCCGCCTGGCACGCACTGGCCGAGGCCCAGGCCATTGTCATCGTGCTGGACGCGATTTTTTATTCGAAAAAGCCCGACATGCTGGAAAACGACATCAAGCTGCTCTCGCGGCCTGTGGAGCGCTCCGGCCTGCCGGTGATCATCGCCCTGAACAAGACCGACGCCATGCCGGACATGCCCTCCCTGCTGCCGGTGATGGCGCGCCTGGGCGAAGCCTGGCCCGGAGCGGCCATCGTGCCGGTGTCGGCGCTCAAGAAAAAGGGCCTGGACGAACTGACCAAGGTCATGGTCTCGCACCTGCCCGAGGGCGCGGCCTACTACCCCGAGGACCAGCTCTCCACCGCGCCCATGCGCTTTCTGGCCTCGGAGATCATCCGCGAGAAGCTCTTCCTTCAGCTCTCGCAGGAGCTGCCCTACAACACCGCCGTGGCCATAGAGCACTGGCAGGAGACCGCCAAGGGCGCGCGCATAAGCGCCGTGATCTACGTCTCGCGCGACCGCCACAAGGGCATGGTGATCGGCAAGGGCGGCGCGGTGCTCAAGGAAGTGGGCACCAAGGCCCGCCACGACATCATGGAGCTGACCGGGGCGCCCGTGCACCTGGAGCTTTTCGTGAAGGTGCGCGAGGACTGGACCGAAGACGAGTTCTTCCTGAACGAGCTCGGCGAAGAGCACGGATCGTAAGGCAGGAAGATGCCTCCGGCGGCCAGGGGGAGAAGCCTCCCCCTGGACCCGGCTATTAGCTTCGCATCTGAATCCGACGACGTTGTCGATTCACGACGCGAAGCTACCTGAAAGTTTTTGAAGGAGAGTCCAGAGAGGAAACTTTTTTCAAAAAGTTTCCTCTCTGGCCGCCGGAGGCATCTCCCGTTCCCATCTTAGCTTTCCGTTCCTGTAACAGGACCGCCGCTTGCAAACCGCTTCAAAGCGGGCTACCAAGCCCGCTCATCACTTTTGTACATATCCCGCAAATCGGGAGCATATAGGAGGCCGTCGATGTCCACTCCCAAACTGAAATTGGGAATCCCCAAGGGGTCTTTGCAGGAAGCCACGATCAAGCTGTTCGACAAGTCCGGCTGGAAGATCAAGGAGCATCACCGCAACTACTTCCCCGAGATCGACGACGACGAGATCACCTGTTCCATGTGCCGCGCCCAGGAGATGAGCCGCTACGTCGAGACCGGCCTTCTGGACTGCGGCCTGACCGGCAAGGACTGGATCCTGGAGAACGAGTCCGACGTGGAGATCGTGGCCGACCTGATCTATTCCAAGGTCAGCTCGCGTCCGGCCCGCTGGGTTCTGGCCGTGGCCGGGGACTCCCCCTTCAAGCGCCCCGAGGACCTTCAGGGCAAGCGCATCTCCACCGAGCTCACGGGTTATACCAAACGCTACTTCCAACAGGCTGGCGTGGACGTCGACGTCGAGTTCTCCTGGGGCGCCACCGAGGCCAAGGTCGTCGAGGGACTGGCCGACGCCATCGTGGAAGTCACCGAGACCGGCACCACCATCAAGGCCCACGGCCTGCGCATCATCGCCGAAGTGCTGGTGACCAACACCCAGTTCATCGCCAACAAGAAGGCCTGGGCCGACCCCTGGAAGCGCCGCAAGATCGAGAACATGATCATGATGCTCCAGGGAGCGCTGCGCGCCGAGAAGCTCGTGGGCCTGAAGATGAACGTGCCCAGCGCCGCCAAGGATTCCGTGCTGGCCCAGCTGCCGAGCCTCAACTCCCCCACCGTGGCCCACCTGCTCAACTCGGACTGGCTGTCCGTGGAGATCGTGGTGGCCGAGGCCGTAGTGCGCGACCTGATCCCCAAGCTCAAGGACGCCGGAGCCGAGGGGATCATCGAGTACGCGCTGAACAAAGTCGTCTAGACCGGCATGGCGGACGTTTCAGGTGCCCCTTTCACGTCAACGTGGAAGGGGCGTTTGTGCTTGTGGGCCATCCTGGCCGTGGCTGCGGCGCTTCGGCTGTGGCGGCTGGAGATCCCTTCACTGTGGTTCGACGAGATCCTGGTGGCCATGGTGGCCAAGCTGCCGGTCGCGACCATCGTTCACAGATCCCTGACCGAAGATTTCCATCCGCCCCTTTTTTACCTGCTGGCAAAGGCCGTTGGTGAGGTCGGACTATCCGAAGCGGTTCTTCGTCTTCCCCTGGTCGTTTTCGGGGTGGCCGGGGTGTGGCTGTCCTGGCGGGCCGGCCGGGAGCTTCTTTCCGAGCGGGCCGGGCTGTTGCTGGCCGCCGTCGTCACCCTTCAGCCCTGGCATCTGCTCCTGTCACGCCAGCTGAGGCCCTATGCGGTCATCTTCTTCTTCAGCCTGCTGGCTTTCCTTTTCCTGTACCGGGCGCTCCGGGACGGCCGCAGGCGGGACTTCGTGCTGGCCGCATTCTCGCTCTGGCCTCCGCTTCTTTTGCATTTCTCTGGGCTTCTGGTCATGGGAGGCGCCGGACTCCTGACGCTGTGCGCTTGGGCCAGGGGACGGGCCACCCGGTCGAACGTCGCCTGGTTCAGCCTGACCTGCCTGGGTGCGGTGGCCCTGGCGCTTCCGTTCCTCTGGATGCTCTTCACCCGTGAAAGCGCCATAAGCGGGGCGCAGGGGTACGGCACCGTGGCCAGGGTCTGCCTGGACAAGCTCAAGGAACTGCTGACCCGGGAGAACTTTCCGGATGTCCGGCTCGGCCTCGCAGCCTTGTCGCTCTGGGGATGGATCGGCCTTCTGCGAACCAACCGCCTGCTCGCGCTGACGTCGCTGGGCTGGTTCGTATTTCCCCTGGCCGCTTTGGTGGCCGCCCGCTACAGCACCTACTTCAACCCCTGGCACCTGATGTTCCTCTTGCCTGTGCTGCTCCTCTGGCAGACCCACGGCATCAGGATGCTCGTCGGGGACCGTGCGCTGCCCTGGTGTGCCCTGGCGCTGCTGGGGGCGGGCCTGGGCGTGTACGTGACCAGCGGGGAGAAGCACTACTATTCTGGCGACAGCCATAACGGGGAATACCGGCAGCAGGCTCAGGCCCTTCTCGGGAGCGGTTCTTCCGCAACGGTCTTCGTGTACCCGGAGAGCGGCATCCTGAGCCCGCTCAACTGGTACCTGGACCAGTTCGCGCAGCCCAACCCGGTGCGCGCCCAACGCCTTGGCCCGCAGGACGCGACGGCCCGGGTCGCGGTTCCGGGGACCGGCCAGCCGGAGTGGAGCATCGCGCGCACCCCGGTGATCCCAATGGAGAGCCTGCCCTACCGGCACAGAGTGACTTCCCGTCCCGAGGACCTGCTGGCCCAGGTCAACCGGCTGGAGTATCTCGCCTGCCAGCCCGTGCTGGAGGAAATCCTCATCGCCACCCAAGCCGGGAGGACGGGCTTCGCCGAGTTCGTGTTCGAAGCCGGTCCCGCCCTGCTGGCCGCCCCGGAGAAGCTCGTCATCGTGCACTTCGGGTATTCCAACCGCCTGCCCGGCAACCGCTTCGCGGTGTCCTGCCGCTTCGACGGCGAGCCCTGGGCCGCCGCGTTCGAGAGCCTGGGGCCGGACACGCGCGGGCACGACAAGCTGGAACTGCGCCGGGCCGAACCCTTCGAGCGCCTGACCGTGCGCCTGGAACTCCTGCGCGACGGGCGCTCCCCCGCGTTCACCGGCGAGGACCTGGAAGCCGTTCGGTTCCTTGATTTCAAAATTGAGGTCCGGGCGGAAAATAATTGATGTGTTCTCCCTTGCCACCGAGCGAAGGGTGTTTACTTTCTTTCTTACGAGCGAACGGACAGCGGACTTGGCCAACCTGAAAAGGAGGGACACCCGAACCGCTTCCGCAGCAGGGCCGCGAGGCCCACGCAGTCGGGAGGAGAAAAACCTCCGGGAACTGCGGGGACAAGCCCGCAAGCCCGGACCAGGCGCACCAGAGGTGGCCTGAGACTCCCGGCCCCGGTTTTTCGGCAGGCACTGGACTCAGTCAACCGAGCAACCAACCTGATACGGAGTGCAGGTAGACTCCAAGGATTCCGGGCGCGAGCCTGAGGAAACCCCGTCTGATGACGGCCCGTCAGGTTCCAGGTCGATTGAAACAGCCCGGTAGGGTTCTTCGGAAAGGCACTGGACACCGTCAACCGTTCAACCAAACCGAAACGCCTCCGGCAAGCGCCTCATGCGCAAGCCAGTTCTTTGCCCCCCTCCCCCTTGGGAGGGGGGCTTCTTGTTTTGTATTGTCCGCGAGCCCGCCGGACGCCACGGGTGACGACCTCGCAGAAAGCGCATGCGTTGGGTACAACATGCTAAAATGATGTTGTTTGTCCGGAGACGCATGCGCACGTGTCACCGGGTTCGACCCGCGCGGTTTCCGTTGCCGCCCGGAGCCGGGATGCGTACCATGCCCCGAAACGACGTGAGCGAGGTTTTCATGGCTTTGGTTCTCATTGCCGACGATTCCATGTTCCAGCGCTTCGTGCTGGGAAAGATCGTCTCCAGCCTGGGTCATCAGACCCTGGATGCAGCCGACGGAAGGCAGCTTGTCGAACTGGTGCGTGAGCGGCGGCCCGATCTCGTCCTCATGGACATCAACATGCCGGAGCTTTCCGGCATCCAGGTCCTGGAGTTGTTCCGGGACCAGGGCCTGGAGGTCAGGACGGTGGTTGTCACGGCAGACATCCAGCACACCACCAGGGCCAGATGCCTGGAGCTGGGCGTGGCCCAGGTGCTGAACAAGCCCCTGGACGAGGACGTGGTGCGAGACCTCCTGGCCGGGCTTCTTCCCGCCTGACGCGCGCAGCCCCCACGGACATGACCGACGCAGCCCTGTTGGAAATATTCCGGGTGAGCACCCTGGATCAGCTGGCCCGTGCGGAAGCCGCCGCCCTGGCCCTGGAGCGTGCGTCTCCCGAGGAAGTCACGTCGGGCATGGAGGCGGTGTTCCGCTGCATCCATACCGTCAAGGGCGACGCGGCCACGCTCCAGTTCGACGGCCTGGCCGGGTGCTGCCACGAGCTGGAGACCGCCCTGGACGGCCTGCGCGGGAGGGACGAGCGCCCCGCCCCCGAAGTGGTCGGGAGCCTGCTGGCGGCCATAGACTGCCTGCGGGAGGGCCTTGACGATCCGGCCTCTTCTTTCATTCCGGGCATTCCGGGCATCCCTGGCGCGCTTGACCCCATCGAGTCCCTGAAGGGCCTGCTGGGCCGGATATCCCAGGCGACCCTGGGCGCGCAGCCCCCGCAGTGCGCACCCCCCGAATCTTCTCCGCCGAACGCGGTGGCCGACACGCCGGAGCTTGGCTACAGCGTGCGGGCCGCGCATCTGGACACACTCCTGGAGAACCTGAGCGAACTGATGACCACCCGTGAGGCCCTGGCCGCCCAGGCACGGTCCGAAGGGCGCTTCGACTACCTGCACTTCGCCGTGGAGCTGGAGCGCCAGCTGGCCCTGCTTGGGCAGTCCATCCTGTCCATGCGCCTGTTGTCCCTCCAGGCGGTGATCCCCAAGTACCGCAGGCTGGTGCGCGATCTGGCGGCACAGTCCGGCAAGGAGATCGATTTCCAGGTCAGCGGCGAGATGTTCGAACTGGACAAGACGCTCATCGAAAAGCTCAACACCCCGCTGGTGCACCTGCTGCGAAACGCGGTGCGCCACGGCGTGGAGCCTCCCGCAGACAGGCTGCGCGCGGGAAAGCCCTCCACCGGCGTAATCCGCCTGGACGCCTGGCAGGACGGCCCCGAGATCGTGCTCAAGGTGAGCGACGACGGCGCGGGCATCGACACCGCCGCCGTCCTGGCCAAGGCCGTGCAGGCCGGGTTGGTGGAGTCTGGCGATAAACCGGACGAGGCCGGGCTGCTGGCCATGGTGTTCACGCCGGGGTTTTCCACGTCGCAGAGCGTGGACGGCGTGTCCGGGCGCGGGGTGGGGCTGGACGCGGTCAAGGACGGCATCGAGCGGCTTGGCGGCGAGGTACGCGTGGAGACCGTCCCTGGCCAGGGCTCGGCGTTCGTCCTGCGTGCGCCGCTTCCCCTCTCGCTGCTGGACTGCCTGCGGGTGGGCGTTGGCGGGGAGCGCTATTTCCTGCCCATCGAATGCGTGGAGCACTGCCTGGAGGGTTTCCCGGCCAGCGCGGGCGCAGGTCCGGTTTCAACCGTTCCCGTGCAGGGAGCCGTGTTGCCCTGTTTTCTGTTGAGCGGGTTGTTCGAGCTGTCCGCCGCGCAAATGAAGGCAGGGCATCTGGTGGTGGCCCGGCACGGCGGCGAGCGCTTCGTGCTGGCCGTGGACGAGGTGCTTGGGCTGGCCCAGGTTCTGGTCAAGCCGCTCAAGGGGCGGATGGTGGAGCAGGAGTGCTTCATCGGGGCCGCCCCGGACGAGGACGGCAGCATGAGCCTGATCATGGCTCCGGGGTTCTTCTCGAAGCTGGTGCGGCAGGGCGGGGCGGGCTAGCGTTGCGTCCTCAAAAGCCGTCCATGCGGATTTTCAAGACAAAGTCATAAGCCATTCATATACCCTAAAAAAACATATTCATGTTTTTCTAGTGTGGGATATTTGCGTTGCGATCCTGAAGTTCGGGCCTGGTTATTCAGGCAGGACACACTGGGAGCAGCTCCCGCCCGGAGCCTCCTCCAGGCGGTCGCGCCCGAGAAGCTTGGCCTGGTACATGGCCCGGTCCGCGCGCAGCAGGAAATCCTTCAGCTCCTCGTCCGGCTCGAGGCAGGCCAGGCCGATGCTGGCGGTCATCCTCAGCACGGAGCCGTCGTAGCGCACGGCCAGGTTGCGGATCGCCTTGAGGAGTCTTTCCCCCACCACCCGTGCGCCGTCCGGCGTCGTTTCGGGCATGATCACGCCGAACTCCTCGCCGCCGAGGCGTCCGATGTGGTCGACGTCGCGCAGGGCGCCCTGACAGACCGTGGCAAAGATCTTGAGCATCTCGTCGCCCGCCAGATGGCCCCAGGTGTCGTTCAGGCGCTTGAAGTGATCCAGGTCCAGGGCCATCAGGCAGAGCGTGTGCCCGTAGCGTCTGGCGCGCCGGATCTCGCGGCCCAGCAGCCCGAGGAAGGACCGCCGGTTGATGAGCCCCGTGAGCATGTCCCTGGTGGCCAGTTCCCGAAGCTTCAGTTCCACCTTTTTGCGCAGCCTGTTCTCGCGCTCGAGGTCTTTTCTCACGCGCAGGTTTTCGCGCAGCCGGGAGTGGATCTCCGTCACGTCCTGCAGGGAGAGCACCACGTGGGAGATGTCGCCGTCCGGTCCGCGCAGGCCGTAGGCCATGGAATGCTGGAGCCGCATGGATCCGTCGGGCAGGCGCGCCGGGATGAGGTGGTTGTGCAGGTGGTAGGAGAAGACGGCCGGAGGTGCGCCGTCGAACAGGTCCTTCAGGCGCGAGACCACCAGGGAGCGCCCCAGTTGCGGGAAGAGCTCCCCCGAGTCCCGGCCCAGGATGTCCTGGCGGGAAAAGCCGGTCCAGGACTCCAGGCAGGCGTTCCAGAAGCAGACGCGCAGCTGCCTGTCCAGCACCATGATGCCCATGGGCAGGCAGTCCATGTTCAGGAAGACGTTTTCACAACTGGACGGATTCATGCAGATGCGTTTCCGAGAAGGCGGTCCAGCGCGGCCAGCATGTCCTGGAAGGTGTCCACGTGGAAGAGGATCAGGATGTCGCCCTCGGCGGCTTCGTTCTCCAGCCGGAAGCGGGCCTTGATGAGCAGGACCACGCGGGCCGTCGTCTCGTCGGCGGCGAACAGGCCGCTCAAGCCGGTTTCGAAGTAGTCCGGGGGGAAATAGTCCACCGAGACCCCCAGGATGTTGACGATGGAGCCCATGATCCCGTTCAGGACGATGTTGCCGACCTCCTGGATGGTCCCGATGCGCAGGGAGTCCAGGTCCATGGAGGCGGCGCCCAGCTCCTGGCCGATCAGCTGGGAAACGAGCCAGGAGGCGGTGGGTTTGGGAAAGACCAGCCCCGTCCAGCCGGAGAACGCGCCCCGGAACGCCAGGCGCACCGTGGAGAGTATCTCCTGGCCGCTGCGCCCGAGGTATTCCGCCATGTCCTCGGCGCCCAGCAGCCGCACCTCGGGCAGCTCGAGCTGCACGTGGGTGCTGACCATTTGGTTGATCAGCCCGGCGGCCTTGCCGACGCCGATGTTGATCAGCTCCTTGAGGAGGTCGTGCTGTGCCGGGGTGATGTACATGGGGTGGTGCTCTGCCGCTTTGCGAATGCCGAGGCGCAAAGCGCTACCACGCCGAGGCCCGGAGTTCAATGCTCCTCTCAGGGAATTGTCCCTGGAAATGAAGTTTTGAGCTAAATATATGGAGCGGATACCGGAGTCGGTCTCCGCCTCATCCGGTCGGGTCCCTGACGCGGATTGCCGGCTACGCCTCCGCCTTCAGGGGCAGCCGGATGATGAAGGTGGTCCCCTGGCCGGGGGCGGACGCCACGTCGATGGTGCCGTGGTGGTGAGTGGAGACGATGAAGTAGGACACCGACAGCCCGAGCCCGGTCCCGGCCCCCACGGACTTGGTGGTGAAGAACGGCTCGAAGATGCGCTTGCGGGTCTCCTCGTCCAGGCCGGGGCCGTTGTCCTGTATCTCGATGCGCACGAAGTCGTTCTCCTGGCGGGTGCGCAGGGTGATCGTTGGGGCGTCCTGCCCTTCCTGTCCGGCCATGGCCTGGGCGGCGTTGCGCAGCAGGTTTATGACAACCTGCTCGATCTGCGACACGCTGCAGGGCACGAGTGGAATATCGGGCTGGTAGTCGCGCACGATCTGGATGCGGCGGAAATCGTATTTTTTCTTGAGGTTGTAGTCGTTGTTGCAGAGGGTCACGGCCATATCCAGTGCCTGGGCCATGTCCGCCTGGACCATTTCGGTCTCCTGGCGGCAGAAGGAGAGCATGTTCTGCACGATCTGGGAGGCGCGCGCGGCAGCGGTCCGCACCTCGTCCAGCAGCAGGACCACATCGCGTTCGCGCAGATAGCCGTGAATGTTATCCAGCGGGCATCCGGCCTTTTGCGCGGCGGTCCTGTTTACCGGGGTGTCCTCCTGGAGACGCTTCAGCACCACCTGGGTCCCCTGCAGGATGCCCCCAAGAGGGTTGTTGATCTCGTGGGCCATGCCCGCCGCCATTCCTCCCATGGAGATGATCTTCTCGTTGTGGACGATGGATTCCTGGAGGCGGCGGCGATCCGTGATGTCCGTGTGCGCTCCCGCCATGCGCACCACCTGTCCGGACTCGTCCTTGAGCGAGGCGCCCCTGCCGAGCACCCAACGGTAGCTGCCGTCCTTGTGCAGGAGGCGGTACTCCACCTCGAACCAGGGCACTTCGCCCCGCATGCACCGGCCGTTCTCCCGCATGACGCGCTCAAGGTCCGAGGGGTGGATGCGTTTTTCCCATTCCTCCACGTCGTCGGACATCTCGTCGGGCTGGTAGCCCAGGATGTTTTTGTAGCGCTCGGAGAAGTAGACCTCCCCGGTCTTCATGTCCCAGTCCCAGATGCCGTCGTTGGTCCCCCGGACGGCCAGGGCGTAGCGCTCTTCGCTGGCCTTGAGCTTTTCCTCGGCCCTGGCGCGCTCCTGCGCCATCTGGTCCAGCGCGCCTGCCAGCAGGCCGAATTCCCCTGCGTCGTGGTCGATCCCTGTGGGCTGGCTGAAGTCGCCCTTGCCGAAGCGGGCGGCCGCCTGCATCAGGCGGCTCACCGACGGGGCCAGCAGGAAACGGCTCGCCGTCCAGCAGAGTCCCAACGCCAGCACGGCGGCCAGGGCCGTCAGGGCGAGATTTCGCCTCAGGGCCGCAGTGGCTTCGGCGGTGACGATGCTTTCAGGCACGGCCACGAACACGTACATGTAGGGAGGCTCTTCCGGGTGCAGACGGAGTTTGGTGAATGCGGTGATGCGCCGGATGCCGTCGGAGCCCGCCCGGGTCACGTAGCCTGAATCCGTGGCGGAGGCCTGGGCGGCCTTCCAAACGCCCTGGGCGATGGGCACGCCAAGGGGTGTGTTCTCGTCCGGGGGCGTCCTGTAGATCCGGTTGCCGTTGCGGTCTGTCAGGCCGACGAAGGAGCCGGGGGAAAGCTGATCGAGTTTGTAGATGCGGTCGTACTGGTTGAGCTGAATCGCGCAGGTCAGCACGCAGAGCACCTCTCCGGACTGGCCCAGGACCGGCAGGGCAAAGGGGAACGAGGGAAGGCCCGAGGTCCTGCTGATGATGAACTCCCCGGAGGTGAACCGGCGCAGGCGTATGGCGTCCTGGAAGTGCTTACGGTCGGCGATGTTGAGGGTTCCGATGGGCAGGGACGAGGCCACGACATCCCCGTCGGGGTTCGCCACCAGGATGTTCGTGAAGGACGTGTTGTCCGCGTGGACTCGTTTCAACAAATCGGTGGCGCCTTTGGCGTCCAGGTTGCGTATCTCGGGCATGAGGGCCAGCGTGACCATAAGCTGCTTCGTGGACGTGGTGATGCGCTCCTGCATGGAGGCAAGGTTCGCGTTCAGAAGCAGGACGTTGTTCTCGGCCTTGCGCTGGAACGTGTCGCGGACTTCCCAGCCGGAGAAGAGGATGATCGCAAGGGAAGGGACTATGGAAATGATGACCAGAAAATACATGGTCGCCCAGATTGATTGAACTTTCCGCTGCATCGTAGCTGGCCTCTACTGGCGTTTGAAATGGCAGGCCCATCCCCGTGCTGACCGGATGCGTCGGGCGAAAGTAAGGAAGAATCGATCCCTCGTCGAGAAGAGAAAATACCGGGTCACGGGCGCACCGGCAGCCTCCGCCGGAGTGTGCGGGGGCGCGTCCGGCCCGGCCCTGGAGTCGCGCACGGCGACGTTGCGTCCGGCGGCCGGAGCGTCAAAGCCGCTACTGGTCGGGACGATGTCGTCGGGTCAGTGCGCTCCGCGCACATGCGGCCCGCCGGCCTGTGCGGTGCGGGCCTGGCAATCGGTATCCGGGCTCTCGGCCAGTTCGCGAAGGATCGCGCAGGAATCAACGGATTCGATGCGGCTGCACAGCCGCCTGAGCGACACCAGCTGCTCCTGCAGCTGGTGCAGCTGGGCGAGCCGCTCGGCCACGTGCTCGATGTGCTCGTCCAGGATGATGTTCACCTCGCCGCAGTCCTGGCCGGACATGCCCTTGAGCCGGAGCAGCGTGCCGATTTCGGCCAGGGACATCTCCAGGGCGCGGCAGTTGCGCACGAAGCACAGGGTCTCCAGGTGGGAGGCGTCGTAGAGCCGGTAGTTGTTGGCGCCGCGCTCGGGCCGGGGCAGCAAGCCCTCGCGTTCGTAGTAGCGCACCGTCTCCACGGTGCAGCCAGCCCGTTTGGCCAGGTCTCCAATCTTCATCGAAACCTCCGACGCGAAATGTCTTGACCCTGTAGTTACTCCAGGGTGTCTAGTTCTTCAAGGGGCGGGTCCGCCGCGCGACGAGGCGGCCATCCAGATCGTTCGGATGGCTCCGGCCCGGTCATAAAGCCCGCAATCCCGAAGGAATACCATGAGCTCTCTGACGTTTCGCGTAAAGGACATGGACTGCGCAGATGAAATCGCCATACTCACCCGGGCGCTCCTGCCCCTGGTGGGGGAGGAGTCCAGGCTCGGTTTCGACATCATGGCGCGCAGGCTGAAGGTTGACGCCACCGGCCTTCTGGTGGGCGAGAAACAGATAACCAAGGCCATCGAGGCCACGGGGATGAAGGCTGAGCCAGTGGCCGAGGCCATCGGAGCCTGCGCCTGCTGCGGTGGCTCGTGCTCCGAAAGGGGCAGCTTCTGGGAGCGCCGGGGGCGCGAGGTGCTCTGCGCTGTCAGCGGGCTTCTCTGGGCCGCAGGACTTGGCCTGATGATGGCGGAGCACGGCTCCGCGCTGGCCGCGTTCCGGGAGAGCGCCTCCGCGCCGCTGGCCGCCAAGGCCCTGTGGATTCTGGCGGCGCTGTGCGGCGTGTGGCACGTGCTGCCCAAGGCCGCCTATTCGCTGCGCACGCTCCGGCCAGACATGAACCTGCTCATGGTGCTGGCCGTGTCCGGGGCAATGGTCATCGGTGAATACTCCGAAGGGGCCTCCGTAGCCTTCCTGTTCGCCCTGGCCAACCAGCTGGAGGCCTGGAGCGTGGGCCGCGCCCGCAATGCGGTCCAGGCGCTCATGAGCCTGGCCCCGGACAAGGCGCTGGTGCTCGCGCCGCTTACGACCACCCCGGTGGAGACGCCGGTGGAGGCCGTGCCCGCCGGAACGCGCATCCTGGTGCGGCCCGGCGACCGCATCCCCCTGGACGGCGTGGTGCGCTCGGGCGCTTCCGCCGTGGACCAGTCGCCCATTACCGGCGAGTCCATGCCCGTGGCCAAGGCGGCCGGGGACGAGGTCTTCGCGGGCACGATAAACGCCGAGGGCGCGCTGGAGGTGGAGACCACCCGGCCCGCGTCCCAGTCCACCCTGGCCCGCATCATGCGCATGGTGGAGGACGCCCAGTCCAGGCGCGCCAAGGCCGTGCAATGGGTGGAGAAGTTCGCCGCCGTGTACACGCCGGTGATGGTTGGAGTCTCGTTGCTGTTCGCTGTGGTTCCGCCGCTCTTTTTCGGCGGGGCCTGGGACAAGTGGTTCTACGAGGCGCTGGTGATCCTGGTGATCTCCTGCCCGTGCGCCCTGGTGATCTCCACCCCGGTGAGCATCGTGGCGGCCCTGGCCTCGGCGGCCCGCAATGGCGTGCTGGTCAAGGGCGGGGTGTTTCTGGAGGTGCCGGCCACGCTTACCGCGCTGGCCCTGGACAAGACCGGGACGCTCACCCACGGCAGGCCCTCCGTCACCGGCGTGATCTCCCTGAACGGCACGACCGAGCAGGAGTTGCTGGGCATCGCGGCGGCCCTGGAGTCGCGCAGCAGCCATCCCGTGGCCCAGGCCGTGATGCGCCACGCCGCCGCCAATGGCGTGTCTTTGGCCCAGGTGGAGGACGCCCAGGCCAGGCCGGGGCTTGGCGCGCAGGGCGTCATCGGCGGAGCGGCGCACTTCATCGGCAACCTGCGCTTCCTGGAGGAATCCGGCAACGCACCCGGCACGCCCGAGCTTGCGCAGGCCCTGGAGCGTCTCGACCGCTCCGCCGCCACCGTGGTGCTGGTGTGGACCGGGGGCAGGGTGCTTGGGCTCATGGCCGTGGAGGACAAGGTGCGCCCGCAGGCTAAGGCCGCGCTGGCGGAGCTTCAGAGCCTGGGCGTGGACTCCATCGTCATGCTCACCGGGGACAACGCCAGGACCGCCGCGAAGATCGCCGCGCAGACCGGGGTGACCGGGTACCGCTCTGATCTTATGCCCGAGGACAAGACCCGCGTGGTGGAGGAGATGGTGGCATCAGGCAGGCGGGTGGGCATGGTGGGCGACGGAGTGAATGACGCCCCGGCCCTGGCCGCCTCGCACCTGGGCATCGCCATGGGCTCCATCGGCACGGACGTGGCCATCGAGACCGCCGACGTGGCGCTCATGTCCGACGACCTCTCCAAGCTGCCCTGGCTCATCCGGCACTCGCGCCGCACCATGGGGGTCATCAAGGCCAACATCTGGTTCGCCCTGGGGATCAAGGGGGTGTTCCTGGCCATGGCCGTGTTCCAGGTGGCCACGCTCTGGACCGCGATCCTGGCGGACCTGGGCACGTCGCTGCTGGTGATCTTCAATGGGCTGCGCCTGTTGCAGATCAGGCGTTAGGGTCGAGCAAGCACAATGAGGGCATGCGGCTTCCGGGCTTGGCCTGGAAGCCGCATGCTTGTTTCGAACACGCGCCCTGGCGGATGTTCATACCGTTCGTAAGTTTGGTAATGATGTGTTTTGTTTGAGAAAAAAATGTTCGTATCTTTTCGGCGCGCTACGCCGGAGGCGCTACCCTGCGACGATCTGTCCTTCCGTGAGGATCAGCATGAACTCCTTGCAGACCTCCTTGTCCAGGCGGCCCGCTTCGGCGTCCTTGGTGATGATCTTGAAGGCTTCGAAGGCGTTGTAGGCCCTGCTGTAGGGGCGGGTGGAGGTCAGCGCGTCGTAGATGTCGGCCACGGTCACGATGCGCACGTGCCGGGGCACGCGCACGGCCTGCCCCGGATAGCCGGAGCCGTCCAGCTTCTCGTGGTGTTGCAGGATGCAGTCGATGCTGGCGTCGTCCAGGTCCATGTCGCGGCAGATCTCGTAGCCGTCGATGGGGTGCTGGTTTATGATGTCGCGCTCTTCCAGGGTGAGCCGTCCGGGCTTGTCCAGGATGGCCGCCGGGACGCGGGATTTGCCGATGTCGTGCAGCGCCGCCCCAACGCCCACTGCCCTGGAGGCGCGCTTGTCGAAGCCGAGCTTCACCATGGCCAGCATCACGTAGATGGAGACGTTGATGCAGTGGCTGTACGTTTTATAGTTGTGCGAGAGCAGCCCGGCGATGCTCTTGGACGCGCCCTTGCGCCGCGCGATGAACTCGAAGGTGCTGTCCGCCAGCGCCAGCAGCTTGTCGCGGTGCTCCGCTCTGGGCTGCACCATGCCTTCGTTCTGCAAGAGTCCTTTGCCCAGGCCCAGGGAGTAGCTGTAGAGGAGCTCGGAGCGGTCGTCGATGGGGATGGCGTCGTCTTGCAGCAGGTTGGAGAAGTTCTGTTCGATGTAGGCGTCGTAGCTGGGCAGGTCGTCTGAGTGGATGTACAGGGTATCCACGTTGTGTTCGGTCAGGCGGTGCTTGTGGGCGTCGGTCAGCTCGCCGTGGCGGGCGAAGAGGAAGAAGTTTCCGCCCTTGCGGATATAGACGTCGAACTTGATGCCGCAATCGTAAGATACCAGCATTGTTGGAATTGAAATGAAACTGCCGGAATTCAGCCGTAACATGAAAGCCCCTTCGCGATACGAATGTAAGGGAAGTGCACATGGCGAGCCAGCGCAGGGGCGGAAGCCATGAGAGCACCATCGGGGCGGCGCGGGGCCGCATGCCCTCCGCCACCTATGGGGGGCGGGTCCGCCCGGAGTCAAGGGCGCGGGTCTCTCATACCTTGGGGCCGTGGTCAAATGGCTTCGAAGGGAGAGCCCGACGTCATCAGAAATTCGGGCTCAGGGGTTCCTGCTTCTGTGCGGGGCCGGGCGTCTCCTGCTCCGCAGCTTCTTGCGGCGCGGCCCCGGCTGATACCACGCCGGACTGGCTGAGTTTGAGCATGATCTGGGTGAACACGCCGTACGCCTCGGCAAAGCCCTGGGGAGTCATGACCAGCCGCTGCAGAAACTGCTTCGTTTCCTTTTCGGAAGGCTCGGCAGGCGCTCCCGCCCTGGTTTCCGGGGCGAGGGTGAAGAGGTCTATGCGGAGCATCCCACGCTTGAAAACAGCACCCAGCACTCCGTCCACGTAGATTTCATCATGCATGTCTCGTCCTCCTCGCGGGTCTGCGGGCTCAGGGCTCCCGCATGGTTTCGTCCAGCGACCGGATGATGGGGTAGAGCAGGTACGTGATCACCCGCCGGTCGCCGACCTTGATCTCGGCGGACAGGCCCATGCCAGGCAATACCCGGAAGTCCTTGGGCACGGCCCGAAGCTCAGTTGAGTCTGCGGTCACCCGGATGCGGTACAGCAGCCGTGCGCCCTCGGCGGTGTTCTTCTCGAACGCGTCAGGGCTTATGCTGCGCACGCTCCCGTGGACAAGCCCGTGGCGCTGGAACGGGAACGCGTCCAGCTTGATGCGCACGGGGTCGTTCTCGCGGATGAAGCCGATGTCCGCCGCCGCCACCTCGGCCTCGGCCTCCAGGGTGGAGTCCAGGGGCACCAGGGTGACCAGGGGCTCGGTTTTGTCGGCCACGGACCCCACGGACTTGCGCGCCAGATCGAGCACGATGCCGGGGGCGGGAGCCCTCAGCGTCACCAGTTCCTTGATGCGGGCCGCCCTGCGGGTCCGCTCCCCGGTCTGGTCCAGCTCGCGCCGGGTTTCCACCAGCTCCTTCATGGCCGCCCCGCGCCAGGCGTTCACGTAGCCTTCCCGCTCCGCCACGGCCTTGCCCAGCGACTGCTGGACCTCCAGCGCCTCGTTGCCCAGTTGCAGCAGCTGGGATTCGGCCTCGATGCGGGCGCTCTGGGCACGCATGAACTCCAGCCGGGAGCTGGCTCCTTTCTCGAAGACTTCCCGGAACATGTTCTCCATGTCCTGGGCAAGGCGGATCTGCTTGCGGGCCTGAGCCATGGCCGAGGCGTTGGTGTTCAGTCTGGCCTGAAGCTCCCTGACGGACTGGTCCAGCACGGAGAGCCTGGAGGCGCGTTCCTCACTGCGCCTGTCCAGGAGGGCCTGCTGCGCGGCGATCTCTTCCTGTGGGACGTCCGGGGGCGGCGGATTGAGGCCGGAGGTCTCGCGCTCCAGCCGCCACACCGCAGCCTGGAGACTCTGGTGGCGCTTGGCCTGCTCCTCGAGCCCCGCCTCGGCGAAGGTGGGGTCCAGGGTCACCAGGACCTGCCCCGCCTCGACGCGCTGCCCGAGGCTGACGTGAATTTCCTTGATTACCGAAGGTTCCAGGGGCTGGACCACGAGCTTTTCCTGCCTGGAGGTGATCTTGCCAGGCGCGACCACCACGCGGTCCACCTTGGCGAGCGAGGCCCACAGGAGCGCGGCCGCCACGAACAGGGCCAGAAGATAGAGCGACCATCTGGCGCACACGGGAACGGGCGTCAGCTCGGCCTCCACGGCGTCCGGCTGGAATCCGTGGAACTCTCGCAGGGGCGGCTTGGCGGGCGGGCCGGAGTGCTTGTTGATCTGGGGCAGCATGGCTGTGTCCTGCGCTCAGGAGCCGGTCGCGGACGCGGTGCCGAGGATGTGGCGGTTCTGGCTGCGCCAGAGGTCCCGGTAGATTGCGCAGCGCGCCAGCAGGTCGGCGTGGGGCGCGGCGTCCACGATGCGTCCCTGGTCCATGACCACGATGAGGTCCGCGCCTGCGAGCATGGACAGCCTGTGGCTTATCATGATGGTGGTGCGGCCCTGGGCGATGCGGCTCAGGTTGTTCTGGATGATCTCTTCGCTCTCCGCGTCCAGGGCGCTGGTGGCTTCGTCGAAGATGAGCACCTTGGGGTGGTTGATCAGCGCGCGGGCAATGGCCAGGCGTTGCTTCTGGCCGCCCGAGAGGTTGGAGCCGTTTTCCTCCAGCAGGGTGTCGAAGCCCTGGGGCAGACGCGCGATGAACTCTTCGGCTCCTGCCAGCCGCGCGGCCCAGGCGATCTCGCTCAGGGTGGCGGAGGGCCTGGCGATGGCAATGTTCTCCCGCACGGTCCCGCTGAACAGGAAGTTCTCCTGGAGCACCACGCCGATATGGCGGCGCAGGTGCGCCAGGTCGAACTCGCGCACATCGTGTCCGTCGATGGCCACGATGCCAGATCCGGCGGTGTAGAGCCCCTGGACGAGCCTGCCCAGCGTGCTCTTGCCGGAGCCGCTGCGGCCCACGACCCCGACCATCGCTCCGGCAGGGAAGCGGACGCTCACCCCGTCCAGGGCCGGGGGCGCGCCGGGGGAATAGCGGAAGCTGACGCTCGCGAAGGTGACCTCGCCCTGCACGGCGGGACGCATCCCCCCGTGGGACGGCCTGGGCTCAGAAGGTTCGTTCATGATGGTGGCGAGCATGCGCACGGAGAGCGCCTTCTCCTGGTACTCGTGCAGCAGCGAAACGATCTGCACCAGTGGGGAGCTTACCCGGCCCGCCAGCATCTGGAAGGCGATGAGCGCCCCCACGGTCATCTGGTGGTCGAACACCAGGAACACGCCGACCCAGGGGATGCAGAGGGCCATGAGCTTCTCCAGAAGCCCGGTGCCCACCGAGGCCCCCACGGATATCGTGCCCACTCCGAAGCGCATGCCCACGGCCATGGCGGCCTTGTCGTCCCACTTCTTGCGCTGCGACGGCTCCAGGGACAGGGATTTGACGGTCTCCATGCCCCGGATGGCCTCCACGAGGAACGACTGGCGGTCCCCCTCGGACTTGTAGAGCTTTTGCAGCCTGCGCTTGAACACGGGGATGAGCACCGCCATGAACACCGCCAGCGCGGCGGAGAAGCCCAGCACCAGCGAGGCCAGCAGCGGGCTGTAGAAAAAGAGCACCGGCACGAAAATGACCAGGGCGGCGGCGTCCAGCAGGGTGAAGAAGAGCTTGCCGGTGAGGAATTCGCGGATCTTGTCCACCTGCTGCATGTGCTGGATGAGCACGCCCGCCCGGCTGCCCCCGAAGAAGAGCATGGGCAGGCTGAGGAGCTTGGAGAACGTTCGCGTGGCGATGCGGACGTCGATTTTGGAGGTGGCGTGGAGCATCATGTAGCCGCGCAGGAAGTTGAATCCCGCCTCGAAAGCCAGCACCAGCAGCATGCCCAGGCTCAGCACCTGGAGGGTGGAGAGGCTCCCGTGGACCAGCACCTTGTCGATGACCACCTGGAAGTAGATGGGCATGGCCAAACCGAGCACCAGGAGCATCAGCGCGGCCACGGCCACGTCCAGGAAGGTCTTGCCCTGGCGCAGCACCTCGGGCGCGAACCAGCGCAGGCCGAAGGGCTGGGTCTCGTCGGCGAGGCGGTAGACGCGCTTGAGGAGAATCGCCTCGCCGTCCCACCCGGAGATAAGGCGTTCGCGTGGCCACTCCTCGCGCCGCAGGGGTTGCGTGCGCGGATCGACCACCTGGACGGTTCCGCGTTCGTCGTCCACCCCGGCGATGATGACCGTGCGCCCTTCCGGGAGGCGGGCCAGCAGCGGGAAGGCTTCGCCCAGGCCGGACAGGCTGTCGTGGTCCAGGCGCCTGCGTTCGGCCTTGAACCCGTGTTCGTCGGCCATGCGGACCAGGAGGTCCATGTCCGCCTCGGACTCCTCCAGCGCGTACTGGTGGATCAGCCCCTCAAGGGAGAGCTCCAGGCCGTGGTGGCGTGCCACCAGGACGAGGCAGCGCACGTTGACGTGGGTGATGCGCGGGGTAAGGACCAGGGCCGTTCCGCCCCAGCTTTTTTCCAGGGACTGGCGGTCCAGTTCGAACGGACCGGGCACGCGCGAGAGGGGGTCGGCAATCAGGGCGCGGCCGCCCTCAACCCCCGGAAGAAAACCCGTGAGCACCACGCAGTTGCCGTTTTCCAGGAGCGCAAGGGCGGGAAAGGCCTTGAAATCGGCCAGGCCGACCCATCCCAGGGTCGTTTCGGACACCTCGAAGCCATGCTCGGCGGCGATGGCGGCCAGGACCTCTGGGGCCGGTTCGGCCTCGCCCAGGCCATAGCGTTCGGCCACCGAGGGGATGTCGAAACTGATCCCGTACGAGTCGGCCACGGCCTTGAGGCATGTCAGCGCGGTAATCATGCTGTCCTGTTGCGTCAATCGTCAACGCAGGCAAGCGACGACGAGGGCAGGCCCGGCGGCCTCATGCCCTGTCGGCTTGTGTCGCGCCCCTGAAAAACATGGATATGGATTTCAGGGGTAAAAGTAATAAGTCAAGGTTTTCGCCTTCAAAACAGGAGGCCCCCGTTTTGAGGACGCCACACTAGGCGGAAACGCCGAAGATCCCCGCTGTGCTGGATGAGGCCGCGTCGCGAAACAGCAGGGACGACGTGGCAATCGCAGTGTCCCTGAACATCAGCATGCTGATGTTGTCGAGCGAGTTGGTCCCAAGCGACGACACAACGAGGCGGCTTGTCGCGGTCTGGACAAAGGTGTTGTCCATGAGGTCGGTGGGAATGACCGCGACGTTGAATCCCGAGCCGCCGTCCAGGGTGTTGTTCCCGAAGCCTGCATAGAGGATGTCGTTGCCTCGTCCGCTGGAGAGCAGGTTGTCCGTGCCGCTGCCCAGGAGCAGGTCGTTGCCGTCGCCTGTATAGAGGGCGGTCACCGTGGTCTGCGGCGTTATGGTGAAGCTTGCGCCCGCGACGGTGCTGGTCGTGCCCGCGTTGAGGTTGATGACCGCATCGGAGGTGACGGGCGAGGCGTTGATGACCGTCTTGCCGGAAGTGTCCGTGAGCACCGTGCGCGAGGAATCCAGCCCGGCGTAATACCCGAATTCGTTGGTGAAGACATACGGCAGCGTGGAGGAGGAGTCCCTGCCCCACAGCACGAGCTGCCAGTCGTTGACTGTTCCGGACTGGCCGTTGCCGCTGACGTCCTGCACGCTGAGGGTCCAGTTTCCGGTCCCGCTCTCGCCCAGATACTGGGTCGAGGTCATGGAGTAGGGCTGGCTGGGGAACGGTTCGTTAAGCGCCTGCGTTCCGGGTTCGGTGGATGTCGGAGTGGTCAGCAGCACGCTCCTGGTCCCCGAGGGGGAGGTCAGGGAGATCACCAGGTCCCTGGCCAACGAGTGGTTTGCGTCCAGGATGACCTCGGCGCGCTCCACCTGCACGGCGTTGGCGATGGTGATGGTGGAGCTTAAGCCAAGCCCGCCCTCGGGAATGGCCGCGTTCAGGGTCGCCGAGCCTGCGACCGTGAGCACGTTGGGCGCCGTGCTCTGGCTGGTCCAGGTTTCGGACAGCCTGACGGCGGCGTGGGCGTCCACCAGGCCGTAGCCCACGTCCCGGTTCACGTGCATGCCGCCGCCGTTCCAGTTGTCCGCGCCGTTGATGGTCCAGGAGGCGGTGTTGTCCGTGTTGCGGGCGGTCAGGGCCAGGATGTCCTGGACATCGCGGTAGCCCAGGTTGGGATTGGCTTCCAGCATGAGCGCGATGACGCCTGAAACCTCCGGGGCGGCTGCGGAGGTGCCGCCGAAGTCGAAGGCGTAATCTCCGGCGGGCGAGGGAGCCGTGTTGTACCCCTCCACCCCCAGGCGGTCGGCGGCCACGATCCCGCCGTACCACTGCTGGCGCACCACCGTGGAGAGTTCGACGTTCCCGTCCTCGTCCGGGTCGGACTGGATGGTCTCGGTGTAGAGGAAATACGAATTGGTCGGAGCGCTCACGAGGTTGGCCGCTCCGGGCGTGCTGTAGGCGCTGACCTTGCCGTTGTGGTCGATGGCGGCCACGGAAATGGTGTAGGGCGAGCTGGTCAGGAAGTCGGAGTTGCTGTCTGCGCCCATGGTGCGGTCGTTGCCCGCCGCGAAGACGACAACCGACCCCTTGCCGTTGCGGCCCAGGGTCACGGCGTTTTGCAGGGCCTGTGCGGTTTCGGTGTTGGAGGGGTTGTTGGCGGCGTTGAAGGTTCCCCCCAGGCCCCAGCTGTTGTTGACCACGTCATAGTTTCCCACGGTCATCTTCAGGACGTCGAGGAAGTCGCCCGCGTCCCTGGCGGCGGGGTCCTGCCCCGAGCGCAGGTCAATGTACGCCGAAGCGAGCGTGGCTCCCGAGGCAATGCCAATCCCACCCAGTCCGTTGTTGCCGATTTCCGCGATGAGCCCGCCCACGGGCATGCCATGATTGTCGGCGGTGGTCACGGGCTGCCCGTCGGCCTGGGTCGAGAACGACGAGAAGCTGATGGCGGTGTTGATGTTGGCGGCCAGATCCGGATGGTCGTACTCCAGGCCCTGGTCAACGACGGCGACCACCACGCCTTTGCCGGAGTAGTCAGCCCAGAGATTCCCGATATTCAGGTCGATGCCGGGCGTGCCGCCGGACTGGCCGGTGTTGAACAGGTGCCACTGTTGGGGGAAAAGCGGATCGTTGACCAGTACTGCCATACGCAACCTCCTGACGGGAACATCCGAACGGTGCCAAACCTGAATGAATATGGCAACGGAAAATGGCGTAACGAAAACAATAAATAGGCACGCCGAAACCAGTGTCCGCCCCGGCGGGCGTTGCCGAAAGGGTTTTCGGCTGCATCACGCCCGGCGTGTGCTTTTCCCGGAAGTGAAGTCCATTGTTTCTCAGGGGTGTACGCACCCCTTCGAATCCGGCGAGATCACGTGGATGGGTTCGTGTATTGGCAATGTGTCCGACAGCGAAAGCAGACGGTCCAGGATGAAAGAAGTTATCACAAGCCCCCGGGAAAGCATGAGTGTGCCGTCCATGGCCCGCACATCCCTGGCCAGGATCATGCCCGGCTCCAACCCTGCGAGCCGCAGGTCCATGATCCGGTGGCAGTCTTCCCCGGCAAGGAGTTTCTCAAGGGCGGCCAGAAGCGGCGCGCCGTAACGCTGGGGTCTCTTCTGAAGCTCGCGCAGGGCGTCCTCCCCGCTTTTCCCGGCCAGGGTCAGGTCGTCGTAGTCCAGCGCCAGCAGCAGGAGTCTTGCGCCAAGCGTCCCCTCTACCTCCAGGGAGGGCGAATCCAGCTGGCACAGGATGATGTCCCCCACCTCCTCAAGCCTGGGGATCTTCTTGATGAGCGCGGACGTCGTCCTGATGCCCCGGTCGAAGGCGTGCTGCTCCTCCGGGCTCAATCCTTGCCCTGAATAGCGCTTCACCAGGATTTCCTCCGGCACGGTCACGCAGCCGATCTGCGACAGGAGCGCGGCAAGCTCGTACTTGCTTGAGTTGGGCAGTTTGAGCGACTTGGTCAGCTCCATCACCAGGCGGCGGATGCGGTCAGACCTGCCAAAGGCCAGCGGATTCACGAGCGAGAGAATCTCGACGATGACGTTGATGCTGCCAAGCAAGGTGTTGCGCAGGAGATCCTTTTCCAGGTTGAGCAGGCGGTTCTGTTCGAGTGCCGCGTCAATCGCGCTCGTGAGCAACTCCATGGAGCAGGGCTTGGTCAGGAACCGGAACACCTGCCCGGAGTTGACCGCCGCAATCGAGACATCCATGTCCGCGTGGCCGGTCAGCATGATGCGGACGGTTTTGGGCGAGACGGCCATCACCTTCGAAAGCAGCTCCACGCCGTTCATGCCGGGCATTTTGTAGTCGGAAACCACCACTTGAAACGGGCCGTCCGAAGCGATCTTGGCGAGCGCCTCCCCGGGGCCGAGCGCCAGGTGGATGTCGTAGCGCCGCTTGAGGTTCAGCATGAACGAATCCAGGATTTTCTGCTCGTCGTCGACAAAAAGGATTCTGTTGGCCATGGATGTTCCCATTCGGCCTGCTGACAACGGCTTACTGCCGGGGACCGCTGCATGGTCAGGCCTGTTGATGATCACACGTGCATCATTTCACGGCATCATGTCAGATCTGGCCGTGTTCTGCCAGCGCTGCGATAGATCCAGGCCCCGGCGCATTCATACGGCGTCGCGGACGCCTGCTCGTCGCGCGGATGGTGAACGGCGGCGTGCGCGATTGTGCCTCGAGAGGTGGCGAACGATCATCCAAAGGCCCGCCACAATTCCCGGCCGGGTATTCCGGCTTTCGCCCGTGTTCCCTTCAGGCCCAGGAGGTCTTTCTTGAGAACAAGCCTCTGTAGCGGCTCCAACTCTCGAGGCGGTGCCAGAGCAAGGGTTAGGCAGATTCGATTGCACAAGGCCGCTACAAAATGGTATCCTGAATGGACGAATTGATCAGCTTCGACATATTTCAATACATGTTTCATGTGGACAGCATGCTGCGGCAAATCGAGCCTTGATATCCCGAAAGACGCCTTTGTTCCGGCAAATATGAGGTCATGGGCATGGCAGGCGATCACGACGACAACAGTGGCATATCTGAGATCAAGACCCGTCGGTCCAAGAAATCCGCCAGCCTGACTACATGTCCCGTGGTGGCTGTCGGGGCATCGGCCGGGGGCATCGAGGCCTTGAAGGTTCTCCTGCAAGCCCTGCCGCCAGACCTGAACGCCGCGCTCGTCGTCCTTACGCACGTGTCGCGCGACAAGCCCAGCCGCCTGCATGAAGTGCTGACTTCCTTCTGCCGCATGCCGGTGATTACAGCCATGGACGCCATGCCTCTCGCTCCTGGCGCTGTGTACATCGCCCCGCACGGGCTTCATATGGGCATCGAGCGGGGGAAGCTTAAGCTCCTGGAGCCGGAAACGACGGTCCCTCATCACAATATCGACAGATTTTTGACCATGCTTGCCGCAGACCAAGGCCCGAACGGTGTGTGCGTCATCCTTTCGGGAGCCGGATCCGACGGCACGGCCGGAACCTTGAGCCTGGCCAAGGCCGGGGGCCTCGTGCTGGTTCAGGACCCTTCGGACGCGCTGTACGCCAGCATGCCTTCCAGCGTGATCCAGGCGGGGGTGGCGTCCGCCGTCCTGCCGGTTGCCGAGCTCGGCCCGCAGCTGGTCCGCCTGCTCTCTTCCTCCTGTCCTTTGGAGGCGCGGCATTGGCCTTTCATCACGAAGGTGTTGGACATCCTGCGCGAGCATACCGGCTACGACCTCTCGGGCTACCGCCGAAGCACCCTCGCCCGCAGGCTTCAGAAGCGCATGATCCTGGCGGGCTTTGATACCCCTCAGGATTATCTGAACGAACTCGAGACCAACCCCAGGGAGCATGCCCAGCTGTTCAAGAGTCTGCTCATCGGCGTGACCGAGTTCTTCCGCGACCCGGAGGCCTTCGAGGTTTTGCGGACGCAGGTGCTGCCGTCCCTGTTCCAGGGCAGGAGCCCGTCAGAGAGCGTCCGGGTCTGGGTGGTCGGCTGTTCCACCGGCGAGGAGGCCTATTCCCTGGCCATGCTGATGAACGACTACAGGGAGTCCGAAGGGCTCCATTGCGGACTCAAGATATTCGCCACGGACATCGACCAGACCGCTGTGGAAACAGCCCGGAAAGGCTCCTACTCGCTGAAAGGGAGCAAGAACCTCTCCGCAGAGCGGATCGAGCGCTACTTCAAACCCGAACGCCACCGTTACACGGTGATCCCTTCCCTGCGGGAACGCATCGTCATGGTGCACCACAACCTGTTGCAGGATCCCCCCTTCCTGCACATGGACCTGGTGGTCTGCCGCAACATGCTGATTTACCTCACCCCGGAGCTTCAGGAGCGGGCCGTCGCGCTGCTGCACGAAGCGCTCAATCCGGGTGGATTCCTTTTTCTGGGGCCGGCGGAATCCACCTCGCCGCACGCCAAGCGTCTGGAGGTCGTGGACAAACGCTGGAAGATATTCAGGAGCATGGGAACCCCGGAGCGGCGCGGCATGCTCGCTTCGCTGTCCTCCCGGCATACTCCCCAGCATGAAGGGGCCATGCGTCCGGATTCCCCCAAGCCGGACACCAGCCCGGCGGCGGTGCTGGGAGAAGCCCTGAGGCGGCGGTACGCCCGCCCGGCGGTGCTGGTCGACCGCGACTTCCAGGTGTTGCACTTCAGCGGGGAAACAAACCCATATCTGAAGATGCCAGGCGGCGCTCCCAGCCTGAACATCCTCAAGCTGGTGGACCAGGAGCTGCGCTACCACCTCCGCTCGGCTCTGCGGGCAGCCCTGACGACCGGCAAGCCGACCTCGGTTCACGGCCTTCAGCATCAGGCTTCGCCATCAAGCTCACTCGCCCTTGCGGTGGACCCTGTCCTGACGGACACGGGGCAGGTCGCCTCCCTCCTGGTGGTTTTCGAAGACGGGCATGCCCCACCCAGTTCAAACACTGTCCCTTCACTGGCCGGACTGTCCGAGAGCGGCGTGATCCAGCGCTACGAGTCGGAGCTCCAGTCGGCCTACGACCAGCTGCGGGACGTGATCGAAAAGGACGAATCCCTCAACGAGGAACTGCGCGCCTCCAACGAGGAACTCCTCAGCATGAACGAGGAGCTCCAGTCGGCCAACGAGGAGATGGACGCCTCCAGGGAGGAGCTCCAGGCCCTGAACGAAGAGCTCTCCCTCAAGGTCGACGAGCTCTCCAAGGCGCACAGCTTCGTGGAGAACCTCCTGCTCAACACCAACGTGGCCGCGGTCTTTTTGGACCGGGAACTGCGGGTGATGCGTTCAACGCCCGCCGCCCTGGATATTTTCCACCTGGCCGTGGAAGACCAGGGCCGCCCCATTGCAGGCATCAAGGCCAAGGTTCGTGATGACAACCTCCTGGATGACATGCGCCTCGTCATGCTGGGGCAGGACGTGGTGGAGCGGGAAGTTCAGGGTGCTGACGGGCGCTGCTTTCTGAAGCGTGTGCGCCCCTATCGGACCGATAAGACCTTGGTTGACGGCGTGGTGCTCACCTATGCCGACATCACCAAGCTCAAGGCCGCCGAGCAGGTGCTCGTACGCAGCAACGAGGAGCTCGAGTCGCAGGTCGCCCAGCGCACGCAGGAATTGCTTCTGGCCCGCGAAGAGACGGAGCGTCGGGCCGCCGAGCTCGAGACGATCATGGCGCAGACTTCCGCCGCCATCTGGATCACCCGGGACCCCGAGGCCAGGGTCATCCAGGGCAACCCGGCCAGCTACAATATCTTGCGGATGGAGTCCGGCGACAATGTGTCCAAATCTTCTCCTGACGGCTCCCCGCCCTACATACCGACCAAGGACGGCAGGGAGCTGCCCCTGGATGCCCTGCCGCTCCAACGGGCCGCCCGGGGCGAGACGGTGACGGAGGAGGAGATCGACCTGCTGTTCCCCGACGGGCAGGTCCGGACCATCCTGGGCAACGCCGTGCCGTTGATGGACGGCAAAGGGAGGCAGACGGGCGCGGTGGGGGTGTTTCTGGACATCACCGAAAAAAAGCGCACCCAGGAGGAGGCGTTGCGGTGGCAGCACGTGTTTGAGCACGCGGAGTTCGGCCTGGCCATCTCCAAGTCGCCGGAGAACACGTTCACCGCTGTGAATCCCTGCTTTGCCCGCGAGCGCGGATACAATCCGGACGAACTCGTCGGCCAGCCGGTGACAGTCGTCTTCCCGCCGGAGTGGCGGCCGCGTCTGTTGGAGCGGCTCGGTGATATCGACGCCGCCGGACACGGCCTTGTCGAGGCGGTGCACCAGCGCAAGGACGGCAGCACCTTCCCGGTCCTTCTGGAACTCACCCTGATAAGGGACCAGGACGGGCGTCCTGTGAGCCGCATCGCCCACGTCATGGACATAAGCGAGCGCAAACGCGCCGAACGGGCGGAGCAGGACGCCAACAGCCGACTGCGTCTGGCCATGGATGCGGCCAACGCAGGCAGCTGGGAGTGGAACCCGGCCACCAATGAGAACTCCTGGTCCGATAAAATCTGGGAGCTGTACGGCCTCGATCCCGCCCTGCATCCGGCCAGCTACGAGTCATGGCGTCAAGCCATCCGCCCCGCAGACCGCGCGGCCGTCGAGGAGGCTGTGCAGACCGCACTGGCTTCCGGCGGAGAAATCAGCATCGAATGGCAGGTGAACCTCCCGGAGGGGCAGGAACGCTGGCTCACATCCCGGGGCAGAGCGCAGCGCTCCCCCGACGGGAGTGTGGATCGCTATCTGGGCATCGTGATCGACATCACCGAGCGCAAGCAACTGGAAGACGCGCTGCGCACGAGCGAGCTGCAATTACGGCTGTTCGCCGATCGCGCCCCGGCGGCCATCGCCATGTTCGACAGGAACATGCGCTATCTGGTGGTCAGCAACCGCTGGCTCGAAGACTACCACCTGAGCGGCCAGCAGGTGCTCGGGCGCTGCCACTACGACGTCTTCCCCGAGATTCCGGAGCGGTGGAAAGAGATACACCGCCGCTGCCTCGCGGGGGAGGTGGCCAGCGCCGATGAAGACCCCTTCGTGCGGGAAGACGGGCAGACGCAATGGCTCCAGTGGGAAATTCGCCCGTGGCATACGGGGTCTGGAGCCGTGGGAGGCATCGTCGTTTTCAGCCAGGACATCACCGAGCGGAAAACGGCCGTGCAGGCGCTTGCGCAAAGCGCCCGGGAATACCGGACGCAGAGCGAGTTCCTGAAAAGCCTCATCGACAACGCCCCCCTGGTGATCGGGGTGGTGGAAGGCCCGGAACACCGGTACATCCTGGCCAACGCCGCGCTGGAAGCAACCCCCGAGGACCAGTCCCGGCCCATCGTCGGACGCACCGTGAGGGAGGCGTTCCCGTCGGTGGCGGATGATCTCTCCCGCATGTTCGACCAAGTGTACGCCACGGGCAGCAATGTGCCCATGAAGGAATACAAGGTGCCCATCGGGAACAAGACCACCTGGTGGAACGCGGAATTCATCCCCCTGCTCGACGACCGGGGGACGGTGTCCCGGATGCTCGTCATCGGGCACGAGGTCACCGAGCTGATCACGGCCCGCGACAAGGCGCAGCGGGCCAACCAGGCAAAGTCGGAGTTCCTGGCCAACATGAGCCATGAGATCCGCACGCCCCTCAACGGGGTGCTGGGGATGCTCCAGCTCATGGAGACGACCGCGCTGGACGGGGAGCAGAAGGAGTATCTGCACGCGGCCGTCCAGTCCTCAAACCGCCTGACCCGGCTGCTCTCAGACATTCTGGATCTCTCCAGGATCGAGGCGGGCAAGCTGGTCGTCCAGGAAAGGGAGTTCGAGTTCAGCAACCTGAGGGACTCGGTTCTGGAGCTGTTCTCCCCCTCCGCGAAGAACAAAAACCTGCACCTGGATTGCGTCATCGACGAGAGCGTGCCGCCGATACTTGCGGGCGACGAGGTCCGTCTGCGGCAGATACTGTTCAACCTGGTCGGCAATGCGATCAAATTCACGGATTCAGGCACCGTGCACGTGGAGATATGCGGATTGCAGACCAGCGGGAGAGCCAGGCCCAGGTTACTCTTCATGGTGAGCGACTCCGGCATCGGCATTCCCGACGAGGTGCTCAAGGACATCTTCGAACCGTTCGCCCAGGCCGAGGGCGCCTATACCCGACGCTTTCAAGGCGCAGGGCTGGGTCTGTCCATCGTTCGAAGGCTGATGAAGGTCATGGACGGCGAACTCTGCATAGAAAGCGCTGAGGGGCTCGGCACGACCGTATTCTTCTCGCTGCCGTACACCCTGCTTGTCGACCGGGCTGAAAGTGATTCTCCTGTATGCCCCAGCTGCAGCCGGACCGGAAAGACCCTGCACGTCCTTCTGGCCGAGGATGACAGGGTAAGCATGGTCACCGGAAAACGGATGCTCGAAAAGCTTGGCTATAAGGTCTCAACAGCCACGCACGGCATGGAGGCCCTGCAGGTTCTCTCCGAACAGGATATCGACCTGATCCTCATGGACATCCAAATGCCTGTCATGGACGGCGTGGAGGCCACCAGGGCCATCCGGGAATCGGCGGCACTCGGCAGGAAATCCCGTCTCCCAATCATAGCCATGACCGCGTACGCCATGACCGGAGACAGGGAAAAATTCCTGGGCGCGGGAATGAACGACTACATCGCCAAGCCGGTCGACAGGAGTGTCTTGCAGGAAGTCATCGAACGCGTGATGACTGTTCAAGCAGAGCAGTAGCCTGTGCAGGCGGCTTGGCGTCCCCGACGTCTTCGGAGAGAGAAGGGGCAGAATCGGCAGGACAACGAAAAAGGCCCGCGATTGTCATCGCGGGCCTTTGTCTTTCGTGGTGCCGAGGGACGGAATTGAACCGCCGACACGGGGATTTTCAGTCCTTTAATGCTACCTTTGCCGTCATACCTCAGAATGCCTAGTTCAATAATAACAATAGATTGAAATGCAGCCGTGATACCAGGGATTACCTTGACGGACTTTTCATCCGGGACTATTCCGGGACCATGGCAGCACGATGGAATCGCACTCCGTACCCTGGCGTACGCTACCGGGAACACCCCTCCCGCAAGCACAACGGCAAGCCCGACCGGTATTTCAGCATCCGCTATTACATCAACTACAAGGATTGCGAGGAAGGGCTCGGCTGGGCCTCGGACGGCTGGAATGCCGAAAAGGCTCACAAGATTCTCGCCAAGATCAAAGAGGGCGTAAAGACGGGGGCGGGGGCGCAGAGTCTCGGCGAACTCCGGGCCGAAGCTGAAGCTCACCGCGCGAACCAGGAGATTGAGGCGAGGCGGAGCGATTTGCAACGCATGACGCTTTCCACGTTCATCGTGGAGCACTTCCTGCCGGAAATTAAGCTCTGCAAGCGCACCTGGATGGACGACAAGGGCCGGATCGACAAGCACATTCACGCCAAGCTGGGAGCGCTCCCGCTCTGCGCAATCAACAAGAACGACATCCGCGCCTTCCTGGACTTCCTGCGTGAGACCGGGGCATCTGAGGCCACCGCACTGCACTATATGGCCATTCTTCGCCGAATCTTCAACATGGCCCGCGTCACTGTTGTCGAGGGGACTCCTCTGTTTACGGGCCGAAGCCCCATGGAAGGAGTTGCCCTTCCAAAGCCGAAGAACGGTCGGGAGCGGTTTCTCAGCTACGAAGAGGCCGACCGGCTTGTCGAGGGAGCCAAGGGGGCAGCCCAGCCGGACCTCCATGCGGCCATAGTCATGGCCCTCAACACGGGCATGCGCCTTGGTGAAATACTGCGCCTTGAGTGGGTGGACGTCGATCTTAAGCACGGCATCATCACCATCCGGGAAGAGGCCGACAGAAAACCCGGAGGCAAGGTCTTCATCAACGCCGACCTGGAAACCGTCCTCATGGAGCGTTTCTCGATCCGTGGCCAGTCCCGCCTTGTCCTGGCTCCACCGAAGGGAGGGCGGGAGCGCAGTTCCCTCACGCACCGCTTTTCCGAACTTGTTGTCTCTCTGGGCTTCAATGAGCACGTGACCGACGCCAGGCACAAGGTTGTGTTTCACACTTTGCGCCACACGTTCGCTTCCTGGCTGGCCATGGCCGGGACGGACATCTACCGCATCAAGACCTTGATGCGGCACAAGACCATCACTATGACCATGCGCTACGCTCATCTCATACCTGACGCCACCAGGGCTGCCGTGCATAACCTGCGTCCGGACAACGGGGCTACAGGCTTTTAAGGCCAGCGACCTTGACGACACCGAAACGGTCAACGACCCACCTCACTAACGATTCGGTCCTGTAGGCGATCGTCCGGCCCACGCGGTAGGCCACCTCCGGCCCCATTCCGGCGCAGTCCGCATTGGAAAGCGTCTGTGAGGCCACCATGCCCCCCAGGTAGCGGTTGACTTCCTTTCGGGCAATGACCGGCGGAAGGCTCGAAACGAGCGTGCTGATGAATTCCTCTTCCTCGGCTGTCAGCTTTCTCGGCTTGCGCATGGAGACCTCATGATTGTGGCGTTGGGCGTCCCCGGACGCGAGGGTAACGAACGCCTCGGCCCAGGGAAGTCGAGGTTCATTTGCAAGAATTTCTTGTACAGCGCAAGACGAAATAGTTTCCGATTGCTGGGATGTGTTTGGGGAGGAAGACGTCTGAGAACTGCGTCTTAAGTGTGTATCATGCCTGAATTGGGATGTCGGCGTCTCTTGCCTTTTCCTTCGCAACGGCAAGCAGATAGGCCAAGTCCTCGCCCAAGGCTTCGGCCATGCGCTGGGCATCCGAGAGAAGCACTCCCTGGGGTTTCCCGGTGTTGGCAGATCGACTGCGTATGGCGGCCCATTTGGTAGCGGCGGATTTTGGATTGTCCTGGGGCCAGACCTTTTGGGCGAACTCGCCTTTGCCCCATCCACGGGCGTCTGCCCGCTCGTCGATAAGCGCGACAAGGCAGCGCTCTATGAGTGAAGGAAAATCATCCATGGACCCTATCGGAAAGAATTTCTTGTCTACAGTCAAGTGCAAAATCCAGGCATACAGTTTGTCCTTTCAGACCATAACATAAGGAGTTGGCATACGCATTGCTCTTCGTGGCTTTCAAGGAGAGCCCATATGTCCATCCCACCCCTCCTGCCTCAAACCATCATTCACGACACCACGCTGCGCGACGGAGAGCAGACGGCTGGAGTCGCGTTCACTCTGGAAGAGCGCTTGGCCATCGCCACCGCGCTGGCCAAGGCGGGCGTGCCGGAGCTTGAAGTCGGCATCCCCGCCATGGGTGAACGCGAGCAGGAAGAGATCCGCGCCATCAGTGCGCTCGGCCTGCCCTCCCAACTGGTGGTATGGTGCCGCATGCGCAAAGACGATCTATCGGCTGCCAGAAACTGCGGAGTGAACCGGATTAACTTATCCGTGTCGCTGTCCGACCAGCAGATCAAAGGCAAGCTGGGCCTGGATAGGCTCCGTGTGCTCGATCTCATCTCATCCATGACTGCGCGGGCGCTGGATTTGGGATTTGAGGTGAACATGGGCGGGGAGGACAGTTCACGAGCTGACCCGGAATTCCTCGCCCAGGCATTGGAAGCCGCAGAAAGGGCTGGAGCTGGCCGTTTCCGCTTTGCCGACACAATCGGCTTGCTGGAACCCTTCGTCACGCGCAGAATCTTTGAACGGCTCAGGAGGCTCACTTCGTTGGAGCTCGAAATCCACGCCCATAACGACCTCGGGCTCGCAACCGCCAATACCCTTGCTGCCATCCAAGGTGGAGCTTCCCACGCCAACACAACTGTAAACGGGTTGGGCGAGCGCGCGGGAAACGCCCCCCTGGAGGAAGTGGTCATGGCCCTGAGACTCCTTCACGGAGTGGACACTGGAGTGCGTGCGCGCAGCCTGCCCGAGGTGTCCCAGCTGGTGGCTCAAGCGTCGGGGCGCGCCGTAGCGGCGAACAAATCCGTCGTCGGCGAGGCGGTGTTCACGCACGAATCCGGCATTCACGTCAGCGGAATCCTGCGTGATCCCGCAAACTACCAGAGCATCAACCCGGAGGAACTGGGACGGGCTCATACGCTGGTATTGGGGAAGCACTCTGGAACAGCCGCCGTGCGCTTCGCCTACAGCCGTATGGGGGTCGATCTTGTAGAAGAACAGGCGCGGGCCATCCTGCCTCTTCTTCGAGAGCATTCGGCCAGGACCAAACGCACTCCTGGGCACGAAGAGCTTATGGCACTGCTTGTTCAGGCGGCTGACGCGTTACGGCCTGCGTCGTGATTCAAATAGCAGCGACAAGAAGAACACTGCCCACATCAGTGACGGACAGGCGATGCGCGGGAGTCGGGAACACAGCCACTCGTGCGTCCACATGTGTTTCATCGGCGTAGACCCAGTTTCCTTCATGCCAAGCCTCGCCCGGAGGGGGGGGAGCTCTTCCGGGCGAGGCTGCTATGTTCAAAATGGCACATCTATATTCAATGCATGTTGCGCTCGAAGGCCGGAGGCCATCCACGAATAACAAAAGTACGTTAACTGATCATGTATTCTTCGGGCGGGGTCCCGCCCTCAATGCCATCGAGAATGGCGTCGATTATGTCCGTGCTGTTGACGCCTTTGAACCACCAGTTCTCGGGCTGGACCACCAGAATAGGTCCACTCTCGCACTGTTTCAGGCAGGTGGTCCCGGTCACGAGGCAGTCGAGCCCGCGATCGATCACTTCTTCTTCAATATATTGAAGGAACCCTTCGGTCTGCTTCTGACAGACGCCCTTTTGTCCGCCTCCGCCGGTGGTGCGAAAACTCTGGCAGACGATGATCTGCCTCTGGGGGGTGGCCATTTACGCTTCTCCTTGTTCTCTGTTCTCGAGTGTTCTTGATTACTGCTTCATATCGACGGTCAAACGGGCATTTTCGACTCACAGGGATCGTGCAGTACCAGGATGTGCGCGTTATCCGGCAGGACGCAAGCCAGTCCCGAGCCATGAAGGATGAACGGAGTGCCCCGCAGGAAACGATTGGATGAAGGCATCCCGCACGGCTAGGCGACTTCAAGTGATTGCACACGGTCTGCGTCATGCTTCCAAGGAGACGGCGCTAGTTTGCGATGCCGTACTTCACAAGTAAGGCTTCCAGCTCTTCGATTTCCAGCGGGTTGGGGATGACGTAATTCTGGTTGTCCTGAACCTTGGTGGCCAGGGTCAGGTATTCGTTGGCCTGAGGGTGTTCGGGAGAGAAGTCGATGACCGTCTTGCGGTTGAGCTCGGCGCGCTGCACCTGGTTCTCGCGGGGGACGAAGTGGATCATCTTGGTGCCGAGGCGTTCCGCCAGAGCGTTGATCAGATCCTCTTCACGGTCGACCTTGCGGGAGTTGCAAATGAGCCCGCCCAGGCGCACGCCTCCGGCTTCGGCAAACTTCACAATGCCCTTGCAGATGTTGTTGGCGGCGTACATGGCCATCATCTCGCCGGAGACGACGATGTAAATCTCCTGGGCCTTGCCTTCTCGGATGGGCATGGCGAAGCCGCCGCAGAC
This sequence comes from Fundidesulfovibrio putealis DSM 16056, assembly GCF_000429325.1. NCBI lineage: Bacteria > Pseudomonadati > Thermodesulfobacteriota > Desulfovibrionia > Desulfovibrionales > Desulfovibrionaceae > Fundidesulfovibrio > Fundidesulfovibrio putealis. The sequence continues at coordinate 419,384 of NZ_KE386885.1, forward strand.
AACGTCGCCCAGAACGTCGTAGAAGACGTAGTCCAGGTTCTTGTCTTCTTTGTAAGCGCCCAGTTGCTCAAGCAGGTTGATGGAGGTGATGATGCCGCGACCGGCGCACCCGACGCCAGGCTCGGGGCCGCCGGACTCGGTGCACATGGTGCCCTTGAAACCGGGTTTGAGGATGTCCTCCAGCTCTACATCCTCTCCTTCCTCACGCAGAGTATCCAGAACGGTCTTCTGTTGAAGGCCGCCCAGAAGCAGGCGGGTGGAGTCGGCCTTGGGGTCGCAACCCACGACCATGACCTTGTGGCCCAGGGTGGCCAAGCCGGCTACGGTGTTCTGGGTGGTGGTGGACTTGCCGATGCCGCCTTTACCGTAAATAGCGATCTTGCGCATTGGGAATGCCTCCTTGAAATTGTTGCTATTGTCAAAAATGGCAAAAGTTGTGCCAATCGCCCTCAGGCAAGAGGTTGAGTGACCAATTCGCCAGTATGATTGGATTTAATTTTCAGATGGCACGCTACACAGCGCTCAGGGACATCGATGTGTGCTTTGCATGGTTACAGAGCCATCCCGGGCGAAGCCCTGTCTTTGCGCGCCTGCAGGGAAGTCTGCTTGGCACATGCTGCCCGGTTTCTGTGAAATTAAATAGATAATTCAAGCATATTGCAAAGATGTTCACGATGGAACATTCGCCAGGCCTCATGGGAACACCCTTTACCTGTCCGCTTGCCGACACCAATATAAAATATTGATATAATGATATATTGCCAATAATGAAAAATTGCTGACGGCGGCGAGAATCTCGTGCGCTTCGAGCGCTCTTCATCCATCTATCCCTCCCCGAGTGTTCCACCACGAACACCTGACGCCAGAGTAGGTGCCCCACGAAGCCTTCGCGCAGGTGTCAATCTGTGCGGGGACAGTCCCTCCTGCGCCTGGCTCGCAATTTTGAAAAACATGAATATGTTCGTCATAGTTAAAGTAAATCATTTCGGGCGATTGCTTCTGTGTCCATGAGGGCGGAATTATGAAGTCGCACCGCCAACCTTCCCCGCGCCACCTGCCGTAAGTGTCTCTGGGCACGTTCCATCCGTCGCCTCGCGGCAACTCTCCACGCATCTGGCACACTCTTCGCACATGTACATTGCAAAATTGCAAAACAAGCAGAATAAATAGCAAAGTACATCGTATGGTGCGTTTATTTCGTCAATGTTGGGGATGCATGCGTTTTAATACAGAGGAATTTCAGGGGGGCAAGCATCTCGTAACATAGTGATGTTGGCTTGTATCCCGCATGATTACATAACAGACATGTGATATAATATTAACGTGTAACTCCAACACAATCAAGACAACAAAACTTGAGCCAGAAGGAGAGGGAACATGAATTACGTAATGATCAGGGCCATCATCCGACCCGAGAAAGCCACTGATGTTCTTGCCGCACTGATGGATGCTGGTTTCCCCGCCGCAACAAAGATGGCCGTGTTCGGCCGCGGCAAGCAGCGGGGCATCAAGATGGGCGAGATCGTCTATGACGAACTGCCGAAGGACCAGTTGCTTCTCGTCGTTCCATCCGAGGACAAAGACATCGTGGTCAAGACCATCATGGACGTCGCTCGCACGAGCACGGCAGGGGCGTATGGCGACGGCAAGATATTCGTGTCGGGCGTCGACGAGATCTACACCATCAGCTCCGGCAAGAGGGAAGGCTGAGCCCCCCCCCAACCCAAGGATGGAGAGAAAGCACATGAAGGAAGTCATGGCCGTGGTGCGTATTAACATGATGAGCAAGACCAAGAAGGCCTTGGAGGATGCGGGAATATCCTCCTTCATGGCCAAGGACTGCCTCGGTCGCGGAGTCGGGCTCGTGGACCTCAAGACCCTGAAAGGGGCGGAGATGGGCTACGACGAAGCCATTCAGCAGTTGGGCGCGGGGCACCGCCTCATCGCCAAGCGGTTCGTGTCCGTGGTCGTGCCCGACGAACTTGTGGAGAAGACTGTGCAGGCGATCATTGCCGCCAACCAGACCGGCAACCCTGGAGACGGGAAGGTCTTCGTCCTGCCGGTTATGAATTCCATCCGCGTCAGAACCGGTGAAGAAGGGCCTCTGACATTGGATTGATGAGAATTTAACCGTACCGACGGAGTAAAACATCATGTTTGACATCGCGCATATGAAGTCAGAGGTCGCCAAGATACTGGAACAGTACAAAGGCAAGACGTTCAAGAACAGAAAAGGCCATGTCCTTGTGGTGGACTCTGCCGAGGCCCCGCAGGTTATCGAGGCGGACTGCCGGACCATACCAGGCATCATCACGGAACGCGGCTGTTGCTACGCAGGATGCAAGGGCGTCGTCGTAGGCCCCCTCAAGGACACCATCGCTCTCACCCATGGCCCCATCGGCTGCGGTTATTACAGTTGGCTCACCCGCCGCAACAAGGCGCGCAAGAACGAAGGCGACGAGTTCAACTTCCTGCCTTACTGCTTTTCCACGGACATGCAGGAGACGGACGTGGTCTTCGGCGGCGAGAAGAAGCTGAAGCAGGCCATCACCGAGGTCGTGGACATCTTCAAGCCCAAGAGCATCATGATCTGCTCCACGTGCCCCGTGGGCCTGATCGGGGACGACATCAACGCCGTCGCGCGCTGGTCCGAGGAAACCTACGGCGTCCAGACGATTTCCTACAGCTGTGAGGGCTACAAAGGCGTGAGCCAGTCAGCCGGACACCACATCGCAAACAACGGCCTCTACAAGAACATCATCGGCACCGGCACTGACCCTTCCGTCAAGAAGCAGTACTCCATCAACATCCTGGGCGAGTACAACATCGGCGGCGACGGATGGGAGATTGAAAGGATTCTGAATGCCCTGGGCTACAACATTCTGGCCATGATGTCCGGTGACGGTTCCGTTGAGCGTCTGCGCAACGCGCACCTGGCTGACCTCAACCTGGTGCAGTGCCACCGCTCCACCAACTACAACGCGGAGCTGCTGCGGGACACCTACGGCACGGACTGGGTAAAGGTGAACTTCCTAGGCGTGCGCAGCACCATCCAGTCCCTACGGGACGTGGCCCTGTACTTCGGAGACCCGGACCTTATCGCCCGCACCGAAGAGTTCATCTACAAGGAACTGGAAGCCATCGAGCCTGAGATCGAAAAGTACAAGAAGGTCTGCCAGGGCAAAACCGTGGCGCTCTTCGTAGGCGGCTCCCGGGCCAACTTCTTCCAGGGGCTCTTCGAGGAGATCGGCATGGAGACAGTGCTGGCTGGCTTCGAATTCGCCCACCGCGACGACTACGAGGGCCGCGAGGTCATCCCCACCATCAAGGAAAACGCGGACAACAAGAACATCGAAAGCCTGACCGCGAAGCGCGATGAGAAGAGGTACCGGGTCCTTCTTTCCCAGGAGAAGTATGAAGAACTCGAAAAGAAAATGGAACTCAACGACTTCAAGGGCATGATCAAGATCATGAAGGACGGCAGCGTGGTGGTGGACGACATCAACCATTACGAGATCGAGTCGTTCATGAAGGTGCTCAAGCCGGACCTGTTCGGTTCGGGAATCAAGGAGAAGTACGTCATCCACAAGATGGGCACGCTCTCCAAGCAAATCCACTCCTATGACTACAGCGGCCCCTTCGCCGGTTTCAAAGGAGCGGTGATCTTCGCGCGGGATGTGGCCATGGGCCTCACCGCGCCCGTCTGGAGCATGGTCAAGCCGAAATGGAAGGCCGAGCCCGCACCCAAAAGCTTCGTGGAGGAGGTACGTTAGTCATGCTCGACCATACGCCTAAAGAAATCAAGGAGCGCGAAGCGCTCGTCATCAACCCGGCCAAAACCTGTCAGCCGCTGGGGGCCACCTACGCCGCCCTGGGCATTCACCGCTGCCTGCCCCACAGCCACGGCTCTCAGGGCTGCCAGATGTACTTCCGTGGGCACCTGAACCGCCATTTCCGGGAACCCGCCGAGGCATCGACCAGTTCCTTCACAGAAGGAGCATGCGTGTTCGGCGGCATGGCCAACCTGAAGACAGCCATCCAGAACGTGTTCAACCTCTACGACCCGGACATGATAGCCATCCACACCACCTGTCTGTCCGAAACCATCGGCGACGACCTGCCGACGATCATCAAGTCCTCGGAAAAGCCCGAGGGGAAACTGGTCATCCACGCCAACACCCCGAGCTACGTGGGTTCCCACATCACGGGCTTTTCCAACATGACCGCTGCCACCATCAAATACCTCAGCGAGAACAGCGGCACCCCAAACAACAAACTCCTGATCGTGCCGGGCTTTGTCAACCCTGGCGACATGCGTGAAATCAAACGGATCCTCAAGGCGATGGGCGTGGACTACACCATGCTGCCCGACACCTCCGGCGTGATGGACGCGCCCCTCACCGGCAACTACCACATCTTCCCCCAGGGAGGGACGAGGATTCCCGACATCATCGACGCCGGGAACTGCCTGGCCTCCATCGGCCTTGGTGATTACGCCTCGGGCGCGGCCTGCAAGGAGCTTGAGAACAAGTGCGAGGTTCCCTCCAACATCATGGACACGCCCATGAGCATTGACGTTATGGACGACCTGCTCATGCTCATCTCCAGGCTCACGGGAAAGGAGATCCCCGCCGAGATGGAAGAGGAACGGGGCCAGGTCATCGACATGATGGCCGACCTGCACCAACACTACTTCGGCAAGCGTGTGGCCATCTTCGGCGACCCGGACATCATGATCGGCTTGACCAACTTCCTGCTCGAACTGGGGATGATCCCCGCCTTTGTCCTGACCGGAACGCCCACCGCAAAGTTTGAGAAGAGGATTGACGCTCTTTTCCAGAAGTACGGGGTGCAAGGCAAAGCCAAGGCGGCCGGGGACCTGTTCTCCCTGCACCAGTGGATCAAAAATGAACCCGTGGATCTGCTGATAGGCAACACCTACGGGAAATACATCGCCCGCGCCGAGGATATTCCCTTCGTCCGCGTTGGCTTTCCCATCATGGACAGGGGGGTGCACTCCTACCAGCCCATCGTAGGCTACCGAGGCCTCACCCGCCTCCTGGAGATGATGGGCAACGCCTTGCTGGAACGCCAGGAGAGGGACTCACTGGACGAGGACATCGAACTGATCATGTAGCGGCACGACGTCTCGTCTGACAAGCCGTCCACTTCCCGGCTGCACCGGCCCGAGGACAGGCCCTGGCGGAAATCCGCCTGGGCCACCTCGTCTCCGCAAGGCCAGGGCGCATGGCGCGGCTTTCAACACATGCCATACAAAGGAGCTCGACATGCGGGTTATTGTCGCCACAGAAGATAAAGTGACGCTGAACGGGCATTTCGCCATCGCGGAATATTTCATGTTCTACGATATCACGGAGACCGACTGCACGTTCGTCAAGGAGGCGAGGTTCATACCCAAGGACGACACGCCGGAGTCCAAGATCAGCGGCAGGAAGCCTTTTGGCATCGACGAACGTATCGACGCCATACAGGGCGCGGACGTCATCTTCGTCTCGGCCATCGGCGGCCCCATCGCGGACAAGGTCATCGCGGCCAATGTGTACCCCATCGAGATGAACGCGCCCGAAGCCATCGACACGTCCCTCTCCAAGCTGCAGGCGCTCATGCGGGGCAAGCAGCCGCTCTGGCTGCAACGGATCCTGAAGCACGACTTCGGCTACCAGGGCAACTGAGCGTCTTGGCTCCGTTTTTAACAACGCCACGCCCAGAGGGTTTTATGGACGATTCAGCAGAGCTGCTCCTTGATGTGAAAGATGTCCTTGAAGAGCGGAAGTCGCGCATTCTGGTCAAATCCATTGGAGGATGCGACGGCGGCGGCATCCGCTGCGACAGGGAAACCATCGCCGGTTCAATCAGCCAGCGGGCGTGCGTCTACTGCGGCGCGCGGGTGGTGCTCAACCCCATCACCGACGCCGTGCACTTGGTGCACGGCCCCATCGGCTGCGCCAGCTATACCTGGGACCTGCGCGGAAGCCTCACGAGCGACTCCAACCTGTTCAGGAACAGCTTCTCGACCGACTTGCGCGAAAAGGATGTGATATTCGGCGGCGAGAAGAAGCTGGCCGCAGCAATCGACGAGATCATTGAGGGCTACACCCCCAGGCCCAAGCTCATCTTTGTTTACGCCACGTGCGTGGTGGGGGTCATCGGAGACGACATCGAGGCAGTGTGCCGCCAGAAAGAGGCCCAGCACGGCGTGCGAGTCATCCCGGTGAAGTCCAGCGGGTTCGTGGGCGCAAAGCCCATGGGCTACAAGCTCGCCTGCGGCGCGCTGCTTGAACTCATGGGTGACGCCAAGCAGGAGCAGAAGCCCGGCGTGAACATCCTGGGCGACTACAACCACGGCGGCGAGATATGGATCATCGAGGGATACCTGCGCAAAATCGGGGTCAATGTGGTCGCGCGCATTACCGGCGACTCCTCCTACGAGCAACTGATCAAGGCTCCCAGCGCCACGCTCAACATCGTGGAGTGTTCCGGCTCCATGGCCTACCTGAGCCAGCAGATGGAAAAGAAGTTCGGCATCCCTTCGTTGAAGGTCCGCTTCATCGGCTATCAGGACATCAAGAGTTCCCTGGTGCAGATCGCGGAGTACATAGGGGGGCAGGAGTTGGTGGACCGGGCTTTGCGACTGGTGGAACAGGAAGAGGCCAGGGTTGAGCCGATCATCAGCGAATACCGCAAGAAGCTAGCGGGAAAGACCGCTGCCGTATGCGTGGGCGGCACCTACAAGGCCATCGCCATGATCCAGCTTCTCAAGGAATTCGGGGTCAAGACCGTGCTCATCGGCACACAGCACGGGAGCGTCGAGGACTACAGGGTCATCAACGACTTTTCAGTCGAGGGCGCGGTCATCATCAACGACACGTCGCCTACGGAAATCGAGAAGTACGTCAGGGAGTTCAAGCCCGACCTGTTCGTGGGCAACGTTAAAGAGCGCACCCTGGCCCTGAAGATGGGTATCCCCTTCGTGGATTTCAATCACGATCGCAAATACCCCATGACCACCTACGAGGGCATGATCAACTTCATCCGCGAACTCGATCTCACGTCCAACAGCCCCGTGTGGAAATGGGCAAACACGGACCCTTTGGTCTAGGTCCGGGATACCATGCCTGAAGCGACAAGGAAGCGCATATGAAGACACGCAACTTCGTCAATCTGAACGTCAATCCGTGCAAGATGTGCATGCCCATGGGGGCGGCCATCGCGCTTCGCGGCATAGAGAACAGCATGATGATGCTCCACGGCTCCCAGGGGTGCAACGCCTACCTGCGCACGCACCTGACAACGCACTTCTCGGAGCCCATGGACATCGCCTCTTCGTCCCTGCACGAAAATGCCACCATCTACGGTGGCGGGGCCAACCTCAAAAAGGGACTCCAGAACCTGATCCGTATTTACAATCCGACCTTCATCGGCATCGCCACCACCTGCCTGGCCGAGACCATAGGGGAGGACGTTGAGAGGATCGCCAAGGAATTCAGGGCCGAGAACGACCTGGGGGCAGTCAACATCATCGCCACCAACACGCCAGGATACGGCGGCACCTTATGCGAAGGGTATTTCACGACGCTTCGCGACATCCTCCGCCACGTGGTGCGCCCATCGGACCGCCATGACCGCGTGAACGTGGTCATGGCCCACGTCAGTCCGGGGGACGTGCGCAACATAAAGTCCATGCTGCAAGCCTTTGGCATCGACGCCATCATGTTCCCGGACATATCCACTACCTTCGACGCCCCCTTCTCCCGGGATTTCAGCAGGATTCCCAAGGGAGGGACGCCCCATGCGGACATCGCCGCCATGTCCGGGGCCAGGGCGACCATAGAGATCGGCGCGGCCATTCCGGAGCAAATCTCACCGGGCAGGTACCTTGAAGATCAGTTCGGCGTGCCGCTTGTGCGCAGCCCCATTCCCATCGGTGTGGCGCACTGCGACAGCTTCATGCAGGTTCTCTCAAGCCTCTCCGGGCGGGCGACGCCCGTGCAGTTCCAGGAAGATCGGGGCAAGCTGGTGGACGGCATGATCGACATGCACAAGACCAGCGGCGAGATACGGGCGCTTGTCTATGGCGACCCGGACCAGGTCTACTCGGTGGCAAGCCTGTGCGTGGAGAACGGCATAACGCCCGCAGTCCTCGGCACAGGCTCAGTAAGCAAGGCTTATCGCGGGTTGCTGGACAAGCTGCTGGAGCATGCCGGGATGGCGTCCACGATCCTGGATGACACGGACTTCGAGACCCTCGAACATCACACGCTCAAAAACGAGGTCAACCTCGTGGTGGGGAACTCCGCCGGGAAGCAGCTGACCGAAAAGTACGGCCTCCCTCCCGTGAGGATTGGCTTCCCCATCAATGACAGGTTCGGCGGCCAACGGTTGGTGTATACCGGCTATTCTGGCTCGCTGAAGCTCCTGGACGACATGGTCAACGCAGTCCTGGCGAAGAAATTCGGGATGCACCGCGTGGACATGCTGGAGAAGTACCACCGGGTGGAGGAGCCTGCGATCTGATCGGCCGTTGCCCATCTCTCAGGTAACAATTCAGGGAGGCTCCCCGGAAGCGGGGGGCCTCTCAGTGTTTGAACCGTACCCGCATGTCCGGACAGGTCGCGAGCATGGAACATAATTGTTTGATTTTTATGTTTTTGTAAACATATTTGTGGTCCTGATTTGTGATGAATTCGTGACGATAACTACCTGACATCAATGGATTACTGGCTTTCAGATTCTGGCGCACTCTTTGCTGAATGAAGAGGAAGCTGCCCCCGCCCGCCCTGGAGATTGGACTTCGGGAGACGCGCCAAGCTCTGGACGACTGAGTGTGAAGGAACGCCACATGATGGAAATAGCCGCGCACATGGACATGGTGGACTCCGCCCCTCACGACGCGGCGTCATTTCATGTGATCGTCTACCGCTACCAGGAACAGGCCTGGCGTCCTGCGCGGGAAATGACCCTTGACCTTGGACTGAGGCCTGGCGTCGGGGAGATATGCGGCATGGCTGCCGCGCTCAGGCTCTTCCTCGGCACGTGTACCACGCTCCTGACCAGGAAGCTCCCGCCCGTCCTTGCCCGCGCGCTTCACAAGCGGGGGATGACGGTGTGGGAATGCGCGGCTGACCCGGAACTGTTGCTGGACTACGCCTGGGAGCAGGCCGAGCTTGAAAAAGACATTCAGGGTCAGCCGGGCCGTGTCTGCGCTGCGCCGAGAAATCTAGGCGACGGTCATTACATTGTCTCTCTTCAAGGGTGCCAAGGCAAGGCCACCGGGCCGTCCTCCAAGCAGGTGCTCAAGTCCTTCCTGGAAACAACGCCCTTCAAAAGCCTGGAGGTCTATTGCAGCCACATGCCGCCCTGGATGCGCGCACAGTGCCAAAACGGCAGGTTCACTGCAACCAGGAACAGGTCGATGCCGGAAAGCTGCGCCTCGTCATCAGCCATTCCGCTGAGAACACATGAAAACAAGGAGTTTGCGTATGTCCCCGAATTGCATCAAAAGTCACCGCCTCCTGTCCTTCTGCCTGGCGGTGCTGCTGGCCTTCATGACCACTCCGGTCCTGGCCAAGTCCGATAAGGTGACCATCGGATACAGCAAGCTCATCATCAGCCTGCCGATATTCGTAGCCTCTGACCAGGGCCTGTTCGCCAAAAACGGCCTGGATGTCACTCTGGAGGAATTCGAGACGGCCCAGCCCCTCATGGACGCCCTGGTGTCGGGCAAGGTGGATGTGGCGGGTTACACTGCCTACGCCATCACCATGAACGCGTCGCTGCGTTCCAAGAAGGCTCTTTACTATATGACGAGCCTGGTGGAGGACGCCAGCCACCCCATCAGCAAACTCCTGGTCAAGAACGGCTCCGACATCAAGAGTATCGAGGACCTCAAGGGCAAGCGCGTCGGCATCCTGCCCACCGTGGCCTACAAGCTCTGGATGGAGGCGGTGCTTGCCAAGAAAGGTGTGGACCCGGCGGACGTGATCCTCCAGCACGTGGCCCCGCCCATGTCTGTCTCGGCCCTGGAATCCGGGACCGTGGACGCGCTCTTCACCAACGATCCGGCCTCAGCCGCAGTGCTCAAGTCCGGCGTGGGCAAGGAGCTGGTGACTGGCGCAGTAGTCCCGGAACTTCTGGGCTCCCCCTTCCCCTTCGCCAGCTTCAACATGGACAAGGCCTACGCCGACGCCAATCCGGCCATCGCGGCCAAGGTCGTCAAGTCGCTCGACGATGCCATCGCGCTCATCAATTCCGACCCCGCCAAGGCCAAGAAGTCCATGGAGAAGTTCATGAAGGACGCTGAAAAACCTTTTGTGCCATTCTACTCCAACCCGCTTTACCTGCCGAGCGCCAAGTTTTCGAGAGCGGACCTGGAGGCCGTCATGGAGCGCTATCTGTCACTCAAGATGATCCCGGCCAAGCTGGAGCTCAAGGACATGGCCCTGCAGGCCAAGAAATAGGCCTCAGGTGCTTCGCGTATGTGTGGGGAGGCATGGGGGCCGCCCTGCCTCCCCTATCAACGACCATATTCCTGGATACGAGGCTTGCCATGGAATCACTCGCCACCAGCCCGGGAGCCTTTCCCCTCGTTGCCGAAACGGCGGCCATCGATATCCGGCGTGTGTTCCGGCGTAATCCGGGCCATGGGTGTTGCGCTGACACAGTGTTCGAGGACTTCAGCCTGCGGGTCGGTCCGGGCGAGGTGGTGGGACTGTATGGTCCCAACGGCTGCGGCAAGACTACACTGCTCAACATGGTGGCCGGGATACTGAGGCCTGATTCGGGCGAGATCGTGCGCGCCCGGCCGGAGCTGCGCGTGGCGTACGTCTTCCAGGACTTCAAGACCAGCCTGTTTCCCTGGTTCACTGTGAGGAGCAACATCCTCTATCCCCTGGCAGCAACCGGGGTTCCTTCCTCCCGCCGCTCACAGCGGCTCGATCGCCTGATCGAGACCGTGGACATCCCCTTCAGCCTGGACAAGTACCCCTATCAGCTCAGCGGCGGGCAACAGCAGTATGTCTCCATCCTGCGCGGGCTGATCAGCGATCCGGCCGTGATGCTCCTGGATGAGCCGTTCTCGGCTCTTGACCAGGGAAGCACGTCCTGGCTGCGGGAGGTGCTGCGCCAGGTGTTCGCAGCGTACCGCGTTTCAGTCCTCATGGTTTCCCATGATCTGACCCACTTCAGCAACCTGGCCGACAGGGTCTGCGTGCTGTCTGGCAAGCCTGCCATGATCACGCGGGAGATCGTCGCGCCGAGATGCGCCCGAAAGCGCCGGGAGGACTGCCCCTATGCGGAAATCCTTCACTAGCGGGCTCTCGCCCCAGGTTGCGTCGTGCGCGCGGCCGCTTTTGATGCTGGCGGTGTTCGTGGCGCTCTGGCAGACCGTGTCCTCACTGGGGCTCGCCAATCCCATGTTCCTGCCCTCTCCCGTGGAGGTTCTGGACAAAGCGCGGCAGTTGTCGCTCCAAGAGCGCATCAGCGCGGATGTGACAGCCACGCTGTGGCGGGCGCTGGCAGGATTCGGCCTGGCGTTCTGCCTGGGTGTGCCGTGCGGGCTGGCCCTTGGCGCGTCGGACAGGCTCTTTTCATACTTCGAGCTGCCCATCGATTATTTCCGTTCCATTCCTCCTGTGGTCCTCTTTCCACTGGCACTACTGTGTTTCGGCATTGGCGAAGCGTCCCGCATTGCTGTCGTGGTGTTCGGGTGCCTGCCGATCCTGCTGGTGAGCGTGGCCGTTGGCGTACGTGCGGGCTCGCGGCAACGCCGCAAGGTGGCAGCGGCTCTTGGTGCGAGTGACATGCGCGTTTTCCTGAGCGTCATCGTTCCAGAAGCACTGCCGAGCGTCTTCGTGGGCACGCGGGTGGCCTTGTCCATGGCCATCATCATCGCCGTGGTCACGGAAATGCTTGTGGGCGCGAAGTACGGCCTGGGAGGAAGGGTCATTTCCGCACAGATCGCTTACGACACCCCGGAACTCTACTGCAACATCATCGTTGTTGGCCTGATCGGGCTGGCCATCAACAAGCTCTGCTCAACGATCCAAGGATTTGTGATCCATTGGGAGCAGTAATGATGCAAGAACTTCGTCGTATGCAACCAGTTTGTGATGGTGCAATTGTCTCTAGCCATGACACTGGTAGTTGAAAGCTGCGCCGCACTGAAAGTATGTGCGGAATTCATAAATCGCATTCATGCTCAGCGAGGCTTTACGCATCATGATCAGCAATGAGTCACTCTACAGGCAGTCCGTCGAAGGTCCGTTCGGCAAGGACGGAAATCGCACCAAGGGCTGCAACGGCGGCAGCTGCCGCGAGAAGATCGTGCCCGTGCTGTCCGCCATAAAACGCGCCATTTCCGGGAAATGCGAACTCTCCACGGCCATCGAGAATCTTCTGGACTACATGCGCCACGACATGGGCATCGACCGCGCCATCATCAATCTTTATCACCAGGAATCGGGGGAGATATTCTCCCACAAGAGCTTCGGCATGACTGAGGAGGAAGAGGACAGAGGCTTGCAGAGCCTGGGAGACTGGATCGCAGAGAAGGTAATCTTCTCGTGCAAGCCAGTCATGATACCAAAAATATGTGACGACGCCAGTTTTTCAAGCCTCAGGCGCAGCCTGTTGAGCGCCAAGGACATGAAAAGCTCGTTCTTCTGCATCCCGATACATCGCGGGAAGAAGGTGATAGGCAGTATCAGCGCAATTCGGCATTACGACGCCCAGCACCTGCTGTGCAAGCACGTGGAGGCTCTGGAGGTTGTCTGCTGTCTGTTGGCCCAGGCCATGGATATGTATCTCGTGGAGAACGTGGACCGGCACAATTTCGAAAGACACCATCGCGAGCACAAGGACGAACTGCGCGACCTTTTGAAGCCCCAGAACATCATCGGGGCCTCCAAGGCCATGCTGGATGTATTCGCCATGCTGCACAAGGTCGCCCCGACCAAGACCACTGTGCTTGTGCTCGGCGAAAGCGGTGTGGGCAAGGAGATGATCGCCAGCGCCATACACTCCAACAGCCCCAATGCCGATGGCCCCATGGTGAAGTTCAACTGCGCGGCGCTGCCCGAGAGCATCCTGGAAAGCGAACTGTTCGGGCATGAGAAAGGGTCGTTTACCGGCGCGGCGCAGCTGCGCAAGGGGCGCTTCGAGGAGGCGGACGGCGGAACCATCTTCCTCGACGAGGTGGGAGAGCTCTCGCTTGGGGCGCAGGCCAAACTGCTGCGTGTCCTTCAGGAGCGCTCTTTCGAGCGTGTGGGCGGCAGCAAGACCGTGACGGTGAACCTGCGCGTGGTGGCGGCAACCAACAGGGATCTTGCGGAGATGGTGCGTGCGGGAACCTTCCGCCAGGACCTGTATTTCCGGCTCAACGTGTTTCCGCTCATGCTGCCGCCTTTGCGCGAACGCGGCAGGGACGTCATAACACTGGCAGAGTATTTCATTTCCAAGTTCGCGGAAGAGAACGGCAAGCAGGTCAACCGGATAACAACCACCGCCTTGAACATGCTCATGAGCTACCACTGGCCTGGCAACGTTCGCGAGCTTGAAAACGTGATGGAAAGGGCCGTCGTCCTGGCCGAAGACGACGCCATTCACGGGCGCAATCTTCCGATGGTCGTGCAGTCCGCCGTGTTCACGGACACGGAGAGCAGGCAGGGACTAGAAGCAAAACTCGCGGCAATCGAGTACGAGATGCTCCTGGATGCGCTCCGCCTGCACAGTGGCAATCTTACAAGGGCGGCGGGCGAACTGGGTCTGACGCGCAGGACGCTGACCCTGCGCATGAAGAAATATAATATGGTCTACAAGACGTTCCGCAGTGGTGACGATTAGATTGCGGTGGATGAGAGTTCTCTGGTCTGGCTGGGCGGTGCTGATTCTGTTGGGGACAGGATCTGTCAGGCACATTCTTTCGTAATTCTTACGATTTCAAACTTCCACGCGTATCTCCCGTCTTGTTCTAGCCTCCCGTGGAACCGTCGCCGGGACAGTTCCAGGGTGGGGGCTTGGGTTAGTCTCTTTTGAAAACGATGAGCGGACAGTTCTTGCAGATGTCCGCGCCCGGGAACGGATCGCCCAGGCGGGTGATGGACGCTCCGCCGGTCTTGGCCTTGCGCTCGAGCAGGCGCTCCACCACGGCCGGGAGCTGATCGCCGGGAATGGAGATGTTCACCTCGCCTCGCTCCATTTTGCCCGCGTTGTAGTTGCCGCTGCACGCCAGATACACATTAGCCTTGGTCGTCTCGAACACGCGGACGTTGCCGCCGCAGGCCGCCGAGTTGACCGTTATGGCGCTTTCCAGCACCGGCCTGCCCTGGGTGGCCATCCAGTCCGTGGCCAAGTGGTAGGCCTGCATGGTGTCACAGGTGAAGTGCACCACATCAGGCATCCTGTCCGACGCGCCCAGCGGTTCCAGGCCGACAGCCATCAGGCCCTTGCCTTGGAGAGTAGCCTTGCCCTTGACGATGGCTTCTAGTGTCAGGGCCCCTGAGGCGTACTTTGCGTGGCTTTTCAGCTCCCCTTCGTCGCAGCCCTTCCAGCCGAACACGTACTTGGCGTTGGTGCAGCCCAGCTTTTCAGGCTCCATGAGCACGCGGATGCTCTCCATGCGCGGGCCGAGCTCCGCCTGGCAGAAGGTGACGGGTTTGACCGGGCGGTGGTAGTCCCCCCCGGCCTTGAAGGCGTCCACACCTTCCTGGTTGAAGCAGTAGAACACCGCGACGGGCGCGTGCATCAGACGCAGCTCGCGCATGAGGGCCTCGCGCATGAAATCAGGGGTGACGCTGGTCATGAATCTCTCCTTGTGTACGCCTTGGAGGGCAGCGTGAGCTTGTTATGTTATATCTAGCATAACAAGGAGAGGATCACAATGACGGGGGAGGGATATGCGCACATCCGATAGGGCTTCCTGGGCGGAAGGCCGCAACGCGCGCGCCCACGCAAAAAGGCCGACCTGTTCGGGTCGGCCTTCCTACTGGCGGGGCGTTCCGCCTAGTCGACGACGACCATGACGTTGGACGCCTTCACCATGGCCTTGACCGGCGAGCCGACCTTGAGGCCCATGGAGTCGACGGAGTGCTTGGTGATGATGGACACGATCTCGATGCCAGGCGAGACTTCGATGACGACCTCGGAGTTCACGGCTCCTTGGGTGATTTCCTTGATCTTTCCAGGGATCAGGTTGCGGGCGCTCACTTTCATAGGGTTCTCCTTTGTTTGTCCCGGCTCCAGGCGGACGGGCTTCATGATTTGCGTCCCCTATCACGCCTGATAAATGTACTGATAGCAATATTTTTCGTGACTCTTCCGGTGTCGCTGGAAGCATCCTTCCAGCGTCGGATCGCTCTCAGGCATGCTCCGCACTTCCTGCAGGCATTCGCGCAGCGACAGCACGGTGAGGAAGTCCTCATTGTCCGGCAGAGCCAGGCGTACCGCTTCCAGCCATTGCGTCTTCAGGAACCAACCGGTCCCGACGGCCTCCCAGAAGCCCATTTCTGTAGACAGTTCGTTCAACGTGTCCGTTCCCTGCCCCTGGAGGCGGCGTACGAGGGATATCGCCACTCCCACCCGGCGCGGCGGGGCCTTGCGACTGATCGCGTCAAGCCGGGGTCGAGGCTTAGGGCATTGTTGCTGGCCAAGCGCCGTAAGTCGTCACTTCGGTTGCCGAAGCCGACGCGACATCTGCTCATGGTAGAAACGTTCAAATCCGGGCGATTAAGGCCCTTAGTTCCCGTTGCCGGGCTTCAATCTCCCTGAGCAACCTTCGCGCCTCCATGTGCAACGCCTGGATCGGCGTGTCCTTCTCCGACAGGCACAACTTGAAGAGACCTCCTAGCCTTCCCAGATCGGCGTTGACCCTGAGCAGGTCCCGCCGGGCGTGCTGCTTCTCAAGGCTTGGCGTAGGCTGCCCCAGGCAGACGCGCTTGGCAAAGGTTGAAAGCGACAGCCCGGTCCTTGCGGCGTGTTCTTGGATGCTTTTGTATTCTTCTGGCGTCAAATAGGTTTTCAGCACTGCTTTTTTCGAGGGCATGAAAATCTCCACGTCCATTGTCGTCATGCGTTGAGCCTAAGGCGAATAAGCAGAAGCCCCGCAGGGCAACTGTGAGGTAGGCCTACCTCACCTGTCCTGCCTTCGAACTGCATCATTTCATATGCTATTATGTTGGTTTACACCATGCTACACAGCCACACTCCAACACGTTTCAACATCTATCAGCATCTACCAACATGAAGCGATTGCCAACAGTATGTTTCAACTCCAAGCAATATGAAAGAGCAAGCAACATCAATGATCTATGCTACTCTGAATTGTCGACCACAGACTGGAGTCGGTTGATGGTTTCGGGAATGAGAACCGAAAGTTCAGCTTTATCGACGGATTTCACCGCCGATCAACAGCCAGAAAGATGGGGCGAGCTCGCATGGTCAGCCCTCAAGGAAATACTCTTCGCAAAAGCAACGGCTTGCTGAATGCCGGGGGTTTTAACCTTAAGAAGTGACAATACAACTGGGTTCGCCAAGCAGAGCACAGGCTAGCGCACGTCCGTACGTTCTTCTCTTCATCTTCTTGCCTCTTGGTAATATGGGCGACACATGCCTTCCGACCATGCGACACATATTTCAAGCGGGAGGGAATCGAAGACAGACCATGCCTCGACGGAACAATCCGATTCCGATGGCAGCATCATCCGCAGCCTCAAGTAGGCATGATGGCTTGAGAATTGGGATGCAGAAGTGAAAACCCGCGTGAGGGGCCTTCATGGTCCAACTGAATTCAGTCGATGAGTCTTACTGTTTCTGCCCTGGGCTGTGTCCGGGCGGATACCCCAGGGACTCATTCGTTCGCCGCAGGGCCTCTCGCAGATCAAGGCCGGTTCTGACGTGCATCGCCCATGTCTGGTTCCATTCGATCACACGCTGCTCCGTAGCCCCACCCCTGGGCGCACGTACGGGCCTGAATTTGAAACCGGATGTGACCCGACGCATGAAGTCGGCGAACATGCGGTTGGCTTTCCGCGCTTTGCGACGGAGCGCCTCCGATGCCCTGGCTTGTTCGCGCCGTAGCATCGGCCCGAGGCCCAGCCATTCAAAGAGGCCCGAGGCGATGATTCGGATAGCCCGGCATCCGAAGTATTTCCCTTCCTCGCTTTTTCGTCTCGGCTGTCTCACCTGCATGAACCCCGCCTTCCTCAATTGCCCTATGGCGCGCTCGCATCGGCGCTGGCCAAGGCCGGAGTCCCTGACGATGGTTTTCATGTCGATGTCGATGAAGCCGTTGGCCAGGGTAGGCACTCCCAGGCATAGAGACGCGAGGTCGAGATGCGATAGCATGGTTTCCAGGACCACAAGGCACGCCTCACGACGTTCGCTGCGCATCTTTCGGTCGCCATGGGTCAAGAGTGGAGGGCATTTTCTCGGATGGTCAAACCAAACCTTGGTCCGCTCGGCAGCCAGGGAAAGGATGCGGGGCAGGCCACCCTTCCCCTTGCGAATTGGACGCATGGCTTCAAGCCGAGGGTGCCTCGGATCATGGCCGCAACGATTGCCGGTTAATCCCGGCCCGGGCGAGGGAGAGCCGTGAAAAGAGGCGGCACTGCTTTCAGGCAATGACGCCCCCTGTGGAATCGGGAGGGGTGATTTTTTGTTCCGGGACTATTCCGGGACAAAGTGGTTTCCGGGACCAAAGACAAAGGGTTGCATGACAGGGACTTTCCTGCATGCAACCCTTTGTTATTGTTAATGGTGCCGAGGGACGGAATTGAACCGCCGACACGGGGATTTTCAGTCCCCTGCTCTACCAACTGAGCTACCTCGGCTCGAGGAAGAGAGCAATTAGCGACTTTACTCGGGCTTGGCAAGCCCTTTTTCCCAATCAACCCTGCGAATTATTTCCTCGGCCAGGGGCTCAAGGCTTGCCCGGATGCGCGCTGAGATGGGCAAGCCCTCGGGATAACGGTTTAAAACCCACTCTTTGCGCTCTTCGTCCAGGGTGTCCCATTTATTCAGGGCCAGAAGTCTCGGGACGGTGTCCAGCTCCATGTCCTTGAGGATGGAGTCCACAGCCTCCACCTGTCCGGCCAGCTCCGGGTGTCCGGCGTCGGCCACCTGGATGAGCAGGTCCGCGCTTTCCAGTTCCTCCAGGGTGGCCTGGAAGGCCTCCTTGAGTTCCTTGGGCAGGGCACGGATGAATCCCACGGTGTCGGTCAGCACCAGCTCGCGCTCCATGGGGAAGCGCAGGCGGCGGCTGACCGGGTCCAGGGTGGCGAAGAGCTTGTCCTCGGCCAGCACGGCCGACTGGGTGAGGGTGTTCAGGAGCGTCGATTTTCCGGCGTTGGTGTAGCCCACCAGGGACACGATGGGCAGCCCGGCCTTGGCGCGGCGGTCGCGTACCTGGGCGCGCTGCTTGCGCAGGTCGCCGAGTTCGCGCTTGATGCGGGTGATGCGCTCGCGGATGCGGCGGCGGTCCATCTCAAGCTTGGTCTCGCCGGGGCCGCGTCCGCCGATGCCGCCCATCAGGCGGCTCATGGCGGGATTCTTCCCAACCAGCCGGGGCAGGGTGTATTTCAGCTGGGCCATCTCCACCTGGAGCTTGCCCGAGCGCGAGGTGGCCCGCTGGGCGAAAATGTCCAGGATGAGCTGGGTGCGGTCAAGGATCTTGCGCTCGGTCAGGTCCGCCAGGTTGCGCATCTGGGCGGGCGTCAATTCTCCGTCGAAGAGGAGCACGGATGCGCCCGTGGACAGGGCCATCACCTCGAGTTCCGACAACTTTCCCTTGCCGATGATGGTGCGCGGGTTCACGTGCGGCACGCGCTGGATCACGCGCCCGGTGATCGAAAGCCCAGCCGTGGCGGCCAGGGCCTCCATCTCTTCCAGGGAGGCTTCCAGGTCCAGGCGCGGGGCGCTGCCCACGCCGATCAGGATGGCCCGGCCCGCCACGCCCGCTTCCGTGCCGCCGATGCCGCTGGCCGCTGCGGATTCTGCGCCGGTGATGGGCTTGTCCAGGCGGGCGAATTCGTCCTCCAGCGCCTGGGTCTGAGCCTCGAAGTCGATGTCCGGGCGGTCCCAGGGGCGCGGGGGAAGGATGTCCCAGGGCTTGGCGCCGGGTTCCGGCTCGGAGCGCGGGGTCAGGTGCGCCACGTGGAGCTTGGCCGGGGAGGCCATGGAATCCACGGTGATGGCGGACACGGAGTCCAGGCGCAGGAAGAGCATGTCCGTGAGGTCTTCCTGGTCCAGGGGCGAGTCGTGCAGGTGGGTGTGCAGAAGGCGCACACCGCGCAGACGCCCCGAGCCCAGGCGCGACCGTGACAGCTCGGGGATGTAGATGGCGTGCGGCTCGCCCACCAGGACCATGTCCGGGCGGCCCTTGCGGTCGATGAGCAGCCCCACCTGGCGGCCTATGCCGTGGGAGATGGCGGCCAGCTCGCGGGCCTGGTCGAGGGTGTAGCCTTCGGCAGGCGGATAGCGCCGGGTGTAGAGGCGATCGAGGGCTTTCAACTGGCTGGGCTTCAGGCCCTCGGTGTTGCCTTGGACTTTTGTGGCGATGGGAGACCTCCGGCGGCGGGCCGTCGTGGTCCGCCGCGTATGTTCAGGCGAACTTGTAGGTCAGCGGCGCAAGGGAGGCAAGGGGGCGGCAAGAGAGTGGCGGATGCTCCCGGCCAGCCGCGCGCCGGGATGCGCGCGGTTGGCCGGGAAATCGTCGAATCGGGGAAGGCGGGGCGCTAGGCCTTGCCGAGATAGTCGCAGATCATGGCGTCGTAGGCCGAGGTGGCCTTGAAGGTCTCGACGGCCATCTCGTGGCGCAGCGTAAGCGACGCCTTCATGCCGTTGTCCTTCAGTTCCGCCGTGATGCGGGCGTAGTGAGCGGGCGAGGGGACCACCAGGATGGAGTGGAAGTTCTTGGCCGAGGCCCTAAGCATGGTGGGGCCGCCGATGTCGATCTGCTCCACTGCCGCCTTCAGGTCGGCCTTGGCGGCAGCGGCCTTGGCGAAGTCGTAGAGATTGACGCAGATGAGGTCGAAGGGCTTGAGCTTGAAGGACTCGAGGGTGGTGAGGTGTTCGGGGTTGTCCTTGTCGGCCAGGATGCCCGCGTGGATGTTGGGGTGCAGGGTCTTGACCCGTCCGCCCAGCATTTCGGGGAACCCGGTGACCTGATCGACTGCCGTGACGGGGAGTCCGGCGTCGGTCATGGCCTTCTTGGTGCCGCCGGTGGAGACGAGCTCCACGCCGTTCGCATGCAGGAACGCCGCGAACTCGGCCAGGCCGGACTTGTCGGTAACGGAGAGAATAGCCCTGCGGATGGGCAAATGATCCATGGCTGCCTCGCTTGTTTTGCTCAGGCAGTGCCAAAATCGCCCACGCTTGGCAACCCGGAACAGCGCTCCCTCCCATGAACGTATTGGTTGATTCCCGGTCCGGCCGCCGGGAGCGCACCGGACCGGGAACCAATGGGGGAGGGGAGATCTGCGTGAAAATTGTTCCCCTGGGCTAGGCCGCCTTGGCGTCCAGGTGCTCCTTGAGCTCCACGGCGCAGCTGTGGGCCGGGTCGTGCTCCAGGATGCGGTTCAGCTGGGCCATGGCTTCCTCGTCGCGTCCGGCTGCCACCATGCATCCGGCCAGCGAGTAGCGGATCTCGTGCTTCAGGGGTTCGACGGCCAGGTAGGATTCCAGGTGCGGAATCACGTCCGGCAGACGTCCCATGGCATGGCCCAGGCGGATGATGCTGTAGAGCGCCACCATGTTCTCGGGGTTATACTCCAGGGCCTGCGAGAAGTGGTCGAAGGCCTTGTCGTGTTCGCCGCGCTCCATCTCGATCAGCGCCATGCCCGAGAGGGACTTGTCGCTGGCTTCGGCGTTGGCCGCCTTGCGGTAGAAGCCGAAGGCGTTGTCCAGGTCGCCCCGGTGCACGGCGATGGTCGCCAGGCCGAGGTACGGGTCCGGGTGGACTCCGTTGGAGTTCATGGCCTTGCTGTAGTACTCTTCAGCCTTGTCCAGGTCGCCCATGAACAGGTAGCATTCGCCCAGTTCCTTGTTGATTTCATAATCCAGATGGCCGCTCATTTCTGTCCCCTCCGGTGCGTGGACGCGCCTGCCAAAACCTTCTCCCGGGCCGGGCGTCCGTCATTCGCTTCCCTTGTCTGGGAGGACCGTCCTGGCCCTCCGCCTCCCCTTCCGCGCCAGCCCGTCAACCACGTCCCTCCCGGGGACCGACGAGCAGGCGAGTTGTGCTAAGCAAGGTGCGTGCCAAGTCCCGGTTCGGGCAATTTCCGCCGCCGGGGTGGCGTCGTGAAATGAAAAGCATCGGGCGTGCCAGGACCTTCGGAAAATCCGCAAAATGTTTGATTCCGGCTGGTTATCCGGTTGGAACGGGAGTTGCTAACGGAAGGACCGGGGCGGCCCCAGCCCGGTGGGACCCACCAGGCAAAAACAGCCGCCGCCCAAGGAGTTACGCCATGCCGGACATCTACGGAGCCAACGCGGACCTGCTCGCCAAGGTCATGGACCTGCGGCTCGAGCGTCAAAACCTCGTCGTGTCCAATTTGGCCAACATCAATATCCCTGGCTACAAGGCCCGCACCCTGGAATTCGAGAGCCAGCTCCAGCAGGCCGTGGGGGACGTGCAGTCGAAGAATTCGCTCACGCGCACCAGCGCGGAGCACATACCCTCGCACTTCGACGTCAACGGCTTCCAGGGCCGGGCAGTGAAGGAATTCAAGCCGCGCACCATCTACGGGGCGGACGCGGTGGACATGGATAAGGAAATGGCAACCATGGGCAAGAACTCGCTCATGTACAACGCACTGGTGACGGTGATGCAGAAGAACTTCGAAGGCATCAAGACCGTCATCGCGGAGGGAGGCAAGTAATCATGGACTTCATGACCGCACTCGACGTGGGCGGCTCGGCCCTCTCGGCCCAGCGCACCTATATGAACGTGATCGCCATGAACCTGGCCAACGCCAAGACCACGCGCACCGCCGACGGGCAAGGCCCTTACCAGCGCAAGTCCGTGGCCCTGGAATCCACGCCGGTCACGCCCTTCGGCAAGGCCATGAACGCGGCCCTGGGCGATGAGCTGCAAGGCGTGCGCGTGACGGGAATCGTCGCCGACGGCCGCCCGGCCAAGCAGGTCTTCGAACCCGGCCACCCCGATGCGGACCAGAACGGCTACGTTCAATATCCTGACATCAACGTGGTCGAGGAAATGACCAACATGATCCAGGCAACGCGCAGCTACGAAGCAAGCACCTCCACCATCACCACCATCAAGAGCATGTACAACAAGGCTCTTGAGATAGGCCGCTAGGAGACTCGCCATGGCCATAAGCCCCATCGCCATCAACGCCTACCGTTCCGCCATGGGCCAGTCCCAGCTTGGCGGCCTGGGTGGCGCGCAGAACAAGACCGCCGAAGCCTTCGGGAACATGACCGGGACCGGCGAAGCCAGCAAGACCAACTTCGTGGACTCGCTCAAGTCGTCCTTGTCCGACGTCAACGCGGAGCAGATCAAGAAGGACCAGATGGTGGCTTCCTTCGCCACGGGCGAGAACCAGAACGTGCACGAACTGATGATCCAGTTGCAGAAGTCCGGCCTGGCCATGTCCATGACCTCCACGGTCAGGAACAAGGTCCTGGATATGTACCGCGAACTGGTCAAGATGCCCTTCTAGGCGCGTAAAGCAAGGAGACTCCCATGCCCGTCGTACTGAAATCACTCTGGGACCAGGCCACGCGCTTCTGGTCAGGCCGCACCCTGGCGCAGCGCATCCTCTTCGCAGGCGTGGCCGCCTCCGTGGTGGCAGCCTTCGCGCTGATGATCTTCTGGTTCAACCAGCCCGACTACAAGGTGCTGTTCACCAAGCTCTCCCAGGACGACGCCAGCCGCGTCATGGAGCTCCTGAAGGCCAACAAGACCCCCTTCAAGCTCGAAGACGGCGGACAGACCGTGCTGGTACCCGCCGAGACCGTGAGCGAGCTGCGCCTCAAGGTTGCCGGTGAAGGCAAGCTGCGCGGCGCGGGCCTTGGCTACGAGATCTTCGACGAGACCAAGGTGGGCCAGACCGACTTCGTGCAGCGCATCAACTACCAGCGCGCCCTGCAAGGCGAGCTGTCGCGCACCATCTCGGAGTTCCCGCAGGTGGAGAAGGCCCGCGTGCACCTGGTGCTGCCCGCCAAGAGCCTGTTCATCGAGGAGCAGCGCAAGCCCAGCGCCTCGGTGGTGCTGACCCTGAAGAGCGGCGCAAAGCTCGAGCCCAAGCAGATCCAGGGCATGGTCAACTTCGTGGCCATGAGCGTGGAGGGCCTGGACCCCAGCCGCGTGACCATCACCGACACCGCCGGCAAGATCGTGTTCCAGAACAAGGACGGGGCCAGCATCGACGGCCTGACCAACACCCAGTTCGAGTTCCGCAACACCTATCAGCAGAGCGTGGAGCGCCGCATCGAGGAACTCCTGACCCCCATCGTGGGCGGCGGCAAATCCATCGCCAAGGTGGCGGCCACCCTGGACTTCTCCCAGAAGGTGACCAAGCGCCAGACCTTCGACCCCAACAAGACCGTGCTGCGCTCCGAAGAGCGCGAAGAGTCCACCACCAACCAGAAGGCCAACGTGGACGGCTCCGTGCCCGAGACCAACTTCCGGGGCGACGGATTCTCCGGCACCCAGAACAAGGTGGACCAGTCCTCCGAGCGCCGCAAATCCAACTTCGAGATCGATTCCGAGCAGCAGGAGATCCACTCGCCCACTGGGGAGTTGCAGCGCCTGTCCGTCGCGGTTATCGTGGACTACATTCAGGACCCAAGCAGCAAGGAAGTGAAGTTCATCCCCCGGCCCGCCGAGGAAATGGAACAGATCAAGCAGGCCGTGGCCAGCGCCGTGGGCATCGACGCCAAGCGCGGCGACACCATCGAAGTCAGCTCCATGTCGTTTGGCGAACGCGAACTGCTCACCGAGCCGAGCCTCACCCAGACCATGCTGGAATACGCCCAGCGCCTGGGCAAGCCTTTCCTGAACGGCGTGCTGGTGTTCCTCTTCCTGCTCCTGGTGGTGCGCCCGGTGGTCATGGCGCTGATCCGCCCCCGCGTCACCCGCGAGGAGATCGAGCAGCTGAACCGCCTGCCCGAAGCCGAGCGCCGCATCGCGCTGGCCGAACCGGAAGAGGAAGAGGGCGAGCACATGGAAATCACCAAGCGGCTGGAGAATGCCAAGATTCTGGCCCAGCAGCTCTTCGAAACAAACACCGAGCAGGCCATACTGGTCCTGCGCGGATGGCTCAAGCAGGAGGCCGCATAAGCCATGGCCCTTTCCGGACCGCATAAGACCGCCGTTCTCTGCCTGGCGCTCGGCGACAAGTTCTGCTCCGAGGTGTTCAAACGCATGGACCGCAGCGAGATCGCCCGTATCTCCAAGGCCATGCTGGAAATCGACACCATCGAGAAGGAAGGCGTCGAAGAGGTGCTCAAGGAGTTCAACGAGTCCATGCAGTTCGGTCAGGAATCGCTCATCGGCGGCGCGGACACCGTGAAGCGCATGCTCTCCAAGGCGCTGGACTCCGACACGGCCAAGTACATCATGGATTCGCTGGAGATCGCCTCCGGGCCGACTCCCTTCCAGGAGCTGGAGAACGTCTCCCCGCGCATCCTGGCCCAGATCCTCCGGAACGAGCACCCGCAGACCCTGGCCCTCATCCTTGGCCACCTGCACCCGGACCAGGCTGCGGAGCTTCTCCAGAACCTGCCCTCGGGCGTTCGGGCCGAAGTGCTCATGCGCCTGGCGCGCCTGGAGGCCGTGGCCGAGGAGATGCTCCTGGAGGTGGACCGCGTGTTGCAAAACCAGCTCATCGCCATGGGCGGCAAGGAAGGCAAGAAGGTGGGCGGCGTGCCTGCGGTGGCCGAAATCCTCAACTCCGTGGACCGCGCCACCGAGGAGGAGGTCCTCTCCGAGATCGAAGAGGAATCCGCCCAGATGGCCGAAGACATCCGCAACCTCATGTTCGTGTTCGAGGACGTCAAGGCCCTGGACGACCGTTCCATCCGCGAACTGCTCAAGGAAGTCTCCAACGAGGAGCTCACCCAGGCCCTCAAGGGAGCGAGCGACGAGCTCAAGGACAAGTTCTTCAGGAACCTCTCCGAGCGCGCCGCAACGATGATCAAGGAAGACCTGGAGATCATGGGGCCTGTGCGCCTGGCCGACGTGGAAGGCGCGCAGCAGAACGTGGTCAAGACCGTGAGGCGACTGGAGGCCGAGGGCAAGATAGCCATCGGCAGGGGTGGCGGCGATGTCTTCATCTGACGCACAACAGCCGGGCGAACAGGCTCAGGGAGCGTTCCTTCCGGGCAACGCGCGGGTGGTCATGGGCATCGGCATGGCCGGTCCCCAGGAGATGACCGTCAACCAGATCGAGGGTACCAAGGTCCAGGTGCTGGACCAGCAGACCGAGCTGGAATTCTGGGCCAGGGTGCGCGCCAAGGCCCAGGCCAAGGCCCGCGAGATCCTGAACCAGGCCATGGCCGAGGGCGAGCTCATCAAGGAGCAGGCCCGCCAGGAGGGCCTGGCCCAGGGAATGGCCGACGCCCGTCAGTCCTGCCAGCTCGAGCTTGAAGGGCTGGGCGGCACCATGGCCGCAATGCTTGACGGCCTGGAAGCCGAGCGCCGCAACCTCTGGACCAGGCACCGTCAGGAATTCGCCGCCCTGCTCAAACTTTCCGTCGAGAAAACCCTGCACACCGAGCTCTCCGAGCGCCGCCAGGAAATCCTCGGCAACCTGATGGATCAGGCCATCGAGCTCCTGGACACCCGCGCCGGGTTCACCGTGCTGGTGCACCCCGGCGACGAGGAGTCCGCCGCACAGATCCTGGAGGAGGCCAAGCGGCTGCATCCCGCACTGGGCGCGTGGCGCATCAAGGGCGATCCGGCCATGACTCCCGGCGGCGTGCGCCTGGAATCCGAGGCCGGCGTGGTGGACAACACTCTCGACACCCGCTTCGAGCAGATCTCCGACCTGCTGGAGCGCGTGGAATTCTCGGACCCGCAGCCATGACCCTGGACGCCCCGGCCTGCCTCTCCCTTCTGGACGAACTGGACCCCGTGCGCACCTTCGGCAAGGTGAGCAAGGTGGTGGGCCTGATCGCGGAAGGCAAGGGCATCAAGGCCCCCCTGGGCGCTGTGTGCCGCCTCATGTCCGGCGACGGCAAGGGCGTTCCCGCCGAAGTGGTCGGCTTCCGCGACGACTCCTGCCTGCTCATGCCCTACGGCGAACTGCGCGGCGTGAGCCAGGGCTGTCTGATCCAGAACACCGCCACTCCGCCGCTTTTGCCCGTGGGCAACCGCTTCCTGGGCCGCGTCATCGACGCCTTCGGCGAACCCATCGACAACAAAGGCCCCATCGACCCGCGCCGCTACTATCCGCTCTACGGCGAGCCCCCAAGCCCCCTGTCGCGCCCGCGCATCACCGAGCCCATGGACGTCGGTGTGCGCGCCATCAACGGCCTTCTCACCCTGGGCAAGGGCCAGCGCGTGGGCATCATGGCCGGGTCGGGCGTCGGCAAGTCCACGCTCATGGGCATGATCGCCAGAAACACCAAGGCTGACGTGAACGTCATCGGGCTTATCGGCGAGCGCGGTCGCGAGGTGCTGGAATTCATCGAGAAGGACCTGGGGCCGGAGGGCATGGCCCGCTCGGTGCTGGTGGTGGCCACCTCGGACCAGAGCCCGCTCGTGCGCATGCGCGCCGCCTACGCGGCCACGGCCATGGCCGAATTCTTCCGCGACCAGGGCAAGGACGTGATCCTCATGATGGACTCCGTCACCCGTTTCGCCATGGCCGGGCGCGAAGTTGGGCTGGCCGCTGGCGAGCCGCCCACCACCAGGGGCTACACCCCGTCCGTGTTCGCGCACCTGCCCAAGTTGTTGGAACGTGCGGGGAGGAACAATCTGGGCTCCATCACCGGCATCTACACGGTGCTCGTGGACGGCGACGACTTCAACGAGCCCATCGCGGACTCCACCCGCTCCATTCTGGACGGGCACATCGTGCTGACGCGCGATCTTGCCGACCAGGGGCACTTCCCGGCCATCGATGTGCTCCGGAGCGTCAGCCGACTGAGAAGCGACGTTGCCCCCAAGGAGGCCGTGGCCGCCGGGCGGAACTTCATCCGCATGCTGGCCACGTATAAGCGCGTGGAAGACATGGTGAATATCGGCGCGTACCAGGCGGGCGCTAGCGCGGAGATCGATCAGGCCTTGCAGATGATCGGCCCCATCCGCAACTATCTCCAACAACAGGTCCACGAGGCCGAGACCCTGGAGGGGAGCTTCGGGGCGCTTCAGGCGCTGGTGGGAGGATAGGGGGAGGAGACGGAGAGAGACGGAGAGAGACGGAGAGAAGATTCGGAGCCTCCGGCGGCCAAAGGGACCAGTCCCTTTGGAATCCCCTACCGCTTCGCGTCTTGGACGGCTGGTTTGAGTTAAGGCGTCAGGCCCTGGGGTGAAGGCGCTGGGGAGAAAACCTAAAATAACGAGGGTCGTTATTTTAGGTTTTGTTGTTTTCGTGAAATAGAGCCGGAGGATGCAACGGCAGGCCATCCCCGAAGCCGAGCCTACTCCGGGTACAACGTCCGGCAGTAGCGCTGGCACCAGTCGTTGCCCGAGGCGATGACGCCTGAGCAGCCGCCTGTGTGGTTCTGCTCGATCAGGCGCTTGCGGACGTCCACGCATCCCTTCAGGCAGGTGGCGAGATCCTTCTGGGGCTTGCCAACGGCGTCCATGTACTGCGCGCACACGCCAACACTGTCGCAGAATCCCCGGCGGTTGCTGGCAGAGTGGCAGAAGCCCAGGAATTCCGATTCGGTCATGGGGGCGCGCTGGATGCAGCCGTCCAGCAGGCAGCAGGAGATGAGCAAAGCGAACAGGAGAGCGGAGCGGTTCATGGTCTGGGTTGTCCTTTGGTTGAGCGGCAGGTGGCGTTGTTCCGGCACGGCGCAGCGGAACTACCGCGAATTCTCATCCGTTTCGGCGTGGAGCGCAAGCCTGTTCTTCCCGGCCCGCTTGCCCGGTGCAGCGCATGGTTCGCCTGGAGTGGACATGCTTGAAGTTCTCGAAGCCGTCCTATCCATCTTGGCATTGCCCGGACAGGCAGTCAGGAATACGGACGGGGATGCGTGGAATATCCCGGACGCGGCTTGCGCGAAGCGCGCCGTATGGGTATCGGGATGGAAGAATTCCCCAGGGAGGCCTCACATGCTCAAGAAGATCACGGACCGGGTCAGCTACGTCGGCAAGATAGACTGGGAACTGCGCCGGTTTCACGGCGACGAATACAGCACGCATCACGGATCGTCGTACAATTCGTATCTGGTGCGGGGCGCCAAGACCGCGCTGATCGATACGGTCTGGGCTCCCTTCGCCGGGGAGTTCATGGACAATCTTACGCGCGAGGGGGTGCTGGAGAAAATCGACTACGTGATCTCCAACCATGCCGAGCCCGACCACAGCGGGGCCATGCCGCTGCTCATGAAGGCCCGCCCGGAGTTGCCCGTGTACTGCACGGCCAACGGCGTGAAGACCTTGAAGGGCATGTACCACCAGGACTGGAACTTCCAGGTGGTGAAGACCGGCGACACCCTGGACCTGGGCGAGGGTCTGACCCTGACCTTCGTGGAGGCCCCCATGCTCCACTGGCCCGACACCATGTTCAGCTACCTCTCCGGGGAGAACATCCTGTTCTCCAACGACGCCTTCGGCCAGCACCTGGCCAGCGAGACCCTCTACAACGACACCGTTGACCAGTGCGAGCTGTTCCAGGAGGCCCTGAAATACTACGCCAACATCCTGACCCCCTTCAGCAAGCTAGTGACGAAAAAGATTAACGACGTGCTGGCGCTGAACCTGCCCCTGTCGCTCATCTGCCCCAGCCACGGGGTGATCTGGAGAAAGGACCTGACCAGCATCGTGGAAGCCTACCTCAAGTGGGCGGACGACTACCAGGAAGATCAGGCCGTGGTGGTCTACGACACCATGTGGAACGCCACACGGCGCATGGCCGAGGCCGTGGCCCAGGGCATGCGGGAGGAAAGGCCCGGCATGACCGTGAAGTGCCTGAGCGCCTCCAAGTGCGACGTGAACGACCTGATCTCCGAGGTGTTCAAGTCCAAGGCCGTGGTAGTGGGCTCGCCCACCTTCAACAAGGGCATCCTGCGCTCCATCGCGGCGGTGCTGGAGGAGATGCGCGGCCTGGCCTTCAAGAAGAAAAAGGGCGCAGCGTTTGGCGCATACGGCTGGAGCGGCGAATCCGTGAAGATGATCGAGGCAGGGCTGGCGGAGGCCGGGCTTGAACTGGCCGCGCCAGGGCTCAAGATGCTCTGGAACCCGGACAACGGCGGCCTGGACCAGTGCCGCGAATTCGGGCGCTCCGTGGCTGCGACGCTGTCCTGAGGCGAGGGGAGGGGGGGCCGGGGCTGCTCGGCCTCTGTGCGGGAAAGCGGGGCGGTAGCCGGTGAGTGCGGCCCCGCCCAGTCAGTGGCGCGCGCGGGCTGCCTCCGCGACGGGCAAGGCCGTCGGGTCAGTCCTGCGGGAGGCGCATCCGCAGGTCTTCGATGAGCCGCGTCAGCCCCTCCACGTTGCCGTAGCGGGAGTCGTAGCCCTTGAGCAGCGGGACCAGGTGGCTGTAATTTCGCTGGATGAAATAGTAATCGTAGACCCGCTGGGCCATGTACTCCAGCAGGAAACGGATGTGCACCTCGCCTGGGTCGGGCGCTTTGCGCCGCTTCCAGGAGGAGAACTCCAGCAGCCAGCGCAGGGTCTCCGCGTCGATGGAGTCCATCTCCGTGAGCAGTTTCGCCTCGATGCTCATGTGGCCCGATGTCCTTATGCCGCGCCGTGCGCGGTGGGGAGATGTCGCCGGGGCCGTGAAAGAGTCTGGCGCGCGGGCGATGCGTCTCCCGGAGTGTCGGCAAGGTCCGTCTCCGGGAAAGAATGACGCTTTCTGCATACCCGCCAAGGAGTCTTTTGCGCAAGCCGCATTTCAATACCCTCCTGCCTCAGTCGAGTTTTGGGGGCGCATGACGCGTTCCTGCTGGCACATGGCGCAGGGCTCGTGCTATGCTGCGTCTGTCGCGTGTCTGATGGCGGCGCACGGCCCGGCCCTGCGCCATGAAGCGGGCATGTCATGCAAAGCATCATGAGGAGTATCCGATGATCTGGTCGCCTCCCGTCCTGTGGACCGTCGCCGGTCTGGCCCTTATCGCCCTGGAAGCGCTGGTTCCGGGGCTGGTCATCATGTTTTTCGGGGTCGGCGCGCTGATAACGGCCCTGGCCTGCCTGCTGCTGGATCTGTCCTGGGCGGCGCAGGTGGTGCTCTTTGCGAGCGCTTCCGTCCTGAGCCTTCTCACCCTGCGCGGCACGCTCGCCAAGGTGTTCCAGGGCCGCCAGCGCCAGGACCAGGAGCAGGTGGAGAGCATTGATTCACTGGTGGGGGCCGACGCCGTGGTCACCGAGGCCGTCGAGGCCGGTGGGACCGGGCGGGTGAAGCTGCGCGGCTCCTTCTATACGGCCACCTCGGACGAGGCGCTTGCCGTCGGCCAGCGGGTGTGCGTGGTCGCGGATTCCGGCGGGGACCATTCGCTTCTGACCGTGGAGAAAAAGTAACCGATATGGAGGTTTCCATGCTGATAGTCGCCATGAGTTTCGCGGGGCTGGTCCTGCTGCTGCTTCTGTTGTCGGTCACGGTGGTGCCCCAGCAGAGCGCCTACATCGTGGAGCGCCTGGGCAAGTACAGCCGGACCCTTGAAGCGGGATTCCACGTCCTGTTTCCCCTGATCGACCGGGTGGGCTACAAGTTCTCCTTCAAGGAAGAGGTGATCGACACCCCGGCCCAGCCCTGCATCACCAAGGACAACGTCACCGTGCACGTGGACGGGCTGGTGTACATCAAGGTGAACGATCCCAGGCTCGCGGCCTACGGCATCGCCAACTACCGCACCGCCGCAACCCAGCTGGCCCAGACCTCGCTGCGCTCGTCCATCGGCAAGATCACCCTGGACAAGACCTTCGAGGAGCGCGAGCTGATAAACGCCGAGGTGGTCAAGGCCGTGGACGAGGCGGCCATGGGCTGGGGCGTGAAGGTGCTGCGCTTCGAGATTAAGGACATCGCCCCGCCCGAATCCGTGAAAAACGCCATGGAAGCCCAGATGACCGCCGAGCGGGAGAAGCGCGCCCAGATCGCCCTGGCCGAGGGCCAGAAGCAGAGCGCCATCAACATCTCGGAGGGCCTCAAGCAGCAGGCGATCAACATCTCCGAGGGCGACAAGCAGCGCCAGATCAACGAGGCCGAGGGCCGCTCCAAGCAGATCGAGCTGGTGGCCATGGCCACGGCCAACGGTATCCGGCAGGTGGCCGAGGCCCTGGGCGCGGAGGGCGGGCTGACTGCAGCCAACCTGCGCGTGGCCGAGCAGTACGTGGACGCCTTCGGCAAGATGGCCAAGGAATCCACCACCATGCTCATCCCGCAGAACATGGCCGACGTGGCCGGGATGATCGCCACGGCCATGCAAACCATAAAGAAGACCGGGTAGCGTCGGGTTGGAGAAAAACATGAAGGGCTTGCACAACTCGTAGCTGGGGAACGCCTCCGGAGTCCATATCGTTACCGACTTGGCCTCCTGTTCGGGTGTCGGCTGGCGATGGATTGTGCAAGAGCCTCACATGAACATGTTTTTCAAAATGAAAAGAGCAGGGTCTCCGTGTTTGACCGCCTGTCGACGTGACCGCTCACGCGTTTACTCCTGTGGGCCGAAAAAGAAGGGGCTCCCCTGGACCTGCGCGTCGTCCAGCAGGGCCAGCAGGCCCCGGGGGGAGCGCAGGTCCCAGCTGTGCAGGGGAGGGGAGACCTGTTTCAGGAAATCCTCCAGCCAGCCGGGAGTCATGTCCTCCGCGGGCACGCCGCTCAGAGACGCCAGCACCCGAAGGCCCTGCAGGCGAATCTCCGGGTCGGGGAACGGGATGTCGGCGCGGCGCAGCTCCCAGACGTTGCCGCCGTCCCGGCAGGGAGCGCCGAAGATGTGGAACTGGCGGCAGGCCAGGAACCTGTCGGCATAGACCGAGCAGGTGGAGTCGAGAAGAAAGGGGCATTCCCCGTCCTTCCGCCCGCGCAGCCGCGCGAGAACCAGGCCGCGTACGGGGCCGGGGGTGCGCTCCAGCAGATGCGTGAGGGCCGCGCCCACTTCCGGGGCGCTCACGGGGATGACGCTTTCCCGGCAGCACTGGTCGCAGCCGGGGCGGCAGGCCAGGCCCGCTCCGCCGGGGCCTTCCGCATGCGCCATGCGGGCGATGCCCAGCCTTGCGGCGGCGTCCAGCAAGGCCTGGGCCTTTCGTATGCCTGTCAGCCAGGATTTGGGGGGTTGCCCCGTTTGCAGCCCTGATTCCATAGAAATTCTCCAGAATCGAGTCAGCTGCGGACGCGGGAGCGGGAAGGCGGTGACGGCCCCGCGCGCTATGCGGAGCGTCTCCTTCCGATGCCGCCGGGACGTGCGCATGAGAAACAGATGTCAGGTGTGGACGGCGTTGCCGACAGGGCGGCCCGTGGCCTGCCCCTGCCGTTGTCCTGCGCGTCGCCGGGCGCAGTTCGCCATGTGTCGGAGTTGTCTCGCAGGGGGCTCAGCCCTTGGGCAGCTCCTCGGTCTGGATCTTGTGCACCGTGGACCAGATGGTGAACATGGCGCGCAGATAGTCCGCCGAGGCCCCGGATTCGGCCATGGCGTCCTTGAAGGAGTTGTAGTCCAGGGACATGGCCTCTTCCAGCATCACCTGCCCCCAGAGGCTTTTGGGAATCTGGATGCGGAACCTGTAGTCCGCCTCGGGAAATACCAGGATCTCGGACTCGATGGAATGGCGGGCCATGAGCCCCTCCAGGTGTTCGCGCTTCCTGGCGCGGATGGCCACGTCTTCCGGCTGGCAGAATTTCGTCGCGGCTACGGAGAAGAATCCGTCCCTGGTAAAAATCCACATGCTCTTGGTCTCCTGGGCCTGGGTCGTTCAGGCGGCCAGTGCATCGGTACGGACTACACGGGTTGGGTTGAAAGGTGGAACGCGCCGGGCTCTTGCGTGCGTGGCCGCGCTTGGGCATGGTGAAAAAAAGGAGGCCGCCATGAAGAACGTAGTCGCCTTGTTCGCCGCCGTCCTGTTGTCCTTTTCCGCCCGGGCAGCGCTGGCCCTGACCGTGGACGCCCTGCCCACATCCGGGGGGGAGCTGAAGATAGGCCTCGTCGGCCATGGCTCCCTCTACTTCGAATACCAGGGGAAGATAATCCAGGTGGACCCGTGGAGCAAGGTCGGAGACTACGCCTCCCTGCCCAAGGCGGACCTTGTGCTCATCACCCATGAGCACCGCGACCATCTCGACCCCGACGCAATGGCCCTGACGGCCAAGCCGGGAGCGCCCGTGGTGGCCAACGTCACGGCAGGCCCCAAGATTCCCGGCGCGAAAATCCTCAAGAACGGCGAATCGGCAGAAGTGGCCGGATTTCGCATCCAGGCCGTTCCGGCCTACAACGTGGCACACCGCAGGCCCGAGGGGCAGCATTACCACCCCAAGGGAGAAGGAAACGGCTACGTGATAACCTTCGGCGACAAACGCGTGTATGTGGCGGGCGACACCGAGGACGTGCCGGAGATGGCCGCCATCGAGAACGTGGACGTGGCCTTCCTGCCCATGAACCTGCCCTACACCATGACCCCGGAGATGGTGTCCAAGGCCGCGCGCATGCACAAGCCCAAGGTGCTCTACCCGTACCACACCGGGGAGACCGACGTGACGCTCCTGCCGCCTCTGCTGGCGGACTCGCCCTGGATCGAGGTGCGCCTGCGACCCATGAAGTAGCCCGGCTGCGGCACGGGCCGCACGCAGGACTTGACGCGAGGCGTCCCAAGAGGGCAGGGCAGTGCGTCCCGATGTTTCGGGCCGCTTGGAATCCGTACGCCGCTCCGGGCGGCCCGCAAGGATCATCACCATGAACTGGTTCGTACAGCTCTTCAACGCGCACTCCGCCGCCCAGGCCGTGGTTGTGCTGGGCCTGGCCATCACCCTGGGCCTGGCCTTCGGGCACATCCGCTTCTTCGGCATCCGGCTTGGGGTGGGCGGCGTCCTGTTCAGCGGTCTGGCCGTGGGCCACTTCGGCTTGTCGCTCAATCACGAGGTGCTGGAGTTCGCCCGCGAGTTCGGGCTGATCCTCTTCGTGTACACCATCGGCATGCAGGTGGGGCCGGGGTTCGTGGATTCGCTCAGGCGTCGCGGCTTCCGCCTGAACGCCATGGCCACCCTCATAGTCATACTGGGTGTTTTGCTCACCGTGGCCTTCCATCTGTGGGGCGGCCTGCCACTCGGCACCGCCGTGGGTCTCTTCAGCGGAGGCACCACCAACACGCCCTCCCTGGCCGCCGCCTCCCAGGCCTTCAAGGAAGTGGCCCCCGCCCTGGCCGAGGAGGTCGTGGCCCAGGCGGGCCTCGGCTACGCCGTGGCCTATCCCTTCGGCATCTTCGGCATCATCCTGGTGATGCTCCTCATCCGCATGGTGTTCCGCATCGACCCCGGCAAGGAACTGAGCCAGATGGAGGAGCAGGCCCGGCTCCTGAATCCCCCCCTTGAGACCATGACCCTGGAGGTCCAGAACCCCAACCTGGACGGCATGGCCCTGGGCGGCGTTCCCGGAATCGGGGAGATGGGCGTGGTGGTCTCGCGGATCATGGCTGACGGCGTCATGCACGCTGCCACTCCGGAGACCCATCTCAAGCGCGGCATGCTGATCCACGCGGTAGGCAGGCCCGCCGAGCTGGAAAAGCTGCGCATCCTGGTGGGCGTGGCCAGCGCCACCGACCTGCCGCGTCTCCCCGGCCCGCTGAAGAAGCGCCGCTTCGTGGTCACCCAGCGCGGCGTGGTGGGCAAGACCGTGCCGGAGCTGAACCTCGCCCAGCGCCACGAGGTGACCGTCACCCGCATTACCCGTTCCGGCACCGAGTTCTCGCCCGGTCCGGGCGTAACCCTGCATTTCGGCGACATCGTGGGCTGCGTGGGCGCACCCGAGCAGCTGGCCGTGGTGGAGCGCATCCTGGGCAACTCCGCCAAGGACCTGGACCATCCGCACATCCTGCCCATCTTCGTGGGCATCCTCCTGGGAACAGTTCTGGGCAGCGTGCCCGTGGCCCTGCCGGGGCTGCCTTCGGGCATCAAGCTCGGCGTGGCGGGCGGGCCGCTCCTGGTGTCCATCCTGCTCTCGCGGCTGCATCATTTCGGCGGCATGGTCTGGTACATGCCCCAGAGTGCCAACCTCATCCTGCGCGAGGTGGGCATCAGCCTGTTCCTGGCCTGCGTGGGGCTCAAGGCGGGCGACCGCTTCGTGGACGCCGTGACATCCGGGGCCGGGCTCTACTGGCTGCTGGCCGGAGCCTGCATCACTTTCGTGCCGCTCATGATCGCCGGGCTCGTGGGGCGCATCTTCCTGAAGTGCAACTACGCCTCCATGTGCGGGCTGCTGGCCGGAAGCATGACCGACCCGCCCGCCCTGGCCTTCGCCGGGCAGATGCTCGGCAGCGACGCCCCGGCCTCGGTGTACGCCACCGTGTACCCGCTGGTGATGATCCTGCGCATTCTGGCCGGGCAGTTGCTGGTGTTGCTGCTGTATTCGGTGTGATGCCGAGAGGGGAGATTACTGAGAAAGAGGGGCGCTCCGGCATGGAGCGCCCCTCTTTCAATTTCAGCCTCCGGCGGCCAAAGGGCTCCGCCCTTTGGAAACCCTGACGGGGGTGCCGGGTTGTCTGGCGTCGTGTGGTTCCTGAAGCGGTCAACGTAAGCGCCAAAAGCAGGATGTGAGGCGGCTAGCGCCGCGCCTCCACCTTGGACAGCTTCTCCCAATAGCGGATCAGCGCCCCGTGGTCCGCGTTGCCCAGGCCGTCGGCCTTGAGCGCCTGCATGATCTCCATCACCTGCGCCGTCATGGGCAGGCTCACGTTCAGCTCGTGAGAGGTCTCCAGCACGTTGTGCAAATCCTTGGCGTGCAGGTTGATGCGGAACCCCGGCGTGAACTTGCCGTCCATCACCAGCGGAGCCTTGGCGTCCAGCACCGTGCTCCCGGCCAGCCCGCCACGGATGGCCTGATAGACCAGGTCAGGGTTGACGCCGGATTTCGCGGCCAGCACCAGCGCCTCGGACATGGCCGCGATGTTCACCGCCACAACGATCTGGTTGCACAGCTTGGCCACGTTGCCAGCGCCGATGTCGCCCACGCGCACCACCGAGGCGGCCATGGCCTGCATCACGGGCAGGCACTCGTCGAAATCGGCCTGCGCGCCGCCGATCATGACGGACAGGGTGCCCTCGATGGCCTTGGGTTCGCCGCCGCTCACCGGGGCGTCCAGCATGCGAACGCCCTTTTCGGCCAGGGCAGCCGCGATCTCCCGGCTGGCCAGGGGCGCGATGGAACTCATGTCCACCACGATGCTTCCCTTGGCCGCGCCTTCCGCCACGCCGTTCTCGCCCAGCACCACTTCGCGAACCTGGGGCGAGTTGGGCAGCATAGTGATGATCACGTCAGACTTGGCGGCCACCTCCTTGGGCGAGGCAGCGGCCACGGCCTTGCCGTCGCTGCCGCTCACGATGAGGTCCACGTCCTTCCGGGTGCGGCTGTACACGGTCAGCTGGTATCCGGCCTTGAGGAGGTTTCGGCACATGGGCTTGCCCATGATGCCAAGGCCGATGAAGCCTATGCGTTTCATATGATGCTCCTTTGATTCCGGTTAGAGCGAGTATCCGAATTCCTTGATGAACCCGAGCGAGGCCACGGTGTCCGGCGCGGGCACGTACTCCAGGCCCACGTGCCCCTGGTAGCCCAGGCGGTCCATCTCCGCGAACAGGAATGGGTAGTTGATCTCGCCGGTGCCGGGCTGATGGCGGCCCGGATTGTCCGCCACCTGGATGTGGCCGATCCGGGGCAGGTGGGCGCGCAGGGTGGCGGCCAGTTCGCCTTCTTCCCGCTGTGCGTGATACATATCGTATTGCAAATAGGCGTTCGATCTGTCCACTTCATCCAGCAGGGCCAGGGTCTGGTTTGTGCCGTGCAGGAAGAAGCCCGGGATGTCCTTGCGGTTGATGAACTCCACCAGGAGCGAGAGCCCTTCGCCAGCCAGCACGTCGGCGGCGTGGCGCAGATTGTCGACCAGGGTGCGCCGCATGAGCGCTTCACTGGCTCCGGGCGCGGCCTTTCCGGCCAGGCAGTTCAGGCGTGGCACGCCAAGCGCCTTGGCGTAGGCGACGGCCTTGGCCACGCCGTCGCGGAACTCCTCGGTGCGGGCCGGGTCCACGGCGATGCCCCGGTCGCCGGCGCCCCAGTTCCCGGCAGGCAGGTTGAAGAGCACCTGGGTCAGGCCGTTTTCGGCCAGCAGGTCGGCCAGCTGGGCCGGGGGGTATTCGTAGGGGAAGAGGTACTCCACCGCCGAAAACCCGGCGGAGCGGGCGGCGGCGAAGCGCTCCAGGAACGGCAGCTCCGTGAACAGCATGGACAGGTTGGCGGAAAACTTCGGCACGGGGGACCTCCTTGCGGTGGTGTGGGAATACGGTTGCGCTCAGCTGCCGGGGGATTCCAGGCGCAGAGCGTCCAGCGACTGCGAGATGTGGCGGCGCATGGCCTCGCCGCTGGCTGCGGCGTCGCCGCGCGACAGGGCCTCGATGATGCGCAGATGGTCGGACACGGTGTCGGACCAGGGACGCGGCGTGCCGTGCAGGTAGGCTGCGGCCAGCATGTTCACAGGGGCCATGGCGGAGGCCAGATAGGGGTTCCCGGCCAGCTCGATGAGCCGCCAGTGGAAGCGGCGGTCCAGATCCACGAACGCCCGGTGCGACTCGTCGGTGTCGGGCAGGGCGTCCATGGCCTGCCACTGGGCCTGCATTTCGGCGGCCTCGCCCGGAGTGACGCGCGGCGCGGCCAGCTCGGCGGCCAGGGGCTCCAGGCGCTCGCGCACCTCGAACAAGCCGATGAGCTCGGCGAGGTCAAGCTGGCGCACGAAGATGCCCCGCCTGGGAATCCACTCCAGCAGGCCCTCCTGGGCCAGACGCTTGAGCGCGTTGATCAGCGGGGTGCGGCTGACCCCGAGGCTCGCGGCCAGGTCCTCCTGCACGATGCGGCTCCCCGGCTCGAACTGTCCGGACACCAGCATGTCCCGGACGCTGGCGTAGATCTTGTCGTCCAGGTTTTCATGCAAAATCGGCCGGATGGGCGCAGTGTCCGGCGTCGGCTGGCGGGGAGGCGTGGTCATGGGTGTTCCTTGTTGGCCCGGCTGGGCTCGTCAGAACGGAAAATACTCCCACCGGTTCGGCTGGTCAATCCTGTATTAAGAATTTTGAATACAAAATCCAAGAGCGGCTGAGCCTTCTCGACACCGAGCCATTTCGTAGGCTATCTTTTAAACAGTCGGCGGTTCTGCCGCGCCGTACCCGCCTCTTCACCAACAGGACAACCCCGAGGAGATCCGTCATGCGCGTGTTTGCCGCCCTGTATCTCGCTTTTGCCCTCATTCTGGCCAGCTTTGAGGCCGCGTCGGCCCAGCCGGGCAACCCCAATCTTGCCGGGCAGTGGACCCGCATGCCCAAGGACGCCCGCATCGCCTACATGACCGGGGCCGCTGCCGGAGCCCGCGCCTTCGCCGAGGTCCAGCCGAACACCCCCATGCCCGTGAACATCCGCGTGGACCAGGCCGTGACCAACATGGACCACCTGGCCCCAGACCCCATGAACCGCAACCAGACCATGATGGCTGTGGCTTACCGCGCGCTCATGGCAGCCCAGGACAAGGGCATCCAGTTCAAGGACACCGGGGCCCCGCTTCGCGACGTGCACTTCGACGACACGGAGCTCTTCCAGTTCCCCTGGCTCTACCCTCTGGACCTGGACGCCTTCATCCCCAAGACCTACCAGAGCCCCAACCGCAATTTCGCTGACAGCTGGCGCAGCGCGGCCCAGCACCAGAAGCAGTTCTTCGTGCAGGGCTTCGGGGACATGGCCGCCCAGCAGTGCCTGGACCGCTTCGGCGACACCCCAGCCGGGGAGCGCTGCGTGAAGCCGCTGCTGCCCATGCCCGTCGATCTGGTCATCGCCACCATGGACGACATCTACCGCGACCATCAGTTCGCCACCAAAGGCTACGATCTGGTCATCCGGGCCGCCCTGGCCAAGATGACCGGCGACAACTGGCAGGCCGTGCTCGGGAAGAAGTAGTTTTTCAGGTCGGGCGCATACGTGTTGCAATTTTAGGCTCTCATAGTTACACGATCACATCGTTGGTAACACATAGGGGAGGATTATCCATGCGCCCGACTTTCCCGCGTCCGCTTTTCCTGGCCGTCCTGCTGCTCGTGCTGGCTTTCGCCGTTCCCGCCCAGGCCCACTTCGGCATGCTCGTGCCGGACAAGAACCTCGTCACCAAGGACGGCCCGAAATCCGTCAGCCTGGATATCCGCTTCTGGCACCCCATGGAGAACCAGGGCATGAACCTGGAGAAGCCCAAGCTGGAGCTCTTCGCCAAGGGCAAGAAGCAGGACGTCACCGCTTCGCTCGCCGCCAGCACCGTGGAGGGCAAGCAGGCCTGGAAGGCCGAGCATCAGGTGAAAGCCCCCGGCGTGTACCAGTTCCTCATGACGCCCCCGGCCTACTGGGAGCCCGCAGAGGACAAGTTCATCATCCACATCACCAAAACCGTGGTCAGCGCCCTGGGCGACGACGAGGGCTGGGACAAGCCTGTGGGCGCAAAGCTCGAGATCGTCCCCATGGTCAAGCCCTTCGCCCTGTACGCGGGCAACCTGTTCACCGGGAAGGTGCTCTTCAAGGGCAAGCCCCTGGCCAACGCCGAGGTCGAAGTGGAGTTCTTCAACAAGGACGGCGCACTCAAAGCCCCGGACGACGCCTACGTGACCCAGGTGGTCAAGACCGACGGCGCGGGCGTGTTCAGCTACGCCGCCCCCTGGTCCGGCTGGTGGGGATTCTCGGCCCTGCATGACGACGACGCCAAGATGAAGAAGGACGGCAAGGACAAGGACGTGGAATTGGGCGGCGTGATCTGGGTGTACTTCCACCCCGTGCCGGGCAAGTAGGGTCATGGCGCTTTCATCACAGGCCAGTTGCGCAAGGGAGGCCCGGATCGCGGGACTCGTGTCCGGCGCGCTGGTGTTCATGCTGTGGGCCGGGGTCGCCCTGGCCCACAAGGTGAACGTGTTCGCCGTGGCCGAGGGCGGAGCGGTGAGCGGCGAAGGATACTTCGCGGGCGGGGCCAAGGCCCAGAAAGTGCCCGTGGAGATTCTTGACGCGTCCGGCGCGGTGATCGCCAAAGGCATGACCGAAAAAGACGGCACGTTCAGCATCGCCTTGCCTCCCCAAGCCACGCCGCCGCTCAAAGTCGTGCTCAAGGCCGGGGACGGCCATCAGAACGACTTCACCCTGACCGAGCAGGACCTCGCCCCGGCTGTGCCTGCCTCAGCCTCAGCTCCGGCTCTCCCTGCAACCGTTTCGCCTCCCGCCGCCTCGGGACAGACGCCGGTCGCAACCCAGGCGTCTTCGTCCTCCGCCTCGGCGGCATCGGCTCCCCCGGCTGCGGGGTCTGGACAGGCGATTGCTCCTGCTTCCGGTTCGCCTGCCGCCGCCCCGCTGGACGAAGTCCGGCTGGCCGCCCTGGTCGAAGCTGCCGTGGCAAAATCGATTGACGAGAAGCTCGCGCCTTTGAAGCTCCAGTTGGCCCGCATGGCCGAACAGGACCAGTCCGCCCGCATGCGCGACATCATCGGCGGCATCGGCTGGATCATCGGGCTGGTGGGCATTGCGGCCTGGTTCAAGCGGCCCAAAAACTAGCCCCGACTTCGGTGCTGTGAATCTGTCCGGTCGCTTCGCATGCGGCCGGACGCCCGGCGTGGCGAGGGCAGTTCGCACTCCCCCCGCCTTGACATCCCCGACCGGGGACACATCTCCAAGGTTCAGGCCGCCGCTCTCCCCCCACCGCCGAAAATGTGATCCAGGTCCTTTCGTGCCGGGGGGAAAAGTGATAGTCCCACCCCACCCAGCACAATCGAGGACAACAGATGATAGGCATTTCCAAGCTTTACTGCGGTACTGTGGAAGCCTCTGACGCGCTGCGTTACGGGCGTCATTCCGGCAAGCTCCCCTCCCACCTGCTCCAGTTCTCCGAGGACAAGAAGCCGGTGGTGGTCTGGAACATGACCAAACGCTGCAACTTGAAGTGCGTTCACTGCTACGCCAAGGCCGTGGACGAATCCGGCAGCGACCCCATCAACACCGAACAGGCCAAGACCATGATCGACGACCTCGCCGCCTACGGCGCGCCGGTCATGCTCTTCTCCGGCGGCGAGCCGCTGGTGCGCAAGGATCTGGTCGAGCTGGCCCACCACGCCGTGGGTCGGGGCATGCGCGCGGTCATCTCCACCAACGGCACGCTCATCACCAAGGAAAAGGCCCGCGAACTGAAAAGCGTCGGTCTGTCCTACGTGGGCATCTCCGTGGACGGCCTCGAGGAAATCCACGACAAGTTCCGGGGCGTCCCCGGCTCCTTCAAGAAGACCCTGCAGGGCATCGAGAACTGCAAGGCCGAAGGCCTCAAGGTCGGCATGCGCTTCACCATCAACAAGCGCAACTGGACCGAAATCCCCGGTCTGTTCGACCTGATCCGCGACATGGAAGTGCCGCGCATCTGCTTCTACCACCTGGTCTACTCCGGGCGCGGCTCCGAGCTCATCAAGGAAGACCTGGACCACGCCGAGACCCGCCAGGTGGTCGACCTGATCATGGACAAGACCCGCGAGCTGTTCAACGCCGGGCACGAGAAGGAAGTCCTCACCGTGGACAACCACGCGGACGGCCCCTACGTGTATTACCGCCTGCTCAAGGAAGACCCCGCGCGCGCCGCCGAGGTCATGGAGCTGCTCCAGTTCAACGAAGGCAACAGCTCGGGACGCGGCATCGGCTGCATCTCCTGGGACGGGCAGGTGCACGCCGACCAGTTCTGGCGCAACCACACCTTCGGCAACGTGCTGGAACGCCCCTTCTCCCAGATCTGGGACGATCCCAACATCGAGCTGCTGCACAAGCTCAAGACCAAAGGCAAGTTCGTGGGCGGACGCTGCGCCGACTGCCGCTTCCTGAACATCTGCGGCGGCAACTTCCGCGCCCGCGCCGAAGCCTACTACGACGACATCTGGGCCGAAGATCCGGCCTGCTATCTGACTGCGGAAGAGATCAAGAAGTAGGCGAGAGAAGAGTAGAGAAGAGAAGACCAGGGCTCTGCCCTGGACCCGCCAGGGGAGAAGCCTCCCCTGGACCCGGCTATGGGCTTCGCGGGATATGCCGGGAGCTCCGTCGGTGTGCGGGGTATCCGCCGGGAACGCCCAAAGCGGCTTATCCCG
Source organism: Fundidesulfovibrio putealis DSM 16056 (assembly GCF_000429325.1). Lineage (NCBI taxonomy): Bacteria > Pseudomonadati > Thermodesulfobacteriota > Desulfovibrionia > Desulfovibrionales > Desulfovibrionaceae > Fundidesulfovibrio > Fundidesulfovibrio putealis. The sequence continues at coordinate 461,851 of NZ_KE386885.1, forward strand.
GCGGCCTGCCATCGCCGAGGAACGGCGATCTTAAGAAATATCCAGAAACGCGGCTTTGCGCGTTTCTGGATTTTTGAAGGCTGAATTTGAATAGGTTTGGCACTTTACGCGAAGCTAACTGAGGGTCCAGGGGGATCATCCCCCTGGCGGGAGAGTCCAGAGAGGGCGGAGCCCTCTCTGGCCGCCGGAGGCATCTTCTCCTCCTCTTATCTCCTCCCCACAAGCTATCTCAGGAGACCGTCACCATGTACGACTTCCATCGCGGCCGCCGCCTGCGCCGCACCCCGGCCATGCGCGACCTCGTGCGCGAGACCGTCATACGCCGCGAAGACCTGATCATGCCCTATTTCGTGGCCGAGACCGGCCCCGAGGACATGGTAAAGCCCATAGGGGCCATGCCCGGCCAGAACCAGCTGGGCATGAAGGCCCTGGTGGAGCGGGTAGGCAAGGCCGTGGACAAGGGCCTGAAATCCGTCATCCTCTTCGGCATCCCCAATGAGAAAGACCCGGTGGGCAGCCAGGGCTATGCTGAAAACGGCGTGGTGCAGCGGGCCGTGCGGCAGCTGAAGGCGAAGTTCCCGCAGCTGGTGGTGGTCACGGACGTGTGCCTGTGCGAGTACACGTCGCACGGCCATTGCGGCGTGCTCACCGACGATGGCAAGGTGCTGAACGACCCGACCTTGGGCCTCTTGGCCAAGGTGGCCCTGTCGCACGTGCAGGCCGGGGCGGACATGGTGGCTCCTTCCGATATGATGGACGGCCGCGTGGCTATGATCCGCGCCGCCCTGGACGATCACGGCCACGTGGAAATCCCCATCATGTCCTACGCCGTGAAGTACGCTTCGGCATACTACGGGCCGTTTCGGGAAGCGGCAGAGTCGGCTCCCAAGTCGGGCGACCGCAAATCCTACCAGATGGACCCGGCCAACTGGCGCGAGGGATTGCGGGAAGCCGCAGCGGACCTGGCCGAGGGCGCGGATATTTTGATGGTGAAGCCTGCGGGGCCGTATCTGGACATCATCCGGCAGGTGCGGGACAACTTTGATCTGCCGGTGGCCGCCTATCAGGTAAGCGGCGAGTATTCCATGATCAAGGCTGCTGCGCAGCTTGGCTGGATGGACCACGACGCGGTGATGATGGAGTCGCTTGTGTCCATCAAGCGCGCCGGAGCGGATTTGATTTTGACGTATTTCACGGAAGACGTTTTAGAGCGTCTGCAAGGATAGCGTATGCACTCCAATTCCAATGGACACCCCGGCCCGCAGTTGGCCGGTTCGCCCGGCGCGGGCCATGCTGGTGGTGGTCACCCTGGCGGTCATCCCCTGGGCCATCCCGGCGGCATGCCGAAGACGCTCCCGAACGGTGCGCCCCCGGTGCGCCTCATCGCCTGGGAGATCACCCGCCGCTGCAACCTGGCCTGCAAGCACTGCCGCGCCGAGGCCCACTTCGAGCCCTATCCTGGCGAGCTGACCAACGCCCAGGCCAAGGCCCTCATCGACACCTTCCCCGAGGTAGGCAACCCCATCATCATCTTCACGGGCGGCGAGCCGCTCATGCGCCCGGACTGGGACGATCTGGTGTCCTACGCCAACGACAAGGGCCTGCGCTGCGTCATGGCTCCCAACGGCACGCTGATCACCGCCGAGATAGCCCATCGCATGAAGGAAGTGGGCATCCAGCGCTGCTCCATCTCCATCGACGGCCCGGACGCCGCCACCCACGACGAGTTCCGGGGCGAGAAGGGCGCTTTCGAGCAGGCCCTGCGCGGCATCCAGTACCTGAAGGACGCGGGCATAGAGTTCCAGATCAACTCCACGGTCACGAAGTCCAACCTGCACAACTTCAAGCACATCTTCAAGCTGGCCGAGCAGCTGGGCGCGAGCGCCTGGCACATCTTCCTCCTGGTGCCCACGGGGCGCGGCGCGGACATCCTGGCCCAGGTGATCACCGCCGAAGAGTATGAAACCGTGCTCAACTGGTTCTATGACTTCCGCAAGACCACCAAAATGCAGCTCAAGGCCACCTGCGCCCCGCACTACTTCCGCGTGATGCGTCAGCGCGCCAAGGCCGAGGGCGTGGCCGTGACGCCCGACACCTTCGGCCTGGACGCCATGAGCCGGGGATGCCTTGGCGGCATCGGGTTCTGCTTCATCTCGCATTCTGGCATGGTGCAGCCCTGCGGCTACCTGGACCTGGACTGCGGCAACGTGCTGGAGACGCCGTTTCCGGAGATTTGGGCCAATACCATGTGGTTCAAGAAGTTCCGCGACCAGAAAGCCTACGAGGGCAAATGCGGCCCCTGCGAATACCACAAGGTCTGCGGCGGCTGCCGAGCCCGCGCCTACACCATGAGCGGCGACCCCATGAAGCCCGAGCCGCTGTGCAGCTACGAGCCCAAGCGGAGCGGCGCGAAATAGGCGCACGAACCGGAACTGAAGCTTCCGATGGCCGGGGCCGCACATGCGGTCCCGGCTTTTTTGGTGTGAGGCTGCTGGGCGGTCCCGGACAGTCCGGAGAGCGCCGGACATCCCGGAGCAGCCCGAGAGTAGCCCGACAGAGAGCCCAGAGCGGTCCTGAACAGTCCCAGTAGCCCCGGATAACCCCAGAGCAGCCCGGAGAGCGCCCCGAGCAGCCCAGGGCGGGAGCAGAGTGGCGCACTCCCAATCAGGATGAAACGCTTCCCGGCGGGGGAAAACCCGGCTGCGCGGCTCGCCTTTCCGCTCTTTTATTTGAGAAGGCGACACGGTAAGGGAGCACTGAGCACAGGCTCTTCAGTGCAGGACGGCATGAATAAATCAAAGAAATATCTCGCTTTGCTCGTGGTTCTGGTTCTCGCCGGTGCTGGTGGCGCGTTCTATAAGTACTACAGCGAGCGTCTGCATTATCTCGATCATCACGGTTTCAGGCACGAACCCACCACGGAGTACGATCTTTCACTTGGCTTTCGTCTCAGGAAAAACGTTTCGATGAACGGATTCCGGCACAACGCGCAGGGCTTCATCGGGCCTGATTTCCAGCAGCGCAAGCCGGAGGGTACGTTCAGGATATTCTGCCTGGGCGGCTCCACGACCCTTGGCGCGGGCGTTGAAACCGACGCCCATGCCTATCCTGCGATTCTCCAGGCGATGTTCGACACCATGCAGAAGGGTGCGTCAAAGCGCATCGAGGTCATAAACGCCGGGGTTTTCGGCTACAGGTCGCTTCATACGTCACTTCTGGTTTCGAGGCTGTTGGATGACTACCAGCCTGACATGTTCATCGTCATGGACGGGTTGAACGATCTCGATGCGGCCAAGGCCCTGACCTTGCCCCAGTTGTGCAAGGCTGCCGGAAAGACAGACGGCGGTAAGGTCGAAGGGTATGGCCTCCAGAGTATCGAAGAGAAATTCGAGCTGGTGGGGTACAGGGACAATATCCGCAAAGTGATCGATCACGCCAAGGCCAGGGGGATTCAGGTCGTCCTGGTGAGCGACCCGATGCGCGTCGGCGAGGACGGGAAGGCGCGGCTCTCCGGAGACAATACGGAGTTTGCGGCGTTGCTGGCATTTGGCCGGGCGGTCCTGCCGGAAATCAATGCGTCGTTGGCGCATACGGGCGGCGTGTCTTTCGTAAATGCTCAGGCGACATTCGACGCGATGCTGGCAAGTCCGGAAGCGGTCAGGAGGGCGTGGGCAGATGACCTGCACCTGACCCGCTACGGTTATTATCTCCTGGCCAGGGATGTATACCTGCGCCTCCTGGCCATGCCTGCCTTCGTGGAGGCGGTCGGCGCCGGAAGTCCGCCCGTTCCCGGGGAGTTGGACGCGCGGTTTCCCGAGTTTGTCCTGTGGCGGCCCTCGGACGGCATGGGTTGGGCCAAGGACCGGGACGTGGTCGAAAGTGGCGGGATAACTGCCGTCAATACCCGGGATTCCAAGCCGAACGGGGATGGCTGGAGTTGTTTCACTCCGGCGGACCCGGCGTTTCCGGGCGAGATTGACCTGGGGAACGCCGTGGCCGGGCGGTTCCGGGTGTATCCGCGCATCCAGAGCATGCGCGATGGAGTGGGCGTCTACCTGGTGTTCCCCGATGGAGAGCGCAAACTCCTCTTTGAGCAGAAGAAGCTGGCTGAAGACGGATTGTGGACTCCGGAAACCGCCTGGTACGCGGTGGACGTGCCTCAATGTGGGCAATGCCGGATCGTGGTTCGCCTGACTGGCGAGAATGCCCAGCTGTGGCATAAGGCCGGAGCGATCCTGTTCACGGGCGGATAAGTTGCGAGCTGTGCCGCCTCCTGCCCCGGCAGGGTGATGGCGTGAGCGGTCGGCTTTGCTCCGAACCGGGGCCGTCGCCGCGCCAAGCTGCGCGTGACATCCGCCTGACCATCGGGTATCCCTGACGCCATGGACGCATACGACCGCAAGATTCTGGACATCATCCAGTCGAGTTATCCCATCTCCGCCCGGCCTTACGCCGACGTGGGCGCGCAGGTGGGCCTGACCGAGGCCGAGGTGCTGGCCCGGGTGCGCGCGCTCAAGCAGAGCGGCGTGATCCGGCGCATCGGCGCCAACTTCCAGTCCAACAAGCTGGGCTGGCAGTCCACCCTGTGCGCCGCGCGCGTGCCGGAGGACCAGATCGAGGCCTTCGTGGCCGAGGTCAACCGCCATCCCAACGTCACCCACAACTATCTGCGGCAACACACCTTCAATGTCTGGTTCACCTACGTTGGCCCATCCATGGAGGCGGTGCGCGAGGCCCTGGCCGAGATAAGCCGCAAGACGGGCATCTCGGTCTTGAACCTGCCTGCCGAGAAGCTGTTCAAGATCAAGGTCGATTTCGCCATGGGGGACTCCTGATGATACTCTCCCCGTCGCTGCTCTCGTGCGATTTCGGGCGTCTGGCAGAGGAGCTGGCCGCCCTGGAGGCCGCAGGCCTGGAGTGGGTGCACTGGGACGTGATGGACGGCATGTTCGTGCCCAACATCACCCTGGGGCCGCTCATCGTGAAGGCGCTGCGCAAGCGCTCCAAGCTCTTTTTCGACGTGCACCTGATGATCGAGAAGCCCGAGCGCTACCTGCACGAGTTCGTGGACGCCGGGGCCGACCTGGTCTGCGTGCACGCCGAGGCCACCGTGCATCTTGAGCGCGCCGTGGCCGAGATCGCCCGCCTGGGCGCGAAGCCCGCCGTGGCCCTGAACCCGGCCACGCCGCTCTCCGCCGTGGAATACCTGCTGCCCCAGCTGTCCATGGTGCTGGTGATGAGCGTGAACCCAGGCTTCGGCGGACAGTCCTTCATCCCCTTCAGCATCGAGAAGGTGCGCCGCCTGCGGGCCATGATCGACGAGCAGAACCTGTCCACGCTGATCCAGCTGGACGGCGGCGTCACCGTGGAGAACTGCGCGCAGCTGGTCGAGGCGGGTGCGGACGTGCTGGTGTCGGGCTCAGCCTTCTTCTCCCATCCTCCCTACGACGAGCGGCATCTGGCTTTTCAGGAAGCGGCGGGGCAGTCCGCGCGGTGACCGCCCTTGAGAGGCGTATCCGGCAGCATTTTTCGGACACTTTCGGCTTATCAGGCGAAGCGGTGCAAAGGCTGACCGAGGCCACCAGGACCTCGCTGGCCGACGGCATCAGTCTGCTGGTGCGCGCGGGCGACGCCCAGGACGCAAACGGCGTGGCCCATTGGGCGCACAGCCTCAAGGGCAACCTCCTGAACGCGGGCCTGCGCGAACTGGCCGCCGTGGCCACGGACATGGAGCAGCAGGCGCTCTCGGGTGTGATTCCCCCCCTGAGGGGGCGGCTTGAGGCCGTGGAGGCGGATCTGGACGACTTTCTGGCCGGGGTGGCCGCGCGGGGCTGAGCGGTCCCGCAGGTCCGGCCTTCGTTTCCCGATGCCGAGCTTTCCGGCATCGTCCGGGAGAGCGTCAAGACACCCGTCTCATCGCCCGCCAGAGCTCCGGGCGAGGCACTAGCCAAGCATCCCTGGCCGTGGTAAGAGGCGCGGGCTTCCATTCCTCCTACGGTGGACTCCAAGTGAACCATTCTCGCATCTTTGTTGCTGGCCACAAAGGCCTGGTGGGATCAGCCGTGGTCCGGGCGCTTGAAAGCCGAGGCAACGTCGAGGTCATCACCCGTGACCGCGCACAGCTGGACCTTACCGATCAGGCGGGCGTGCGCCGGTTCATGGCCGAGGTCCGCCCCCAGGCGGTGGTCCTGGCTGCGGCCAAGGTCGGCGGCATCCGCGCCAACGACGCCTACCCCGCCGAATTCATCTGGAACAACTGCATCATCCAGTGCAACGTCATCGACTCCGCCTACCGCTGCGGCGTCGAGAAACTGCTGTTTCTGGGCTCGTCCTGCATCTATCCCAAGTTCGCGCCTCAACCCATGCGCGAGGAGCACCTGCTCACCAGCGAACTGGAGCCCACCAACCAGTGGTACGCCGTGGCCAAGATCGCGGGCATCAAGACTTGCCAGGCATACCGCCGCCAGTACGGGTTCGACGCCGTGAGCCTCATGCCCACCAATCTTTATGGCCCGGGCGACAACTTCGACACCGTTAACTCCCACGTGCTGCCCGCGCTCTTGCGCCGCTTCCACGAGGCCAAGCTGTCCGGCGCGTCCAGCGTGACCGTGTGGGGCACGGGCAACGCCCGCCGCGAGTTCCTGCACGTGGACGACTGCGCCCAGGCCATCCTGTGGTGCCTGGCCAACTACCAGGGCGAGGACTTCCTCAACGTGGGCACCGGCCAGGACGTGACCATCCGCGAACTGGCCGAGACCGTGGCCCGCGTGACCGGCTTCACCGGGGAGCTTCTGTTCGACGCAACCAAGCCCGACGGCACGCCGCGAAAGCTCCTGGACGTGTCGCGCCTGCGCGAGCTTGGCTGGCAGGCCAGCATCCCCCTGGAGCAGGGCATCGCCGACACCTATCGCTGGTTCCTGGAGCACCAGGACTCCCTGCGTACCGAACCCCGCTTCGACGGGAAATAAAGACGGATTCATGCGCTTCAAATCAATCGTACTGGTGAGCCACGTCACGGACCTCTCCGGCCCCTCCGAGGCTGTTGAGAACTACCTGAAGACCCGCTCGGACAAGCTCGGGGTCATCTACCACCCCTTCCACTACTGCGCGGACCGCCGCTCCCGCCTGAAAGAGTACAGGCAGGGACAGCTGAAACGCGAAGTCAGCCAGGGCGGTTGGAACCTGCCGCCGCTTTTGACCTACGTGAAGGACGCGGTGTTCTCGCTCTTGTATTTCCTGCGCCTGGGCGCGAAGTTCGACGTATATCTTGGGGCCGACCCCCTGAACACCGTGGTGGGCGTGCTGCTCAAGTGGCTTGGGCTCACCAACTTCGTGATCTTCTACACCATCGACTGGATGCCCGAGCGCTTCTCCAACAAATACCTGAACGCCGTGTACCACTGGCTGGACCGCTTCTGCGTGCGCCATTGCGACGCGGCATGGAACATCTCGCCGCGCATCCAGGAGGTGCGCCGCTCCCAGGGGCTGCCCGATTCGCGCAACATCCTGGTGCCCGTGGGCGTTGACCTGGAAAAGATCGACCTGCCCGACAAGTCCGGAAAGGAACCCAGCGAGCTGGTGCTTCTTGGCGCGCTGGCTCCCTCCAAGGGCGTGGACATGGTCATCGAGGCCTTCCCCAGCCTGAAGGAGCGCTTCCCGCAGCTGACGCTCCATGTGATCGGCAAGACCCCACACGACGCCGTGGAGGACGGGGTGGTCTACCAGCCCTACGAGCCGCGCCTGGCCGCGCTGGGAACGGGCGTGGTGCTGCACGGGGCAAGGCCCCACGACGAGGTCCTGGCCATGCTGCCCGGCTACGACATCGCCCTGGCGCTCTATAAACCCTCGCCCAACAACCTCTCCCAGTGGGCGGACCCAAGCCGCGTGAAGGACTATCTGGCCTGCGGCCTGCCCACGATCATCACCCCCGTGCCGGAGATCCACAAGGACATCCGCACCCTGGAGGCTGGCATCGTGGTGGACTACGCAGTGGAGCCTTTGGCCGAGGCCATTGGCCGTCTGCTGGCCGACCCCGGCCTGTGGCGCGCCATGCGCGAGAACGCGCTGCGGTACATGGATTCCTATGCCTGGAGCGCAATCCTGGACCGGGTGTTCGACGAGTCCTTCCAGGGCAGGGCGTGATTTCGGGCTGCGCGATGCGCCAACACGGTTTCGCAGGGCGTGGGTTCCTGGACGCGCGCGCCCAGGTGATCCAGGTGCTTCCGTTGTGTGCCGTGACCTCCCGGTTCCTGCCGCACGCTCCTGAACGCGTCCCTGCAAGGTCCGCCCGGTGAAAAAGCCGCTTCCCCTGGCCGCGTTGGCCGCTGCCGCCACGGTCGTCGCCCTGGCGCTCCTATCCTTTGCGGGGGTGCTGTCTCGTCCCGGTCTGGTGGGCCATACATGGGACTGGGGCATTCCCAGCTTTGCCGAGCAGTTCCGCTCCATGGCCGAGCACCACTTCTCCACCTGGGACTCCTACTTCGAGACCGGGCGCTACCACTACTTCAAGCTGGAGCTGCTCTACTGGCAGCTGATAACCCCCCTGGCCGTCATCGGCGGGGAGTGGATGTCCAAGCTGTTGCCGCTCGTATTCGTCACGGCATCGGGGCTGGCCATGCTGCCCCTGGCCCGCAGGCTCGGCCTTAACTGGTTCTATGCCACCCTGGCCGCGCTGTTCTACGCCTTCTCGCCCTACACCTACAGCCGGGTGGTGGCCGGGCACATGCCCATGCTGGCCGGGTTCGCGCTCATCCCGCTTCTGCTGCTGGCGTATTTCAATCTGGTGCGGGCCATCCGGGAGCAGGGGCGCATATCCGCGCGCCTGGTCATCGTGTGCGGGCTCATTCTCGGCCTTACCTCGCTGCACCCAAGCGTTGGCGTGGGCTCGGCGGCCATGCTCGGCATCCTGAGCCTGTACTTTCTGGCCAAAGGCCCTGGCCGGGGCAGGCTCACAGTAGCTGTTGGTCTGGTGCTCACCCTGGCCATGCTCATGAACATCCACTTCATGGCCCCGTTTTTGGCCGATTACCTGGGCAAGGGAGCCATCCGCCACGGCTGGGGGCTGTCGGCTTCGGCCAAGGGCGACGTCACCGTGGATACGGAACTCCCCATGCGCGAGGGCTTCCACCAGTCCACCAGCCAGCCGGTGGACGCGGTCATCCGCCTGGACCTGCGCCCCGGCATGGACACCGAGTACGCCTTCCCTGCGCCGGGGGGACTGCGCGTGCCCTGGGTGGGGGCGTCGCTCACGCTGGCCGGGCTGGCCCTGTGTTCGTTCCTGGCCCGGCGCGGACGCCCCGAGGTCCAGGGTCTGTTCTTGGTGGCCGTGGTTGGCGTGCTTTTGGTGTGCGGGTCGCGCACGGCCTTCGGCTTCGCCTTCTACCAGTGGCTGCTCAAGGGCTTCGTGCCCATCCTCTTTGCCGCGTTCTCCAACACCACCCGCTGGTTGCCGCTGATCGTCACGGCCTATGCGCTGCTGGCCTTCCAGCTGCCCCAGGCCTGGGAGGAGCGCGGCGCAAAGCGCGCGTGGCTCCTGCGCGCGGCCATGCTGCTGGTCGTGCTCCTGTTCATCTCGCCGTATCTTGGCCAGAAGCTCCTGGACAACTCGCCCAAGGACCAAGTGCCCCAGCCCCTGGCCCTCAAGCACACGCCCATCCACTCCGAGGACGCGGCGGTGTACTCCTTCCTGCGCGACCAGCGCGCGGGCTTCCGCGTGGCCTACCTGCCGCCTGTCGGCATCAGCTGGCCCGGCGATTCGCCCTACGGCTACGAGTGGTCCTCGGCCTATTCGCCCAAGCCCTTCTTCCTGGCCTTCTACAACAACCCCCTGGGCAACGAGATCATAAAGACCATGTACGCCGAGCAGCCCAGCCCCCGCCTGGACCGTCTGTTCGGGCTGGCCTCGGTGAAGTACCTCGTCTACCCGCACGACGAGTTCTTCATCTCCTACCAGGATTTCCAGCCCGCCTACCGGGGCGAGCCGGTTGTGGACGGCTTCAAGAACTACAAGCCCGTGCTGGACCGCACCCTGGCCCTGCAAAAGGGGCTGGTGCCGGTGAAGCGCTTCGACACCGTGGACGTGTACCGCAACCCCCTGGCCGCGCCCTACGTGCTGGCCGCCAACCAGTTGCTGGCAGTGGCCGACGCCTCGGGCGACGGGGCTGATCTGGTGGCGGCGTCGCTGCCGGACGTGGCGGGCCTGGACATGTACCGGCCCGGACAGGCGCTCGTCTCCGCAGGGGACGACCCGCGCTTTCTGGAGCTCCTCACGCGGGTGATGGGCCAGGAGCGCACGCGGGCCTTCCTTTCGGACCGCACCGGCAAGCGTCAGGCGCTCCTGTATCTGGGGCGCGAGTACGCGGCCCCGGCCCTGGAGTTCCGCAGGCTCGGCCCCACGGCCTGCCTGGTGCGCCTCTCGGGCGTGACCGAGGGCTTTCCGCTCCTGTTCCAGGAGACCTTCCACACCGGGTGGCGCGCCTACGTCATGCCCGTGCCCGCCCCGGCCCAGACGCTTCCCGCCGCGCTCCTGGATCAGTACCGCGTGTTCAAGGACAACGAGGACGATCAGGCCGCCCCGGACGAGCTGAAGGATTTCGTGGCGCGCGGCTTCGTGAGCACCCTGGGCGACGGCGCGCCGCAGTCGCGCACGGTGTACCGGTACGGCCCCGGCGGCAAGGTGGTCGGCGAGAAGGCCAAGCCCTTCACCGTGGATTTCGTGTCCAAGCGCTTCCTGACCAGCCTGCAGAACGACAACCTGCCGCGCCCGGCGCTGCGGGCCGCCTGGAGCGAGGGTTCGCTCGACCCCGTGGGCGCGGACCAGCCGGGCTTCGACCCGCTCTCGCCCGCCTCCTGGAAGGCCACGGGCGCGCAGGAGGGCAGGGCCATGTCTTGGCCGGAGATGCTGCACTGGCAGGCCAGCGGCTTCGCCAACTCCTGGTGGATCGACCCGGAGGTCCTGAAGAGCCTGGGGCCGGACGCCACCCGCTATGTGCGGCCCAACCCGGCTGGCGGCATCGACCTGGAGATACTGATCGAGTTTCGGCCCCAGCGCTTCTACCTGCTGGGCCTTGCTGCGTCCGGCCTGACCGTGTCCGCCTGCCTGCTGGCCCTGGCGCTTATGACAGTGCGTTCCTTCCTGTCGGCAAGGAGGGCGCGTGGCTAGGCTGGGCATCATTCCCGAGGAGAACCCGCGCTGGCCCTGGACCATGGGCCTGACGCTCTTTGGCGCGCTGACGGCCCTGGCCTGCATGCGCTATCTGGCGCTGCGCTCCACGGTGTTCGATCTGGGCGTGTTCGTGTGCAACCTGTCGGCCATGAGCCAGGGCGGCGAATGGTGGCGGGCGCTCAACGGCCACATTCAGCCGGTGCTCTGGGCCTATTCCTGGCTCATAAGCCCGCTGCCGGACTGGCTTGCGCCTCTTGGCCTCATGGTGGCCCAGGCCTTCATGCTCTGCCTGCCCCTGCCGTTTTTGGCCCGGCGCTACGGGGCCTTCACCGCCCTGGCCTATTTCGCCAGCTTCGCGGTGTGGCACAACGGCCTGTTCGATTTCCACCCGGACCATCTGGCCATCCCCATCGGCTTCTGGTTCTTCTTCCTGGTGGAGGACGACAACCCCTGGGGGGCGGCCTTCGCGGCGCTGTGCCTGTGCCTCATCAAGGAGACCTTCGCCATCCAGGCGGCGGCCTGCGGCATCTACCTGGCCTTCCAGCGCCGGGGCGGCGTGGCCGGGACGGTGGTCTTTTTCGCGGGGCTCATCTGGTTCTGGCTGGCAACGGCCAAGCTGATCCCGTTCTTCACCATGGACGCCGGCGTGGGCGTGTCCGCCGGGGCCTTCGCCTGGATCGGCGGCGGCTCGGTGCTGGGCAAGCTCTGGTTCGTCATCACGCATCCGTTCACGGCTTTGGCCAATATCTTCGGAGACTTCAAAAAAATAAGATATTTGGGCGCGCTGCTGGGTTCCGTGGCCTTCCTGCCGCTTTTGAGCCCCGGCCCGCTGGTGGTGGCGCTGCCCGTGGTGGCTTTGTCGCTTCTGTCCACGCGCCCGGATTATTTCTCCATCACCAACCACTACACGGCCGGGCTGGTGGCTCCGCTCATCGTGGCGTTCGCCCAGGCCATGCCCGTGGCCAGGGAGCTGGTGCAGTCGCGCCGCAGCCGCCTGGACCGCTGGGCGGGCGTGCTGTTCCTGGTGCTGCTGGCCGGACACATCGTACTTTCGCCGTCGCCCCTGTCGGTGCACTTCTGGCGTGCGGGCGGCTTCTCCGGCTACTGGCCGGACTCGCGCGACACCCGCATCATCCGGGCCATGGAGACGCTCCTGCCGGACGACCCGTCCGTGGTGGTCATCACCCAGAACAGCCTGAACTGGGGCAAGGCCGTCAGCCGCGACTTCTCCAACAGCTTCCCCATGGCCGTGTTCGAGCCGCACCACGCCCAGAATTCCGGCTCGGCCACCTTCCGGGACTTCCGGCGCTTCATAGCCACCGGTGAGAAGCCGGTGTTCCCGGTGACCCAGAGCCTGGCCGAGTACGTGGTGCTGGACTTGAAGCGCCCCTGGTTCGTGGTGGACAAGGGCTGCGAGTGGAAGGACGGCGTCTGCCGCGACCAGGCCCTGGCGGCGGTGTTCAGGGAAAACCTGGAGCAGACGTTGCGGCTGTTCGAGACCGTGGTGGAGGACGACGGCTTCATGATCCTCAAGCGCAGGCCCCAATGATGCTCCGTTTGTTCGTCCTCCTTGTGCTGGCTGTCATGGGCATCGCAGACCCATCTGCCGCCCAGAAGCTCACCGAAACCAAAAACCTGCCCCTGCCCCCGGCGCTCTGGGCGGGCGGGGCGTCCGCCGTTGGTGGCCAGCTTATGGCGCGGGTGGCCATGCGTAAGGTGAAATACGCCAGAGTGCTTTCGCAGCGCGCCCTGGCACTGCCCGAGGCGGCCATTGCGTGGCCCGTTTCGCAAGTGCCGGGCGGGGTGCGCCGCCTGGAGCTGGCCGGGTCGGATTCGGCTCTCAAACTGTCCGATTTCAACGAAGCCCGCCTGGACTACCTGACGGACTCCCCGGACCAGCCCGGATGCCTGGGGTTCGTGGTCGAGCTTTCCGGCAACGGCGAGCGGGCCGTGTTCGTATCCGACCCGTTGGAGACCGTGGACCACCTCACGCCGCAGTGGGCCGACGGAGCGGGGCGCGAGTCCATCCCCGTTGCCAGCGCCTCCTGGACCGGAAAAGGCCTGCGTTATCAGCTCTCGCGCCTGCTGGACCGCGCGCCCGACGACCTGTGGCGCACCTCCCAGGACGGGTTGTCCACCTTCCTGCAGCGCCGCTTCAACAAGCCCGTGCAGGAGCTTGGAGCCATCGACGTGGTGCTGCTGCGCGGCCAGGAGGTCCAGGTGAACGCCGTGGTGGCCCTGGATCCGGGAAGCCGGTCGCGCACGGTTCTGGACTGGTACGCGCTGCCCAAGCGCTTCTTCGACCTGGGCGACGGGCGCACCATCCTGCGCCTCTACGTGGGACGCCACCTGCGCGAGATCGCGCCGGGACGCTCCGGCGTGCTGCTCAAAGAGCTCTCGCTCATGTTTTTCAAGCAGAACGTGGGGGACGTGGAGCGCGACCGCAACGTGGAGAAGATCCTATTCGTGCCCACCGGCCTGGACGGGGAGCTTCTGGCACAGGGCCTGCCCCGCAACCTCCCGGCCAGGGCCAGGGAGGTGTTCGCCGGGCGAGGCGAGCTGGCCGCCAACCTCCAGGCGCTGGGTCAAGCCCCCTGGAAGGGCATGGCCCTGACCCGGTTCAGCGTGGTGCAGTCGCCCCAAAATCCCCAGGGAGCCCAGACCGGTCAACCTTTCCGGCAAGTGCTGGAATCCGCGCGTCTGGCCAACGTGGCCCCGCGCCGCGACGTTCCGGCCATCGTGGCCGCCATGGCCGAGCGCTGCGCGAGTTTCGGCGCGGCCTGCGACGTGGAGGCAGCGGACGGGCTCGTCAGCCAGGCGCCGCTGTGGAGCCTGGACTTCCAGGCCCTTGCTGGCTCCGGGAACGGCTCCGGCGCGGCGGTGCATCCGGCGCTTACCGGTAACTTGATCACTTCACCTGGGCGGCTTTCCTTCGCCAGCGCGCTGGACGGGCTGAGCGTAGAATCGGCCAGCGGCTCGCTGGTGCTGGAGACCGGCGCGGCCTTCCTGCCGTCGGCGAACACGCGCTACAGCCTGTGGCTGGAACTTGGGCGGGAGCGCCAGGGGCTGGCCTCCGTGGTGGCCGAGGCCTACGGCCCGGACAAGAGCGTTCGCGTAGCCGTGAAACCAGGGTTCCCCGCGATCTTTCCCGAAATGCCTTCCCGCGTGGACGGGGTGCGCCTGCATTTCACGGCCTCGGGCCAGGAGATGCCGGAAATGTCGGTCACGCTGCGCCGGGCCGCCCTGAACGCCCTGACCACAGACGCCCCGCCTCAGAGCGTGTTCACCGCCCAGACTCTGTTCGACGAGGCCCAGGCCTTGACCCCCGTGAGCCTGGGCGAGTCCCGCCTGAAGCTCGCGCCGTCGGGACCGCTCTTTACGCCCCAGTGGCTCATCCTGGATCTGACCACCACACACTGGACCGTGAAGGACCGGCCCGCGCACCTGGAACTCACTGTTGGCGGCAGGTCCACGACGCTGCCCCTGCCGGGCGCGGCGTCCAGAGTGGCCGTGTATCTTCCTCAGTTTTTGGGGACGCTTCCCAGCGGCGCGTCCTGGCCGGAGATCATCCTGGCGCTCTCCGGCGGCGCGCAGGGAGCAGGGCTCGAGTGCTCCCGCGCGGTGCTGTCCGGCCAGCGTCTGGCCACGTGGCCGCAGGTGCTTGGGGGCGAGGCTCTCCTGCAACTGGCCGGGGAAGAGCGGGCACTTGCCGGGCTGGACGCCTCTGGCGCAGCCGCCATGGCTGTCAGCGCCCACTGGCTCCTCATGGGAGGGGCCAACCTGCCCGAGGGGACGGCCCCTGCGCGTTTCGTCAGAAACCCCTGGCTTGAGGTGGAGGCGCTGCTTCTGGCTGATGCCTCCGGCCCTAAACTTTCGAGCCTTGGCCGCGACGATCAGGCCCGGAAATCGGGAACGGCTGGCGCCGCGTCCAAGGCGGGCAAGTGGCTGGCCGGTCTGGGCGTTCTCCTGGTGGGGCTGGCTGGCTGGCGCATGGCGCGCCGCGCCGGGCATGGGAAGCTTGCTCGCATAGCAGATTGGCTGCGAGGAGACGGCGCAGCGCGCCCCGCCGCGAAGCGCGCCTGGGTCTGGTCCGGGCTTCTGGCCCTGGTGCTGGCCTGTCGTTTCCTGCTTGGACCGGAGATCTTCCGCGCCGTGGCGCTCGTGGGCACGGTGCTGGCGGTGCCGGTCTGGCGCGCCCTCAGGCCCTGGCTTGCAGCCAAGGCCCCCGGCCTTGCCAAGAGCGCCACGGTTCATTATTGCACGGGCTTCCTGGCGGCGGCGGTCATGGCCACTGCGCTGCGGCTGCTGGGAGCCGCGCCCCTGTCCGAACTGCTGGGCCTTGGCGGCCTTTGGCTCTTCCTGGCCGCCCTTGCCTCCCAAACGCCTTGCAGCCCCACCACGCGTGAATAAAGCCGGGAGCGCTCCGTGAAACGGTTTCTCAAGCAGAATTTCCTGATCCTCGTGCTCATGAACTCGGGAAATATCTTCAACTATCTCTTTCAGTTGACGATAGGCCGGGCCATGACGCCCGACGAGTTCGGCAGCTTCAACGCCTTGAACTCCAGCACCGTGATTCTGGCCGCGCCTCTGGGGGTCGTGCCGCTCATCATGGCCCGCTTCACCGCAGGGTTCGCGCTGGACGGCATGGGGCGGGTGAGCGGGCTGTTCCGCCAAGCGCTGAAGGTCGCTGCCGTGGCGGCGGCGGTCATCGCTGCTGTGGGGTTTTTCCTGGCTCCGCTCATCAAGGATTTCCTGCACCTGGAGTCCATCGTTCCGGTGTACATCATGCTGGCGATGGTCTCCGTGTCCCTGATGGCTCCGATTCCCACGGGCATGCTCCAGGGCCTGCAGCGCTTTCTGGGATTCGGACTGTCAGGAGCCAGCAACGCCTGCATCCGCTTCCTGGCGGCCCTGGTGCTGCTCACCGGCCTGGGTTGGGGCGTGAACGGAGCCATGCTCTGCGGCCTGCTGGGCATCCTGTTCCAGGCCGGGCTGGCCTTTCTTTTCCTGCGCGATATCTTCCCGGTGAAGCCTGACCCCCTCCCCGAGGGATTCCACAAGGAAGTCGGTAAGTACGCCCTGGCCATGGTGGTCAGTTCCGTGGTCACCATGTGCCTGAACAACCTGGATCTAGTGCTGGTGCGCCATTTCTGCCCTGGTCCAGAGGCCGGGCTCTACGCAACGGGCGCGATCCTGGGGCGCATCGCCTTCTACGGGCCTTCCGTGCTCATGAGCGTGCTGTTCACGGAAGCGGCCACGGCCAAGGCCAGCGGCGACCAGAACGACAAGAGCCTGTGGATGTCCATGGGCATGACCACCCTTTTGGGCGGGGGCTTCGCGCTTCTGTGCGTGGTGGCCTCGGAGTTCATGGTCACGCTGCTGTTCGGCGCGCAGTACAAGGCCGCCGGGCCGCTCCTGGCGGTGATAAGCTCGGCCATGGCGCTTCTGGCCTGCGCCAACGTGCTGTTCGTGTATTCCCAGGCCCGCAACGAATTCGGCTTCATGTGGGTGCAGGGGCTTGGCGTGGCCCTGTTTGCAGGGCTCGTCTTCATCAGGCATGAGAGCGCCATGCAGGTGGCGCAGATGCTGCTGGCCTGCGTGGTGTTCATTCTCGCGGCGACGCTGGCCTGGTTCTTCCTCAAGGTGCGCCGGACCCAGCCCGTAAGGCAGGAGAGAGCATAGATGAAAAGTTCAGCCGAGGATTTCTACCGCACCATGTGCGGCCTGACCCAGGCCATCGTGTACACCCGGCCCGGGCGCGACCCCATGGACCTGCCCACGGGCGTGGCCGAGGCAGCCGGGCTGCTCGACGAGCGCACCCGCGCAGGATCCAAGCTCATGTTCATCGGCAACGGCGCCTCGGCGGCCATCTCCTCGCACATGGCCACCGATTTCTGGAAGACCGGCGGCATGCGCGCCCTGGCCTTCAACGATCCCGCCGGGCTCACCTGCATCGGCAACGACTTCGGCTATCCGCACCTCTTCGAGAAGCCCGTGGAGATGTTCGCGGACCCAGGCGACGTGCTGGTGGCCATAAGCTCCTCCGGGCGCTCGGAGAACATCCTGAGGGCAGCGGAGGCCGCTAGGGCCAAAGGCTGCCTGGTGCTGACCCTCACGGGCTTCGCCCCGGAAAACCCCCTGCGGGCCATTGGCGACGGCAACTTCCACGTGCCTGTGGACTCCTACGGCCAGGTGGAGGTGCTGCACCACTCCATATGCCATTGTCTGCTTGATACGATTGTGGCTGTACGGGGAAGCTAGCGCGATCCGAGTGTCATGACGCCACCAGCGCACGTCCCGGGTCGCCCGTAAAAGTCAGGGTAAGCCAGACTCGTCCAGGTTCATGATGACAGAAATCTGAGAAAGAGATGCAGGAATCGCTGGATTAATCTTGCCAGCACTGCGACCGGGAGCAGCCGAAGGTCACACCTTAGGCTGACGGAGTTTGCACAGGCCTCTGGACATGTGTTGAGGAAGGATGTGTGACTTTCACGGCATTGACCACCTTGGCTCCAATTCTTTGATCATTCTGGAGGGAACCCCGCCGACCACCGTCCCGGCGGCCACGTCCCGGGTGACCACGGCTCCGGCCGCGACCACCGCGTTAGACCCCACGTTCACGCCACCCAGCACCACAGCCCCGGCTCCAATCCAGACGTTGTCACCAATGGTGATGGGCCTGCCGGTGTAGCCACGCTGCGTCGCAGGAAGGTCCAGGCGGGAGAAGTCGTGATCACCGGTGACCAGCACCGCCTGAGGGCCGATAAGAACGTCGTTCCCCAGGAACATGCCACCCTGTCCCGAAGCCAGCACGGCGTTGACCCCCACCCAGCAGCGCGCCCCGGCGCGGATGCCCTCCCCCGGACGGGCATTGGACACGTAGGAGCACAGGTAGGCTCCGCGCATCACCCGCGTGCAGTCCCCCAGTTCGATCTCGGCCCTGGAGGCGTGCAGGCGGCTCAGTCGGTCCACGTAAACGCTGTGCCCCAACCGGATGTTGCCCATGTGCATGAACTCCGCACCGCTTTCGCATACTGGGGCGGCTGAGCCTCTCGCCAGGAGCGCGGAGTACAGCATTTTGCGGACAAGCATCCCCACCGGGCCGGGAATCCACCCCGACAACCACTGCGCGCCCTGTTCCAGTACATAGCGAGTCGGGCTAGCGGCGCGGGTATCAAGATATTTACGGACCGCCCCGGTCGAGGCCTTGCCCATATAATCGTTAAGACCCTCGCCGGGCCCCTTCTCTTGTCTCCGGGTCATGTCAACCTGCTACTTGGCGTTGCCAGTCCATGCAGGCCGCGACGACGCGCTCGGCAACGCGCATGCTCATCCCCGGGTGGCAGGGCAAGCTCACCACGTGCGACGCGGCTTCCTCCGCGATGCGGCAGGGACCACCAACACTGTTGGCAGCCAGATACGGGTGGCAGGTGAGCGCTAAAGGATAGTGGACGCCTGTGTCCACGCCGTGGACCTTAAGGTGGGCGCGAAAGCCGTCGCGGTCAATTGGACGCACGACGTAGAGATGGGGCACGCGTCCCTGGCCGCCGACCACAGGATTCAGGAACGCCAGCTCTCTGTCGTAGAGGGCGGCGATGCTGCGCCTGGTCTCGTTGTGCTCATCGAGTACGCGCAACCGCTCGGAAAGAAGCGCCGCCTGCAGTTCATCCAGCCGGGAATTGAATCCCTGCATCACGCACGCCCCTGTGGCGTCCTGTCCGTAGAACCGCATCATTCGCAGCTGCTCGGCCAGAGCCGCGTCGTCAGTGAGGATGGCCCCGCCGTCGCCGTAGCAGCCAAGATTCTTGGTCGGGTAGAAGCTGAACGCGGAGGCCGCGCCGAAGAGCCCGCAATGCGTGCTGTTATACCGTGAGCCCGTGGACTGGGCGCAATCCTCGACCAACGTGAGGTCAAAGCGGCGACAGACCTCCATGATTTCAGCCATGGCGCAGGGCGTGCCGTACAGGTGCACGGGCACGACGGCGGTGGCCCCAAGGGATGCGGCGTGTTCGAGGCTGGCGGGGTCGAGAGTCAAGGTGTTTGCGTCCACGTCTGCGAAAACCGGCGTGCACCCTGCCCGCAGGACGGCAACAGCCGTCGGCGGAGCGGTCAGAGCGGGAATAACGACCTTGGCCCCTGGCGGCACTTTGGCCGCCCAAAGCGCGAGTGTGATTGCATCCGTACCATTGGCCACGCCAACGCAATGCCTGGCTTCTGCCCATGATGCGAATTCCCGTTCGAAACGGGTGACGGCAGGGCCCAGAATGGTTTGAGGACTCTTAAGCACCCTGAACGCAGCATCCTTCAGCTCGCGTGAAACAGATGCAGAGACTCCGCGCATGTCGAAAAACGGTACCCGGCCGTCCTCGGACCAAGCGTCGCCAGAAGGACCGACGCGCTTTTCGATGATGAACAGGGGGCGTTTGCGAGTTTGCTCAAGGTTGATCCACAAGTATCCCCCGATCACGCCAAAGCCCAAAAACAGGGCGGTGATGTTCACCAGTTGGGAAAGCATGATTGAAGCCCACCCCGGTGAGGTGATGAGGCCCATGAACGACGCCAACAGAATGTAGGCCATCCCTACGAGGCTCAGGCAGGTGAGGACGAGCCCGATAACGCCGAACAGCTTCATGGGGAAACTGGAGAAGGCCACGATGGAGTGCAAGGCGTAGGAAATCTTGCGGCCCAGACCCCACATGCTCTTGCCGTGCTTACGCGGAGCCCTTTCGTACTCGATGATCGCCCTGTCGAAGCCAGCCCAGAGGATGAGGCCCACAAGGCTCGTTTTCTTTTCTCCGGACTCCAGGATCACCTTGATGACGGCTTTGTCGATGAGACAGAAGTCGAAGCCTCCCGGTGGCATCTCTTTGAGTGCGATGCGCCGGAAGAGCCAGTGGAAAGTCTCGGAAAACAAGCGTGTGAGGGGGGGGTCGTCCCGCTTGGCCCTGACGCATAGCACGACCCGCTTGCCTTCCCGCCAGCGGTCGACCATCTGGGGGATCGTTTCAGGCGGATCCTGCAGGTCTGCTGACAGAATGATGGCCGCGTCATGGTCGGCGATCTGGGTCAGTCCGGCCGCGATGGCCACGAATGACCCGTGGTTGCGCGACAAAAGAATCACTCGCACACGGGGATCGCGCTCGGCCAGCTCCTCGAGCACCGTCTGCGAATTGTCGGGGGAGCGGTCATTGACGAACTGAATCGTCAATTCAACGTTGGCCTTTTCCGAGGCTGAAATAATACGCTCATAAAGTTCCAGCAGGCTCGCTTCATTGCCGTAAACAGGCACGACCACTGCTAGTCTGGGGCGTGCTTTCACGCTGCTGAACATTTCATTCCTTCTTCAGGAGCAAGCCCGTGCCAGTCTCCAGCCATGCAGGCCATGCCTTCCGCAGTTGATTTCAGTGGAGCGCCGCAGACGCATACCAGCCCGGCAGGGCGCGCGGGATTACCTTTGACAAGCGTAAAAGGTGCGACATCTCGTGTTACGACTGCACCTGCGGCCACCAGGGCAAAAGTTCCTATAGTCACGCCAGGAAGAATTATCGCCCCCGCCCCGAGGGAGCATCCTCGCCCGAGTTGGGTCACTGGGTGCTCCACATACCGTTTGGAGCGGGGATACCGATCATTGGCAAAACTGACCCCAGGACCGATGAACACATCGTCCTGGACACGCAAGCCGTCATACAGGGCGACGAAATTCTTCACCGTCACCCTGTCGCCCAGAATCACGTCGTTCTCGATGAACACGCCGTCGCAAATATTACAGTCCCGGCCTAGCCGCGCGCCGGGAAGAATGTGGGAGAATGCCCACACCCTGCACCCCTCGCCCACGGCGGATGATTCGCAAATGCCCTGGGGATGGACGAAAATGCCGTGAGTGGCGTTCACCAGTAACGCTCTTTGTTCATGCGGTAATAATCCACGGTGCGTCGTATGCCTTCGGCGAGCTCCGTCTCCGGTTTCCAGCCCGTTACCTGATGTATTTTCGTAATGTCGGTATAAAAATCCCCGGGCTCCTGGGCTTTGCGTTCCGGCGAGAACGGGGTGTGCTGGTAGCGTCCGGTTCCGGCGACATCAACGATCGTACGCGTTAGTTCCAGGAAGTTGGACGGCTGATCATGGCCCACGTTGTACACTTGGCCGCAGGCTTCGGGCAGCACCGCCAGACGCAATAGCGCCTCCACGCAGTCGTCGATATACAGGAAGTCACGTTTGATCAATCCGTCACCGAACACGGGGATGGTTTGATCTTCAATGGCCAGACGGACAAACCAGTTGGCCACACCGAAACGGTTGTGGCGCATCTGTGCCCGTGGGCCGTAGATGTTGGTCAGACGGGTCAGTACCCCTTGGATGCCATGGTTGCGGCAATAGGACCCGATGATGTGCTCGGCGGCAAGAAGCGAAATTTCGTAGATGCCCTTGGGATCGGGTTTGGCCTCTTCCCCGGCAGGAAGCTTCAGCACAGAGCCGTATTGCCCGCGCGACCCGAGCTTGATCAGCTTGGCCGTGGGGTTGTGCTTGCGAAGGGCTTCCATGATCACGGCCGTACCACGGATGTTGATGTCGATGTCAGGGAAGGGATCGCTCAGACTTTTCAGATGGCAAACCTGGGCCGCACTGTGAAAAATATAATCCTGCCCGCAAACCAACTGGCCCATGGCGTGCTCGTCGCGGATGTCGCAATAGTTGACCTGAACATCATCCTTTACGGGCTCAATGTTGAACAGGTTGCCGCCATACTCTTCAACCATGGCGTCAGCCAGCAGGACGCGAGCGCCCATTTTCGCCAAGCGTATAGCCAGACTGGAGCCAAGAAAGCCCAGGCCTCCCAGGATTAAGACTTTCTTTCCTGAAAAAACAGAGGTTCTGCTTTGCCAAAAGTCCTGTGTCATTTTGGATACGTCGCCTTCGTTAGGAAGTAACAGTATGAAATTCGCAGCTGTTTATAGCAATAATTTATACTGGATGAATAGCTCATGCAACCGGTTTGCCGGGCCGGACTGTGCTTGCCGATCAAGGGTTCTGGGGGCCGTTTCAACCCGAGCCTGTTCCCGACAAAAAGGTCCAGTGGTGTTGTCCAGAGGATAATAGTCCCATAAAGCGGGGAACGCTCACCATCCAGGTGCTTAATGGCCGAGCCGTGCCTTCCGTAGATGATGTGCGAAGCAGAGTCGAGAGCAGAATGGTTCGCATGGCCATCTCCGGAGTTGAGAACGCCAGAGTGCACAAAACGCCCGCATGGCGTTAGACCGCCTTGACCCAAGGTTGTATATACCGCCTAGTTCGGAGATGTATTTCCGATCCACAAGCATCTGCGAAAGTTGAATTAATTGATTTATAGGCTCTGTTGGGCGGTGAGGTTTCCCGACGCGGCACATCGACCTCATCGAATTCGTGCGCCAGGACGTATCGCCAAAGGCTGTTCGCTGGAAACGGTTCTCGACACGCAGCAGTCACGTCCCGCAGCGGTATGGTCGTCTCGGAGGGCTTTGTAGACAGTCCGGGTGACATATCATCGCCTGCGGCGACGAGGCAGAGCCAATTGAAACTCGCTTGGGACCGTATCCGCACGGTGAGCGTCGACAATTGGTAGGTGCTTCTGAGAATCCCAGGCAGCATGAATTGAGACACGGTAACCATCCGATATGTCGTAGCTTACGAAGCCAATCGAGAGTAAAGGAGAGTGCCATTGTCCTGGGCAGAGATTACCCGACTTTTGGGCGATTGGGAAGGGTGTCGCGTAGGGACCGTCCTGCGTTTTGAGAGAGGGGTAAGGGAACCTCTGGCCGAGGTTTGGATCGAGCTTTTGCAGCTCAAGCGAAGGCAGATGCGTTGCTGGGGGAGGCGAACTTGCGGACAAGGTCCACGAAATCGAGGAGCGGTGGATTCGCGATCTACCACTTCTAGGCGTGGTAACGGAACTTCTGGTAATCCCCTGACAAAAGGTTGTTCAGAAAAGTATAATTTTCTCTCAAGCTTAGGCGAGAAGTTTTACATGAAGACATCCGGCTACTCCGACAGTCAGATCATGAGCGCCCTGAATCAAGCCGAGAGCGGCATCGCCGTGCCGGAACTTTGCCGAGAACACGGCATGAGTAGCGCCACGTTTACAGGTCGCGGGCAAAATACGGTGACATGGATGCTTCCCTCGTGGCTCGGATGAGGGGACTTGAGGAGGAAACCCCTGACTCAAGCGCATGTACGCCAAAGCCCAGAAGAAGGCCGATGTTCTCCGGGAGGCGCTTGGATAAAGTAGCAAGGTCATCTCGCCGCCGTGAGATGGCCAAAGACGCCGTGAAGGGAAAGGCCCTGACCATCAGACGAGCCTGCGATGCATATGGCATCAGCCTGACGTGCTACCGTTATGAGTCCAAGCTGTCTGACGAGATCGAATTCGTGGCCGACTGGTTGGTCGGCTGACTGCCATCCAGCGCAACTGAGGCTTCGGGCTCTGGTTCATGTATCTGCGAAACGTGAAACGGTACGGCTGGAACCACAAACGGGTGTACAGGGTCTATTTCGAGCTGGAACTGAACCTTCGTATCAAGCCCAAGAAACACTTGGTGCGGAAGAATCCGGAGCCGCTGGTCCAGCGTGAGGCTGCAAACCCGGCGTGGTCCATGGACTTCATACACGACCAGTTGCATGACGGGCGAAGCTATCGCCTGTTGAACATGATCGATGACTTCAACCGGGAGGGCTTGGCCATCGAAGGGGACTTCCCGCTGCCATCAGAACGTGTCATCCAGAGTTCCTGGAACAGGTCATGGGGTGGCGGAAAACCGAATACCATCCGGTGTGACAACGGCCCTGAGTATGTCAGCTGTCACCTGCAAGTCTGGGCCGTGAAGAACAGGATACGCATCGGCTGCATTCAGCCTGGCAAGCTGCAGCAAAACGCCTACGTGGAACGCTACAACAACGAACGGCCCAACATAGGCATCAGCGGCATCATTCCGAGGCAGAAACTGAGAACGGTTGCATAGCCCAACTTTTCCGACTGTCAAAAAAGGGGGGAGGGGATTAGGGGTTGACAACGTTTGGTTCGCTTCATTAAAATTAAAGAAGTGCTAAATATCGTATCTACTCCATAATACCATGGTCTTATATGTCTAAACATTTCCTCCTCTCCCTGGCGCACGGATGATACAATCACCCCCAGTTAAGGAATTGTCCGAGGACCGCAAGCGTACTGTCTTCGGAACTATCGTATTATCCTTGGCTCTTTTCTGCAGCATTACACTGGCTTATGACAATTTCTGGAATTCCGTGTTGTGCGCGTTCTATTTTCCATTCGAGGACAAGGACACTGGAAGGACCAAATTTTTGTTCTGCAGCAACGTCGAACAGGTTCTCGACGGCGACAACAGCCGTAATCTCGCCGACAACGCCGAATCCGGTGCAGACTGGAGAGTCTTTTCCCCAGCATCGCCCGAGAGCCGGCAGTGCTGCGGGTCACAGTCAAAAAAGACCGGGACGTGGTGTTTTTCTACCCCCGCCTGGAAGGCGCGGACAGCTCTGTCGTTGTTTACGCAGAAGATGGTCCCGGCCTGCGGCGCCTGTTTGCGCTCCAGGGGAAGAAGGGGTTGTGGACGGAAATGGGACGACAATATGTTCTTGATCTGCGTAGTGCGCCGTACGGATGGGTCCGCAAGGATGTAGACGTGAAACTCACCATCGTTCTGACCGGAAAATGGAGCCAGGTTTGGCATCTCGGATCAGCCGTTCTTTTTTAGCCGCGCCGGCCTCTCTGGCGGGTTGGATCCTGGTGGCCGCAGGGATATGCGTCCTTCCGTGGGTTGTGCTGTGCCTGCTCTTGAGGATCTACCTCGGGGCATCCTTGGCGGACGCCATACCTGGGGGAGGGGATTTTATTCTATACTGGCATGAGATTGCCACTTATGCAGCCGTGGGTTTCAAGGGCGGCTACTACGGCTTCGAAGAACTGGTTGCTCCAGCGTCACGTCTTGGCACGGGCGGATTCGGCGCGCACAGTGCTTTTTTCCCCATGCTATTCGGTTCGGTGGGTGTATTGCTGGGGTGGGGGCCGTCTTCAGGCACGTTCTACGGCCTCGGAGCGGTGAGCATCGGGGTCGCTGGGTTCGTTCTGCTAACTTGGCGGGACCGCAGGCTCCACCTCCTGGCAGGGGCTCTTCTGCTGACGAATGTCTACATTTACTGCTATTTGGCAAAATGTAGCCCCGAAGGTATTCACGTCGCTTGCGCTTTCCTGCTCGCAGGGCTTTTCATCCGCTACTTCGAGGCTCCCTCTCGCGCTAGAACGGCCTGGTTCACCGCGCTCTACGGCGCTATCATGGTGGCCTCTCTGATCAGGTACAGTTGGGGCCTTGCCTTTGTGCCTCTGTTTTTCTCGTTCGATGACCTGGTCCGGCGGCCTACGCTACGGACCTGCGTTCGAGCCGCAGCCTGTTTGTCCAGCATCGCCGCAGTTTATTTTGTCTATAACCTGTTTATGGCTCCATATCCATATGAGCCGTTTACTGGATCCATTTTTGGCTTGCCCGTTTATGTTCAGGCCTTCAAGGGAAATTTCGCTCCTTTGCTGCGGCTCGTCGCCGACAACTTCCGAAGCCTAGTCCCTTCTCAACAGCAAAACCTTCCCAGCAGCATTCTCTATGTCTATCTGGTCTATATGGCCATTACGACCGTGACCGTATTCCTCCGCCTTGTCGACCGGTCCCAGCCCGATCCTCTCCGGCGTGAGCGCCTTAAGTTCGTGTTGTTTTTCATGCTCGCAACCATGGTCCCCCTGCTGGTCCTATGTTTTTGCTACTACTATATCTCTGTCGGTGGCATCGGGGCAAAGATCCTCCTTCCGTCATTTCTTATGAGCTATCTGATAACAGCCCGCTACATGCCCGTGCCCTCGGTTCCGGCGGTCCTTGCCATCTTCCTTGGGCTGATGCCCATGGGCCTGCAGACGTTTCAGTCCTGGAATCTACCCGACTATGACCCTGCCTCGACCTCCGTCTCCAGGGCCGAGGCGGGTCTGGTCCGGAAGACAATGGGGCTTCACGCCGCCTACCAACCGGGTGACGAGCCCTGGTGCAATACCCTGGTGACCCTGGACAACGACCTGCCGTCCGCTTACATGGGAGTGCCGCCCGGCATCGCTATACAGGTGCTGCGGTACGATCCAGCCGCCCCAAATCCGTACGGATACTCAGCTTGGCATGCGGAAACGGGCATCCTTTCGCGCTGGATCGTCACAAAGAATTCGCAGTTGAGCGCCGCGCTTTCTCAACATAACAGACTCGTTTTTCTTGGGGATACCCCTCTTGGGAAGCTCTACCGGAACGACTCTTCGCCCTGTGGAGAACGGGCGAAAGGTCATCCTTAGACTTTTGCACGATTGCTATAATTTCATTGCGGTCACATGGTACACGATGCAATAGTACTTACGTAAAACGCGCTCATTTCTATCGCCGCTGAGTACATTGTGGGTGCCTTCGGGAAGTTAATGCCCTTTGCGAGTGTTTTTTTCTTGCGAATATTCGGATGCTACAATTTCACAATGGTTGTCGGCGTTTTGGGGGAAAGGTCAACGGAGCGCCATCATCCGCACCTTCTGATCGTTTCCACCGTGAGCATCTCCTGTTCTTCCCTCCTGCCTTTGCGTTCAAAAGCAGGATAGGAGTTCGCAGACGGGGGTCAAAATTCGGCGCGGTTTATCTCAAGAGGGGATCAATATTGCACGCTGTTCAACAGGAAGTTTACAGCGTCCAGAACACTCACCATTAAATGGCCCGTATAAACGGAAGCGGAGTTTAGCGGCGCTCGCAACTGTATACGTTGTCGCGCATAAAAATCATGAGTTCATGGAACGTCAGCGCATTGCCGACAAGGCACGATGAAAGGAAGAGACAAACCAGAACTTTGATACGGAGACTTTTGCCAACGGTCTTCATGTAGAGGTACCGGGCGCACAAAATGTAAGTGGCCAAGGCGCCAAGGGCTACCTTGTAGTATAAAAAGGGTTGAGAATTGTACGGACGGAACTTGACGAAGTTATGGGTCAAAGACCCGCAAAGCAGCATGAGGAGCAGGGCGATAGTGATGTAATTGCTTTTCTCACAAGAACGGAAACAGGTGCGGAGGTTTTTTATGATCGCCTGCGCGAAAAGAACGCAAGCCATGCCGACCGGAAGATACCAGGAAAATAGGTGACTGTAGTATGTTAGTTGTGTGCATTCAGGATGATAGCCGTTTTGTGTCGCAGCCACATTGGCTGGGCCGACGGAGAACAAGGGGAGAACCGGCAGGCAACCCAAGGACATAAGAGGCGATATGAGACTCATGAAAAGGTAGCGCGCAGCGTTGAAAAACATGTCGTGAACGGACATCAGTACTGCCTGCCAAAATGGAAGGTCGGAGAAATAGTTTAGCACCATCTCCGCTTCTCGCCCTTTTCGAAAGTGTTCTTGAACCGAGGAAAAGTGAAATTTCCCCAACAAATAAAGGCAGAGAATAATGAGAGTAGAGCCGAAGATAAACAGACAATGCCGATGGTTGATATAGGTTAGCTTTCTGCGTAGAAACAAAGTTAACATGCAGAGTGCCACCAGAAAACCTCCGTAGTCGAGCCACTGTTCGAACCAGACAGCCAGACAGACAAGAGAGAGCAAGAATATAACGCGAAGCCAGAGAGAGGATGAAGTGGTATTAAAAAGCAGTTCATGGACGCACAACAGGTTAATAAGGATGTAGCAATAGCCGAGATAAAACAGTCCAACCGCTGTTATTTGATAGTACCAGTAGAATTGTGAGCCAAAAGCGACGAACGGCAGGAAGACGGCGCAAGCGTAAACCGACTGAGTGGCACGGAAAGCACAAGCGCCGGCGACGGCGACCAGCAGGAGATTGAGGCAATAATAAGCCGCAGCGGGTGAACTCGCCTGCTCAAGGAAATACTGCAGCGCAAGTCCGGTCGTGCTCCACCGGACAAAGCCGGCACCGATGTGAAACGGTAGCAGAAACCGCCAAGGCTCGTCCAGCAACTGCTGGTCAGGGTGCAAGTACGCCACGAGTGTGAAACCCGAGACCTCATGTATGCGAAGGAGAAGGTTGGCAATGGCGTATGCCGTTCCTACTAAGAGGAGCAGCAGCACTGACCAGCGTGACTGGGAAAATGTCATATCGCACCTGTGGCAAGATTCGTTGGGGGCATGTCCAAGACAGAAACCTAGTCCTGACGAAATCGAAACGAACGATTAGGCGTTTTTCTCTCTTATCCTTGTGAACAAGTCCTAGAGGTACTCGCTTCCTTGCGGGCCACCAGGAGTAATTCTCCGCTTATTGGCATGGGCACCATCAGGTTGTTGATGACGGGGAGCGATAAAATCGGGTGCACTAGGCGGTGGAGGGTTTCGTACCGGCTGAGGCTTTTGGACAAGGACTCCACCTTAAAGTAGAGGGGCATATTGAGGGTTCGGATGGTGCGCAGGCCGTGAAGGCCAAGCAACCGGGAGAGATTCTTCTTGGAAAAATAGTGCAGGTGCATTCCCTGATACCACCACCACTTTTTCCGCAGAAGGCGCGGCAGCCAGGCATCTACGTCGCCTGTATAGACCAAGAATAGCCCCCCTGGCCGCAACATTTTGGAAATATCAGCTATAAGAGTCTGAGGGGTATAGAGATGCTCGATGACTCCTAGCAGAGTGATGATGTCGAAGGTCTGTCCAGCAAAGGCGTCAAGTGAGGCTGCCACGTGATGCCGGGGGGCGCATTGGGTGCGCGACCAAGCCGAAGGCTCGACGCCGAAGGTCCGGTACCGTTCGGCCATGACGTCAAGCAGGATGCCTGTGGCGCAGCCGATGTCTAACAGGTCACCGGAAGGAAACTCCCGCCACAGAGGATGGGCCAGCTTGCGGAAACATTTTTCACGTTGTTCACGGTGTTGCGAATAAACTTCGTCTTCGGAATCCTGATAGACATCGTCCAGGAGCGGCATGGGGTCAGTGTAGATGTGTCCACACTGCCGACACTTTGCAATGGCGTAAGTCTTCCGTGTGTCCGGCGTGAAGTTGTATTCCACTGCAGGCGCTGTGTCGTTAAGTTCGTCGCGGTACAACGTCTCCGGTTCGTACGCGCCGCATATGCAACAAGGCAGCTTGTGCTTTTGTATCCTCATGCTCTATCCCACTTCAGTTCTACCCCGCCGTGGATTTGCCGGCTGTGACAAGTCACGCCTGCGAATACTGCGCAACTGGAGTTTCTTGTAATGTTTAACGGATCTCCGGTTCAGTTGGTGCCATCTCCCGTACCGACGACCACCGCCTGGACAAAGAAGTCCCGCCATCCAAATTGGTAGTCCACCAGCCGCAGGTCGGCCCGGTTAAGGAGGGCTTGCGCGTGCTCCCGGCCTTTTAGCAGTGTGATTTCGTCCGGATGGAGCTTGCCGGTCCGTCCGAAATGTTTCAACACCACGTGGACGGCGTCGAGCACGGCCACACTGGTGGCACGGGAATGTGGCCAGAACATGACCACCTTGCCGTCGCTACGCAGTACACGTCGGAATTCTCGGAGGATGGCCTCGATGTCCGATTCGGAGAAATGTTCCATGACCCCCAGGTTGTAGACGCCGTCGAAGGAGGCATCCGCGAACGGAAGCTTGAAGATGTTTCCCTGCGCCACGTGTCGGTTCGTAGGATTGTTTTGTGCATAAAGTCGCAGGGCGGCAGCGGAAAGGTCCACGGCCGTAATTTCGTAGTCGCCAGGCAGGGTGGCATCGGCCTGGCCCGATCCGCAGCCGGCATGGAGAAGACGGCCCCCCCACGGAAAAGCGCGGCGCAATGCATAAACAAGATTCGGGCGGATCACCAGCAAGCGGTAGGCGGCGGCAACCATGTCGTAGGCGAGCAGAGATGGGTGCGCCTTGCGGCTCCAATATGCATCCCATGCGGAACCGGGCCCCCCGGCGCGTGCCGGGGCGCGGGAAAGCCGGAAACGTTCCGGGTGGAGCAGCGACGCCAGGGTCAGCCAGAAAATATATGAGCCACCGCCGAAAATATCCTTCAAGGTCAGTTTGGAACTACCGTAAGTCCGGGCTGGAAGGACAATGGGAATCTCGTTGATCTGCAGCCCGTTTCGAGCCAGGACAAACAAGCTTTCAAAGAAAAACGAATAGCTCCTCGAAGGAACGAGCGAAAAGAGATCCCTGTCAATCCGGTGCAGGTCGTAGGCCCGGAAAGCGCCGCTGGCATCTTGGGGCAGGCCGAGCAGACGAGTCGTCAAGAAATGCCCGAAAAGCGTCAGACTCCGGCGTACCAGGTTCCACCCCGGCAAGCTTCCTCGTTTGAGATAGCGCGACCCCACGGCCACATCATAGCCCTCCAGGGCAGCCAAGAGCCGGGGGATATCCTTGGGATCGTGGGTAAAGTCGCAGTCAAGGCTAATCAGGACGTCGTAACCCCCGTCATAGGCCCAGGCGATACCGATTTGGTGGGCCGACCCGATGCCCTGTTTGCCCGAGCGGTGGATGACGGACATTCGAGGGATTTGCGCAGCGAGCCGGTCCAGGGTCTCGCCAGTGCGGTCCGGGGAGTTGTCGTCCAGAAACAGGATATCAGCGTCTAGATCTAGCTCGCTTATCTCCCGTGCCATGCGTTCCACGTTACCGCGTTCGTTGTACGTGGGGATGAAGATGAGAAGACGGGAGTGGCTCAATGATGACGTCCTTCATACTTGAAGAGTATCTCCAGCATCCGGCCGAACGGCGTGGTCGGCGACCAGCCGCACCTTTCCCGGATGCGCGATATGTCGCCGACGAGCCGCCCTCGTCTGCGCCGCAGCAGCTGTTGGTCTTCGCGCACATAGTCCTGCCAAGCGAGTCCGGCCAGGGAAAAGGCCCCCTCCACCCAGTCTTGCACCCTGTGCGGCGTACCGGTGGCGATCACGTAATCGTCTGGGATCGTGGCCTGGAGGCTTAGCCAGAACGCTTCCACAAAGTCCGGCGCGTACCCCCAGTCCGTTTGGGCGGACAGGTCCCCGAGCGTGAGTTCGTGTTCCTGGCCGCGCTTGATGCGCCAGACCGCGTGCATGATCTTACGTGAAAGGAAATGCTCGGGGCGTAGGTGGGACTCGTGGTTGAAAAGGATGCCCGTCACCGCAAAAAGGCCGTGTGTTTCTCGATACAGGCGTACTGCATGGTTCCCGGCGGCCTTGGAGATGCCGTAAACGCAGTCTGGTCGCAGACAAGTGCGTTCGGTCTGGGGGCTTTCATGGGGACTCCCGAAGGCGAGGCAACTGCCTGCGTAGAAAAAACGAGCCTCAGGAGTATGCTGGCGCAGGGCCTCCATGACGTGGACCGGCCCTGTGGCGTTGACGTCCATGCTCGCCGTCCACAAGGATTGCTGCGAGGTGTTCGGAGCCTGTTGCGACGAGTGGTGTAGGGCGGCCAGATAATAGACTTCGTGGGGCACCACGCGTTCAACGAGGGCGGCCATAGCGGAAGGATCGAGCACGGACGTCGGCGAGCCGAGCGTCCCGTCCGGACGTTCTTCGGCTTGGCGGGCCAAACCGGTCACCAAGTAGCCACGGCGCGCGAGAAACTCTCGCAGCAACACCCCGTCCTGGCCTCGACAGCCCACGATAAGAGCCCGCTTCATCTTGAGACGATTTCAATCCGTGGCAGGGGGAAGATCAATTTCCCCCCCCCGGCGAGGAACTCGCGCTCCCGGGCCACGATGGCATCCCGGAAGTGCCAGGGGAAAACAAGGAAATAGTCGGGGCGGCGCGCCCTGGCCTCGGCCTCGGAAATGATGGGGATGCCTGTGCCTGGAGTGTAGGCGCCGAACTTGGAAGCATTCACTTCGGCGATGGCCGGGAGCATGTCGGGAGTAAAACCGCAATACTGCAAAATGACGTTGCCCTTGGTGGAAGCACCATAGCCGAGTACGGTCTTGCCTTGTTCCCGGATGTCCTCAAGCATTCTGAGCAATTCTGTTTTATGGATGCTGATGGCGTCCGCGAAAAGGGCGTAGATTTCCGGTTTGTCCAGGCCCGCCTTTTGCTCGGATTCGAGCAACGCAGCGATGGCCTTTTCGTTGCAAGGAAATCCGGCGCCGACATGAGACACAGTGATGGCAAAGCTGCCTCCGTTAGTGCCGTTGAGATCTACATCCAGAATCTCAAGGCCCGCCCTGTCCGTCAGCCATTTGATCTGGCGCAGGCCATAATATTCAAGATGTTCGTGGCAGATGGTGTCGTAGGCGTTGGATTCAAGCATAAGTGGCAGATAGCTTTGTTCCAGGTGCCATATCCCCTGCGGGTGGAGGATTTCCTTGATCTGTCGCACGAATTCAAAAGGTTGCTCAAGGTCGTAGAACATGGCGATGGATGTGATGATTTTGGCCTTGGCGTCGTCACCATGTTCCTGACGAAACCGTTTGGCCGAAAAGAAGTCCGTCACCAGCTTGATATCTTCCCTGTAATAGGACCGGAACTGTTCGGAGGAAGGGTCCATGCCGCACAGCGTGGCGCGACCAGGGGGGTAAAAAGAAAGAAGCGTCCCGTCGTTGGAACCGATGTCCAGGATGAGGTCGCCATTTTCAACCGGACAGAGCTCGTGCAATTTCTCGACCTTTGTCCGCAGATGATCAACCATGGAGCGGTTGAGACCCGACCTGTATCCATACTCCTTGCCGTACATTTCATTAATGTCGTAGGAGTGGCGCAACTGGATCAAGCCACACGTGTCACAAAGCATGAGTTGGAGCGGACCCTTGGTCAGCGCAGCATCCAGAGTCTTCGGGAAGACGCCGGTCAGGCACTGTTCTCCAAGGTCAAGCAGATCGGTCAACTTTGACTCGGAGCAAAGGCGACAGGTTTGAGACTTTTTTACTTTCATGTGCTGTGCGGGAGGGTGAATTCCAGTTTGTATTGCTCAAGGGGCAAGCAAGTGTGGTCCAGGACCCCAGGTGGATTGGCTGACTTGGAGCCAGGCCGACGCAACGAGATTCCAGGGGGCGTTGCCAATCTTGGCTACGCAGTCGTGTTTGATGCCGTCAGGACCTAAGGGTTTAAATCACCGTTTTTTTCGGTCAGCTTTCAGCTGGCAGTTGAATGTATCCCGGTAGCGGGATCATATTCGTGACCATTCCCCAGTTCGCGAAAGCGACAGGGTAGACTCACAATCACCAGCTGTGCAACCCGCCCAATTATAGCTGTACGTTTAGTCCGCAGGTTTCAAACCCGCCAGCCTCAGTCGCTGGGTGTTTAGAAACAATCCTGTGAGTATTGCAATGGCAGCGAGGCCGCCGCTGCCCCCGTGCAGGATGCAGGCCGTGCGAGAGAACTGTAGTAAGAGTGCCTGAAATTATCTTGATTTGCAAGCCACTCAGGGCCAGGCGTCTCAAGCCGGATTTCCTCAGAAATCACTGGCTTGCCCACCGCCTGAATCCGCACTCTGTCAGGAGAAATCCTGAGTTGACAGTTTGTTATCGCTGCTTGGAGCCGCCTCAGTGCATTTCGATCGGAAAAATGAGAAGCTCAGATGCAGCTGACGCATGGCTCCCAGGCCCAATATGGAATTAAACAGAATTTGCACAGCCTGTACCACCAAAGACAGCGGAATTGCCGCCTGCATGGGCAGGTCGAGCATGGAGAAAGACAGCACTGTACTGGCCTGATGGATGCCGATACTGCCCGGCGCCGATGGGAGGAGCCCTCCAAAGTTCATGATGGCGAACGTGAAATAGGCGTCGATAGCCGAGCCAGGCACGGAGAAAGCACGGAAGCCAGCCCAGACGGTGAGCCCCTCGATGAGCCAGACAATAAGGCTCAGGGCTGCGAACCCGGTGAACTCGCGGTCCGGCCGGATGAAGAAGAGAGAATCCTGGAGGCCCGCCACAATATGCGCGGCCTTTGATCCGAGGCTCCCGGGCAGCCTGGAAACCAGGGCGCGAAACCACCCAAGCATGCCCGGAAACGCTCTAGCGGCCACAAGTCCGGCAAGAGCACCGATGAACAGCGCTCCCGCGCCGAAGGAAATGTCCCGCATGGTGCTCCGGAAAGTAGGTGCCAGATTCACGGCCAAGCCCGCAACCTGAAGGATCAGGAGCAGGGCCAGGCCGTCGAAGATTCGCTCCACGGCGACCGAAGTCAGGCCGAAGAGGAACCGAACGTCGCAGCACCTGGAGAGAATCACCGCCCTGGCTACGTCACCGCCCTTGGCCGGTAGGAGGTTGTTGGCGAAATTTCCCACCAGGATGATGTTGCCGCAGTCCTTCATCGAGACCTTTCTGGCCGGGGCGAGCAGGCACTGCCATCGCCAGGCCCGAAGGATAAGACCGGCAGCGAACAGGCCTACCATGGGAAACATCCATGCAGAGTCCATACCGGCGAAGCTCAGAGCCAGATCTTCCAACCCCACAGAGAGCACGATCCAGCCCAGGAGACCAAGGCTCAGAACCATTCCGAGCCAAGTCTTCCAACGTCTATTCATATGGCCTCTCGTTATGTTGCCGCATTGCGGCCGCCGTGCAACTCCCCTGACGGACATGCGTTGTGCCGTAAAAGCCCTTTTTCTGGCCCCGTGCGAGGGCACAGCGAAAACCAAAGCGGTGCGTAATCGCGGCATAAGGAGGTGGCTTGGTCAGGATTTCCCTTCCTTGCAGAGTTCGGAGGGCAAATCCAGGATCAGGTCGTCGGCCGTACCGGGCAGGCCGTCCGGACCAGCCGAACGGAGTTGGTCCTTGGTGCAGTCCTCGGGACCGCCTTCGCCTTCGTTTTCGTTAAGAAGATAGGGCGCGCCCCAGGCGTCACGCTTCCAATCGCTCGGCAGGTGGTCGAAGCCCGTCCAATCGATCGTCTTCCTGCCATGCAACACGGCATAGGCCTTGTCCAATGCCATCCGCCAGTTACTCCGGCAGATGTCCCCTTCTGGCAGATTGCCAAGCAGTCCTCGCTCTTTGCAAGGACATTCGGTGCATGTGTTCCCGGAGATATCCTTGAGAGGTCTATGTCCTACAGCCTTGGCCTCTGCCAGGAAGCCGCCCAGTTCTGCCAGAGCCTGATGCGTCCGTTCAAGTTTCCGCGTCTGGGTGAAAAACAAGGCAAAGGTGAGGACTGCAACAAGGGCGATGCCGCCCATGGTCAAGCTGGAAAAGAGGCGGGCCACGAAAATGGCCCGGATTTCTTCAGAGTGTTTCGGTTTGGAGAGCCTTTCAGGGCAGACGCCTTCCCGTGCCTGAATTTCCAGAAGATGTGCCGCCATCTCGCACAGGTTTTCCAGAGGAGAGGTTGGTGCGGTTTCTTCCAACCGTACAGCCAACTCGAAGGCCTTGGTGCTGCCCCGGTTCGAGGCGATCCGAACCAGGCGAGCCAGTCCGACGTAGGCGTCTCTTGCCTCGGCCGACCGTCCTAACCGTGAGAGGCGGCAGGCCCGCAGAAATTGATGGGCAAAGGGCTCAGATGTTCGGATCACTGGCGCGTCCCCAGGTCGAACAGGCAGAAGGCATTGTCGCGGCCATTCTGGCTCCCAAGGTGGGCTGAGTAGTCGTGGTTACCGATGGCGTAGAGCCGCATCGGACGCAAGTACATATCCTTTGGCCAGGCCAGTTCCTGACACAGGCGGGGCACGCCGTGCCGGGTCATGAGGAAACGGGTGACAAAGGCCACTTGCTCCGTAAGCTCCGCCATTACCTTCGGATCTTCCGAAGCCATGACTGCGGGCTGACCTTCGCGTGAAGTCAAACGCAGATAGACCACTGGGGAAAAGAGGATATAGCGGATGTGGTTTTCCGCAAGGAAGGCGGTGAAGGTTTCTTCATTTTGAGGAATGCCGGTTGTCACGAAATCGGAGGGTGAAAAATAGTAGTCCACAGCCATAGGATGCTTGCCGGCATCTGGAACGACCAGAACCTTGTGGTTGGTGTCCGTGACGATACCCTGTTTCCGGAACGTGTCGCGAAGGGCTTTGTAGAAAGGCGGTCGGTCATAGAGGTATTGCGGAAAAAGGGACCAGAAGGATGTCAGGGCCACGGTGCATGTCAAACCCACAAGCAAGGTCCGCCCGCCACGGGGAAGGCCCTGGCACGCTGCCTGGAGGAGCGCAGCCCCGCCGAGAATGGCGAAGGGGGCCAAGGGCAGGAAAAAACGGTCGCCCATGAACCATTGCTCGAAGCCATTGATACGGGCGATCAGGCCCAGATAGATGCATATACAGATCAGGGCTAGGGAAAACAAAGGTAATGGAGTAGGAAACAGCATTTTCCCGGCCGCGCTCCAGCTCAGCCCTTCCCGGTGAAGCCGCAGGCCAGTCCAGGCTGCCAGGAGAGCCAGGGCCAAAAAGGTCCAGAACAGAGCTGGCGTCAGTACATGAGCGTAGACCATATCCACGCTGTAATGCCGCAGCTTCTCCAGGGAAAAGGTGAATCCGGCTTTCATGTAGGCAGGGTCATCACCGTGTCCGAAGATGCTGTGCCAAAACGATTGCACCTTGTACCAGAAGGCGGATTCTTTCTTGACCAGGAGTGCGAAGCCGCAAAATGGTGCTGTGCAGGCCAGGACGTACAGGAGGAGGTCTTCTATGAGCCAGGCCGGGCTTTTCAGGCAGGTTGCGTGGTAGAGAACCAGGATCAATGGCAGGGCCAGGGTCCAGAGGAGGACGGTGGGGTGGATGAGACCGCCATAGCCGGCAAGTAACCCTGCCCCAACGACGGCTGCGTAGCGCTCCGTGATACGGGAAACCGGAAGGCTCGTGCGGACAAGGAGTAGAGCGCAGGCGGAGAGGACAAAGGTGATACTTGCCGGATGCGCCAGGCCGTTGCGGGCCTCGATGACCGCCGTAGGCAGGCAGGCATAGAGGAGCATGGCCACGCAGGCGGAGATGAATCCGATGCCAACCAGCCGGGCCAAGACGAGTACGAGAACCGCATTGAGGACGTCCAGTGAGGCATTCAGAAAGGGAAGAGTGAGGTCGGAAAACCCGAACACCCCACCTGCGGCGGCTCCGAGCAAAACGAACCCGGCTTTGGCATAAGCGGCCTCGGGCTGGACCGCGACAGTGGCCCATTCCCAGGACAATCTGAGGTAGGTCCATACGTCGAACCCTTCGAGGACGCTCTGGGCAAGCCTGTACCAACGCAGGCTCACTGCGAGGCAGAGCACGGCGAGGACAGCGACTGGCCGAAGCACTTGGTTCAGTCTGCGCGAGCGTTTGTGGGCCACTGCGGCAACTTCGGGCATGGGCACTTACGGGAGTTGCCTGCGACCGGAAAGTTCCGCCATCTCGAAGAACTTCGATGTCGGGGAGTAGCGGCTTGCGGCCGGACGGGCGGTCACGTACCGCCAGATCAGGGCCTTTCGCAATAGGCTGGTGCACAGTTCGACCCGGCCAAAGGTAATGTTGAAAAGCCGCAGGGCGATGAGCTTAGGGGTGCTCATGCGCATGGCGCACCTCCATGGCGGTCAGGAAATAGTCCACGGCAAAAGCCGTGGTGTAGCGGTCGTCAACCCAGCACGGGTTGATGAGGCTTCCAGCCTCGAGGCCGACGGCTAGGCGCGAGATGGCCGGGCTCCCCAAGGCCGCCAGGGCTCGGGGATAGACATACTGGGTCCGGCGGCTGTTGCCGCGCCAGTCGACCTCTCCGGCATTCCCAATGCGCGGCTCCACGGCGGAAAGTCCCCGACCGATGGCGTCCGGAAGCCAGGGAAGTTCCGTAGTGAGGCGGGAGACAGCGGTCAGGGTGCTCAAGGTAATGGTCTGGTAGCCGACGTCCAGGCCTCCGTACTCGACAAAGGCTCCGTCGTCGCGAAGAAGGGCCCGCACCTCCGCACCTCGTTCCCGCACCAGAGCGGCCATACCGGCGTCGGCGGTCAGAGCGGCATAGCCAGAAAGGGCGTGTAGGGAGGCGGCCATCTGGTTGGCAACGTCGGAATTGGCATTGTTGCCAAGCCACCGAAAGGTCGGCTCGGCCAAGCGCAGTTCCTCCTCGAATCCGACCGGTCCGCCTAAGAGGCGGACCGAATCCACAAAGGCTGCGGCAGAGAAGGACGTGGCACAAAAGGACCGCTCGTTGGGATAGACCTCCACGGTTGATCCGTCGGCATTTCGGGCGGACAGCCAGAACCGCCACACTCCCCGTATCCAGTCGAGGAGAATGTCTTTGCCCAAAAAAGGGTTGTCCTGGCCGGGGTACTGCCATGCCAAAGTCAGGAGAAGCCCCGCCTCCTGGGCTCGGCTGTTGGCGAGATCAATGAGCCGGTAGTGCCAGTAGGCCCGGTCGCAGCACCCAAAGGTCGGTGATTCCGGGTCACGGTCAATAAAGCCGAGTACTCTGGGCACAGTGGCGAGTGCTGGACCTGAAAACAGGGACTCAACATTCACTGGAATCTCCCGGGGCAGTGGTGGCCGGGCCTGCCGTGCTCGTGGAGCCTGGAGACAGGGAGCCCGAGGGAGTCGGTTGGTTGAGCATGCTCAGGCGGATCTGGGAGATCTGTTCGGCCAGCAGGCCGTTGACGAAACAAAAAAGGCTGCCGAGAAGCAGGATGACAGCCATGCTGTGGATGCCTTGGGTGGCAAACAACTGGTATATTCCAAGCCCGGCACCCAGAACGAACAAGGTCAGGGAAATCGGAAAAAAGATTTTGAACGGGCGGAAGAGCATGAAAAGGCGGAAGATGATTCTGAGAAATTTCAGCCCGTCATGGAACGGGCGGATGTTGCTTGTGCCCTGTTCGCGCCGGACGATGGTGTCGAGCGGCAGAAACTTGACGAAATGACCTGTGTTGATCAGGGCCAGGGTTATGGTGGATGGGTAAGAATAACGCAGTGGATAGAGGGGGGAAAAGAGGAAAAACAAGTCCCGCCGCACGGCTCGGAAGCCCGAAGTCAGATCCATGATGGGCTTGCCACCGATGATCTCCGCCACCTTGCGCAGCATGATGTTGCCGAAGTCGCGTACGGGATCGGTGCGGCACTCGCGTGTGCGGGAGGCGATGACCATGTCGTAGTCCGGCATTTCATTGAGCAGCTTCGGAATGTCCTCAGGCTGGTGCTGGCCGTCGCTGTCCATGAAGATCAAGTAGGGACGGCTGGCGGCGATGGCGCCGCTTTTAACCGCCGCGCCGTTGCCGATGTTGTAACGGTGCTCGGTCACGATAGCCCCTGCCTCGCGAGCGAGAGCAGCGGTGGCGTCGGTGGACCCGTCCGAACAAACAACTATTTCGAATTCTGGAGACACGGCCCGAATGCGTTCGATGATCGGGCCGATGCACTCTTCTTCGTTGAATGCCGGGATGACGACGGACACTTGGTTGAAAGGCACCATATTAATCTTTCCCTTGAATGATAAATTCAAAAAGCCTCGTAGAGGCCAAAGCCACGCGTTTTACGTCGTGGCTGGTCCGCAGACTCTCACGGAAGCATTGAACCCAATATTTGGGACGCATATAGAACCTTCGGTAAGCCTGGCGGACGAGTTTGGGCAGCTGTTTCTTATCCACGTGGCAGTAGTATTCGTTGAAGAGACCCTCAACGTGGAGTTTGGACAGGTCTGTATGGCTGCCGTCCGTTATCTCGGGAGCTACCTTGAGCACTTCTTCGAAGAGTGGTGTACCGGGATAGGGCGTGCAGATGCCAAAGGTCGCAGTCGTGGGGTTTAATGCCAGGACATAGTTGATGGTCATCTCTACGGTTTCAAGCGTATCGCCGGGGTTGCCAATCATTGTGTGGGCATGGGTAGCGACACCGTGCTTGCGGGTAGCCGCGAAGACCCGCAGGCCTTCTTCCAGGCGGTAACCCTTCTTGATGCCGTCAAGGATATCCTGAGAGCCGGACTCCACGCCGAATTTGAGGGTGTGGCATCCAGCCCGGCGGGCAAGAGCGATGGTTTCTTCATCGATCATGTTCACCCGGGCGTTAGCGATCCAGGTGAGGTCGAGTTTTTCGTCCAGGATGGCACGGCACATGGCATGGTCGCGCTTGCGGTCCACAAAAAAGGTGTCGTCCCGGAAATAAATTTCCTTGATGCCCTTGGACACGAAGTAGCGCAACTGCTCCATGACGTGGTCCAGGGATTGGCGGCGGAAGATGTTGCCATCAAAGGTGGGGGCGGTACAGAATACACATTTCCCAGGACAGCCTTTGCTCGTGGTCGTGGTCATGTAGGGCATACGGCGTACGAGCGGGTTGAAATAGTGGATGCCTGCCGGCAGGAGGTCAACGTCCGGGTGGGGCAGCCAGTCCAGGTTTTTGAGAAAAGGACGGGGTTCATGAATGCGCGGTTCCCCTGCCGTGTCCCTGGAGCCGAGCCCGGAGATGGCGTCTGTGCTCCTACCGGAGTCCAGGGCCTGGACCAGTTCGAGAACGGTCTCCTCGGGCTCGTGCAGGATGACGTAGTCGATGCCAGGGTGGGCCAGGCAGAAGCGGGGCATGAAGGTCGGGTGCGAGCCGAACACTGCCGTGCGCAAACCGGGGCGGGCCTGCTTGAGGTTCAGGAGATATTCGGCGTCCTCCGTGAAGCTCATGGTGGAGGTGGACATTACCACCAGGCCGTATGCGGCCAAGCGTCCAATAACTCCTTCTGGTCCGAGTTGCAGGGCCTGGGCATCGAGGAAATCGGCTTCAAGGCCCTCACGATGCAACAGCGAAGTGAGGACGAGGAGATTGAAGGGTGGCACCGTGCCGCCCCCGATGCGGTTTCCCTTGCACCAGCAGCCATAAAGCACATCCCTGACTACGTTTCCGGCTTGGCTGGTCATGGGATTGAGCAGTAACGTCTTCATAAACAAAATGTCCTTTTATTCGAATCAAGGGGAGGGACGCCCGGACCCCTTCCGGTTGTTCACCTCCCCGGGCGCGCCGCTAGTCCCAGCGGATGCCGAAGCGTTCCTGCCACATCTGGAATCCTAAAAGCGTGAATAACTGTTTAAAGCCCAACAGGGGAGAGGTCTCGGCCCGAGAAACGATCCTGGCCACGGCCCCTGGGTCGAGGATGGCCGGGTCAATGGACTCCGGTGACAGATACCGGTTCACCAGTGCTCCCAGCGCTTTCCCATACGCGCCCTGCAAGGGAAAGTAAAAAGCCTTCTTACGTCCCTGGGGGCGCCCGGGAATGTTGATGTTTGCGTTGAAATACCGGCGCAAGGGATGCTTTCCTTGCCCTGTGCGGAGCTTCAGGGATCGAGGCAGGCTTACGATAAAGTTTGCGAACCGGTCGTCCAGGAAAGGAACCCGTCCTTCGATGCCGACAGCCATGGTCATCTTGTCGAGTTTCATGAGGATGTTATCCGGCAGCCAGTACCGGAGGTCGTGCCGGTAGGCGGCTTCCAGGGGATCGGGCGCGGTGTCGATGGTGCGGCGCAGGGGGTCGAAGAAATCGCTGCGGGCCGTCGCCTCGCCGTCGGCCAGGCGCGGTCCGAGCAAGGCCAGCCGCTCGTCTTCCTCGAAAACCGAGGCGAAAAGGAGGTAGGCCCGGCCGGGAGAGCCGACCTCTGCCAGGAGTCTGGCCAGTCGAGCTCGACCCAGGGTGCCCATGGAGTCGGGGTAGTGGAAGGCCCGGTCGAGTGCCCCGATCGGTACCAGGGGAATGAGCCGCGACAACAGGGACAAGACGGGAGACACCATCCGGACCAGGGGAGAGGTCAGGCCGGCCAGGGTCTCATGATGGATGTAGCCGAGCATGGTCTCGTCTGCCCCGTCGCCGGACAGGACCACCTTCACGTGCTTGGCGGCCTCCAGGCAGAGCAGGTACAGGGGCAGAAGGATGGAATCCCCGAAGGGAGCGTCCAAATGGTAGAGCAGTTCAGGAAACAATCCGAAGCTCTCCGGCGGCACAAGGACCGTGTGCTGTCCACAGCCGAAGTGGCGGGCGGTTCGTACCGCCTCGGTGGCCTCCGACTGTTCACCCCGGAAGTCCACGGTAAAGGTCTCAAGCGGCGAGTGGCCCAGTCCGGCCATGATTGCGGTGATGGTGGTGGAATCGACACCGCCAGAAAGAAAAGCGCCGAGGGGCACGTCGCTTATGAGGTGGCTGTCCACTGCCCGGCGTAACAGATCATCAAAGTGTTCCTGGGCCTGCTTCTCGTTCAGATGGGTCTGGTCGGTGTTTGGTAGGCGCCAATACGTCTCCAGCCGGGGCTGGTGTTCACCACGCTGCGTGAAGAATGTACCAGGCGGCAGACTCATGACGTCGGCAAAAGCGGTTTGAGGACCAGGGATGTAGCGGAGGGTCAAATACAGGGCTGCAGCGGTGGGATTGCCAACTGGGCGGCAGGCTCCGGCAGCCAGCAAGGCCTTGATCTCGGAGGCGAAGGCAAAGGTTCCGTTGTTCCAGGTATAGTAGAAGGGCTTTATGCCGAAGCGATCTCTGGCGCCGAACAGCAGGTCGGTGCGGGAGTCATGGATGACGAATGCGAACATGCCTTCGAGGTGGGACAGCATGCCCGTGCCGAAGGCCATGTACATGGCCAAAAGCACCTCCGTATCGGAGGACGTTCTGAATTGGTGTCCCTGGCAGACAAGTTCGGCGCGCAAGGTCTTGAAGTTGTATATTTCGCCATTGAACACCAGGGTGACGGTGCCGTCCGGGCTTCGCATCGGCTGGCTGCCGCCGGCCACGTCGATGATGGCGAGCCGGGTATGGCCGAGGCTTATATCTCCGTCACGGAAGATCCCGTTGCCGTCGGGGCCTCTGTGGGAGATGGCGCCAAGCATTGTTTCCAGGGAGATGGCGCTTCGGGAGCGGAAACCGCAGATACCGCACATAATTTGCCTTGTCTTTCGTGGAGCCTGGTTGAGATGAAAATTACGCTTTCCGTTGTTGAGGATCTCCCGGAAGAGAGACCGCAGGCGGAGAGGTGTCCGCTCCGCTACAAGGGGAGGTGCTCGCAGGTTCTGTGAATATGCCGTAGCGGGAACCGACGGTCAAAAGGCTCGGCTCGGACGCATTCAGGCGTCGTCAAAACAGGGCCCGTTCCGCAGCGTTGCCGTTGTTCGCTAAGCCGATCTCTGCATTGTTCTGAAAAAAGTGTAAGCGTATTCCCCTTGTTTTTCAATAGGCCGCCCGGTCGCCCGTTTTTGGGGCATAGACGGAAATGGTATACTTCTGACCATCCTTGGCA
This sequence comes from Fundidesulfovibrio putealis DSM 16056, assembly GCF_000429325.1. Lineage (NCBI taxonomy): Bacteria > Pseudomonadati > Thermodesulfobacteriota > Desulfovibrionia > Desulfovibrionales > Desulfovibrionaceae > Fundidesulfovibrio > Fundidesulfovibrio putealis. Next base: position 505,106 of record NZ_KE386885.1, read on the forward strand.
CTGAAGCACTCGGTGTCGAGGCAGTCGGGTTGAGGCAAACGGCCGATCAGGAGATAGTCGTTCTCGACGCTCAGCCCATGCTGCTGCAAGACTGCAAGTATATCCGGCGTCAGCGGCTCATTGATGAGAAGAAACGAAGACCGGATTTCCCCGGATGCTGCCAGGGCCAGCATCCGGGAGTTGAAATCCGGGCCGAGTATGCCAGCCGGATAGTAGGTTGGCGTTCCCGGAGACCGGCCGCCCAGGAGGTAGACCGGGCCGCCCAGGCCGTAGAAGCCGAGGATGTTGTCTCCGGGCCTGAATCCTGCTTGGCGTAACATCTCATTGAGGGTGTTGTAAAATTTTGCCTGTTCGTTTGTGAACAGGAGCCCCTTGCTGCGGTGCAGCCCCGGAACAGGAGTAGTGTAGCGCAGCAGAGGAGGGGTCGCGCATTCGGACGTAGGAACAATCAGGTTTCGAGACTCGCCGGAAGCCAGTTCCTTGTCCAGGCATAACTGGTAGGACATCCATGTGGTGTATTTATATTGCTGTACGATGAGAAACAGACAAAGAACCACGACATGGAAAGTGCGGTCGCCTGTCGCTGGCCGCTTCAGAAGAAAGAGGCCGAACAGGGCCAGGGCCACGAAACTCCAACTGCCCTCTTGAATGTAGTGCATAAGGGCTTGGGAACTGCCGGCGGCCATGAAAAATGGGATGGCGGCCAGAACAATTGCCACGAAACCCACAGGAGCAGACCAGGCTTGATCGGTCGTGCGGTTTATGAGCTGGTCAAGCAGGCAGGCCGCGAAGAAGAGAAGCACATACTCGGCCAGAGGGAGGCCATAGTCGCTGAGCACGCCATAGCGCTGGGGGAAAAACGGCAAGGCGAGGCTTTCGATCAGGCTTGGATCGATAGTCGCGACAGCCAGGACACAGACCACGGTCACCCAAAGCGGCGTAGTCACCACAACCGGCAAAAGCAGCCGGGTCGGCCTGACCAGAGTTCCCTGGCAGAGGTGTCGCCACCGACCGGAAATGGCTGTCAGAAGGGCGGTCAAGAAGAGCAAGGGCCAATAGTGCAGGAAAAACGATCCGAGAAACGAGACAAACTCAATGAATTGATTGGAGAGAACCTGCACGGGACTCAGTTTGGCAGACCCGTAGGCCCCGCCAAATCGTATCTTCGACGGCTCAATGGCGGCCAGGATGTCTTTGAGCGGAGAAATGAAGATAAGGAGAAAACCCAGGGCCGCCAGGAAGCCGAAGACAAAAAGGCCTACGCCTGATAGTTTTCGCCCCTTGGGGAGAAAATAAAGGACATAGAGGGCAAAAAAGGCCAACAGTCCACCCACGCATGGTATCTTGATCAGAAGCTGGAAGCCGCTCAAGATGCCTAAACAAACGGGGAGCGTCTTGAAGGAAGGCCTGTCTCCGCCCATCGCCCAGAGATACAGGCACGCTGCAAGCATGTAAATCCAAGAAGTTAGGTCATGGTGCCCCAAAGGCCAGAACTGAATGAGGATGGCGTTGCCGAGAAAACAAGACAGAAGGAGTGTTGTGGTCCAGGAAAGGATCTCCCATCCGTTTGGGTTGGCACCGCCGTCCCCCCGCTGCGAGACGAAGCGCCACAGGGTCAGGGCCAACGGGAGTGTCAGCAGAACGGACAAGGCGTATCTATACAGCCGGTAGTCGGTGATGCCCGGCTCAATCCACCAGAGGAGCTTGGGGATAAGCGGCACCGCGATGGTCATCAATTCATTGAACGTGCCCTGCTGGTAGCTGAGCATGTAGTGAGCGGTATCCCAGGTGATGGTGGCTGCCGAGCTTAAATGCAGCAAGACGGCAATATCGAGAAGGCAAAATAAGACCACCGCCACATGAACGATGCTGGTACTATTTAAGCGCCAGGAAATCCCTTCATGAATAATATTGCAGGAGTGTCCTGCGGCAGCATCACGGCTTTTTTCATTAACGGTCATGGTTTCTGTTCGTTGTTGTATAAATTCGAAATGTTAGAAGAAAACGCCGTCGTCTTTGAACCAGAGTTGGGCCCATTTCCCTTGAAGAACGACGACCAGTGGAATGTCGGCGTCTTTGTCCAGATCACCGGGACCAATGCAGGACAGATCAAGGGCATACTGCATCCCGACCTCAGTCCATCCCTGGCCCCGGGCACCTATATGGAAGAGCTTCCGCTTATGCTGGCCGTCTTGAGAATAGACGGTGACCATGCTTTGCGGTTGGGAAACCCTGGGGTAGAAAATCATCTGCGATCGATCCTTGCAGACAGTCAGGAAAATGTATGCGTTTTTTTCAGGATCGGCTGCGGTGTACATTTTCCATCCCTCGATATCCGTTGGCTCGACTTTGACATTGTAAAACTTTGCATGCTCTATGCGTTGACGGACGTTGGTGCACGAGAAAAAGTATGATTTCTGCAAGCATTGGTTCGTGGGGGCAAACGCTCTCAGGCCGCACCGGAGGCTGGGGGCCATGGCGTTAAAGGCCAACGAAAGTAGGATTGCCGTTGCAATAATGATGATAGTCGATCCGCGAATGCTGCGTTTGAGCATATTTACGGTCACTTATGGACGGAGAGAGAGGGTGATATCGTCATCGTTGTACATGATGCCGTCAACTCCGGCGGATCGAATGGATTCCGCATTTTCGTCCAGGCCGTACGGGCTTCCCCATGGATCGTGGATCAGGCGTGTTTCCAGGACAAGCCGGCCGTCTTCATTGAATGGAGACTGTCCTGCTGCGGCCATCCAGATGGCGACAAGGGCTTTTCTCCAGTTTGCGTAGCAGACATCGTCCTCATTGTCGTTCCGCGAATTGTTCAGGCTGCGGCATGGGCATTCCGAACAACTGTTTCCTGTGATGGAGGGCAGTGGCAGTCCAGTTTTTATTTTCGCTATTTGAACGATCTGTGAGAGAAATACTAGGTCCTTTTTGGCCGTTCCTATGTTGATTTGCGTCAAGTGTCTCTCTGCAAGGAGTAGTCCGGTGATCAAGATGGCGGCAAGAATGGTGGCAGGTAGGCGATGCGCGTATATATATTTTAAAAGATGAAGCCCGAGTGCTATTGTGCGTTTGTATGTCAGGATGATGATGTTGAATGACAGGAATAAGAAGCCACAGACTAATGCCATCCGTCCGGCAAGGATGTAATTGGGATGGGGGATGGTTAATGTCGGGGGAATGCTGGCGATGATAAGCATCCATATGGGAAAGAAAGACTTGAGAAACGAATAGTATTTCCCCCGGGAAAAATAAAAATGAGTGAGCGATAAGGCCAGGAAAAATACAACCAGCTTGACTCCTCCCATCGTCTCTATCGCCTCGACATGTTTGCGAAATGTTGTTTTGAAGAAAAACGCTGGATCGTTAGTCAGGATCCTTAGATACAAAATGCGGATGGTGGGCATGTACTTTTCGCTTGCAAAGGTGGCCTGAGGGTCCTCTTGCAACGCGTGCTCAGCGCCAACGGAATCGTCATATTTGATGCCATATTTGTTCGGGTAATGTCCAAGTCCGATGTAGAGGGAGTGCCACATTCCGTGAACGCCCTGGGCAATGGCATGATTCGTACCGGTGACAACTTGGTGAAGACGCAGTATTTCCCGGAAGGTGAAGGATGGAATTGTAGTTGCAGAAAAGAAAATTAGAGAGAATACAAGCATTCTGAAAGACGGTTTGACAGGGCTTGTGGCATTATTGGGTGTTTTATTTATATAAAAGTGCAGAATCCTGAACCCTTCGAATAAGATGATCAGGGCAATGGCACCTTGGGCCACCAGTGCCGCATCCTGCCGCAATAACCCAAGTGTTCCCGTCATCAGTCCAAGAAAAACCGTGAGAAGTGGAAGAGAGCGTTTTCGTAGTTTATCCTCAAACCAGAGGGAAGCAACCGAAATATAGGTGATGATAACTGCCAGCGCAGGAACCCAATAGCATAAGTATGACCAGTATCCGTAGAGATTTTGCCATAAAACTGGCCCCAATGTGAATGATGTGCATATGGAAATAAGCGTAAGCGCGACCAGGACTATCGAGTCTGAAGCTGCGCAACAGGCAGCGAGTACAAGGGCGTAGAGTGCGAATTGGATATAGTATACGATGTGCCAGTCAGCTACGTAAGATGGATCGAAAAATGTTTTGACGATCCAAATATACATGACTGCCAAGGCACCTAACCCGGGGTCGTCATAAAGGTCAGCATTGATGGAGGTGCCTTCACGCACCTGCATGAAGTGACCGGCGTTCATCATGTCGATGAGCCGATACATATGGTTGAAGCGGGTGTTGTCAGAATATCCCGTAAGATGTGGATAATGTTGGAAAAGAGCAGTTAGAGCAATGATGGATAGGGTGAAATAGAGGAGAGATTTTGCAATGGGCTTGGTCATGAAACCCCCAGATAGCGAAAAAGCACGGCAAGGATATTTGAAAAGCACTTGTGCTGGGCCATGTTTAGCGTGAAGTCGGCAGAGGCCAGATACGTCAAAGCAATTGACTGAATTTGATCTTGAATCATACATGTCAGAGAAAATATGATCCTGTCTCAGTAATCAAGACCGGGATCAATCCGTCCCTGCCCCCCCGCCAACGGCATAAGGGTACAACTGGTACGTCTTATTAAGCCGATGGCCTGTCCGAAAACTGGATACCACCTCTGGGCAAGCGTGAGCCTTTCCCCTTCACACCACTTTCAGTACCTGCTCCACCACGTAATCCACCTCTTCGTCGCGCATCTTGGGATAAAACGGCAACGAGATGGTGCTGTCACCGATCAACTCGGCGTTGGGAAAGTCGCCGCGTTTGTAGCCGAAGGTGTCCCTGAAGTAGGTGAGCAGGTGGATGGCCCGGAAGTTGACCGCTACCCCGACCCCTTGCTGCTGGAGTGAGTGCAGAACCTCGTCCCGCCGTTCCAGAGCCACCCAGACAGTATAAAGGTGGTGGCCGCTTTTGCCCACCACTGCGGGCCTTTGGATATGGGGGGTGGCGCCAAAGCCTCGCTCGTAGTGCTGGTAGAGTTCATGCCGACGGGTCCAACTGGCGTCCAGTCGGTCCAACTGGCTTACAAGCAGGGCAGAGTGGATGTCGTCCAGGTTGCACTTCCAGCCAAGCCGCAACATATCCCAGTGCTGGTATGCGCCGTGGTACCGGCTTGCGGCGTTCCTGGTCATTCCATGCAGGGAGACCATCTTGATTGCCTTGGCGAGGTCTTCGTTGCGCGTGGCCACTGCCCCGCCTTCCCCGCAGGCCAGGTTTTTTGTGGCGTAGAAGCTGTAGCAGGCTGCGTCGGAGAGGTGGCCTGGACGCACGCCGTCGCGTTCGCCCTCAATGCAGTGCGCGCAGTCCTCTACGATGAACAGGCCGTGCTTGTCGGCGATGGCCCGCAGGGCCGTCATGTCGCACATGGTGCCGTACAGGTGCACGGGAATGATGGCCTTGGTCCGGGGGGTGATGGCCGCTCCCACAGCGCCAGGGTCGATGCAGCCCGTAGCCGGGTCCACATCGACCAGCACGGGGGTCGCTCCGGCGTGCTGGGCGCTGGTGGCGGAAGCCAGGAAGGTCATGGCGCTGGTGATGACCTCGTCGCCCGGGCCGACGCCCAGAGCGGTTAGGGTCATGTGCATGGCCGCCGTACAGGAGTTGAGCGCCACTACGTTCGCAAGTCCGGTGTAGGCCGCGAACTTGCCTTCGAATTCGGCTGTGACTGGACCGGTGCTCAGAAAGATTGAGTTCAGGACCTTTACCACGTTGGCGATGTCCGCCTCGTCCAGGCCGTGGCGGTAAAATTCGACTTTCATGATCCCCTCGCGGAATGCCCATGCTCCAGTACACGGCGGGACGCCCGTGAACCAGCAGGCAATTGGCGCGTTCTTGTCAGATAGCTTACGGGAAGTCCAGGCCGACATTGTTGCCTGCGATGCTTGTCCGGCGTCCGATTACGGAGTTGCGCACCTTACAGACACTCGTGAAGGCATCTCCCCTCACCCTGGCGAGAAACGGTACTCAGCACTTGAGAAAGGGAGCACTTCCCCGTAGGCAATTTGTGGTGTTTGCTTCGGCACTCACCAGTCTGCAACCTCTTCCCGCCGCAGTGGCCTGCGGACATCCATTCCAGGCAAAACAAGACCGTGAAACCGCTTTCAGAAAAAACTGCCGACATTCTCCTTCTCTTGGTGATCACGGCTCTTGCGGCTTGGTTGCGACTCGCGCATTCCGGCCAGGCCTCACTGTGGTGGGACGAGTTCATAACCCTGGGCGCATCCTTGCGTCCGCTTGGCGAAAGCCTGCTCGTCCTGAAGAACTTCGGTCCCTCGGACGTCATCGTGGAGATGTTCCCCCCCCTGCACCACATCATTACGCATGCCCTTTTGCTCGCTGGCGGCTCTGATGCGGTCCTGCGCCTGCCCGGCCTGCTCGCCGGAGTGGCCACCGTTCCGGCGCTCTACGTTCTGGCCAGGGGTCCGCTCGGAAGGCTGAGTGCGCTGGCGTGCGCCTTGCTCCTGGCCCTGTCGGTCTACCATATTCACTACAGCAGAGAGCTCCGGCCGTACGCCCTGTTCATGCTGGAGAACATCCTGGCCCTTCACGTGTTGCGCTTGGTGCTGATGCAGGCCCGGATACGAATGGCTCTCGTGTATGGCGGTCTGGTTGCCGCCATGTTCTACACGTCGTACATGGCCACAATTCTTGTGTCGGCGCAGATGCTGTTTGCGGCCGGGTTTCTCGCCATGCGTTCAGTTTGTGACAGGACGAAGCGCGGAGAGTCCCTCAGAATCGCAGGGTGGCTTGCCCTTGCGCTAGGCTGCGCTGTCATGGCGTATCTACCCTGGGCATCCTCGCAGGCCGTGCTGTTCAAGGCGTTGCAAGCCCCTTCTCAGTCGCAGACAATTCCCTTCTCGTTCGTCGCAGGGACACTCAAGGAATTCGCCTCGTTCGCCTACCGTGGCGACTTCCCGGCGGGTTGGCTACTGGCTGGGCTTGGGGTGTCGGGATTTGCAGTGGCTGTAGTACGCCAGGGTCCAGCTTTTCCTCTCATGATGGCGCTCTGGGGCTTCATGCCTGTAGCCGCGATCGTGTTGGCCCAGACCCGGATGGACCTGAGTTCCCGCTATGTCTTTCCTGTGTTCATGTTTCTTGTTCTTTTTGGCGGGCATTTTCTCGCTGAATGCATCGTCATGTTGGGGCGGTGCATCTTTGGCGCGGGACCTGCCATCTTCGCAGCCCGGGCAGTGGTTGCAGGCGTGGTTTGCGTGCTCGTGAGCGCTCCGAATCTTGAGAGCTTGGGCGAGTATTATTCCCGCGAGTCTTCCAGCTACAAACAGCTCATGTCGTACCTGATGGAGAACAGAAACAATATGGACGTTCTCCTGTTCGCCCATCCTCGTCAGTTGAAGCTGATCGCTGGATGGTATGCAGGCGAAACGTTTTCCGATGTTCGACAGATCTCCGGCGCAGGATATTTTCGGGCCTTCATGATATCCCCCCGTTCCGTCAACGTGGCCGGTTTGCAGGGGGCGGTCAGCCGGGGTCGCATTGTGGACACCGAGATCGTTTCCCTGGGGGTGGCCCGCGCAGGCGTGGTCCCCATCGCCCCTGACGATTCGGGATCATTCGTCTACGGCGACGATTTTACGACCATGCGTTTTCTGGAAGACGTTCACGAGAGCCATAATGTGGGGCTTTCATTGGAGCATAAGGTACTCACGCCGTACGATGCCGGCCGTAGCGGGTGGTGCGAGTATCTCTTTCGCTCCTTGAATCAAAACACCGTGTCTTCGGCGCAGCTGACCCTTGATTTGGCGCTTGTCCTCAATGCGGGAGAAGACTCCGACGCAGTGGTCAGAATTGGAGTCGCTGCCGGTTCGGGTGAAATCAAAACTGTACGTGAAGCGTCCATTCATGATTTCAAGGATGAATCGGGTCGTCTTCTGCCTGCAGACCAGCTTAAGGTCCGTCATGCGAAAATTGAGATGGATCTTACAGGGCATCTTGCGGGTGCGGAGGATGTGCGTCTCCGCATCGACTTCGGTCCAAGCATGCGCGCGGGCGCAATCGAGATAAGCGGGATGCAGATGCGCCTGGTCCAGGCCGGGCCCGCGCATTCCAAAGTGCGGGGTCTCTCGGAAACCTTGTCCCGCATTCCCCTGGCGGCGTGGACGCCTGGGCGCCAACTGGTGCTCTCCAACGCGTTATATGCGTTCAGTGTGGACGGAGTGGTCACTGCGGGCGACGTTGGCACGCCCCAGGAGCGCGCATCATTCATGCGCGAAAATCCCAACGCAACGCCTGTACGAGTTCTTCGCTATCCGGACGGCAACCCTGGCGTGGAGTTGTATGATCCGGCACTGGCGAACCCGTATGTACGGGTTCGTCCCTCTCATGGCTCAACATTGGAGTCCGTGCCTGACGCCGCACGCAGTATACGAACCCTGAGGCTGTCGGGGGTCATGGACAACCCGCAGGTTGAACTCGGAAAATCCCGGCTGGTCGTTCCGGTTTCGAGCAAATCTCCCGGTGTGTTCACCATGACGGACGCAGGGGAGGCGGAGTTAACCCTGACTCCACTGTTCACCCGGCAGGAGTTCGACGCAGCCAAGGTTGAGAGCCTCTCCGGAGCAAGGAAAATACCCGACGAGGACTGCATCACGTGCGACTCTCCAAGGCCTTGCTCAGTCACATACGGGGCCAGCTTGGGCTTTCCGGTCCGCTTCGTACGGGTGTTGGCGTATCCTCGAGTGGTGAGCGCGCCGGATGGCAGGAACACGGTCCGGACTCTTCTTTCGACAAACGGGACCGACTGGCGTGAGATCAACATCTACAGGGGGGAGGCCTCAGGGCGTTGGGAAGGGCTCAAGATCCCGCAGTATACGATGGTTGGCCTGGATCAACCGGCATCCAGGGTTTTGATCCGCTTCGAACTGTCCGGGCAGGATGCACAACTCTGGTCGGCTCATGACGCCGCGATGCGGCTTGATTTTCGGCTTTCAAGTCCGCAAAGCCTGTTCGTAGCCGTTGAATCCTGGCCGACGAATCTGAACATATCCAATCCGGAACCGTTGGACGTCATGCTTCTCAGGGAACGGTTGCAGTTCCCTGATTCGCTCAAAAGAACCCGCTGATTACCGCCCCCTGGCCTGATAGCGGTTGATCTTGGTCTCCAGTCGGCGCGACAGCTCGGTCAGCACGAAGCAGACCAGGAAGTACAGGGCGGCCACGGTGATGAAGATCTCGAAGGGAGCCTTCATGGTGCGGCTGTTGACCTGGGTGGCGGTCTTGGTGAGCTCGCTCACGCCGATGATGTAGGCCAGGGAGGTGTCCTTGGTGAGCGAGACGAACTGGTTCACGAAGGAGGGGATCATGTTGAAGAGCGCCTGGGGCAGGATGATGTAGATCATGGTCTGCACGTGCGAGAGTCCGGAGCCGCGCGCGGCCTCCATCTGGCCCTTGGGCAGCGAGAGTACGCCCGCGCGCACGATCTCCGCGATGTAGGCGCTGGTGAACACGATGAGCGCGATGATGGCAGACTGCCAGTCCGGCAGGCTCTTGCCCATGATCACCGGGGCCAGGAAGTAGAACCAGAAGATGACCATGAGCAGCGGCGTGCCTCGGATGATCTCGATGTAGACCATGGCCGGGGCGCGCAACCACACGCGCTTGGAGAGCCTGCACACGCCGATCAGCAGGCCAAGCCAGAACGCCCCGAAGATGCCGCCTAGGGCCATGAGGATGGACATGGCCAATCCGCCCAGCGGGCCTTTGGGGTAGGCTCCCCAGAGAAAATAGTCGAAATTGTTCCAGACAACGTCCCAATGCATGGCCGCGCTACCTCGCCGCGCGCAGCACGCGCATGTTGTACTGTTGAATGGAGAAGGAGACCACCAGCGAGATGGACAGATAGATGAGCGTGGCCACGGTGAAGGCTTCCAGGCCGTGGAAGGTGTGCGCCTCGATCTGGCGGGCCATGTAGGTCAGATCCGCCACGCCGATGGTCATGACCAGCGAGGAGTTCTTGATGAGGTTCAAGAACTGCGAAATGAGCGGCGGAATGATGATCCTGAACGCCTGGGGCAGGATGACGTAGCCCATGGCCTGCATGAAGGACAACCCGCAGGCGCGCGAGGCCTCCAACTGGGTCTTGGGGATGGCGAAGATGCCCGAGCGCAGGTCTTCGGCGATGAAGGCCCCGGTGTAGAAGGTCAGGGCGATGACGCCGCAGGCGAACTCCTGGTTCACGGTGTTGAGCCAGGCGTTCACGGAATCCGGCAGGACGGTGTAGGAACCGAAATACCAGAAGAAAATCTGCACCAGAAGCGGCGTGTTGCGGAAGAACTCAATGTAGGTCCACGCGATCCATTCCAGCGGCTTCAACTTGGACAGGCGCATGATGCACGCCAGGGTGCCGAGCACCAGGGCCAAGCCGATGGAGATTCCGGAAATCTGGAGGGTGGTGATGAGGCCGTCGACGATCCAGTCGCCGTACTGGCCGGAAACCACGAGTTCCCAGTCGAACTGATAGGCCAACGTGCTGCTCCGGTGAGGTTGTCGAAAACCGGAGGGGCTTTAAGGCCCCTCCGGCGATCATGCCGATTCCCGCGTTCCCGGCTTCCGGGGCGTTAGCACCCGGCGGGAAATGGGAACCTGTCGTTCATGCGCTCAAGGCGTTGTTACGCCGCCTGCGCCAGCAAATGCTACGGCCAGAGTTCCATGGTCCAGGTCAGGGGGATGTAGTTCTTCGTGTCCTTGCCGAACCACTTGTCGTAGACCTTCTTGTACTCGCCGGACTCCCACATCTCCATCAGGGAGACGTTCACGAAGTCGCGGAACTTGGAGTCGTTCTCGATCAAGCCGAAACCGTAGGGCTCGGGAGAGATGTAGTCGCCCACGATGTCCCAGGCTTCGGGCTTCTCGTCGGAGTACTTGAGGCCCACCAGGATGGCTTCGTCGGTGGTCACGGCCTCGACCTTGCCCTGCTTGAGGGCCAGGAAGGCCTCGGGGTAGGTCTCGAAGGAGACGATGGTGGCGGTGGGCTCAGCCTTCTTGGCGTTCTGCTCGGAGGTGGAACCCTTCACCGAGCCGATCTTCTTGCTGGCCAGGTCCTTCACGGACTTGATGGGGCCGCCCTTCTTCACCAGCAGGCGCTGTCCGGTCATGAAGTAGGTGATGGAGAAGTCGATCTGACCCTCGCGGTCCTTCTTGTGGGTCATGGTGGCGGCCACGATGTCCACTTCACCCTGGGTGAGCATGGGGATGCGGGTGGAGGAGGTGACGGCCTTCACGTCGAGCTTCACGCCCAGCTTGTCGGCCAGGAACTTCATGATGTCGATTTCGAAGCCGACGATCTGGTTGGTCTTTTCATCGACATAGCCGAAGGGGGGCTGCGAATCCTTCACGCCCGCGACCAGCGTGCCCCTCTTCTTGATGTCTTCGATTTTGCCCGCGAAGGCGGGGGATACCAGGAAAGCCAGGACCAGGATGGCCGTAAGAGCCGTGGCAAGACGCTTCATCGAAACCTCCTCCGGTTTGAATTGATGTGTTTAGAGGATTTCCCTGAGGAACGCGCGGGTGCGTTCATGCTTGGGGTTCTTGAAGAATTCCTGCGGCGGCCCTTCCTCGATGATCTCTCCGCCGTCCATGAAGATGATGCGGTCGGCCACTTCGCGCGCGAAACCCATCTCGTGGGTGACGCAGAGCATGGTCATGCCGTCGCGGGCCAGATCCTTCATGACGTTCAAGACTTCGTTGATCATTTCGGGGTCCAGGGCCGAGGTGGGCTCGTCGAAGAGCATCACCTTGGGGCGCATGGCCAGGGCGCGCGCGATGGCCACGCGCTGCTGCTGGCCGCCGGAGAGCTCCGCCGGGTACTTGTGGGCCTGGTCGTGGATGCCCACGCGCTCCAGGAGGTCCAGGGCCAGGCGGTCGGCCTCGACCTTGTCCATCTTGCGCACCTTGACCGGAGCGAGGCTGACGTTTTTCAGCACGGTGAGGTGCGGGTACAGGTTGAACTGCTGGAACACGATGCCGATTTCGGAGCGCAGCTGGTTCACGTCCATGCTGCGGTCGTGGATGTCCTTGCCGTCGAAGAGGATGGTGCCGCGCTGGTACTCCTCAAGACGGTTGACGCAACGGATGAGCGTGGACTTCCCCGAGCCGGAAGGGCCGCATATGACCAGCACCTCACCCTGTTCGACGGACTCTTCGATGCCCTTGAGGACGTGGAAATCCCCGTACCATTTGTGGACATCCTTGAACTCGATCATGGGCATCGGGCGCTTTCCTCCTGGGTGAACGTAAGACGGGCTGATTTGCAAAAACAGGCAAACCAAAGAAGCTTACCCGGTTACAGGCTCATGTCAAGGTCGATGCTCGGCAGCCTGCGTGCCGCCTCAGTTCCCGACCTTCATCATGGGCGAGTCGAAGGGCCTGCCGCCGTAGTTGTGGAATACCTGTCCTTCCTTCACGAAATAGATGCTCGGGTCCTCGGAGGAGTTCATGGTTTTCCCGTCGATCACGAACGGGAACCAGCCCCGGACCACTTTCCCGCGCTTGTCGTCCCAGTGGTAGAACAGCGCGTAGCGGTCGCCCTTCTTGATCAGCCAATAGTTGAACACGTGGGGGCGGTTGAAATTTCCGGGCGGAATGCGGCGCCAGTAGCCCAGGAGCGTCTCGTCCGGCGGGCTGTTGACCGTGCAGTAAACGGTCGGCTCGCCTGAGATGTCCATCCTGGTGATGGGCGAACACGCGCACAGGAGCAGTACGGCCAGCAGTGCGGACAGCATCAGCGGGGACGGCGGTCTGTTCATGCGGATTCCTCCGGTTTGTCGCGGTTGGTGACCAGCGAGACGGTAAGGCCGACGCTGGCCACGGGGCAGGCAAGTTGCAGGCGCAGGCAGCCCTCCCGGACCTCGCCCTTGCCGCCGGGGTCGGGGACGCCGGACGGACAGTCCGGCGCGGGAAGGTCGCGCGCCCTGATGCTCAGGCAGAGGTAGCGTCCGATGATCTCCAGGATGTCCAGGACCGCGGCCAGCGCCTCCTCCGGAGTGCGCCCGGATTCGCTGCTGCCGCACCTGCCTGCCGTACCCATGGCGTCGAGCATGTCGCGGCCGATGTGCAGGGTGAAGCGCATGGCGGAGCTGGAATTCAGGGGGATTTCCAGGGTGTGTTGCAGGGGCAGGGCTTCCAGCGCAAGGTCGTCCAGGTAGGCCTGGGCCTTCAGGGGGCAGTGGGCGAAGCGCAGGAATGCGCGCTCCAGGGTGTCCACCAGGGACTCCAGGGGTTCCCGGGCGCAGTGTCCCTCGAACAGCCGGGCCAGGGCGTCCTTGCGGGCGGTTTCCCGGGCGGCGTAGTCGTTCAGGCAGTCGCAGAATTGCCGGACCGTCAGGTGGCCGAGGGTCAAAAGCGCCTCGCCAAGATGCACCATGTGCACCTGCTGGCGGAACAGCAGGGCGTCCAGGGCGCTCCTGCTGACGAACCCCAGGGTCACCGCCAGCGTGCCGAAATTGAGGTCCGTCTCGCGCTGGCGTTCGAGAATTTCGTCCACCTGCGCCAAGGTGAGCAGGCCGCTCTCCATGGCCAAGTCGCCCAGGCGTCGGTTGGCCTCGGCCTGATAGGCCGCCGCCTCGTCGATCTGGGCCTGAGTGACCACGCCGCGCTCAAGCAGGTAGTGGCCGAGAAACTGAAAGCTCATGGCTTCTCCGGTGAGACGCCTTCGGAGCTGGCGCTGCCTTGCGGGAGCTCCGTGTCGTCGATGATGGTCGTGGTGAGCATTTCGGTTATACGGCGCCGGAACTCAAGGGCTTCCTTGAAATTCTGCCTGATGGTCAGGGCCTTGTCCAGAAAGCGCAGGGCCGCGCGCAGCTTTCCCTTCTCGAAAAGAGCGCGCGCAAGGTTGTAGAGCAGGTGTTCGTCGTCGGGACTCAGGCGCAGGGCCTTGCCGTAGTGTCCCAGGGCCTGGGGATACATGCCGTTCTTGCGCAGCTTGATGCCGAATTCGTTGAACAGGTGCTTGTATTCAGGATCTGTCACGCCCTCCACGCGGGAGAGCTTGCGGAACACGATGTCGGCGTTGTCCGGATCGCCCCGGTCCAGGTAGGTCAGCCCCAGGCCGAAGGAGGCCCGGATGTGGCCCTCGTCCAGGCGCAGGGCGTTCTTGAATTCGAACTCGGCGGTGAAGAGCTGGCCTTCCTTGCGGCAGCGCTCAGCCGAGTCCACGGCCTGCTCCAGGGCGGCCAGGGCGGGCAGCACCCTGTCCAGGTAGATGTGCGGGGCAGGGACGAACTTTTTCAGCAACTCATCGCGCGTGACCATGCGCTTGTCGCCCTGGGGGATGAACCCGGAGCTCAGGCTGCGGCAGGCCATCATGCCGTCGGCGGCCTCTTCGGCGTAGACGTAGACAGTCTGCTTGACCCGGCGTTTGGTGGCTCCGAAGCCGACCGAGGTGACCGTCTCGGTGGCGAAGACCCCGCGTACGGCTTGGCTCGCGGTGCTGGCTGTTTCGGTGGGCATGATTATGGCCGATTTTTTAAGCCAACGCCTGCGTCTTGTCCAGGGCAACGGCATGACGGAATTTGCTGATGACCAGTGATGCGGCCTGGGCTATGGTTCGCCTCGCTATGAAACAAGATCTCGAAAAGTTGCGTATTGACCGGTCCGGACAGGCCGCGCCGGGCGGCCCGGGCGTCCGGAAAAGGTCGCGAAAATGGCTGTGGCTCGCTCTTGTCGTCGTCGTTCTTGCCGGAGCTTTCCTGCTGATGCCCCGCAAGCACGAAGTGGAGACTTCCCCGGCGGTGATGGTCCATCCCACGCGCGCGCTGACCCTGGTGAACGCCACGGGCTACGCCGTGGCCGACCGCAAGGCCGCGCTTGCCTCCAAGGTCACCAGCAGGCTGGTGTGGCTTGGCGTGGAGGAGGGCAGCCGCGTCAAGCAGGGTGACGTGCTGGCGCGCCTGGAGAGCGACGACGTGAGCGCCTCGCTCAAGCAGGCCGAGGCCGACCTGGCGGCCGCGCGCTTCCGCGTGGACCAGGACAACGCCGAGCTGGTTGACGCCAAGCTGAACCACGACCGCTTCGCCCAGTTGGAAAAGCGCGCCGTGGTGGCCCGCTCCGAGTACGACCAGGCCGTGGCCCGCTACCGCAAGGCCCAGGCCGCCCACGAGAACTCCCTCCGGGCGCTGGAGGCGCACAAGGCCGGGTTGGAACTGGCCCGCGCCAACAAGGAATACACCGTGCTGCGCGCCCCGTTCGACGCGGTGGTGCTCACCAAGAGCGCGGACGTGGGCGACATCGTGACCCCCATCGGGGCCAGCAGCACGGCCAAGGCCTCGGTGGTGACCATCGCGGACCTGGGGTCCTTGCAGATCGAAGCCGACGTGTCCGAATCCAACCTGGCGAAAATCCGCCAGGGCCAGCCCGTGGAAATCATGCTGGACGCCTACGGCGAGGAGCGTTTCCCCGGCTACGTGCACATGATCGTGCCCACGGCAGACAAGACCAAGGCCACGGTGATGGTCAAGGTGCGCTTTGACAAGCTGGACCCGCGCGTCCTGCCCCAGATGAGCGCCAAGGTGGCCTTTCTGGATCGTGCGCCCACGCCCGAAGAGCGCGCCCCCAGGCTGTCCGTGCCTGTAAAGGCCGTAGTCGAGCGAAACGGCGGCAAAGCCGTGTTCCTGGTGGACGCAGGCGTGGCCCGGCTGACCCCGGTGAAGGCCGGGCAGACGCTTGGGGATATGTTGGAGATTGTGGAAGGGTTGAAGTCTGGCGACCGCGTGGTGGTTTCACCGCCGGATTCCCTCAAAGACGGCGGAGCCGTATCGGCGGCGGGCAAGTGACCACCCCGGAAACGCTGATCGAGATTCGCGGGCTGGCCAAGTCCTACCAGCGCGGCGGGCAGGTCATCCCGGTGCTGACGGACATCTCCTTCGACATCGCGCGCGGGGAGTTCCTGGCCCTCATGGGGCCGTCCGGGTCGGGCAAGTCCACGCTGCTGAACTGCCTGGCGGGCATCGACCGTGCCGACGCCGGGCAGATCGTGGTGAATGGGCAGGACATCACCCAACTGGACGAGACCGAGCTTGCCGAGTGGCGCAGCCGAAGCGTGGGGTTCATCTTCCAGTTCTACAACCTGATCCCGGTGCTCACCGCCTTGGAGAACGTGGAGCTGCCGCTGCTGCTCACGGATCTTTCGCGCCGGGAGCGCCGCGAACACGCCGAGTCCGCCCTGGCCGCCGTGGGCCTGGACGACCGCATGGACCACTACCCGGCCCAGCTCTCCGGCGGGCAGCAGCAGCGCGTGGCCATCGCCCGGGCCATCGTCACCGACCCGGACATCCTGGTGGCCGACGAACCCACCGGCGACCTGGACCGCGTCAGCGCCGAGGACATCCTGAACCTGCTGGACCGCCTGAGCGCGGAGCTTGGCAAGACCATCATCATGGTCACCCACGACCCGCGCGCCGCGCAGCAGGCCCACGTTCTGCGCCATCTGGACAAGGGGGAGCTTTCCCGTGTTGCTGATCCGGCTGGCCGTTAGGAACGCCTTCCGGCACCGGCTGCGCTCGTTTCTGACCATCCTGGGCGTCATGGTGGCCATCCTGGCCTTCGGGCTTTTGCGCACGGTTATCGACGCATGGTACGCCGGTGTGGAGGCCAGCTCCGCCAACCGGCTGGTGACGCGCAGCTCCGTGTCGCTCATGTTCTCGCTGCCCATGGCCTACAAGGACAAGATCCGCGCCGTGCCGGGCGTCACCCAGGTGTGCCAGGGCAACTGGTTCGGCGGCATCTACATCGACGAGAAGAACTTCTTCGCCAACTTCGCCTACGAGCCGCAGACCCTGCTGGATCTCTACCCGGAATACGTCATCGACGACCCCGCGCAGCGCTCGGACTTCCTGCGCGACCGCAAGGGGTGTCTTGTGGGGGTGAAGCTGGCCAAGCGCTTCGGCTGGAAGGTCGGCGACAACATCACCCTTCGCGGCACGATTTTCCCTGGCGACTGGGTGATGACAGTGCGGGCCATCTACCGGGGGGCGCGCTCCGGCACGGACGAGAGCCAGCTCTTCTTCCACTGGGCCTACCTGGACGAGACCATGCGCGTGAACTACCCCTCGCGCGCCGGGCAGGTGGGCTTCTACATGGTGGGCATAAACGATCCGAACAAGGCCGCCGAGATATCGCGCGCAGTGGACGCCCAGTTCGCCAACTCCCTGGCCGAGACCCTCACCGAAACAGAAAAGGCATTCCAGATGAGCTTCGTGTCCATGTCCGAGGCCATAATCCTGGCCATCCGGCTGGTGAGCTTCGTGGTGGTGCTGATCATCCTGGCGGTGTCGGCCAACACCATGGCCATGTCCGCCAGGGAGCGAACCGGGGAGTATGCGGTGCTGAAAACCCTGGGCTTCAGCGCCCGGACAGTGGCGCTGCTCATCGCGAGCGAGGCCCTGGTGATAAGCCTGACCGGCGCGGGCCTGGGACTTCTGCTCATCCTGCCCTGCGCCGAGGCCTTCGGCACCCTCATGACCGATTTCTTTCCGGTGTTCGCGGTCTCTCGCGAGACGATCATCTATGGCGTGGTGGCGGGGGTTGCCGTGGGCATCCTGTCGGGAATCTATCCGGCCATGTACGCAGCCAGGGTGCGCATCGCCGTGGCTCTGCGAAAGGTAGGCTGAACCCGTGGCCATCCCGCTCAGTTATTCCTGGCGCAACCTGCTCACCCGCAGAGCTACCACCATCCTGACCGCCGGGGGCATGGCCCTGGTTGTGTTCGTGTTCACGGCCACGCTCATGCTGGCCGAGGGGCTGCGCCAGACGCTTGTTTCCACGGGCAGCCCGGACAACGTGGTGGTGATGCGCAAGAGCTCCGAGACCGAGGTGCAGTCCACCCTGGAGCGCCAGGTGGCCCAGGTGGCCGCCACCCAGCCCCAGGTGGCCGTGGACGTGCAGGGGCGTCTTCTGGCCGCGCGCGAGCTGGTGATACTCATCTCGCTGGCCAAGCGCAGCAGCGGGGCCGCCTCCAACGTGGTCATCCGGGGGATCGGCCCGGCGTCGCTTGAGCTTCGGCCCCAAGTGAAGCTTGTGGCCGGGCGCATGCCCGAGCCAGGCTCCACCGAGATCATGGTGGGCCAAAGCGTGCTCTCCAAGTTCGCTGGCGTGGCCCTGGGCCAGACACTCACTTTCGGGCAGCGCGAGTGGGCCGTGGTGGGCGTGTTCGATGCGGGCAACACGGGCTTTGCGTCAGAGATCTGGGGCGACGCGGACCAGCTCATGCAGGCGTTCCGCCGCCAGAGCTATTCGGTGGTGGTGGCCAAGCTCAAGAGCTACGATGATTTCGACGCATACAGAGCTGACATCGAGTCCGACCCCAGGCTCCAGGCCGAGGTGAAGCGCGAGCGCCAGTACTACGAGGACCAGTCCAAGGCCCTGTCGCGCTTTTTGCGGGTGCTGGGCATATCGCTGACAGCCATCTTCTCCATCGGGGCCATGCTCGGGGCCATGATCACCATGTATTCGGCGGTGGCCACGCGCATCGGCGAGATAGGCACAATGCGGGCGCTGGGGTTCAAGCGCCGGGCCATCCTGGCGGCGTTTCTCGCGGAATCCTTGCTGCTGGGCTTTCTGGGCGGCGCGACCGGGCTCTTTTTCTCGGCTTTCCTGTCCTTCATGAGCTTCTCCACCACCAACTTCCAGACCTTCGCGGAGCTGGCCTTCAAGTTCACGCTCACCGGCGAGATCGCCATGTGGGCCATGGGCTTCGCGCTGTTCATGGGTGTGAGTGGCGGGCTCCTGCCCGCGCTTCGGGCGTCTCGCCTGAACATCGTGGAGGCGCTGCGCTCAGGGTGAGATTTGCGTCAATAATGCGAAAGGCCCCGGACGGCCGATCCGTCCGGGGCCTGCGCGTGGAGACTCCGGCAGCGCATGTGGGCGGCGTTTGCCGGAGTGGGCAGGAGGGCGTTCCCGGGCCTGGCCAGCCGGCCGCACGGGCTGTCGTCGTGCGGCTTGGGCTGTGTGGCGGCCGCGAGATTTCTCGTGAGTGCGGCCGCCGCCCTGGCGCTCCTGCCCTGCCGGGCTGAAGGGGTGGTGGGGGTCCCCTTCAGCCCTTCTCAGGGGGGTGGCGGGGCAGGGGATCAGGCTGCGCTTCTCTTCTCCCAGTCGCGCAGGGCAAGCTTGAGCGCTCCCACCGTGAAGGTGTCACAGTCGAGCTTCCTGATGACCCTCTTCAGCAGCGGGTGCAGGTCCTCGTTGGTCAGGGTGTAGCAGTCGTACACGGTCATGCCCGGAAGCATCGAGGCCAGGGCGGTCAGGCACTGCTTGCTGTAGTCGCATCCGGCGGCCCATCCGCCAGCCTGGACCACCACGTCATCCTCGATGCGCAGATCCACCCGGATGGAATTCTTGCAGGTGGTGCAGCCGTGCATGCCTGTGGCGTTGGGGTTGTCCACCCCGATGACCAGCTCGGCCAGGCCGTTGTCGCAGGGGGGCGCTGGCTGCAAATCCTCGATGATGGCGGCGGGCTCCGCCTTGGGCGACGCCTGGGCCGTGACTTCGGGCGCGGCTGCCTTCTTTGGCGCGCGCGGCTTGGGAGCCGTGGGCGCGGGAGGTTCTATGCCCAGTTCGCGGCGCACCTCGTCCAGGTCGATGACCCTGGGGTCCACAAGGCTGAAGCCGCAGCTGCCGCCCCAGTCCTGCTCGTCCGCGAAATCGCCCGCGTAGCGCACGTCGTCCAGGATCAGGAAGTCCTCTTCGCCCAGGATGCGGTCCCAGCGGTGCACGAAGAAGTCGAACTTTGCGGGGTCGTATTCGGTGATGTTGCTCCAGGTCCAGGTCATGTTGCAGTATTCGTCGTCATAGCCGAGCAGCGCCAGATAGCGGGCCTTGCTTTCCAGGTAGTGGCGGCGGCGCAGCAGAACTGCGGACTGTGGTATGGCAGCGGAGTCGAAGGGGAGGTTTTCGCCCCCCAGGTTCACCCGCACGGAACATTCGTCGTCGAACTTCATGCCGCAGGTGCTGGTGTTGCCGTTGCGCCACCAGTGGATGTACTTCTTGGTGTAGAACTTGCGCCCCAGGTTCTGGATGCGCTCGACGGTCTTGGATGACACGGGATGCAGCGACAGATCGCAACGACGTCCCGAGATGGTGAGTGTAAGTGTCATGTCCCTTCCTCCTCGCGTTATATATGGAGAGCGCCCGGCTCTCCCTGTTGGGGTTCAGGGGCTGCCCATGCCCCGCTTGTGAAAAAAAGAGCACAAAGTGGGCCAACTCGAAATCCCTTTAAAAACAGCAATTTGAAAGTTCTCCGTGTTTTTCCTCCTAACGGCAGGACGAAATACTCGTCCGTATTGGATTGACCGCATAAGGCTTGGGAGGCACAGTGGAGCCGTGCTGCGCGAGGCCCGGGGGGGCCTTGAAAGGGGCGGTATGAAAAATTTCGAGAGGCCTTTCCCGTGTACGTCCATGTGCTCCTTCATCATGGACAGCGTGGCCGACGGCGTATTCACCATAGACCTGGACTGGAACATCACCTTCCTGAACAGGTCTGCCGAGATCATCACCGGCGTAAGCCACGGCGAAGCCGTGGGGCGCAAGTGCTGGGAGCTGTTCCGCACCGAGAACTGCAAGGACGTGTGCGTGCTGCGCTCCTGCATCCAGGAAGACCGCCACATTGCCCACCGCATCATGAGCGTGCACCGCCCCGACGGGGTCACCGTCCAGGTGAGCGTGAGCGCGGCTCCGCTCAAGGATCAGGACGGGCGGATCATCGGCGGGGTCGAGACCCTGCGCGACCTGAACGGCGAGGGCTCGGTGGAACGCATCGTGGGCTGCACCTCGTCCAACGACTTCTGCACCACAGACCCCCACCTGTCGGAGCTGGTGCGCATCCTGCCCCAGATCGCCGGGAGCGACTCCACGGTGCTGCTGCTGGGCGAATCGGGCACCGGCAAGGAGCTCTTCTCGCGGGCCATCCACAGGCTCTCCGGGCGATCCTCCGGGCCGTTCGTGGCCGTGAACTGCGGCGCGCTGCCAGAGCATCTGATGGAGTCCGAGCTGTTCGGCTACAAGGCCGGCGCCTTCACCGACGCCCGCCGGGACAAGCCGGGGCGCTTCCAGCTGGCCGACGGCGGCACGCTGCTGCTGGACGAGGTGGGAGACCTGCCCTATGCCCTGCAATCCAAGATTCTGCGCGCCCTGCAGGAGCGCGTCTTCGAGCCGCTGGGCGGCGTGGAGAGCGTGCCCGCCGACGTGCGCGTGATTGCGGCCACCAACCGCGACCTGGCCCGCATGGTGGAGGAGGGGACCTTCCGGGGCGACCTCTACTACAGGCTGAATGTGGTGCAGCTGACCCTGCCGCCCCTGCGGGAGCGCAGCCAGGACATACCCCTGCTGGTGGAGCACGCCCTGGCCCGCAGGCGCCTATCGCTGGGCAAGGACATCCGGGGCGTGACGCTCGAGGTTATGCGCATCCTGACGCGCTACGGCTATCCGGGAAACATCCGCGAGCTTGAAAATATCCTGGAGTACGCCTGCATCCTGTGCCCCGGCGGGCTCATCCAGGTGGACCACCTGCCGCGAACCCTGCGCCCTGCCATACGCCCGCTTTCAGGAGACGCCCCCCTGACCATGGACGAGGTGCGCTACCACGCCGCCGTGAAGGCCGTGAAACGCAACATGGGCAACCGCAACGCCGCCTGCCGGGAGCTTGGCATCACCAAGGACACCCTGCGCAAGATCCTCCGCATGGGGCAGGAGGACGAAAAATAAGTCCGTCTGATGGGCGATGCCAGTAATTCGTCCGTTGGCGTCGTCGTCGCCGGACCAGCGGCAACCCCTTGGAAAAAGAATCGGAAAATATCCGCTGGAAACATCGCAGGTCGTGCGGTGTGCATCGTCGGGGTGGACGGTGTGCATCGGTTCGTCATGTTTTTAGTTGCATTTGGAGCGAAATGCTTTACAAGGTCGGGGCAGGAAGGCGTACGCAGGCACGCTTCGAGGAGAGGTTCCCCGTGCGGGTATTCTTATTTGATAGTTTACTTGCGCGTGAAATATCTTTAAGCATCGCCAACAAGGAAGCACGCCCATGAGCATGGTGGACACAGTCAAGCAGGGCATCGCCCGCCTTGCGCGCGATCACGGCGGTCCCTCGGCCCTGGCCGAGAAGGCTGGCGTCGGGCAGCCCAACGTCTCCAAGTTTCTCTCCGGCAAGGCCGTGCCGCGCTTCGACACCGTGGCGCGCATACTGGAGGCCCTGGGAGCGCGCATTCTCTTTCCCGACGAGGAGCGCGACACCACCAAGCCGGTGGTGTTCGTGGCCGCACGGAAGTCGGGCGGCGTGGCGGATTTCGCCAACCAGCCCTCGGCCGAGAACTACATGGCCATTCCCCTGGCCCAGGGGGCCGTGGCCGCCGGACCGGGCCTCATACCAGAGGACGCCGTGCGCGGCTGGGTGCTGGCCATGAAGGACCAGGCGTCCATCCGCTACCGCACCAACCTGGTGGCCATGGAAGTGGGCAAGGGCCAGGAGTCCATGGTGCCCACGCTGCACCCGCTGGACATCGTGCTGGTGGACCGCGACGATTTCCGGCCCGAGCCCGACGGATCCATCTTTCTGGTGCGCGAACCCGGCCCTGACGCCGAGGTTGCGGTCAAGCGCGTCTACACCAGCCGCAAGGAAGGGCAGACGCTTCTCACCTATGTGTCGGACAACCCGGACAAGCGTTTCTATCCCCCTTCCGTGCACAGCCTGGAGACCGATTTCCATGGCGACCTGCGCCGCGCCATCGTGGGGCGCGTGGTCTGGGCCTGGTCGGACATGACCCGCAAATAGGATTCTGCCGCATGGCTGGTCCGGGCGCTTCCGCGCGACGGGCCTTGCCGATATGGCTGGTCGCTCGCCGGAGTGTTCCCACGCTCTTGCCGCGCCTTGCGGTCGTGTGCCATCTTGCCGAGCCTGGCAGACGCTCCCACCTGCACACACTCTTTTTCATTCTCGCGCGTTCGCTCCATTCTTTCCCGGCATAACACGCGTCGAGACGTGCAGGCCGGGGCGTCTCGCAGCCGTGCCTGCCATTCGCGCTTTTTCCCCCTTCTGCTGTGAGTGGCTGTCCGCCACGCATCCCAATCCGCGTATTCTGGTCCGGCATCTTCTGGCCTTTCGTTCGGGTAAGCGCGCAACACCGGCTTCTGCCGGGCCTGTATCGTTTGCAACGTGGCGGCCTTGGAAACGTGTCGGTCAAGGTCTCGGCTGGTCGCCTGTGTCCGTACGCCTTAGGAAGTGAACCCCTCCAGGCACGTTTGTGGTTAGACGTCGGGGTGCCTCACTGGTGGCAGGAAATGCCGCAGGTGGGATAGATTGGGGGACAGTGACACGGAAGTATATTTCCGTTTAAAAAAATTCGTTAAAGAAATATTTCTTTGATACAGGAACGAATAATCTTGGTAAATGCTCATTATCCTGCGGTATTCGTATTAGTCAGTTGCGCTTGACAAAAATAATAAAAAGAATAAATTCGGGACACGTTATGCGAGCCCAGCAGGGCAGACGCGGTGAGGCCGGTACCGGAAGACCCAAGGCGCTATGCGCCCTGACGCCCAATCAAGCGGGCAAGGCGGGTGTGAGGGAAGGCTGCAATCCAGGCGGCCTGGTCGGTTGCAAGACGGCATTGTCTAGATGGTCTAGACGCCCCGAAGCCGGTGAGGGGTCACCCATCCGGCCCCCCGCACCTCCCCGGGGGAAACAGGCGCACGCATGTATGAACGGGCCGGGGCGTAAACGTGCCAGGGTACGCCCCGGCCTACTCAAGCAGGAGATCCGACATGCCGGGTTCAGGTTTTTGCGGTTTGACGGACTTGTGCGCAGCGGCAGGGCGCTGCGTCGCCAAGGACGGCGCTGCGCCAGGAGAGCCCGGATCGCTCTCCGGAGGGCGCAGGCCATGATCGACCCACGATGTTCGGACTGCGTTCACTGGGACAGCAGGGATTGGGTGGTCGGCTACTGCCAGGAGATCACGGACCACGTGCGCCACGACCCGGTCCTGTGCATACAGGGCCTCGCCTCCTGCCGCACGTCGGCGCGAGGTCATTGTTCGCGGTTCGAACCGTCCGCCGAGGCCAGGTCGGAGTATCTGGCAGAAGAGCGGCATCTGGCCGATCTGCGCTCGGGCGCGGGCCGGGATTATCCCGCGAGCCTGCATGCTGCGGGACAGGACATTTCCCTTTGAGAGAGACGAGTGAACGCGCGCGGCGTGCCGGTTACCAGCGGCGCGGGCGCGATGCCCCATACGACAGGCCGGAGCGGGCGGGCCGCCTGAACACACGATGCGTATGAAATCCGGGGAGGAGGCCATCCTCCTCCCCCGCCCGAAAGACCCAAGGAGTAAATAATGTGGTGTCCCCGCTGCGGGAAGGATACCCGCGTCCTGGAAACCGACAAGCTCGGTGAAACCGTCACCCGCGTGCGCTGGTGCCGCAACAGCGGGTGCAGATTCCTGTTCGAGACGCATGAGGTCTACGTGGAGGCGGCGCTCAGGCAATGCTCCGGGGCGGCCACACCTCCGCCGACGGACGCTCGGGCCGCGACATAGCCGGGATCGCGCACCTGGAAAAACAACACCGCCCCCTGTGCCTGAGCATGGGGGGCGGTGTTGTGAGTGATGGAAAAACCGTAAGGCGCTGTAAGGCTACTTGGGGGCCTTTTTGCGCTTCTCCCAGAGCTTCATGTCCTTCATCTTGGCGCGGCGCTCGCGCTGGAGGGACTTGCTCACCAGGGGGGTGCCCTTCTTGTAGCCGTACTTGGCTCTGTATTCATCGGCGGTGACGTTGTGAGTGGCAAGGTGCTTCTTGGTAAGGATCTTGAAGACCTTTCCGCACTCCAGGCAGGTGACGGATTTTTCCTTGATGGCCTTTTTGGGGTCCAGGGCGGGGGTGGCGCCTTCCTCAACAACGGGAGTCCCTTCGCTGATGCCACGGATGCCCTCGGCAACCTTCTTGACCATGGAGGTGATTTCCTCCTCGGTCATGTTGCGGACGCTGGCCTGGGCTTTGACGATTTCCAATGCTTCCTTCAAATAGTCATCCATATGGATCTCCTTGCATTCGCGGGTGGTGTCTGGACGCGATACACGAAATGCAAGCATAATGTAAATACAGCTGATGCACATTTTCATGTTGAAATGCGAATGTCCGGATTACTGCTGAGCGCACTGCATCCGGCGCGACGCGCACGTTCGTGGCGGGTCTTGTGCCGCATCCGGGGTGTTTCTAGAAATGGCATGTAGAAAAGGCCGGGCACGGGCAAGCTCCGCAACCGGAAAGCACTTGAGCCGGGAAATGCGATGGTGGGGGCAGGTGTTGCGTTGGGGGCTCATGCTTTGACAAAGCTGCGCTGTCCGGGCAAACGACTGGCAGGTCATATGCGGGAGGCGGATATGTTCACGGGACTGGTGCAAGGCATGGGCAAGGTGGAGGCGCTCGAAAGGCGCGGCGGACAGATGCGTCTGTCCATCAGGGCGCTTTACCCACTGCGAGAGATCGTGCTGGGGGAATCCATCGCGGTGAACGGGGTGTGCCTCACCGTGGAGAGCTTCACGGACAACGCCTTCAGCGCCTACACCTCCGCCGAGACCCTGGACAAGACCAACCTCGGCGGGCTCGGCGCGGGCTCGCGCGTCAACCTGGAGCGTGCGCTGGCCCTGGGCGACCGCCTGGGCGGGCACATGGTCAGCGGCCATGTGGACTGCCTGGCCCGCGTGGATTCAAGCGCCCCGGCAGGTGAATCCGTGCGCTACACCCTGAGCTTTCCCGCCGAGTTCGGCGTGTTCGTGGTGGAAAAGGGGTCAGTCTGCCTGGACGGCATAAGCCTCACCGTGAACGGGTGCGGCCAGGACTGGCTCGACGTGAACATCATCCCGGCCACCCAGGGCGAGACCACCATTTCCGGCTGGAGCGCAGGTCGCGCCGTGAACATGGAGTGCGACATCATAGGAAAATACGTGGCCCGCATGGTGGCTCCGCACGCCGCAAAGACCAAACCCTCCGCCATTACGGCGGATTTTCTCGCCAAGCACGGATTCTAAGTCCGCTTGCCCTTTTTCACTTTAGGAACTACGGAAAAGTGTTCCGGCGGTTGCCCTCCAGCAGCCGCCGTCAGGAGGATTTTCCCATGCCCCTTTGCACTACCGAGGAAGCAATCGAGGAGATCCGCCAGGGTAAGATGATCATCCTGGTGGACGACGAGGACCGTGAGAACGAGGGCGATCTGACCATCGCCGCCGAAAAGGTCACTCCCGAAATCATCAACTTCATGGCTGTTCACGGACGCGGTCTCATCTGCCTGCCCATGTCGCCTGAGTGGATCGACAAGCTGAAGCTCCCCATGATGACCGACCAGAACCAGTCCCAGTTCGGCACCGGGTTCACAGTGAGCATCGAGGCCCGCACGGGCGTCACCACGGGCATCTCCGCCTTCGACCGGGCCACCACCATCCTGACCGCAGTGGCCGACGACGTGAAGGCCGAGGACATAGTCTCCCCGGGCCACATCTTCCCGCTGCGCGCCAAGGAAGGCGGCGTGCTGGTGCGCGCCGGACAGACCGAGGGCGGCGTGGACCTGGCCCGGCTGGCTGGCTGCAAGCCCTGCGCCGTCATCTGCGAGATCATGCGCGACGACGGGAACATGGCCCGCATGCCGGACCTGATCGAATTCGCCAAGACCCACGGCCTGAAGATCGCCTCCGTGGCGGACCTCATCCGCTACCGCATGCGTTTCGGGCACCTCTCCGTGCGCAAGGTGGCCGAGGCCGAGCTGCCCACCTGCTACGGCTCAGGCTTCAAGGTCATCGCGTTCGAGACCGAGGGCCAGGACACCAAGGCCCATCTGGCCATCGTCAAGGGCGAGATCAAGCCCGGAGAGCCCACCCTGGTGCGCGTGCACTCCGAGTGCCTCACCGGCGACGTGCTGGGCTCGCTTCGCTGCGACTGCGGCGGACAGCTCCAGCAGGCGCTGCGCATCATCGACCGCGAGGGCTCGGGCGTGGTGCTCTACATGCGCCAGGAAGGCCGGGGCATCGGCCTGGCCAACAAGATCAAGGCCTACGCCCTCCAGGACCAGGGCATGGACACCGTGGAGGCCAACCAGAAGCTCGGCTTCAAGGCGGATCTTCGCGACTACGGCATCGGCGCGCAGATGCTGGTGGCGCTTGGCGTGTCCAAGATGCGCCTCATGACCAACAATCCCAAGAAGATCGTGGGCCTCGAGGGCTACGGGCTCGAAGTGACGGAGCGGGTGCCCATCGAGATGAACGCCTGCGAACAGAACATCGACTACCTGCAGACCAAGAAAGACAAAATGGGCCACATGCTCAAACTTGAGAACAATTAAGGAACGCGCCATGCATCACATCAGCACCATCGAAGGCCAGATGACCGCCAAGGGCCTCTCCTTCGCCATCCTGGCCGCCCGCTTCAACGACACCATTGTGGACCGCCTGGTGGGCGGGGCCATCGACTATATCCTGCGCCACGGCGGCGAGCGCGAGAACCTGACCATCGTGCGTGTGCCCGGCGCGTTCGAGATGCCCCTGGCCGCCAAAAAGCTGGCCGCCACCGGCAAATACAACGCCATCATCTGCCTGGGCGCCGTTGTCCGCGGCCACACCCCCCACTTCGACTTCGTTGCGGGAGAATGCACCAAGGGCCTGGCCCAGGTGAGCCTGGATTCCGGCGTGCCCGTAGGCTTTGGCCTGCTGACCACCGACAACCTGGAGCAGGCCATCGAACGCGCCGGAACCAAGGCCGGGAACAAGGGCGTGGAAGCCGCCTCCGCCGCCCTGGAGCTGGTCCGCGTGCTGGAGCAGATCTAGGTGTCAGGACCCCAGACACCCAGGCGCAAGGCCCGCAGGCGCGCCTTCCAGGTCCTCTACGGATTCGACTTCGAGGCTCCGGTCAACGACCGCGCCCTCCTGAAGGCCGTTGAGACCGCCCCCATGGACCCGGACATGCTCGAGTCCTACGAGTCGGCCAAGGAATACGTGCTTGAACTGGTGAAGGGCGTGTGGAACCGGCGCGACGAGCTGGACAAGCTGATCGAGCAGCACTCCCAGAACTGGAAGATCGCCCGCATCGCCAAGGTGGAGCTGACCATCCTGCGTGTGGCCCTCTACGAGATCCTCCACGGGGAGGACATCCCCCTGCGCGTTGCCATGAACGAGGCCGTGGAACTGGCCAAGGAATTCGGCGACGACAACTCCCCGTCCTTCGTCAACGGCATTCTGGACGCCGTGTCCAAGGACGTGGCCCAGGGCAAGTTCGCAACCACGAAAGACCTCTCCAGGAACAAGAAAGAAGCCTGATGATGACACGCTACGAACCGCTCTCCATCGAGTCCAAATGGCAGTCCAGGTGGACCGCCGGCCGCCACTTTCACGTGGAGGCCGACGGGAAAAGCCCCAAGTACTACGTGCTGGAGATGTTCCCGTATCCTTCGGGGCGCATCCACATGGGACACGTGCGCGTGTACACCATCGGCGACGTGGTGGCGCGGTTCAAGCGCATGCACGGCTTCAACGTGCTACACCCCATGGGCTGGGACGCCTTCGGCCTGCCCGCCGAGAACGCGGCCATCAAGCACGGCCTGCACCCGGCCAAGTGGACCTACGAGAACATCGACAACATGCGCGCCCAGCTCCAGAAGATGGGCTATTCGCTGGACTGGGAGCGCGAGCTGGCCACCTGCGATCCTTCCTACTACCGCTGGGAGCAGCTGTTCTTCCTGAAGTTCTTCGAGAAGGGGCTGGTCTACCGCAAGAACTCGCCCCAGAACTGGTGCTCGGACTGCCATACCGTCCTTGCCAACGAGCAGGTGGAGGACGGCAGGTGCTGGCGCTGCGACACCGAGGTGGAGCAGAAGGACCTGGAGCAGTGGTTCCTGCGCATCTCCGACTATACTGAAGAGCTCCTGGCCGACCTGGACATCCTCTCGGGCAGCTGGCCCGAGCGCGTGTTGACCATGCAGCGCAACTGGATCGGCAAGTCCGTGGGCTGCGAGATCGACTTCCCGCTGGAGGACGGCTCCGGTTCCGTGCGCGTGTTCACCACCCGCCAGGACACCCTCTGGGGCGCGACCTTCATGTCCATCGCCGCCGAGCATCCCCTGGCCGCCTCGCTCATCGCGGGCAAGCCCAACGAGGCTGAAGCCAAGGCCTTCATCGAGAAGATCAAGAACCTGGACCGCATCAAGCGCCAGGCCGACGATCTGGAGAAAGAGGGCGTGTTCACGGGCAGCTACTGCGTGAACCCCGTGACCGGGGCGAAGATGCCCATCTATCTGGCCAACTTCGTGCTCATGGGCTACGGCACCGGCGCGGTCATGGCCGTTCCGGCCCACGACCAGCGCGACTTCGAGTTCGCCAAGAAGTACGATCTTCCCCTGAAGGTGGTCATCAATCCCAAAGGCCAGTCTTTGGACGCCGCCCAGCTTGCCGAAGCCTATACCGACCCCGGCGTGCTGCACGATTCCGGCGCGTTCACCGGCCAGGACTCGAACGACGCCAAGGTGGGCATCGCGGACTGGCTGGAGGCCGAGGGCAAGGGCACGCGCGCGGTGAACTACCGCCTGCGTGACTGGAACATCTCCCGCCAGCGCTACTGGGGCGCGCCCATCCCCATGGTCTACTGCGCCGAGTGCGGCGTGGTCCCGGTTGCGGAGAAGGACCTGCCCGTGGTGCTGCCCCTGGACATCCAGGTGCGCGCGGACGGCCGCTCCCCTCTGGCCGAGACCGAATCCTTCGTGAACACCTCCTGTCCCAAGTGCGGCGGCCCGGCCAAGCGCGAGTGCGACACCATGGACACCTTCGTGGAGTCCAGCTGGTACTTCCTGCGCTACTGCTGTCCCCAGAAGGACGACGCGCCCTTCGACGCGCAGGCCGTGAAGTACTGGTCCCCGGTGGACCAGTACGTGGGCGGCATCGAACACGCCATCCTGCACCTTCTGTACTCGCGCTTCTTCGTGAAGGCCCTGCGCGACCTGGGCTACATCGAGCACGCCGAGCCCTTCGCCCACCTGCTCACCCAGGGCATGGTCATCAAAGACGGGGCCAAGATGTCCAAGTCCAAGGGCAACGTGGTGGACCCGGACGTGATGGTGGCCAAATACGGCGCGGACACCGTGCGCGTGTTCATGCTGTTCGCCGCTCCGCCCGAGAAGGACCTGGAGTGGTCCGACACGGGCATCGAGGGCGCGGCGCGCTTCCTGTCGCGCGTGTGGCGTCTGGTGACGGAAGAGCTCGAAGGCGTGATCCGGCCCACGGGCGGCTGCCTGCCCCTGGACCCGCAGGAGCTCTCGCCTCTCTTGAAGGAGCTGCGCCGCCGCGAGCACGCCATGGTGGCCAAGGTCGCCAAGGACATCGAGGGCCAGTTCCAGTTCAACACGGCCATCGCCGCGGTGATGGAGATGCTGAACTTCCTTTACGCCAACGTGGACGCGCTCAAGCAGGAGTCGCCCCAGGCGGTGTCCTCGGCGGTCAACGCGCTGATCACCGTGCTCTCGCCCATGGCCCCGCACATCTGCGAGGAACTCTGGGAGATGCTCGGCCACAAGAAGCTGCTGGCCGATCAGCCCTGGCCCATGCACGACCCTGCCGCCCTGGTCACGGACACCGTGACCGTTGTGGTGCAGGTGTGCGGCAAGCTGCGCGGCAAGATCGAGGTGGCGGCGGATGCGGACGAGGAGTCCGTGAAGGCTGCGGCCCTGGCCGAGGAGAACGCGGTGAAGCACCTCTCAGGCAAGACCGTGCGCAAGGTGATCTACGTGCCCGGAAAGCTGGTGAACATCGTCGCCAGCTAGACTGGATTTGAAACGCGGCCCCATGCGTCGGAGTGTTCTCCGGCGCATGGGGCCGTTTTTTATTTGCGGCGCCTGCGCCCTTCGGCGTCAGCCGCCTTGATGGCCGCCACGACTCGTTCGGGGGTGACGCCGCCCGCGATGTTGTGGATGGTTTCTCCCGGCGCGCAGGCCAGTCTGGCCACTGCCTGCAACTGCTCATCCGTTATCGTGGCGAGCCCGATGTCCGCCAGGCAGACCGGCAGGCCCACGGCCATGCAGAAGTCGTAGACCTGGGAGACCAGTTCCGCCGGGCGCTTGGTGAGCATCAAAAGCGACAGCGTGCCCATGGCGACTTTCTCGCCGTGCCAGCACGAGTGGGTCTCAGGCAGCACGGTGAACCCGTTGTGGATTGCGTGCGCTCCGGACAACCCTCCGCTTTCGAAGCCCAGCCCGCTCAGGAGCGTATTGGCCTCGATGACCCGCTCCAGCGAAGGCGTGACCGTCTTTTTCGCGCAATCATGCATGGCCGCGACGCCGTCGGCCATGAGCGTGTCGAAGCACAGGCGCGCCAGGGCGAAGGCCGTCATGGTCCCGGAGCGTCCGGTCATGTTGGCGGCTCCGCTCTCCTGGCAATCCTGCGCCTCGAACCATGTGGACAGGGCGTCCCCCATTCCCGAGACCAGAAAACGGACCGGAGCGTTTACGATCACCTCGCTGTCCACCAGCACCACGTCTGGGTTGCGCGGCAGCAGCAGATAGCGCTTGAAGGCTCCCTCGGGCGTATAGATCACCGAGAGCGCGCTGCACGGGGCATCTGTGGAGGCAAGCGTAGGCACGATAACCACTGGCAGGTTCAGGGCGTGCGCCACGGCCTTGGCCGTGTCCAGGGGCTTGCCGCCGCCGACGCCGATGACGACGTCGGCCTTGGCCTGCCTGCCTGCGGCGGCCAGCCGGTCGATCTCCTCGTCGCTGCACTCTCCATTGAAAGTCTCATGGGTCAGGGTGAGTTTGTCCTGGCCTGCCAGGGCCTTGTCGACAGTGGGACGCATAACTTTGTCGATGATGACCAGGGCGTTTGTCCCAAGCCGGGCAGCCTCTTCCGGCAGCAGGGAGAGAGCGCCTGCTCCCTGGACGTAGCGTGCGGGGAATATGGATGTCATGGTCATGGAATTGCTTCCTCCTGTTGGTCGGCGCGAGCGCGTGGGCGACCTGCGAATCTGTCGCAAGCCTTGCGCCAGTACATCCTCCATTTGCGGCATCAATACAAGAAGCCCCGCGAAGGACCGACGGAGCAAGTCCTGGCAGGCGGGCCAGTCCGGAAGAACGACAAAGCCCCCGGGCGAGCGGTCGTCCAGGGGCTGTCATGTTGCCGTGGGTCTGGTCAAAACTGTCAGCAGGCCTTGGCCAGCTTCTCGTACAGGGGATACAGGAGCGTCTCTTCCCGGCTGATGCGCCTCTTGACTATGGCTATGATCTTGCCGAGCTCGCGCGCGTAGTCCATGCCCAGGGCCATCTTGTCGGCGTTGCCGATGAAGGCGACCACATCCTTGGTGAGCGACTCCATCTCGGACGTGAAGTCGCCGACGGTCTTTTCCGTGGATGCGTTGTCGAGGGAACACTTCCTCATTTCAGGATACAGTCTGGTGTTTTCCTTGTTCAGGTGCGCGACGAGCAGCGCCTTGCACTCAAGAAGCTTGATCCGTCCCGCGCACGTGCCCCAGCCCAGCTCCTGTGCTTCCTGAAGCGTTCCCAGAAGCTTTTGGTGGTCCTTTTTCAGGTCGTCTATGAATGTGCTCATTGGAGCCTCCTTCGCGTTGGTGCGGTCAGAAATGACTCCGAAAACCGATACGAGGTATGATGTGCGTCACATTCCATTCAACGGCCGGATGCCCGATGCTTGCTTAGCCGAAAGACTCAGGGCGGACGCTTGGCGGCGTTTGTCTTTTCCCTTGCCATCCCGTCGGAAGGGGCGTTTCATCCCTCCCCCTGTCGGCAGGCCGACAGCGCATCGCGTCGCCAGAGCGTAGGCTCTGGCGTTCTCAGTTTGACGGAGGGAAAAGAATGTCCCGGATGATTACGGCCAAGACCGCGCGCCGCGCCGCGCAGTACGTTGTCGCGGCAGGCTGCGTCTATGCGGGCTGGCAGTTCATGCGTTTCCTGGAGTGGACCATAAATCCGCAGGCAGCTTTCGTGCCGCGTCCGGCTGGGATCGAGGCTTTCCTGCCCATAGCGGCCCTCATGGGCCTCAAGAACCTGATCCTTGCCGGAGCCTACGATCCTGTTCATCCTGCCGGGCTGACCATCCTGTTGGCGGCCATGGCCTGCTCCTTTCTGTTTCGCAAGAGCTTCTGCGGGTTCGTGTGCCCGGTGGGCCTGGTGTCGGACCTTGTGGGCGAGGCCGGAAAGCGTCTGAAGCTGGGCCGCAGCGTCCCAAAACTTGCCGACAGGCTGGCAGGCGCGGTCAAATACCTGCTGCTGGGCTGTTTCCTGGTGTCCATCGGAGTGCTCATGGACCCGGCAACCACGCGCCAGTTCATGACCAGCGCCTATAACCTCACTGCCGACGCCCATCTGTTGAAGCTCTTCCTGCATCCCTCCAATACCTTCCTGGCAGTGCTGGGCGTGTTGCTGGCTACGGGCCTGTTCTTCCGCAACGCCTGGTGCCGCTGGCTCTGTCCGTATGGCGCACTATTGGGGCTTCTGGGCCGGGTGGGGCCGTGCTCCGTGAAGCGTGATGACGACACGTGCGACGGCTGCGGGCGCTGCCGACGCGCCTGCCCCATGGACATCGCGCCGGGAGCCGCCGCGCGCTCGCCCCAGTGCGTGGCCTGCGGCCAGTGCGTCGAGGCCTGTCCCAGGGAGTATACCCTCAGCCTGCGGTTTCTGAACCGGCCCGTATCGCGCTTTACGGGGCTGGTGGGCGGGGTGGGGCTGTTCGGGGCCGTGTGCGTCTCGGCCATGGCCCTGGGCGGCTGGGAATCCGGCCTTCCCGTTGCCATGCTGCGCTCGCTCTACGCCTCGGTGATGCGCTGAGCTGCTCCAGCGTCAGGTTTGCTCCGTTGCGTGGGCGTCTGGTGCTGCGCAAGTGGTATCAGGACAATCCGCCATCGCGGATTACATGAACGCGTATAGTATTTGCGTGTGAATCTGGCGCTTTCCCAGTGGTGCGTGGCGTGATATGTCGGCATCAGACACGAAACCACGTCGAAGGAGCGAATTATGCCCCAGATCGAATACGAAACCGCCGGAGCCGAAGCCATTGACCTCATCGCCCCCATGTGGGAGCAGCTGAACGCCTATCAGGCCGTGTGTTGCAAGGATTTCGGCGACGCCTTCAAGGGCCGCACCATCGATTCGCGCAAAAAACGCTGGGTAGCCTCCGGGGCGAACGGGCTGCGGGTGCGGCTGGTGAAGTCGGACGGCGTGCTGGTGGGCTACTGCCTGAGCTTCATCGATGACGGCATGAACGGCACGCTGGAATCGCTCTTCGTGGACGACTCCATGCGCGGCAAAGGCATCGGGCTGGCCCAGGCAAAGGACTCTCTCGATTGGTTCGCATCCAAAGGGACCAAGACCGAGAACCTCGAGGTCACAGCTGGCAACGACAACGCCAGGGCCTTCTACGACAAGCTGGGGTTCAGGCCCTTCAAGACCACGATGCGGCTGAAGAAATAGATCGAAGCTTACCGATTGGTTATCGGTAGAGTCCGGGAGGCTGTTTGAGGTCCAGGTGCATCTCCACTACTTCGTCGTCGGTGTTGCGCCAGACCTCGAACCCCACCTTTTCGGCCAAACCCTGCATGCCCTTGTTCTCCAGCAGGGCCTGCCCGGTGATTGCGCCGGTGCCCCGGCTGCGGCAGTAGCCGATGATCTTCTCCATGAGCAGCCGCCCAAGGCCCTGGCCCTTCTGGTCGGAGCGCACGATGATGGCGAACTCGGCCGTGCTGTTGTCCGGCTTGGCCGAGGCGCGCACCACGCCCAGGGTCTCGGGGATGCCGTCCTCATTGGGGGCGGTGGCGATGAAGGCCATCTCGCGCTCGTAGTCGATCTGGGTGAGCCGCGCCATCTCCATGTGGGAGAGTTCGCGCACCACGCCGAAAAACCTGAAGCGCAGGTCCTCGGGCGAGAGGTGCTTGAAGAATTCGTGGTGGGCCGGTTCGTCCTCGGGCCGGATGGGCCGCACCAGGATCTCGCGCCCGTTCTTCAGGACGGCGGGCTGCTCCAGCTCCTTGGGGTAGGGGCGGATGGCCAGCCGGTCCTGCCCGGCGGCGGTGGCGTCGGCCACGCGGATGCGCGCGCCCAGCACCGCGACCCCCTGGCTGTCCGCGAACAGGGGGTTGATGTCGATCTCCTGGATCTGCGGGATGTCGATCACCAACTGGGCCACCTGGATGATGGTCAGGCTGATGGCGTCGATGTCCGCCGGGGGCCTGCCCCCGAAGCCGCGCAGGAATGCCGACACGCGGGTGCGGCTGATGAGGTCGCGCGCCAGGCTCATGTTGAGCGGCGGCAGCGCGATGGCCTTGTCCTGGGAGAGCTTCGCGGCAAGCCCGCCCTGTCCGAAGCGCAAAAACGGGCCGAAAACCGGGTCCACCTGGGCCTGCACCAGAAGCTCCTGCGCGCCCCGGCGTCCCATCTTCTGCACGATGAAGCCCTTGATGTCCGCCCCGAGCTCAAGTTTTCTCGCGCGGGCTTTTATGGCCTGGGCCGCCTGACGCAGCTCTTCGGCGTCCTCCACGTCCAGCACCACGCCGCCCACGTCGAAGGGCTGGGGGATGTCCGGGGAGACCACCTTGATGGCTACGGGGTAGCCGATCTCCTGGGCCGCCTCCAGCACCTCCGGCACGGTCCTGACCAGCCGGGAAAGAATGACCGGGATGCCGTAGGAAGCGAGCACCACCTTTGCTTCCGGTTCAGTCAGCTCGCCGCGTCCCTCTTCCAGCACGGAATGGATCACGCCCAAAGCCATCTCGGTGTCCGGGGTGAACCCGGCGGGGATGCTTGCGGGCATCTCCATGAGCAGTTCCTGGGTGCGGCGGTGGTTGGCCATGTCCAGGAAGGCGCGCACGGCGGTGTCGGGCGTGGCATAGGTGGGGATGCCCGCCTGGCTGAACAGGGCGCGGGCCGGTTCGGCCACGCCCGCCCCCAGCCAGCAGGTGAAAACCGGCCGCTGGTTCTTGGCCGCCGCCGCGATCACGGCCTTGGCGGCCTCTTCTCCGGCAACTGCGGCGAAGGGCACGTGCATCACCAGCACGGCGTTCGATTCCTTGTCCTTCAGGAGCGTCGAGAGGGCCTGGGTGTAATGCTCGGGCGAGGCGGTCAGGCCCATGTCCACGATGCCGTCGCGCAGCCAGTTGGGGCCGAGCAGCTCGCGCATGGCAAGGACTGTCTGCTCGGAGAATCCGGCCAGCTTGCCGCCGCGCTCCACCAGGGTGTCCGCGCTCATCACGCCCACGGAGCCGCCGTTGGTCAGGATGGCCAGCTTGTCGCCCTTGAGCTGCTGGGAGCGCGCCAGGGTCTGGGCGGCGTCGAACAGGGCGTCTATCTCGAAGACGCGCAGCATGCCCGCGCGCCGGAAAGCCTCGTGGTACACCTCGTCCAGGCCTTGCCCCGGCTTGGCCAGGGACTCGCCGCTGGGGCCGCGCCTGCGCCCCGGTTTGACCACCAGCACGGGTTTGTTGCGGGCAGCGGCGCGGGCTGCGCTCATGAACTTGCGGGCGTCGGACACGCTCTCCAGATAGAGCAGGATGGAGCGGGTGTTGGGGTCGGAGGAGAGATAATCGAAAAGGTCGTGGTATTTGAGGTCCAGCCGGTCGCCCAGCGACACCACGTAGGAGAAGCCGATGCCGTGGCCGCGCGCCCAGTCCAGAACGCCCGTGAACAGCGAGGCCGACTGGGAGATGAAGGCGATGCGCCCCTTGGGCGGCTCGGCCTTGACCAGGCTGGCGTTCAGGCCGATGGGCGGAATGATGAGGCCAAGGCCGGAGGGGCCGAGGATGCGGATGTCCTCGTCCTCGGCGGCGGAGAGCATCTTCTCCTGTATCTCCCATTTCTCGCCGGGAGTGAGCCTGGCGTAGCCGGGGCACAGGGCCACGGCGGCTTTGACGCCGCGCCGACCCAGGCGGTAGATGTACTCCGGGGCCTCTTCGGGCGGCACGCACAGGATGGCCAGATCAGGCGTCAGGGGCAGGGTGTCCACGCCCTTGTAGGCATCGATGCCCAGCACGGAGTCTTCCGTGAGGGACATGGGCATCACCGGGCCAAGAAACTTGCCCGCCAGCAGGTTTTCCATAACCACGCAACCGACGTGCCCGGGCTCGTTGGTCGCGCCGATCACGGCCACGGAGTTGGGCCTGAAAAGTCCGTCGAGATTGGCAACGCTCATGGTTCGCCGCTTGTTGAAATCCTGGGGTTGGGCTGATACTTTCCCGTGAGTTCAGGATAGTTGTCCTGGAACATTCCGGCAAGCCTCATTTTCGTATCGCGACCAGGGCTTGGGAGAATTTCCCGGACGCCTGCCCGCAAGACGCTTAAGCCCCGCCAAGGAGAGCCATGAACGCCCACGACCGCGAACGCTTCTGGAACGAGCGCGCCCATGAACTCCTGACCTGGAGCCAACCCTGGTCCAAGGCCTGCCCCGACTCCTTCGACGCCGCCCCCGGCTGGTTTTCGGGCGCGACCCTGGACGTGAGCGCCAACTGCCTGGACCGCCACGTGGCCGCCGGGCGAGCCGACGTGCCAGCGCTGATCTGGCAGGGCGAACCCGAGGACGAGGCCGTGGTCTTCACCTATGGCAGGCTCCTGGCGGACGTGCGCCGCGCCGCCGTGGTGCTGGCCGGGCTCGGGGTCAGCGCGGGCGACGTGGTGGGCATCGCGCTTCCGGCCCTGCCGGAGCTGGTGGTCTCCATGCTGGCCCTGGCGCGCCTGGGTGCGGTGCATCTGGTGTTCCCTGCCGGGTTGTCCCCGGCGGGGATCTCCGAGCGTCTCGGGGCCTGCAAGGCCAAGCTGTTCATCACCGCCGACGGCTTCTACAAGGCCGGGCGTCCCGTGCCCCTGGTCCAGCCCCAGGACGTGCCGCGCAGAGTGCTCGTGCGCCGCACGGGCCGCCCCATGGAGGACGCCCGCCCCGGCGACGTCTGGTGGCACGAGGCCATAGCGGCCCATCCCACGCCGCCCAACCTTCCGGGCGCGGTGCATGGCGCGTCGGACCCCTTGTTCATCCTGTACACCTCCGGCTCTTCGGGGCACCCCAAGGGCGTGGTGCACTCGGCGGGCGGGTTCCTCACGGGTTGTACTTCCTCCGCGCGGGAAGGCTTCGGAGTCGGCCCCGGCATGACCATCTGGTGCCAGGCCGAGCCCGGCTGGATCATGGGCCACGCCTACGCCGTGTATGCCCCGCTGTGCCTGGGGGCCACCACGCTTCTCTATGAGGGTTCTCCCGGCTATCCGCAGCCGGACCGCATCTGGCGCATCGCCCAGAAGCACCAGGTGGCCACGCTTTTGACCACCCCGGCCCTCACCGGACAGCTGATGCGCGAAGGCGAGGCCTGGCCCGCCGCGCGCGACCTGCCGTCGCTCAAGCTTATCGTGAGCGTGGGCGAGAAGCTCACCCCGGAGAACCGCAGCTGGCTGGCCCGCTCCGTGGGCAAGGGCCGCGCCCCGGTGGTGGACGCCTGGGGCCAGACCGAGACTGGCGGCGTGCTCATGTTGTCTGGCAGCCAGGGCGGGCTCGCACCGCTTTCCGGCGTGGAGGCCGGGACGCAGGCAGGCGGGCATCTGGTGATCCTGGCCCCATGGCCGGGTATGGCCGCGCGGCTGGTGGAAGGGAGCCTTGGAGCGAAAGACTTCTACGACACGGGCGATCTGGTGCAGACCACGCCGGACGGCAAGTTCATCATCCAGGGACGCTCGGAGCTAGCGGGATCGGAGCTGCCACTGGTGGCGGTGGAGGCCTGCGTGGCGGCGTATCCGGACGTGGCCGAGGCGGCGGCCGTGGCGTCTGGCGAGCAGGTGGTGGTCTACGCCACGCTGCGGGCCGAGGCAGGCGAACCGGAGCACATGGAGGCCGTGCTGACGCAGGCCGTGCGACGCGACGTGGAAGGTCCGGAGTTCCCGCTTTCGATTCGCATCGTGGAGGAGCTGCCCAAGACGCGCTCCGGCAAGATCGCGCGCAACGCCCTGCGCGGGGCGGCGGAGGGCCGCATGGGTGACGTGTCCGGGCTTGCGGACCCGTCGGTGATGTCCACGCTGCTGGGAGACAAGGACGCGCTGTTCTGATCCCGGCTGCGCGCATGAACGGGCTGTAACTTGACTTGCCCAGCTGAGGACATACATACATCCCCGTCCGCATAAGGTGATGGAGGCTTTGTCGTGGCGCTCCTTTTGGTTCTTTCCTTCGCGTTGGTCCTTCTCGCGCCCGGCGAGGCCCTGGCCTGGGGGCCTGGAGTCCACACTGCGGCCGCACGCTTCGTGCTGGCCAATCTCGACCTGGTGCCGCCCGCCGTGGCCGCGCTTCTCACCCAGTTTCCCAATACCTATCTGTACGGCTGCCTGAGCGCGGACTTCTTCGTGGGCAAGGGCACGCGCATGCGCCCTGGCCACAGCCACAACTGGGAGTCCGCCGCGCGTCTCTCCCAGGCCGCCGACAGCGAACAGCTGAAGGTCCACGCCCTGGGGTACATGTCGCATCTGGCGGCTGACGTGGTGGCGCACAATATTTACGTGCCGGGCGTCATGGTCCGCACGTCGCTTCCTGGAAATCTGGCCCACGCCTATGTGGAGGTGCAGGCCGACTCGCGCCTTACCGGCGGCCACGGCCTGTCCCACCGCCTGTCGCGGCCCTCACAGCGCATGGTGGACCGCAGCATGGTCCAGGCGCTGGATAAGAACGTGTTCACCTACCTGTGCCGCAAGCGCATGTTCCGCAGCAGTGTGCGCCTCGCCGGGCTTCGCGGCTGGAACCGCTCCCTGCGCTTTGCCCAGAGCGTGCTGCCACTGCCCGACGACCGGGCCTGCCTGGACTCCATGTTCGAACTCAGCCTGCGGGCGGTGCTTGATGTGTTGCGTTCTCCCGGCGAGAGCGCGCTTTTTGCCATGGACCCCATCGGCAGCCTGAATCTGGCCCAGGCCAAAAAGCATCAGGAGGCCTCACCGATGGATTCGCGCCTCAAGGATCTGCCCGGCCTGCCGGGGAGGCCTGCGGCGCTGTTCCAGGACGTGGCCTAGCGTGTCTGGAATAGTGCATGTGTTCTCATAAATGAGAACTGTAAATTCCTTTGCAAAGCAACAGAATGGCGCTGCAAAAGTTGCACGGGAAAGTAAGATATAAGAGTGAGGTTGGTGTTGTATTGTTCAGGTATGGTTCGCACATGCCGCATGAGTTGTTTGCTTGGGCGTGGAAGGCTGCCTTTATCGCTTTGAGTGCCCGCAATATTGATGGAACACTGAACACGAAGGATCATCATGAGTGATTCGTTTCTGAAGTCTGGGATTCTATCTCCAAGGCACGAAGTGTTTCCAATTATATCTTTAATGAAAAATGAGTTAATAACGGGGTTCGACAGTAAGTTTGTTTCATTTGGCTCATGTTTTGCTGCTAATATCTCGGCGGCGTTGTGTGGTATCGGAATTCACTGCTACTTCAAAAGGGAAATTTGCAGACATTTTAGCACGGAAAGCCTTTTGAATGTACTTAAGATCGTCACCAATGAGAACAGCAAAATTCATTATCACAAGTATGACGACTATGTCGGCGGAATTAATCCGTGGCAATTTAGCATTGGGCGGATTTTTCAGACGCAGGATGATGTATCCAGAATAATTAACGAACTCGTCAAAGAGTTCCGTAATGAAATTGAGAGGGCAGATAATGTTATATTTACACTTGGAACGAATATAATCATTCGAGACAATGTGACGGGTGTATGTATTTCTACGTCTGATAAGATGCCGCCAGAAAGTTACGCGCAATTGTCGCTAAGCGTTGCTCAAATTGTCGGTCAATTGAATGAGATTCATGATGAGATTGTAAAAATTAAAGGAGGTGAACGATTTAACTTTTTTGTTACTCTGTCGCCTCAACGATATTCGTTTGTGTCGGAAGATGACGGTGCATTCAATACGTCGACACAGTGTAAATTTGTTCAGAATAATCTTTCAAAATCGATATGTAGAGTTGCAATAGATGAGTTTATTAGGTCAAGGCGGCGATGCTATTATTTCCCGTCATATGAGATTGTGGTCGATGAGTTGCGCTTGCAAGAGCAGTTTGTTGACAAGTTGCATGTCGATCTTGTCCGGACGGGAAACTATGTTGTGTCGCGTTTTATTGATCAGTATTTTTCAGAGAAGCTTATTGACGTAATAATAAAAGAAAAGCTTGGTGAATCTGATAAGCGGAGAAAGGTTCAGAGTAAGATAGTAACCGTTGGAGAGCAGTTCTTTGCAGGGAAAAAGCTTGACGAATTTATTTCAAGAATCGCATCTGCCATAGCAAATGACCCGGACAAGAGTTGGCTGTTTGAGTATTATGTGTATCATTTTGAAAGGCATTGGGGGACAAAGGCGATAGATTTGCTTGTCACCACAGTGCTGGACAATTTCAGTGTACCATGTTTCTGGGGTGTTTCTGGGCGGTTTGAGAAGTTCTTCTCCCATCATCTTGCCGGACGGCAGGTCCTCTTGGTTGACACCAATCGAGGTGGAGATGTCGTCGGGGGAAGTTTGATACTTAGCCCGGATGAAATCATCTCTCGTCCGGAGGTCGATGTTATAATAATATCGTCAACGCATAGAGAGTCGATCAAGTCGAAAATTTCAGATCTAAAATTGAACTGTCGCATATTATAGTCCACAGGGCTTGGTGTTGCGAGGATGCAAAGAGGTGTGTTTGGTATGCGGATAGTTGATATTCGAACTGAAGTAGCGCTTTGCGGCACCATTTGTCTCGATGTCTCTGGTTCTGTGTCTAGGATCCCCCACGATGTACAGACACATAGTGGTCTTGAATATTTGAAGAAATGTCCTGCTGGGGTGCGGGTCGCGTTTCGAACGAATTCAAAAGTCATTAAGGTTGCGTTTAATCAGGTTGGGCAGGCATCTGGCACGGATACTTTCTCAGCCTTTTCGATTGGCGCATTTGATATTGTAACTAATGGTGTGATGCGCAGGCCGTTTTCATTGCTGTGGTGTAAGACATTCGATGACAGCTATACAACGTATTCGTTGGGCGGCGATGTGAATGATGTCGTCGTGTATATGCCAACGTACAGCATATGCCCGGAATTCAATATCTATGTTGATGACTACTCATACTGTGCTCCGATAGTATATCAGAAAAAGTTGTTGTTTTATGGGACAAGTATCACGCAAGGTGCAGCATCGTGCAGACCTGCACTCAATTACGCGTCACGATTGTGCGCCATGTTGGGTTGTGACTACTATAATTTTGGATTTGGAGGGAATGCCATCGGGGATCATCGAATGGTGGGCATTCTTAAGAGTATAGATTCTGACCTTTATATTATAAAGAGCGCGCGTCAAGCGTACGGAAATGTAAAACATAACATTGTCCGGATGGTTCGTGAGATCAAAGAAGTTGACGTCAATCGGTCTATATTGATAATTTCTGCCTTGGGTGATCAATTTGAAGTTGATATGTTTAACGGATCAGTCAGTCTCGACAAGAGACGGAAACTTGCATTTGAAGCATATGATATTTTGCGTAAAGAGTTCTCCAATATTTATTTTGCAGACGGCCTCGAATTGCTTTCAGGTATTGAGTCCGACTTGTTTCACGACGGTGTGCATCCAAATTCAATTGGGCATAAGTCTATTGCTTCAAGATTGTTTCCTATTGTTCAATCCATACTTGCGAGAAGCAAAACATCACCGAACGAAATCTGCTAAGTCTGAGTTTCTTTCATGACTTTGCGCTGACGACGCGTCGGCTATGCATCAAAATGCAATACGCCCTCGCTTCGGTACTTCGAGGCGGGGGCGCTTTGCGTTTATCGTGTGAGGGGGGATGCCTCCTCCGGGACCTCCTCTCAAAAACTTTTACGTAGCTTCGCGTCGTGGCGCGTCAGGATGTCGGGCGGTGGGGGCGGCGGCTCTGGCCTGGGGACGGGGCTGTCCCGTTCGCGCCATGCGCGGCGAGCTCGAACCGATTTGAAGACGATTCGTCGCCCGCCGCGCATGGCGCGCCCGCTCCAGCCCCATCCCCAGGCCTCGTCGAGGACGTCGACTTCAAAAAACAAGCCCTGAAGCGCGGCTTTGCGCGCTTCAGGGCTTTCTTGCGAGATTTCTGAAACGTATCGCTCTGGGACGCGAAGCCCACTGAGGGTCCAGGGGGATGATCCCCCTGGCGGGAGAGTCCAGAGAGGGCGGAGCCCTCTCTGGCCGCCGGAGGCTCTCCGAGGATTACTTCTCTCCGATGACTCTGGCGATGGTGGAATCGAGCCCTTTGCCTGATCCTGCTCCCAGCGCCTTGGGTTTCGCCTGCGTCCTGCCGATCGCATGCGGCGCGGCGGCCGCAAGGGCCGCCTGGGGCACTCCGGCCTCGGCCTTCAGTTCGCCGATCAGGCGGCTTAGGGCCTGGGCCTGCTCGGCCAGCTCCATCACGGCCTGGGCGGACTGGTTCATGGCGTCGGCGTTCTCGTTGGAGATGCGGCTGATGTCCTCGATGGCCCGGTTGATCTCCTCGCTGGCGGCGGACTGCTGTTCCGAGGCGGTGGCGATGGAGCGCACCTGGTCTGAGGAGGCGTCCACCAGCTCCACGATGGCCCTGAGGGACTCGCCCGACTTTCCGGCAAGCCCGGTGGCGTCCCCGATGAGCGACACCGTGCGGTCCACAGCGCCCACGTTCTTGCGCGCGCCGTCCTGGATGCCGTGGATGGCGTCGCCCACTTCCTTGGTGGCGGTCATGGTCTTTTCGGCAAGTTTTCGCACTTCGTCGGCCACCACGGCGAAACCGCGCCCGGCGTCGCCAGCGCGCGCCGCCTCGATGGCGGCGTTCAGGGCCAGGAGGTTGGTCTGGTCGGCGATGTCGGAGATCACGTTCATGATGCGTCCGATGGACTCGGCCTGCGCGCCCAAGCTGGCCATGTCGGACTTGAGCTCCAGGGCCTGCTTCTCCACCAGGCCGATCTCGCGCACCACCTCGCTGACCACGCCCGCGCCCTCCTGGGCTCTGCGTTTGGCCTGGTCGGAGGTCTCGGCGGCCTGGGAGGCGTTGCGGGCCACTTCCAGCACTGTGGCGTTCATCTCCTCCATGGAGGTGGCAGTCTCGCCAACGCGCCCGGCTTGGATCTCGGTACCCCGGCTGGACTGCTCAACCTGGGCGGCCAGTTCCTCGGAAGCGGAGGAGATGATGGAGGCCACTTCCTCCAGCTTGCCCGCAGCCTGCAGCATGCCGTCGGCCCGTGCGCGTTCGGCCTGCTGCTTGGCCTCTTCGGCCTGGAGCGTGGCATCCTCGGCGGCCTTGGCCTGCTGGGCGGCGTCCTGGGATTTCTGGTCTGCCTCGGTGATTTTTTCCTTGAGGGTGGACACCATCTGGATGAGCACCGCATACACGCCGCCGTTTCCCTGCACGGGCTTGAAGCTGACGTCCAGGTTGCCGGAGGCGATCTCGCCAGCCACCTGCCTCAGATAGCCGGGGTCCTCCCCCATCTGGGAAAGCACGTTGCGGGCCAGGAGGAAGGCCAGGGCTAGGCCCACGGCCACGGCTGCCAGAACGGCCGCGATGAGGCTGGTCTGGCCGATGGTGAAGGCCTCGATGGCCTTGGCGGCG
The DNA here is from genome assembly GCF_000429325.1 of Fundidesulfovibrio putealis DSM 16056. NCBI lineage: Bacteria > Pseudomonadati > Thermodesulfobacteriota > Desulfovibrionia > Desulfovibrionales > Desulfovibrionaceae > Fundidesulfovibrio > Fundidesulfovibrio putealis. Next base: position 549,697 of record NZ_KE386885.1, read on the forward strand.
CTGTCCTTGCCGCCCTTGGTGTTGATGGCGGTGATCTTGTTCAGGCTGGCGATGGTGGCCTGGATGGCCTTGGCGGAGTCGCCCGTGGCGATCTGAACGGCCTTGTCCTGGTTCATCACCGAGATCTTGACGATCTTGTCGTGCTCGGCCTTGTATTGCTTCCAGGAGGCCAGGAACTCGTCGAATATCTTGCGCTCCTCGCGCTGCTCGGCAGTGATGAGCGGGTCCAGGATTCGGATGGCCTCCTCGGCCTTGTTCAGCGACTCCTGCATCAGGGCTTCGTAGCGGCGCATCTCCTTCTCGTCGGTGGACATGATGTGGATCAGCTCATAGCGGCGAAAACTCTGGATTGCGTCGCTGATCTGTCCGACGTCTACGATGCTGGGCAGCCAGTCGTCGGCCAGCAGCTCTGTTTCCGCGTAGATGGCGCGCATTTCAATGATAGCGAACAGGCCGATGCCTGCGACGAAAAGAAGCAACGCCCCGAACCCGCCGTACAGCTTGGTGGCCAGTTTCATGAGAAGCTCCGAAGTAAGGTGTTTGCCGACCGCGCAGGGAATGTCTACGCAACCGGGATGACGTTCCTGTTGCGGGTGATCAGCGCAGGTCGCGCAGCTGCATCTGGGCGCTCCGGGCCTCCGGGCTGCCGGGGTAGCGCTTCTCCACGTCCTGAAGGAGGATTTTGGCGGCCTGGAGCTTGCCCAGCTTGCGGAAGCTCAGGGCCTGCTTGAGCATGGCCGAAGGCACCATGGGGTTGTTGGGGAATTTCTGGATAAGGTCCTGGCATATGAGGGCCGCGCGGGCGTAGTCGCCCTGCTGGAAGTTGGTCTCGGCCTGCCAGAACAGGGCGTTCGGGGCCTGGCGCGAGGTGGGGTAGCTTTTGAGGAGCTCCGAGAAGAGGCTGTTGGCGCGGTTGTAGTCCTGCTGATTGAAGGACTCCATGCCCATGTTCAGGATGGCCTCGGCGGGGTCGTTGCCGGTCTGGCCCATGGTGATGGGCGCGACCGGCGGGGAATCCGGGTCGTAGGCCGGGGAGCCCCCGCGCGGGGGAGCGGAATATCCCGTGGACGCCGAAGGCGCGCGCGAGCCCGTGTCCACGCCCAGGGTGGCCGCCATGCGCGACACGGTTTCTTCCAGCAGGGCGAGCCGCCTGTTGACCTCGTCCAGGGTTACGCCGCGCCCGGCCTTGCCCTGGACGCTCTCCAGCTCGTCGATGCGCACGCGCATTTCCTGCACGCGCGATTTCAGCGAGGTCAGATCGGCCTGGGCGTTGGCCTGGGTCAGTTGCTCGGCGGGGATGGTCTGTCTGGCCGGTTCGGAGGCGCATCCGGCCAGGGCGGCCAGGGATAAAAGCCACAGCAGGGCGCGGAGTCCCGACCCTGCCTGGGGCCGACTGGAAGCGTTGCAGGCCGGGGAGGGCTGGTGGCCCGCTGCGCCGCGCCCGCATGCAGAAGGGGCAGAAGGGTCGAAACCGGACGCTCGCTTCTCGATGGCGGTCATGAACGTTTCTCCCGAACGGATTCGACGGACGCGGGCTTGGTTTCGAGCCCGCCCGTTCGCCCGGCCCGCCAGTCCGCCTTGATGGTCAGGTACACCCGGTCCTGGTCGGAGGCGAGCGCCTTGAAGCAGGCGTCCACCACGACCATCACCTCGTCCCATTCGCCCTCGATGCAGGTGCCCATGGGGCCGAGCCGCCAGGACAGGCCCGAGGCGGCGATGATGTCCACCGCCCGGGCCACGAAGGGCGCGAGGCTTCCCTGCGCGCCCAGGGGGAAGAGCGACAGCTCGACAATGACGCTCATTTTTTCTCGTCCTTGCTCTTGTCGTCCTTGGATTGGCCGGACTGGGCAGGCGGGGGCGAGACCACTGCGGGCCATTCCGGGCGCGCGGCCCATTCGGTCCAGCCCGCGTCGTAGTACTTCACGTTGGTGTAGCCCAGAAGCCGCGTGAGCACCCACCAGGTCTGCGAGGCCTGATGCCCGGTGCGGCAGTGCACGATCACCGGGGAATCCTTGGAGGCGATGATGGCCGCATAGGCCTTGGCCAGCTCGTCCGCGTTTTTCAGCTGCACCACGTCGCCGGGGCCTTTCTGGTGGTCCTCGGTGAAGGGGCGGTTCACGGCGTTGGGGATGTGTCCGGGCCGGGCCTCGTCGGACTTGGCCCCGGAGAAGTACTCGGCGGGGCGCACGTCGATGATGATGGTCTTGCCGCCGGTCATGGCCGCGTGGACTTCCTGGCCGGTCACGGTGAAGCCGTCAGGGGCGTCCGGCGCCGGGTAGCGCGTGGCGGGAGCCTTGGGCAGTTGGGCGTCCAGGGGCAGGCTCGCGGCCAGCGCGGCCTTCATGCCTCCCTGGAGCAGGGCGTAGCGCTTGTGCCCCACGCGCTCCAGGGCCACGGCCAAAAGCGTGGCGTCGTGCGGGGACTCTCCCGGCACGATCACCACCAGATCGCGGGGGCCTATGCCCATCTGTCCCAGGTGCTGGGCCAGCATGGGCGCGGGCAGCAGCATGGAGGGCAGCCCCCCCACGTTGCCGCGCAGGCTCTCCAGGTGCAAGGACAGGCTGCCGGGGAGGTGGGCGGTGTTGTACTGAGGCTGGGGCCGCAGGTCGATCACCTTGAGGCCGGGCTTGCCCAGGTTTGCCTTGAGCCAGCCCGCGTCCACGACTCCGGGGAGGTTTCCGGGAGGCGTGAGCAGTCCGGGTGAGGCCGGTCTGGCAAGCTCCGCTGGCAGGAAGAACTGCCGGGCCGCCTTCACGGCGGCGGCGCTCTCCGGGGTCAGGGGGGCGTCTCGCAGGGCGGCGGGTTTGAGCACGCGCTCGAAGAAGCCGTCCAGTCCGTCGCCCAGCAGGTACACGTTGCCAAAGCCCATGCGGGTCAGGGCGTCGCGGGCCTGGGCGGGGTGGGTCATGCCGTTGGAGTAGAGCACGATGATGCCCTGTCCGCGTTTGGCCGCCAGGGCCTCGGGCAGTTGGGACATGGGCACGTTGACCGCGCCCTTCAGGTGGAAAGCGTCGAACTCGGCCTTGGAGCGGATGTCCACCAGGGTGATGGAAGGGTCCCCGGCCATGAGCCGACGGGCGAGCTCTTCGGATTCGATGTGGTCCCTGCCGGTCTGCACGGCGGCCAGGAGCTGGGCCTCCGGAGATGCGGCCTGGGTCTGACCGGCCTGGGGCTGGCCTGTTTGGGCGGAAGGCCTCGAAGCGACCGCAGGAATCTGGATTTTCCCGGCGGGGACGTCCACTCGGGGCAGGTTCATGGCCACCAGCGCGGCGATGCACAAGACGGCGCTGAATCCGGCCAAAAACAGCCTGCTGACGCCGGGGCGCGCGATGGCCGGGCCGCGTTCGATGATCTCGCACAGCCAGAACATCACCACGGCGGCGAGGGTCAGGCCAAGCACCATCTGCTGCTTGGTGATGCCCAGCGTGTCGTACAGGAAGACCACGCCGCGCGACCCCATGGACGCAAGCGGCGCGACCCACTGGTAGGACTCGGCGAAGCCGATGGAGCCAAGCGCCACGCCGATCAGGAACACCAGCGCGTCCAGCTTGCCGGAGGCCAGGCCCACGGCTGCGGTGCCGGGGCACCAGCCGCCCATGGCGAAGGCCAGGCCGAAGATGGCCCCGCCCACGGCGTGCGCGCCAAGGATCGTGGGCATCAGGTACAGGGCGTCCATGGAGACCACGCCCATGCTCACGGCGGCCACGAGGCCGAGCGCCGCCGTGAGCATGGCCGAGAACATCACCTTTATCACGGACATGTCCGTGAAATAGAAAACGCCCGCCAGTCGCCTGGAACTGCCGAACCCGGCCTTCTCCAGGCTCAGGCCGAAGCAGAAGCCCACGGCCAGGGCTGCGGCGAAGCCCAGGGGGGCGTTCAGTTGTCCGGTGGAATACAGGGTGGCTATCATTTCCACTGCCTCCTGAAGGCCCAGGCGCTCAGATAGCCTACGGCGAAGAGGCAGCCCATGAACACGAAGCTGCCGGTGAGAAAGATCGCGCCGCCGCTAAGGCCCTGGCCGGAAGTGCAGCCCATGGCCAGCCGGGACGCGAACCCGGCCAACACGCCGCCCAGAAGCGCCAGGATCAGGCGTCGCATGCGCGACGCCGTGGGGCCGCGTTCCACGCCGACGCGCACCCGCCCGCCCGAGAGGGCCGAAAAAAGGCCCCCCGCGAAAACGCCCACGACCATGAAAACCAGATAGTAGGACAGCGGACCGGGAAACCACGGGCCGAAATAGGCGTTGGCCTCCACCCGTGCAGGCAGGACCAGATGCTCGGCCCATGCCCCGAAGCGGGCCAGCGCGCCGGACGCGCCAAGGCCTGCGCCCAGGATGAGGTAGGATGCCAGCAGGGTGAGCCCCAGGAACACTCCGGCAAGATAGGGGTTCATGGGGGGACGTTCCGGACCTGCCTGGGCCGTCGCCTGGGGCGGCGTCGCGGCGGCGGACTGCGCCGCTTTTCCGGTATCCGTGCCATTGCCGCCGGAGGGTCCGGCCTTATCCTGTGTTGTGTCGCCCGCCTGGACGCTGTCGTCCTTTGAGGGCGTATCGGGGGTGTGCTGATCGCTCATGAATTTAACATCCTGCGCTTTTTGCGGCGGGGGGTTGCGGGGCCGGGCTGGCCGGAGCTGGCGGAGTCGCCGGGTCGGATGGCTGCGGCGTGGCGGGTTGAGGCGTACCGGGCGTGGCGGGGCCTGCCGGAGCCGCAGCCGGAGCAGCAGCGGGAGAGGGTTGGTCCGCCAGGGGCACTTCCTTCACGGCCATGCCTTTTTCCTGGGCGGCCCACCATGCGGCCAGACCGCCTGTAAGCACCAATACGGGGCGCGAGGTCTTCTGGGCCAGCACTCCGGCCACGGCGAAGGCCTGGGTGCCGTTCTTGTCCACCAGGAGGAGCGGCCCGCTCCCCGAGGCAAAGGAGTCGTCGGCCAGCACGGCGGCGGCGTCCAGGTTCAGGCTGGCGGGCAGGGCGTAGTCCGCGAATTCGGCCTGGGGCCGGATATCCACTATTTCAAGTCCTGCCGGTGGCTTGGCCATGAGCTGGGCCACCTCGGCCGGGGACGCGGACCGTGGCAGGGCCGGTGTTCTGGCCTGCGACTGGGCCGGGGCCTGGGGGGCCAGTGCCAGCGGGGCCAGTGCCAGGGCCAGCGTCAGGGACATGTGCCGCAACGTACGTGTCATGCGCGTTTCTCCTTCAAGGCAGTGGTAGCAGCACCGGGATTTTTTGCAAGTCCGTGCATTCAACAGCTCGGGGAGCTTGGGGTTTTGGACGCCGCCCCAGGACCCGCCTGGGCAAAACAGACAATTGACCTTAACCCCGCCATCTTTTAGAGGGCGTGTGCACACATGTCAGCAGGTGAAAAATGGTAGACCAGTCGCGTATCAGGAATTTCAGCATCATCGCCCACATCGACCACGGCAAGTCCACCCTGGCCGACCGCATCCTGGAGGTCACCAAGGTGATCACCCAGCGTGAGATGCGCGAACAATATCTGGACAAAATGGACCTTGAGCGCGAACGCGGCATCACCATCAAGGCCCAGAGCGTCCGTATTCCCTTCAAGGCCAAGGACGGCACGGACTACATCCTCAACCTCATCGACACCCCCGGCCACGTGGACTTCTCCTATGAAGTCTCGCGCTCCCTGGCTGCCTGCGAGGGTGCGCTCCTGGTGGTGGACGCCACCCAGGGCGTGGAGGCCCAGACCCTGGCCAACGTCTTTCTGGCCCTGGACAATGACCTGGAAATAATCCCGGTGCTCAACAAGATCGACCTCCCCTCCGCCGACGCCGACCGCGTCAAGCAGGAGATCGAGGAGGCCATCGGCCTGGACACCAAGGACTCCGTGGCGGTCTCCGCCAAGACCGGCCTCAACGTGGACAAGGTTCTCGAGGCCATCGTGGAACGCCTGCCCGCGCCCAAGGGTGACCCCAAGGCTCCGCTCAAGGCCCTTATTTTCGACTCGTGGTACGACGCCTACCAGGGCGTGGTGGTGCTGTTCAGGGTCATGGACGGCACCCTCAAGGTGGGCAGCAAGGCCAAGATGTTCTCCACGGGCGCGGAATTCGAGGTGACCAAGCTGGGCGTCTTCTCCCCCGGCCCGGTGGACATGACCGAATTCGGCCCCGGCGAGGTGGGCTTCCTGTGCGGGGCCATCAAGAACCTGCACGAGGCCCGGGTGGGCGACACCATCACCCTGGCCGAGAACCCGACGCAAGATCCCCTGCCCGGCTTCAAGGAAGTCAAACCCATGGTGTTCTGCGGGCTCTATCCCGTGGACGCCAGCGACTACGAGCAGCTCAAGAACGCCCTGGAAAAGCTCCAGCTGAACGACGCAGCCCTGACCTACGAGCCCGAGACCTCCCAGGCATTGGGCTTCGGCTACCGCTGCGGCTTTCTGGGGCTTCTGCACATGGAGATCGTGCAGGAGCGCCTGGAGCGCGAATACCAGGTGGAGCTCATCGCCACCGCGCCGTCCGTGGTCTACAAGGTGGAGAAACAGGACGGCACCACCATCTCCATCGACAACCCTTCCAAGCTGCCCAAGACCCAGGACACGGTCACGCTGTACGAGCCCTACGCCCGCGTGGAGATCCACGTCCCCAACGAGTACGTGGGCAACGTGTTCAAGCTGTGCGAGGAAAAGCGCGGCATCCAGAAGGACATCCGCTACCTGACCGCCACCCGCGTGATCATCACCTACGAGCTGCCCTTCGCGGAGATCGTGTACGATTTCTTCGACCGCCTGAAGTCCGGCACGCGCGGCTACGCGTCGCTCGACTACGAGCTGATCGACTACCGCGCCTCGGACCTCGTCAAGCTGGACATCCTGCTGAACGGCGACCCCGTGGACGCCCTGGCCGTGATCGTGCACCGCGAGAAGGCCTATTACCTGGGGCGCGATGTGGCCTTGAAACTTCGCAAGGTCATTCCACGACAGATGTTCGAGGTGGTGATCCAGGCGGCCATCGGGGCCAAGGTCATCGCGCGCGAACGTGTCGCGCCGCTTCGCAAGGACGTCATCGCCAAGTGTTACGGCGGCGACATCACCCGCAAGCGCAAGCTCCTGGAGAAGCAGAAGGAAGGCAAGAAGCGCATGAAGCGCATGGGCAACGTGGAGCTTCCGCAGGAAGCCTTCCTGGCCGCCCTGAAGGCCGGAGAATAACCAACCCCGGACCCTCCCCGCGACAGGGGAGCCCAGGAGAGGGCAAGCTTCTCCTGGCGGGTGCAGGGCGCGCCCTGCCGGACGGCGGGGGCCTGGGCCTTCGCCTCCCATTCAAGAAAAGGACACCGCATGAATCCTCGCTGGCAGAAAATTCTCAAGGAATACGTTGAAGCCCTGGCCGTTGCCCTGGTGCTCGCCCTGGTGATCCGCACCTTCGTGGTCCAGGCGTTCAAGATTCCCTCGGAATCCATGGTGGAGACTTTGTTGGTGGGCGACCATCTGCTGGTGAACAAGTTCTCCTACGGGGTGAAGCTGCCCTTCACCGAGAAGGTCCTGGTCAAGGTTGGCGACCCGGCACACGGCGACGTCATCGTCTTTGAATACCCCGAGAACCGCGACCTGGACTACATCAAGCGCATCATCGGCCTGCCCGGCGACGTGATCGAATTGAAGAACAACGTGGTCTTCCGCAACGGCCAGAAGATAGACGAACCCTACAAGCGCGTGGACGCCACGCCCGTGCCGGGAGCCAGGATGACCTTCGGACCGGTCACCGTGCCTTCCGACCAGTACTTCGTCATGGGCGACAACCGCGACCACTCGCAGGATTCGCGCTACTGGGGCTTCGTCCCCCGCGAATACATCCGGGGCAAGGCCTGGGTGCTGTACTGGTCCTGGGCTGGTGGCACGGACATCCGCTGGAACCGCATCGGCAACGTGATCAAGTAGCCTGCGGCTTCGGCTGTAAGATTGAGCGTAATAAAGCGCCCCGTTCGGATGAACGGGGCGCTTTTTTGATATGTGCTTCCCTCTCGTAAATCGAGCTTGTTATTAAGGGTTTGGGGCGATAACTACCCCGAGCAAGAAACCATCTCGGTGAGTCGTACCACGGGGGAAAGTCATGGAACGATTTACTAAGGCAGTCCGGGCGGCGATAGCGCAGCAGAATTGGTATGGAGCTTTGGCGCTGGCACTGACGCTCCCGGATATATGTGGTAGGTTAGAAGATCCATCGGTCAAGAGCAAACCGAGGTATAAGCGCTGGTGGGACAAGTATGTAGCGATAAGGTATACATGTCCTTATGTTGATGAAGTCGCAGTGCGATCTTTGTTGTCTTCAGGTGATGCCAAGGGGTTGAGAGATCATATTTTTCATCAACAAGCGACACGACCATTGTTGTCGTCTAATGATGCCTATGCATTGCGATGCGCGTATCTTCACCAAGGTGGTGATGTGATCGAGGGGCAGAGGGTGCGTGATATGGTGAACAGGTTCCATGTGATAACTCCTCCCCAAAGTGGGTCATGTCATTCCAATATGTTCAAAATTTTGAATCCTGAAGGTGCTGATTCTACGCTGGAAGTACAGGTTGATAGACTGTGTAATGATATTTGTGATGGAGTTGAGAAATGGGAAGTTGAGGTGAAAGGCAACGCTGAAGTAAAGGCTCGGATGGGTAGTTTGATGGTTATTCATGACTCAAGTGGAGGTGTATTTTTCTAAATGCATATGGCTTGTGAGTGGGCTCTCTTTTAGACTGTTCAAAGTATAAATCCAGAGGTATGATGCGGAACTTTTGGTCTTAACGTCAAGAGGGTTGGCTGTGTTCGAATGAGTGGATAAACTGCGCAAAAGCGCGTATGGTCTTTCCGTAGATGCCCCGGCAGGGGCATCTGTTTTTCGCGCACCGCATACCCGGAGGATGTCTTGGCCCTCTCTCGCGCCTTTTCCGCCGCCCTGGCCGGGGTGGAAGCCCATACTGTCGTTCTGGAAGTCGATCTGGCCCGCCAGGGCATGCCCTCCTTCACCATGGTGGGGCTGGCCGAGGGCGCAGTGCGCGAGAGCAAGGAGCGCGTCTTCTCGGCGCTCAAGAACCGGGGCTTCAAGCTGCCGCCGTCGCGCATCACCGTGAACCTCGCCCCGGCGGACGTGCGCAAGGCCGGCAGCGGCTACGACCTGCCCCTGGCCCTTGGCCTTCTGGCCGCAGCCGAGGTCCTGCCCGCAGACGCCATCGCGGGCTATTATTTTTCCGGCGAACTCTCGCTCACGGGCGACCTGAAACCCGTGTCCGGCATCCTGCCCCTGGCCATCCGGGCCAAGCATGAAGGCGCGCGGGGCCTTCTGGTGCCTGCGGCCAACGCCCAGGAAGCGGCGGTGGTCAAGGGGCTATCCGTCTACGCCGTGGACAGCCTGGATCAGGCCGTGCGCTTCCTCACCGGGCAGGACGCTCTCTCGCCCACGCAGTTCGACCCGGCGGTGCTCTCCAAGGACGCCGACCCCTTCCCGCTGGATTTCGCCGAGGTGAAGGGGCAGGAGCACGCCAAGCGGGCCATCGAGATCGCGGCGGCGGGCGGCCACAACCTGCTGTTCATGGGGCCGCCGGGCTCGGGCAAGACCATGCTGGCCAAGCGCATCCCCACGGTGTTGCCGCCCCTTACCTTCGACGAGGCCCTGGAGGTCACGCGGGTGTACTCCGTGGCCGGGGAACTGGCGCGCGGCGGCTCGCTCATCACCGTGCGGCCTTTCAGGTCGCCGCACCACACCATATCGGACGCCGGGCTCATCGGCGGCGGCAGCGTGCCGCGCCCCGGCGAGGTGTCCATGGCCCACCGGGGCGTGTTGTTCCTGGATGAGCTGCCAGAGTTCAAGAAGAGCGTGCTGGAGGTGCTGCGCCAGCCCATCGAGGATGGGCGCGTGACCATCGCGCGCGCGGCCATGAGCCTGACGTATCCCGCAGAATTCATGCTGGTGGCGGCCATGAACCCCTGCCCCTGCGGGTTTCGGGGCGACGCGCGCCACGAGTGCGTGTGTACGGACGTGAAGGTGCTGTCGTACCGCTCCAAACTCTCCGGGCCGCTGTTGGACCGCATCGACTTGCAGGTGGAGGTCCCGGCGGTGCCTTACAAGGATTTGAAGGCGGAGACGGGCCGGGTTGATTCGGCGCTGATGCGCACGCGCGTGCTGGGTGCGCGCACGGTGCAGACGGAGCGTTTCACCGGGACGAACATCCGCACCAACAGCCAGCTCTCGGGCAAGGCGCTGAACGTGTATTGCCCCATCGGCGAGGACTGCCACCGCTTCCTGGAGATGGCCAACCAGCGCCTCGGGCTGTCAGCGCGAGCGCATACGCGCATTCTCAGGCTGGCCCGCACCATCGCGGACCTGGACTCCATGGCGGACATCCGGGTGGAGCACCTGGCCGAGGCCATCAACTACCGGAACCTGGACCGCCAGGGGGCGAGTTAGCGCTCGGTTCCCACTGTCATTACGAAGAAGCTCACAACAAAGGGGCGCTCCTGCATCACAGGAGCGCCCCTTTTCGGTAACTGATAGATCTTCCGGCCTACGCCCCCAGCGCCTTCCTGCCCGTTCTGGCCATGCCGCCCCGCACGACCCCCGTCGTCCCCACGTTGAAGAACGAGATGGCCTGTTGCAGGTGTTCGGCCTGGCTGGAGAGTTCCTCCGCCGTGGAGGCGATCTCTTCCGCCGCCGCCGCGCTGGACTGCACCACATGGTTCAGCTGGTTGACGGCCTCGCTGATCTGCTGCGCGCCGGTGTTCTGCTCCCTGGAGGCGCTGGCGATCTCCTGCACCAGGAGGGCCGTCTTCCTGATGTCGGGCACGATGGAGTTCAGCATCCCCCCGGCCTTTTCTGCCACGTCCACGGACTGCACCGAGAGGGTGGCGATCTCCGCTGCCGCGACGCCGGAGCGCTCCGCCAGTTTCCTGACCTCGGCGGCCACCACGGCGAATCCCTTGCCGTGCTGGCCCGCGCGCGCCGCCTCGATGGCCGCGTTCAGGGCCAGGAGGTTGGTCTGGCGTGCTATCTCCTCGATGATGGATATTTTTTCGGCGATCTGCTTCATGGCCGTGACGGTCTGGGCCACGGTTCTGCCGCCTTCCTCCGCCTCGTCGGCTGCCTTCACGGCGATGGCCTCGGTCTGGCTGGAGTTGTCGGCGCTGCGCCTGATGGCAGCGGAGATCTGCTCCACGGTGGAGGAGACTTCTTCCACGCTGGCGGCCTGCTCGGAAGCGCCCTGGGAGAGGGTCTGGGCGGTGGAGGACAGCTCCTCGCTGCCTGCGGCAACGTTCTCGCAGGCGGACTGCACCTCGGCCACCACCTCGCGCAGCTTGGTGACCATGGCGTTCAGCGACTGGGCCAGGATGCCGATTTCGTCTTTCTGACGGATGTCCAGCATGGTGGTGAAGTCGCCGTCTGACATGTTGCGCGCGAAATCCACCCCCTTGGTGACCGGCCCGGTGATGGAGCGGGTGAGCAGCACCGCCACCAGCGCGCCGAACAGGGCGGCGGCCAGGGCCACTGCGCCGTTGACCGTGTTCATGGTGGAGGCGTCCTCCGCCATCTTTTGCTGCTGGAATTCGAGGGATTCCTGCGTGACGCCGCTCACTTCGGCGGCGCGGGAGGTCATCCTGCCCACTGCGGCCTGTTGCGCCTCGGAGGTGGACAGCAGTTCCGCGATGCGCTCCCGGTAGGCGGCGGCCTTCTGGGCCATGCCCGCGAGCATGGCCTTGTCCTCGCCGGAGGCGGCGATGGCCTGGAGCTCCTGGCTGGCCTTCTCCACGGAAGCGAGCAACTCCATGGCGCTGGCAGCCCTGGTCTTGTCCCCCTGCCAGAGAAAATACAGCACGTTGATGCGCGAATTCAGAAAGGCCTGGTTCATGGACCCGAGCCTGCGATGCATCTCGAGCAGGCGCGCGGTTGCCGCCTTGTCCTCGCCTGCCAGTATGCGGCTGGCGGCGGCGTCCAGGCTCTTTTCCAGGTCGGTTGCCGCTTTCTGGACGTCCGTGGCGGCTGCGGCCATGGTCTTGACCGCCGCCATCTGAGCGCCCTTGGCCTGGTGGAAGGCTCCGAAATCGTTCTCGTAGGCTTTCACCGAGCTGGCGATGGCATCCATTTTCGTGCGGTTCCAGGCGTCCTTGAAGGACTCCTTGAGCGCAACCGACTCCGACTGAGCGGCCTGGAGATTGGCTTTGAAGGGGGCGATGCGCTTTTCGTCGTCCGCGTACATGACGTTCAGGGCGTCGATGCGCGCAAGCAGCACGCGCGAGTAGATACGTCCCACGGTCTCTGATTTCGCGGCGCTGCCCTGCACGGCGCCGAGCCCAATCCATCCGGTGGCGGACACCGCCAGGGACAACGCGATGAGCACGGCAAAGCCTGCTCCGATTCTATAACCGAGTTTGACGTTTTTCATGAGTACTTCCTTATTGAACGCAATCAAGTGATGATGGGCATAGTAGGAAGAGAGGCAAATCCGAATCGAAAGGAATGCGGCAAGTCTCTTGGAAGGGCGCGTATCAGGATTGCCGCCAGAGCGATAGGACGCTTGAAGGTTAAATCGTCAGGGGAGCAGGCGCGTCAGCCTGGAGGGAAAGTTTTCTGATGATGAAACGGGTACCTTGCCCGTGAGCGGAACGACGCTGCTGGTTCCCCCGTGTTTGTTCACGATGATGCGGTAGGAAAGCGACAGGCCAAGCCCGGCGCCTTCCCCGGTCGCCTTGGTGGTGACAAAAGCTCGAATATTCTGCGAGGCGTGGTCTCGTCAATACCGGGTCCGTTGCCCTCCAACTCGATGCGGACCATGTTTCCCTTCAGGGCGGAGCGGAGGATTCTCCTCGCTGACGAAGCCTCCCGGTTCCTGGCGGCCATGGCGTGGGCGGCGTTTCCCAACGGGTTCGGAAGCACCTGCTGAATCTTTCCCATGTTGGACGGGATCGGCGGCAGAACCAACTGGTATTCCCGCTCCATGACGATGCGTCGAAAATCGTATTGCTTCTTGAAGTCGCAGTCGGCGCAGCCTTCGGGAAACGTAGAAAGAGGGCGCACATTTCGCGCAAGGCAAACTAAGCGCGGACGCCATTCCCGGATGCGTCTTCCAGGGGCAGGCGAATGATGAACCTCGTGCCCCTGCCCGGTTGGGACTCCACTTCGATGGTTCCCTTGTGGTTGCTGGTGACGATGAAATACGAAACCGACAGGCCGAGTCCGGTGCCATCGCCTGGTGGCTTGGTGGTGTAGAAGGGCTCGAACACGCGCCTGCGCACCTCTTCGCTCATGCCTGGGCCGTTGTCCTCCACCTCGATACGCGCGAAGTCGCCGTCGCGCGCCAGGCGCAGGGTGATGAGCGGCGTCTCCGGTCCGGCCTCGCCGTCCGTGGCTGCGGCTCCCACTCCGGCCATGGCCTGGGCCGCGTTCTTGACCAGGTTGAAGATCACCTGTTCAAGCTCTGTCCTGGTGCAGCGCACCTGTGGCAGGTCCGGGTCGAATTCCCGCACGATCCGCACCCTTCGGAAGTCGAAGCGCTTCTTGAGGTCGTAGTCGTTGGAGGCGAGCTCCACGGCCTTGTCCAGCACGCCGTCCAGATGGGCCGGAGTCCGTTTGGACTCGCTGAAGCGGCTGAATTCCAGCATGTTGGACACGATGTGCGCCGCGCGCACCCCCGAGTCCTGGATGGCGTCCACGAAGGTGGGGATCTCGCGCGATTCCAGGTATCGCAGCACGTCGGCCAGCTTCAGCCCAAGCTCCCCGGCGGCCTCGTCGTTGCGGGGGATGTCCGGCGAGAGCCTGCGTTTTATGAGCTGCACGCTTTGCAGGATGCCCCCCAGGGGGTTGTTGATCTCGTGGGCCATGCCTGCGGCCAGTCCTCCCACGCTCATCATCTTCTCGGTCTGGACCATGACCTCCTCGACGCGCACCCGTTCGGTGACGTCCTCCAGGGTGACCGCCATGCGGACATGCCCGGCCACCTCCAGGGGGAAGAGCAGGATGTCCATGAGGCGCGAGCCGCCTGCAACCTCCATGGCGGCGCGGGTGGCCTTGACCGTTCCGCGCGTGCGGATCGCTTCTTCGAGCTGGCTGGCGGAGAAAGGCAGATGGGGCAGGACGTCCAGCAGGGGTGCGCCCCGGGCCTGAAGGAAGGACGCGCCGCTCAGATCCTGGGCGCTGCGGTTGAAGTGCGTGATGCGTCCGCGCTCGTCCAGGCTGATGATGGCTGCGGGGATGGAGTCCAGGATGCTGTTGGTGAGCTCGAAGGCGGTTTCCAGCTTCTCCTCGGCCTGCTTGCGCTCGGTGATGTCCGTGATGATGCCCACAAGGCCCTTGAATTCGCCCTTCGGCCCTTCGAGCCGCCGACCCGCCAGCTGCCCCCAGAAGGGGTCTCCGGTGGAGCGCAGGTAACGCCGCTCCAGGCTCACGTGGTCGATCTCGCCAACCATGAGCGCGCGCATCAGGTTTGTCCCGATGTCGCGCTGCTCCGGGGAGACCAGCTCGGGGTAGGCCTTGCCGATGAGCTCCTCGCGTGTGTAGCCGAACAGCTCCGAGGTGCGGTTGTTGGCCATGACCACGTGCCCTGTGCCGTCCACCAGGAATATGGCCGAGGGAGAGGTCTCGAAGATGACTCGCAGCCGCTCCTCGTTGTCGCGCAGGGCTTCTTCGGAGCGCTTGCGCTCGGTGATGTCCCGGAAGATGCCTTCCACTCCCGCGATGTTGCCGTCGATGTCGTGGTAGAACTTGCTGCTGGTGGATACCGTAATGGGCGAGCCGTCCCTGCGCAGCAGCACCACCTCGTAGTCGCGCACCTCGCCGTCGTTTTTGATGCGCTCAAGGAATTCACTGCGCAGTTCCGGGTGCTGCCAGAACTGGGTGTTGGGGTAGCCCAGGATGTCGTTCACGCTGTCATAGCCCAGGAGCTTGGCGCAGGAAGGGCTCACCATGATCATGTTGCCCCGCGCGTCCGTGCGGTAATAGACGTCCGAGATGTTCTCGATCACGGAGCGGTACCTGGCCTCGCTTTCGCGCAGGGCGCGCTCCGCCTGCTTGGCCTCGGTGATGTCCGTGACCATGGCCACGGAGCCCTCGAATGCGCCGGAGTCAGTCATGATGGGCATGGCCGAGATGATGGTGGTCAGCCTGTGCCCGTCTTTGCGCAGGAAACGGCGCTCGTAGCGGCCTGGATGCCCGGCGCGGCGCTCCTCTTCGCGCTGGAGATGGTCGGGCAGGTCTTCCGGGGCGAACAGTCCGGCCAGGGGCTGGCCCAGCATCTCCTGGTCTTCGTAGCCGAGCAACCGTGAGAAGACCCGGTTCACGTAGGTGATGGTGAAGGCGGAGTCCAGGATGCAGATGCCCTCGTTGGCGGTCTCAACGATGCGTCGGTAGCGCTCCTCGCTGTTCTGCAACTGCTCGGATTGAAGGCTGGATTGGCGTTCGAAGCGCACCAGGGCGAACCACAGCAGGCAGGTCACCACCGAGACGTAGAACCAGCCCTTGACCATGCTGATCCATAACAGCATGTCCGGAGTGCTGGAGAAGAGAAATACGGCAGCCTTGTCGGAAAACAGAATCCACAATGCGCTGACGACCGCATATGTGGCAGCTATCCGAAAAGGCTTAAGGCTGGGCATGGTTTCCGCCAGACGTTGGAAAAGTCGAACCAGGATGGGGGACTATAGACTGAAGAACGATTTTTCGTCCAGCCGAGACTGCATGGACGGGGAGGTCGCGCGGGTCGCCGTGATGGCCGGGACAGGGCGGGCCAGCGCCTGGACGTGTGGCGGCCGCGTTGCGCACCCAGGATTTCAGCTGTGCGGCCGTGCGGGGGATGGCCAGCACGGCGTGCTCCCCCCTGGTGGCCGGAACCCAGCCGGATTCGGAGCCGCGATTCGCAAAACAGCGGCGTCAGGCAACTGCCAGGCGTGTTCCCCTGGAGCGTGCCGCGTCGGCAAGCAGCATGTCGCGAGCCTTGGCGTAGGCGCTCAGGCCGCGCCGCCACAGGGGGTCCTCGCTGCGGGCAGTTTCCTGGGCCTGCCGGGTGGTCTGGTTCGCCTGCGCTTCAGATGCGGCGCCAGTTCCTGGCTCGTTTTCCGGGTCGCCGGACGCGCCAGCTGCGTCGGCGCGCTCGGCCACGGCGGCGTTTTGACGCTCGTTCCAGGCGGCATCGGCCACTTCGCGGCGCAGCCGCTCGCGCTCCATCTCGGTCTGGAAGGCCTGCCCGCTGGTATCGCGCTGCTTGCGCGCGGACTGCTCCTCCGGGTCCACCTCGACCTTTTTCGAGGTGTAATCCACGCCGAAGCTGCCGATGCGCACGCCGAAAGAACGCGTGACCACGCGGGCTTTCACGGCGTCGAACGCCTGATTGGAGGAGGAAGTCTGCCGAAGTTGGCTGGTCGCTTCCATGGACGTGCTCCCAGGGCTTTTCGCCCAGTGCGGCAGCCTTGCCGTATCGCGCCCAGGTAGCCTTGGTGCGCGGGTTCCCGTCCATGGAAACCGTGAGGGGTGCGAAACAAGTAATACCCCGACGGTTGTTTGGCAAGAAAAACAAGAAACCTGTAACCTCTGCGAATCCCGTGCCGAAACCCCGCCCCCTCTTGTCCGAAGGCTTCCCTGCGAGTATGTTCGCCTGAGACGATACGGCCCTGCCAGCCACGTCCACAACCCAACCCGGAGGTCCAATGCCTGTTGCAATCCTCAAGAAGCGACGACTCATCCCCGGCCAGACCAGCGAACTGACGCTCGATGCCTCCCACATCGCGCGAAAAGCCAGGCCCGGCAACTTCGTCATCCTGCGCGTGTCCGAGAAGGGCGAGCGCATCCCCCTGACCATAGCCGACACCGATCCCCAGGCCGGTACCATCACCATCGTCTACCTGGTGGTGGGCAAATCCACGGCGGAGCTTGAAACCCTGGAAGAGGGCGACTCCATCCTGGACGTGTGCGGCCCCCTGGGCAAGCCCACCCACATCGAGCCCTGCGGCACGGTGGTCTGCGTGGGCGGCGGCACGGGCATCGCGGCCATGCACCACATCGCCAAGGGCCACAAGGCCGCCGGGAACCGGGTCATCACTGTGATCGGCTCGCGCTGCGAGGACCTGCTCCTCTTCAAGGAAGAGCTGTCCATGTTCGCGGACGAAGTGGTGGTGACCACCAACGACGGCTCCTGCGGCATGCAAGGCTTCGTCACCGACGGGCTGCGCATGGTGCTGGACCGCGAGCCGTCAGTGGGCGAGGTGGTGGCCATCGGCCCCGTGCCCATGATGGAGGCCGTGGCCAACCTGACGCGCCCCTACAACGTGAAGACCACCGTGAGCCTGAACTCCATCATGATCGACGGCATCGGCATGTGCGGCGCGTGCCGCGTGGTGGTGGGCGGCGAGGTGAAGTTCGCCTGCGTGGACGGACCCGAGTTCGACGGCCATCAGGTGGATTTCGCGCGCATGCGCCAGCGCCTCGCGGCGTTCAAGCCCCAGGAGGAGTTGTCCTGGGCCGAGTTCAGGAGGCTTCGTGGACAAGAAGCCTAAGAAACTGGCCCCCAGGACCCCCATGCCCGAGCAGCCCGCCAGGGAGCGGGTGAAGAACTTCACTGAAGTGACCACGGGCTACACCCTGGACATGGCCGTGGCCGAGGCCGCCCGCTGCCTGCAATGCAAGAAGCCCGTGTGCCAGGCCGGGTGTCCGGTGGAGGTGCCCATCAAGGCCTTCATCGGCCACCTGCAGAAGGGCGACGTGACCGCAGCCTACAAGGCCATCCGCGAGACCAACTCCCTGCCTGCCGTGTGCGGCCGGGTCTGCCCCCAGGAGGTGCAGTGCGAGGGGGCCTGCGTGCTGGCCAAGAAGGGCGAGCCCGTGTGCATCGGACGCCTGGAGCGTTTCACCGCCGACGAATATGCCGCCCGCAGCGCCTGCGAGCAGCTCACCGGAGACAAGGCCTGCCCCATGATCCGCGAGGAGCTGAAGGTGGCCTGCATCGGCGGCGGCCCTGCAAGCCTCACCGTGGCGGGATACCTGTCCACGCTCGGAATAAAGGTGCACGTCTACGAGGCCCTGCACGAACCCGGCGGCGTGCTGGTCTACGGAATCCCGGAGTTCCGGCTGCCCAAGGCCATCGTCAAGCGAGAGGTGCAGGCCATGACCGAGAACGGCGTGGAGTTCCACCTGAACTGGGTGGGCGGGCGCACCATCACCGTGCAGGATCTCTTCGACGAGGCCTTCCAGGCCGTGTTCATCGGCGTTGGCGCAGGGTTGCCGCGCTTCCTGAAGGTCCCCGGCGAGGACCTGACCGGCGTGTTCTCGGCCAACGAGTACCTCTCGCGCGCCAACCTCGGCCGGGCCTACGCCTTCCCCGAGTACGACACCCCGCCCTTCCCCGGAAAGCAGGTGGTGGTCGTGGGCGGAGGCAACGTGGCCATGGACGCGGCCCGCACCGCCATGCGCATGGGGGCCGAGAAGGTCAGCCTGGTGTACCGCCGCACCAAGAACGAGATGCCCTGCCGCCTGGAAGAGCTGGAGCACGCCCTGGACGAGGGGCTGCACCTGGAGATCCTCACCAACCCCGTGAGCTTCGCCGGAGACGACGCCGGGCGCGTCACCGGGGTCACGCTCGAGCGCATGAAGCTGGGCGACCCGGACGAGGCTGGCCGCTGCACCCCCAACTGCACGGGCGAGTACTTCGACATCCCCTGCGACCTGGCCGTGATCGCTGTGGGCACCGGGCCGAACCCCCTGCTGCTGGAAGCCACTCCGGGGCTTAAGCGCAACCGGCGTGGCTACATCGAGGTGAACGAGGACACGGGCGAGACCAGCATGCCGAACGTGTTCGCGGGCGGCGACATCGTCACCGGCGCGGCCACGGTCATCCTGGCCATGGGCGCGGGACGCCGCGCCGCCAAGGAGATCGCCCGCAGGCTCCTGGGGTCGGACGCACCCCAGGACGTTCCCCCCCTGCACGGCGGAGTGCTCGAAGCGCAGGACTGATCGCGCCACGACATCGTCGAACGATTCGCGGCTCCCGGACGAAACCTCGTCCGGGAGCCGCTTGCCTTGCGCGTTGTCACATATTCTCTTGTCCGTCGTCACAGAACTGTAATATGTTACTCCTAGGGTCTGCACGCTGCCGGTCCCCAGTCTCCGGCACTCCTCAGAAACATCCCCCTGGAGGCAACAAAATGAAGAAATTCACAGCCTTTCTTTTCGCGATCATGCTGACCGCCACCGTGGCCCAGGCTCAGACCGCCATCCGCGTGGACGGCTCCACCACCGTGCTCCCCGCCATGCAGAAGATGGTGGAAGCCTACATGAAGGCCAACTCCGGCGTGAACATCACCGTGTCCGGCGGCGGTTCCGGCAACGGCATCAAGGCCATCATCGACGGCACCACCAACATCGCCATGTCCTCGCGCGAGATGAAGGACAAGGAGCTGGAGGCCGCCAAGGAGAAGGGCAACGTGGTCAAGCCCATGGTCATCGCCATGGACGCCCTGGCCCCCATCGTGAACCCGGCCAACCCCGTCGCCGACCTCAAGGTCGAGCAGCTGCGCGACATGTTCTCCGGCAAGATCAAGAACTGGAAGGAAGTTGGCGGCGAAGACAAGGAAATCGTGCTGATCTCCCGCGACACCTCGTCGGGCACCTACGAAGCCTGGCAGGAGCTGGTCATGGGCAAGGACAAGGTGTACCCCGGCGCGCTGCTTCAGGCTTCCTCCGGCGCGGTGCTCCAGGTGGTGAGCAAGAACAAGGCCGCCATCGCCTACGACGGCTACGCCTACGTGGACAAGACCGTGAAGGCCCTCAAGGTCAACGGCGTCACCGGAAGCGAGGCCACCGTGGCCGACAAGTCCTACCCCGTGTCGCGCCCCCTGTTCATCATCGTCCCCGAGAAGGCCTCCCCCGAGGTCATGAAGTTCGTGGACTTCATCATGTCCCCGGCCGGCGGCCAGAAGATCATCGCCGAAGTCGGCTATTTCCCGGTCAAGAAATAGCTTCCCAAACCATCCACCGGCCCTCTTCGCCTGAAGGGGGCCGGTTTCGGAGCCTGCCGTGGCCATCAGCCGAAAGCTCAAAGACGACCTGATCCGCAACCTCTTCCTGGTCACAGCCATGACCTCGATCATCGCGCTGGGCCTGATCATGGTTTATCTCTTCCTGGAAGGGGCTCCCATTTTCGAACACGTGTCCGTGGGCGGGTTCCTCTTCGGGAACTTCTGGTATCCCACGGCGGACCCGCCGGAGTTCGGCATCCTGCCCATGATCGCGGCCTCCATCGCCGTGACGATTTTTTCCTCGATCATCGCCATCCCGCTGGGCGTCATGACCGCCCTGTACCTGGCCGAGATCGCCACCCCCCGGATGCGTGGCATCTTCAAGCCTCTGGTGGAGCTTCTGGCCGCGTTGCCCTCGGTGGTCATCGGCTTCTTCGGCATGGTGGTGGTCGCCCCCTTCCTGCAGGAAACCTTCGACCTGAATACCGGCCTCAACCTCCTGAACGCCAGTCTCATGCTGGCCTTCATGTCCGTGCCCACCATCTGTTCCGTGTCCGAGGATGCCATCTACGCCGTGCCGCGCGAGCTCAAGGAGGCCTCCCTGGCCCTTGGCGCCACGCACTGGGAGACCATCCGCCGGGTCATCCTGCCGTCCTCGCTGTCTGGCGTGTCCACGGCCATCATCCTCGGCATGTCGCGCGCCATCGGCGAGACCATGGTCGTGCTCATGGTGGCGGGCGGAGCGGCCATGATCCCCACGTCCATCTTTTCGCCGCTTCGGCCCATGCCGTCCTCCATCGCCGCTGAAATGGCCGAGGCCCCTTTCCGGTCGGACCACTACCACGCCCTGTTCGCCATCGGCGTGGTGCTGTTCCTCTTCACCCTGGTCTTCAACATCATCGCCCAGCACATCGCCGAAAAGCACAAGCAGGTCGGCGCGGCCACGCTGTAGGACACACCCCATGCGTATCGACGACAAGCTTATCAGGCGGCGCAGGGGCGCTCAGGCCGTCATGTGGAACGTGTTCAGGTCCGCGTCGCTCATTAACGCCGCTGCCCTGGGCATCATCTGCATCTTCCTGTTCGTGAACGGCCTGCCCGCCATCACCTGGGAATTCTTAAGCCAGTCCCCGCGCGACTCCATGACCGCAGGCGGCATCCTGCCCTGCATCATCGGCACGGTGATCCTGTCGGTGGGCTCCATGCTGGTGTCGTTTCCGCTGGGAGTGGCCACGGCCATCTACCTGAACGAGTACGCCCGGCCCGGCAAGACCGTGCGCCTCATCCGCCTGGGCATAGCCAACCTGGCGGGCGTGCCCTCGGTGGTGTTCGGCCTGTTCGGCCTGGCCTTCTTCGTCACCTTCCTGGGCATGGGCGTCAGCATCATGTCGGGTGTTCTCACCCTGGCCATCCTGGTGCTGCCGGTGATCATCGGCACCGCCGAGGAGGCCCTGAAGTCCGTCCCCAGCACCTACCGCGAAGCCTCCCTGGGCCTGGGGGCCACCAAATGGCAGACCATCCGCATGGTGGTGCTTCCCGCAGCCCTGCCCGGCATGCTGACCGGGGCCATTTTGGGACTCTCCCGCGCAGCTGGCGAGACCGCAGCCATCATGTTCACGGCGGCGGTGTTCTTCGCGCCCAAGCTGCCCACGTCAATCTTTTCCGATGTGATGGCCCTGCCGTATCATATTTACGTGCTGGCCACGGCAGGCACCGAGATCGAGAAGACCCGCCCCCTTCAGTACGGAACGGCCCTGGTGCTGATCGCGCTGGTTTTGGGCATGAACCTGATCGCCATCATCTACCGGGCCAAGTTGCAGCGCAAACGCTAGCGCGGATTGGAAATCTGGAGAGCGAAAAGCCCCTGCCGGGAACGGCGGGGGCTTTTGCGTTTGGAAGGGCGGGAAGAGGAGAGTGGGTGGAGTCGGGAGCCAGGCATCCCGGCCTCCTCACGCGGGGAAGAAATCTTACGCCTGCCAGAGCGGACAGAGGCGCGGGGAGGGCGCGTTGGCGGATGATGACCGCAATGGCCTGACGGCCATGCTGTAAATGTACTTTCTGTCACCGCGAAGATGGCGGCATACCCCTCTGAAGCCTTTCTCCCAGGTACGCCATACCGGTTCAAGGCGACATGTGAAACAGTCCTTTATAAATGGCTCATCAAGAAGCAGTGTGCGTGTCATGGTGTCCTCACTGCGGATACCATACGTCATCCCAGGGAATGTGGATAGGGGGAGTTTGCAATACTTTAGATTGTGCCTGGTCATCGAGCGTTGTTGGCCCTGGTGATGCCGCGTGTTCTGCCCCCGCCTGGACAGCGAGAGGGGGAAGATCAGGTGTCTTCACTCCTGTGGGCGTTCCCCTCTGGACCGCCATCTCTCCGGAGGAAGCCCTCGCCTGCAACGTCTGCCGGGTGGAGTGGGGTATAAAGAAGCTCTGGTGAGAACGGTACGGGAGGCTGTCGGCTCTGCTGGCCTCTCTTTCAGCTCTTTCGGCCACGTTCCGGGACAATATGCCCGCACGCCTGTGCCTCGCGTCAGGGCGTACAGGGCCGGGCCTCGTATGTGTCGTCCGCGTATACGCGTCCATGGGAGAACATTCGGGACAGCGACGTTCTCGGTAGCGGACGTAGTGCGGAAAATTGTGCCCTGTACAAAAGAAAGGCCCCGTCCAGTTAAGGACAGGGCCAGTAGGTTGATACAATGTAATGTCTAAGTGTTGTGTAGCAGTGTCCTTAGCCAATACTGTAGAGCGTGACGGTTGCTCCGTCTGTAGCGTGCCTGGGAATATTCATTGTCCCTTGGCCTTGGTTTGCTCTACCTTGAAAGGAACTGTTCTTCTTCAGTATGATCCAATGGCATCGCCTCCGTTGAGGTAAACCAACAATCTCCTGAGACACGATCAACATATAGGCCTGAGCCTGGAGGTTGTCTAGAGGAAACATCGCGCAGAGTGCCGCCTGAATTTTTTTTAATCGAAGCCTGGGCGGGACGGTTCCCTACATGGGCAGTCGGGGCCGGGTAAGGCTTGAAGATTCCAGCATATCCGGCTGTGCGCCACACACCTGGAGCGGCGCGTCGTCCGCCACCACCATGGACACGATCAGCTCCTTCAGTTCGCTGGCCTGGGCCGCAAGGTAAGTGATGGCCTCGGCGGTGTGCACCATGCCGTGCGAAGTTTCCTGGGCGATCTCGCCCACTTCGTTCACGGCGGCGTTGATTTCGTGGTGCGCGCTGGACTGCTCCTCGGCAGATGCGGCAATGCGCCGGACTTCCTCGGCCGTGGCCGAGGTGTAGTCCACGATTCGTCCCAGGGCGTCGCCGGAGCGCTTCACCAACTCCGTGGCCTGCTGGATGGCCTGGGAGGAGCGCTCCGTGCCCTCGATGTTCAGCTGGGTGCCGCGCTGGATCTCGGCCACGCTCTGCGACACCTCGCGCGTGGCGGCCATGGTCTTCTCGGCCAGCTTGCGCACCTCTCCGGCAACCACGGCGAAGCCACGCCCGGCGTCTCCGGCGCGCGCGGCCTCGATGGCCGCGTTCAGGGCCAGCAGGTTGGTCTGGTCCGCGATGTCGTCGATGACCCCGATGATGCGTCCGATGGCCCGCGCCTTCTCGCCAAGTTCGTTCATGCTCTGCAAATGCTCCTGTGACAGCGCCTGCACCGCGTCGATGGAGGCGATGCATTCGCCCACCACCGTGGAGCCCTCCCGCGCCTGCCCCATGGCTGAATCGGAGCTGGAGGCCGCCGCTCCGGCCACCTTGGCCACCTCGATCAGGGTGACGTTCATCTCGTCCATGGCGCGCGCGGTCTCGCCCAGGCGGGCGGTCTGGTGCAGCGCGCCCTCGCGGATGCTCTCCACCTGGCCGGATATCTCCTCCGCGCCCTGCGACACGTGCAGGGCGATGAGGTTGGCCTGCTCGGCAACGCGGGTGATCTTGTCGTTCTGGGAGCGGATCAGGGCTTCCTGATGCTTGATTTCGGTAAGCTCGGTGAACAGGGTGAATACGCCCAGGGCCGTGCCGTCCAGGTCGTAGAGCGGGGCGCAGTCCTGGCGCACGAAGAAGGCCGCGCCGCGCGCGCCGCACCCCTGGGACTGCGCGTCCTGCACGGGGCGCTTCTCCTGGAAGCAGCGCTGCGGGGCCGTCCCCAGGGCATCGTTTCCGGCGAAGAAACCGGCCACGTCGCGCCCGATGTACTGCGACTCGTCGCCGTCCAGCTCCAGGAGCGCCAGGAGCGGCCTGTTGACGAAGAGCACCCGGTCCTCGGTGTCGGTCACCAGACAGGGCACGGTCATGGCCTGGAGGATGCCCTGCGCGAAGCCCAGCTTGTTTTTGAGTTCGCCCACCATGCGGGTGAGCCCGCCGCTCAGAACGGCCATCTCGGCCTTGAAGCGCCCGGTGAGCACGGCCTGGAAATCGCCTGCGGAGATGCGCTCCAGGAAGCGCTGCAAGGAGTCGAATGGCTTTATGATCTCGCGGCGCACAAAGGCCAGCGAGCAGATCAGGATGAGCGCTCCCGTGACCAGCCCCAGCACCAGGCTGGCCGTGGTCAGCCTGTCCACGGCGGCGAAGGCCTCGTCCTCGTCGATCACCGTGACCATGGCCCAGGTGGCGTCCCCGGCCTGGACCGGCGTGTAGGCCGCCAGCACGCGCTTGCCGGTCACGTCCTTGGAGATCTCGGCTCCGGTTTTCCCGGCCAGGGCCTCGGCCACGGGCGGGGTGTCCATTTTGCCCTGGGCCGGGTTGGCGAAGGAGGCGGCCACGGAGTGCGTGGACGGGTAGGCGCTGCTGTCCGAGCGCATCAGGCGGTCCACGCCCACCAGATAGCTCTCGCCGGTTTCGTCCTTGCCCGAGCGCGACTTCATGATGGGGGCCAAGTCCTGAGGCGTGATGCGCAGGATGGCCACGCCGTCCACGCCTCCCACGTGATTGTGCACCGGGGAGGCCACGAAGGCGGCGGGCTCGTTCTTCAGGGGCGGGTAGGGGGCGAAATCCTCGAAAACAGTCTTGCCCTTCTTGGCGTCGCGCCAGGCGCGGGCCAGCCCGGAGTCCTTCAGGGGGCCTTTGTCCAGGTCCTCGCCCAGCTCCAGGCCCTTCTTCACCGTGAAGATCACCCGGCCGTAGTCGTCCACCAGGATGGCGTCCTCGTAGCCCAACACCTTGACGAAGGGCTGGAAGGCCGGGGACACGAACTGGACCATTTCCACGAATTCCGGGTCGTTCACGTCGGCGCGCTGGCCTGGCTTCACCTTGCCCATGAAGATGTCGCGCAGCATGGCTATGCTGTTGTAGACCTCCTTCACGGAGGCGTAGATGCGCACCTCGGCGTTCCACTTGTCCACCAGTTGCCTGAGGGCCTCCCTGCGCGAGTCGCGCACGGACTCCAGCTGGCTGAAGGCCTGCTGGGAGAGGCTGGCCGACGCCTGCCGGACGCTGTAGACGCCCATGAACAGAAGCGGGAGGATGCCGATGGCCAGACAGAACAGTATGAGTTTGGCCCGAAGGCTGAGCTGGATTTTCACGGGGGTACTCCTTGGGTGGGTCGCGCGCGGACCATAGGCACGCCAAGGTTGGGGATTGGTTTAGGCCGCGTGACGATTGTGTTACGCAGGCTTCGCGCGTAAACTGATCGCGCAGTGCCGGAACGTGTTGAA
Organism: Fundidesulfovibrio putealis DSM 16056; assembly: GCF_000429325.1. Taxonomy (NCBI): domain Bacteria; kingdom Pseudomonadati; phylum Thermodesulfobacteriota; class Desulfovibrionia; order Desulfovibrionales; family Desulfovibrionaceae; genus Fundidesulfovibrio; species Fundidesulfovibrio putealis. Next base: position 575,285 of record NZ_KE386885.1, read on the forward strand.
AACAAAGGAGCCAGCCAAAGAAGACAGACGCGTGGATTGACTGTCATGGGAGTTCGGGAGCCGGTCATGGATTCGTCATATGATGCGGATAGCTTCGGGACGCCGCAGATTGCGGTCAGAACGTCCCCGAAAGGAAGGCCCAATGACCCAGGAAGGCAACAAGAAGAATTACGTCCTCGACACCAACGTCCTCATCGAAAACCCCAACTCGGTGCTGGCCCTTCGAAACGGCAACGAAAACAACATCTTCATCCCCTACCACGTGCTCATGGAGCTTGAAACGCTCAAGAACACGCCCAAGCTCCGCCACATCGTCTCCAAAGTCATCACCAGCCTCATCGAGAACCGCGAACACATCACCTTCATCCGCAACGGCGGCACCGACTCGCCCTTCACCCACATCGTGGACAACTACATCCTGGGCGAGATCGAGACCGCGCAGGACATGCAGGGCGTAAAAGACCCCATCCTGGTCACCAATGACCGCCTGCTGCAACTCCAGGCGTCGCTCAGAAACATCAAGAGCGAGGAACTGCGCGACTCCAAGCCCTTCGAGTCCGACTCGCAGCTGTACACCGGTTTCGTGGAGGAGGCAAAGAACGCGCCGCCCAACTCGTTTCTCTGGCGCGACGGCAAGCCCGTGCTGCTGGGGCCGGAGGGCGAGAAGCCCATCGGCTACACCAACGACGTGTGGAACCTGAAGCCGCGCACCGTGTACCAGAACCTGGCCCTGGAGCTCATCTGCGCCGACCACGTGGACCTGGTGTCCATTCAGAGCGAGGCCGGGTACGGCAAGACCTACCTGGCCCTGGCCTCAGCCCTGTACATGGTGCTGGAGCGCAAGCTGTACGAGAAGGTGTTCGTGGTGAAGCCCACCATCGAGATCGGGGCCAAGCTGGGCTTCCTGCCCGGCGACATCGCCGAGAAGATGGAACCCTACATGAAATACATCTTCGACCTGCTGGTGAAGCTGCACAAGCAGCGTCCGGCCAACAAGATCTTCATGAACCCCAACGACGAGAACCTGCGCCTGAACGTGAAGAAGTTCGAGATCCTGCCGCTCGGCTACGTGCGGGGCATGAACATCGAGAACGCGTTCGTGATCGTCGACGAGGCCCAGAACCTGTCGCGCACGGAGGTGCGGGCGCTTTTGACCCGCATGGGCGAGGGCGTGAAGTGCGTGTGCCTGGGGGATACCTCGCAGGTGGACAACCCCTATCTGAACGAGGCCAACAACGGACTGAACTGGATCGTGAGGAAGTTCAAGGGGTTTGGGAACTACGGGCACATCGTGCTGAAGGGGGACCGCTCGCGCGGGCCGATCACGGACATGGTGCTCAAGAGCAAGCTGTAAGGGGAGGTTGGTCGAGGGGAACGCCTCCGCAGGCCTTAGGGCTGCGCCCTTTGGAATCCGCAAGTATGCCATGCCTTTGCCTGGACGGGATACTGTTCGACAGGCGGCAGGCGACCTCTCTTGCGAGAGCCGCATGATTATTGAAAAAGAAACTATGGTTTTTTGTGGATAGGTTCGTGAACCAGAAGCATGAACTTTAAAGGCGCAGCGCGAACACAGTAGGCAGCCGCGCGTTGGATTTCTCAAGCGCCCCGGAAGGGGCGCTTGTCTTGCGGCCAGGGGTTACAGCGCCCCCAACGCCGCCTTTCCGGCCTGCCAGACCATCGTCAGTCCGATGATCCCTAAAAGCGTCAGCACCACGGCCCGGAAGGTCCTCTCGTTCACCTTGCCGCAGGCGGCGCCTCCGGCCCAGAGTCCGCCCAGGAGCGCGGGCAGGGCCAGCGCGTACAGCTTCAGTATGTCAAAACTCACCAGCCCCTGCGCGCTCTGAATCCCCACGATGCCTATGCCGGTCAGCAGGAAATAGAACGTCAGCGTGGCGCGCAGGGCGTCGCGTCCCCAGGGCTGTCTGGCGGCCCAGGCGATCACCGGCGGGCCGTTTGCCCCTGTCACCGGGCCGATGCACCCGCTCAAAAATCCCGCTGCGAGCGTCCACCCCTTGCCGATGTGCGCCCTGGGCTTTGTCGTGGTGACCGACTGGGTCACCATGGCCAGGATGATCGCGCCCAGAAGCCCCTTGATGAGCGAGTCCGACGCGCCTTCCAGCAGCCACGCGCCGACCGCCATGCCCGGCACGGAGCCCAGGAGCAGCATCTTCATGGAGCCGCGCTCGATGTGGCCGTGCAGCCTGAGGACCATCACCACGTTGATGCTGAGCGCGACCAGGCTGACCAGGGGGACGGCGGCGCGCACGTCCAGGACGGTAAGCAGTATGGGGAGCGCCACCAGCACGGAGCCGAAGCCGGAGAAGCCCTGGATGAATCCGGCGCAGAGGGACGCGCCGAGGATGACGGGTATGAGCGGTTCCATTGGGAGAGGGGTCCTTATTGGTGCGCGCAATCGCGCGCCTGGACCGACGCACTATGCGCCCCGGGGCGTTAAGGCAAGCGGAGGGATGCGAGGGGCGTTTTGATCGGGGAGTTCCTGCCGGAACAAGGAGTCAGGCTTCAGAAGAAATGACCCTGCTCAAGCAGGCAGATGGAATCAGGCGCGGACGTCCAGTGCAGAGGGGGCGTGCGCCGTCCGGAACGAGAAGCACGCAATAATTATAAGGGATTCCACAAGGGCGGAGCCCTTTGGCCGCCGGAGGCTGATCCTCGTCGGAATCACCCCTCAAGCCTGGGGCTCCAACTAACCGGCCAGCAGTCCGCCTTGCTGGGCGGCGCGGGCGGCTTCCCGCATGTCTTCGCGTGTGGTTGCGATGCTTACCCTGTTGCGTCCGGCATCCTTGGCGGCGTACAGGGCCTGATCCGCCATGGCTACGAGGCTCGCCGGGGTCACGGCCTGTCCGGGCGTGAAGGTGGAGAGGCCGATGGACACGGTGACGGGGATGGCCCGGCCCGCGTAGCGCAGGCTCTCGCCGCCAACGCGGCGGCGCAGGCGCTCGGCCAGCATCCAGGCCTGGGCCTGGGAAGTATGCGGCAGGATGATGGCGAACTCCTCGCCGCCGTAGCGCGCCAGGAAGTCCGTGCTGCGAAGCGCGCCCTCCAGGGCCTGGGCGGCGTGGCGCAGGGCGGCGTCCCCGGCCAGGTGGCCGTGGGTGTCGTTGACCTTCTTGAAGTGGTCCAGGTCGGCCATGAGCAGCGCGAACCCGGCCTTGTGGCGCATGTGGCGTTTGAGTTCCTGGTCCAGGCGGGCGTCAAAGGACCGGCGATTGAAGAGGCCGGTGAGGCCGTCGCGGTCGGCGCGGCGCTTGAGGCGCAGATAATCCAGGGCGTTCTTAAGGCTAGGCGCGAGCTGGGTGACTCCCTGGCGGGCGGTCTCCTGCTCGTGCTTGGCCAGGTCGCGGTGGATGAGCACCGACAGGCATCCGAAGGCCTGATCCTCGTGGCGCAGCGGCACCAGCAGCGCCCGTCCCGGCTCGGCGGGTGCGGATTCGTCGCCGCCGGGGACGCTGCTCACGCGGTAGGAGCGCGATGGCGTGCCGCGCACCCTGGCGGCCAGATCCAAAAGATATTCTGCCCTGGCGGATTTGGCCTGGGCGGAGAGGTTCTCGGGCAGCAGGATTTCGGTTTCGGGAGTCTGGCCCCAGAACACGCCGAGCACCTCGGACACGGGGAAGGCCAGACCCAGGTCGTCCTTGAGGTTGGCGAGGATTCCGGGCAGGTCAAGGCTGGACATGGCGCGTGCCAGCAGATGCTGGAAGAAGGCCAGCCTGCCGTTCTCCTGCACCAGTTGGTCGCGTTCGCGCTGGGCGTCGCCCAGGATTTTGGCGATGTCCTCGAAGAGTCCTGCGGATTCCCTGGCGTCGTCCAGTGCGGCGACGATCTTGCCCTTGGCCAGGGGCGGGGTCAGGCAGGCGATGAAGCCGCGCGCCAGCACCTCGTCGTGGGCCAGGGACTCGGCCTCCGGGGCCACCAGCACCTTGCGGGCGGCCTTGACCCAGGCTGGCATGTCGGTCTGGAGCGCGCGCCAGGAGGCCACGTCCAGCATCACGGCCAGGGGATCGGCCCGGTCGAAGTCGGCCTGGGAGGGCAGGTCGCGCAGGTCGAAACGCTTCACCTCGCACGCGTCGCCAATGGCCTGACGGATGCGTTTGGCGGGCTGTCCGGCCAGGCCGAGAAGCCATACCGGGTGGGAGCGTTTGACGGTCTTGCGCATGCTTGGTCTCCGCGTTGGGGTGATCATCGCTGGGAATATGCAAGATATGCGCCTGGGAAAAATATTCCCGCCGCTTTACGGGACGGCGGCGGGGGCTGGCGGAGCCTGGGGGGGCGGTAACACGTTCGTCACGCAGCGAGCGTAGGTGAGGCCTTGCCTCCCGCGCGAAAGCTGCTAGTTTACAATTCAAATTCAGGACCTGGAGGTCGGCGGATGCCCACCATTATGACCGGAAAATACAAGTCAGAGACGGTTGTGGAGAAGAGCGCGCTGGCGGGTTGGCTGCGCGAACTGGCGGACGGCGTGGAGGCCGGGGAGCTGCCCTCGCAGGGCGGGCCGGTGAGCCTTGAGGGCTGCAGGGGCATGAAGCTGTCCGTGAAGCACGGGATGGGCGAGACCCTGTTCGTCAAGCTCTCCGTCAAGTTCCCCAAGCCCCCCAAGACGCTTGGGGCGGTTATGCCCGGCGACACCGACGACTCCGAGTATCCCGGCGACGAGGATGAGGAGGACGACGAGTCTGGAACGCTTCCCAAGTATAAATCACTTAAAAAGCACATGAAGCAGACCTTCAAGGCCATCGGAGCGGCCCTGGCTGCGGGACAGGTGCCCCCGACCCTGGAGGCCCAGAGCTTCATCGCGGATTCCCGCCTCATGGTCAGCTATCCGGGCAAGGGCGACGAATTCTACGCCGCCTACCTGGAAAAGACCGAGGCCTTCCAGGCGGCCCTGGACGCAGCCGACATCGAGGCCATGAAGGCCCTGTACCAGGATCTGGTCCAACTCAAGCGGGACTGCCACTCCCGTTACGCGTAAGGCCGCAACCATGCCCGAAACATCCATGGAACAGCTGAAGGCAGGCGCGCGCATCTGCACGGAGATCGACCTCTCGTCCATCCCGCGCGAGGTGACCGACTGGGACATCGAAACCTTTCTGGCCCTGACCTGCGCCGGGATCACCCCGGAGCAGCGCGAGGCCGTGCGAAACCCCGTGGCGCGCTTTCCCCGCCAGGAATACGTGCTGGCGGTGCACTGGCACCCGGAGCATGTCCCCATGGACATGATCTCCGACCGCATAAACGCCATGTACCCCAACCGGCGCGACGAGCTCATCATCCCCACCCAGCACAACCAGATACTCACCTGGGGGGACTACTCCGGGGTGGAGGTGGACTGCTACTCCCACGGCTTCAACCGCAAGGTGCAACTGCTCATCCACATGCGGGCTGACCAGGTGGAGAGGGCCGGGGTGCTCAGCAACATGCTCAAGCACACGTTCAAGTACCGCTCCTCGCAGCTCTTCGAGTACCTGGACGCCCTGTGCGAGCCCGAATGGGCCGACCGCCGCCACGCTGCTGCGGCAGTGGCCGGGTCGGACGAGGACATCGTCGATTTCACCTCCATCCACGCCTGCCGCCTGAAGGCTCTCCTGACGCAGAACGAGACCCGCACCCCCCAGGACGCCATCAAGAACAAGCTGGTGCGAAACTATCTGGACTGCCTGCGCGAATTCTACGACGCGCGCTTCATCAACAAGGTGCAGGTCTACGCCAAGGCCGTGAAAGAGGTGGTGAAGGAGAACTTCTCCCTGGCCTACTTCTACCGCGCCTCCGAGGTGGTGGAGGAGGCCCGCTCCATCGGCGCGGGCGTGGTCATCCCGCACCCGGAGCAGTTCTGGCCCATCCTTTTGCGCAACTACGACGTGGACGGCATCGAGGTGTGGAACCCGCAGTCGCAGCAGTACACGGAGTTCCTGATAAACGTGGTGCTGGACCAGAACCGGCGCGGCTACCACAAGGACCGCCCCATGCTCATCTTCATGGGCGACGACTGCCACATGAGCGAAAAACTCAAGCGCCCCGAAGAGCAGGACAAGGAAAAGGTCAGCCGCGAGATCGGGCTGCAACCCGCCTGGGACGATCTGGGCATCGCCAAGGGGCTCATCATGTCCGGCGTGAGCCGCAAGACCGTGATGGACGAGTACCGCTCCAGGCTGGGCTGAGGCCCTTCCGGTTGGAGTCGGCCCGGCGTCATTTCGTAACGCGGCCGGGCTATTGGGTTGACGTCCGCAACGACGTTCGCAGCGAGAGGTATCTTGATGGACAAGAAGGACAAGAAGGAACTGCCCGCCCGCGAGGGCAAGTTCAGCTACGAGGCCGTGGAAGACGCAGCCTCGCTGGCAAAATATCTCCAGGCCCTGACCGAGGGCTTCGCCAGCGGCAGCATGCGCTTCTCCCGCAAGGACCTGGACATGGAGCTGTGCCCCAAGGGGCTGATCGGTTTCGCCGTGGAGGCCAAGGCCAAGGACGGACGCATGAAGCTGGCCCTGAAGTTCGCCTGGCGCGAGAGCGTGGAGGCCAAGGAACCCAAGAACGATACCCTGGCCATCGTGCCCGGAGCGTGCGGGGAAAAGGTGTAGCCCATGCGTTTCCTGGAAGGCGTGGAAGAGAACTTCCGGTTCATGGTCCTGGAAGTGACCAAGCAGGTGGAGAACACCCTCAAGGTGCTCGAAAATCCCGATCCTGCCCTGGTGGCCAAGATAGAGAGCCGCGACGACTACATCGACAACCTGAAGAGCGTCATCGAGAACAAGTGCTTCTCGCGCATCCACACCGGCTTCGGCGGCGACAAGCGGGCCATCGACCTGGCCCGGGCCGTGAACATCATCACCTCCAACCTGGAGCGCCTGGCCGACCACGCCGTGAACATCGTGATGCAGTCGCAGTACCTGCGCGACCCGCACTTCATCAAACGCTACGACTACAAGGCCTTCTTCTCGGAGATAACAAAGGCCCTGCGGCTGGTGGTGAAGGCCCTCTACAACCAGGACATCACCCTGGCCTTCAAGATCTGCCGCGCCGAAGTGACCCTGGACGCCCTGTTCAAGGCCAACTTCGACATCATCCTCAAGGACCTTCGCAAAGGCGAATCCCCCGAGAACTGCATCACCGCCCACAACATCTTCCGCTACCTGGAGCGCATGGGCGACACCATCCTGAACATCGGCGAGGCCATCATCTTCGCGGCCGTGGGCGAGAAGTTCAAGATCCACCAGTACGAGGCCCTCAAGGAGACCCTGGGGGAATTGGGGCGCGAGGTTCCCATCTCCGACGGCGAGTTCCACTCCATCTGGGGCACCCGCTCGGGCTGCCGCATCGGCAAGGTGGAGGGGGCGCGCCAGGGGGCGCGCACCAGCGGCGTGCTCTTCAAGGAGGGCAACGCCGAGAAGCTGCGCTGCGAGACCGAGAACATCCGCCGCTGGGAGGCGATCATGCCCGGCCTGCCGCCCAAGGTGCAGGCCTTCCACGTGGACGGCGACTCGGCCAGCATGCTCATGGAGTACCTGGGCGGCTGCACCTACCAGGAGGTTGTCCTCTCGGGCGCTCCCGAGATTGCGGCCAACGCCACGTTCATCCTGGAGCAGACCGTGCGCCAGCTCTGGCAGGAGACCCGCACCGACCGAACGGTCAAGGCCGGGTACGTCAAGCAGCTGACCCAGCGCCTGGACGACGTGTACCGCATGCACCCCTCCTTCCGCACTCCGGCCATGGAGATGACCGGCGTGCCCGTGGCCGGGTTCGAGGCCATGCTCGAGCGCACCGCCGAACTGGAGGCGCGCTTCGAGGCCCCCTTCAGCGTGTTCATCCACGGCGATTTCAACATAAACAACATCGTGTACAACCACGAAGAACAACGAATCCACTACATCGACCTGCACCGCTCCAAGGACACGGACTTCGTGCAGGACGTGTCGGTGTTTCTCATCTCCAACTTCCGCATGCCCGTGCTGGACAGCCTGCTGCGCACCCGGCTTGACGACGTCATGAAGGAGTTCCTGTCCTTCTCGCGTGCCTTCGCCGTGGAAAACGGCGACGCGACCTTCGAGGCGCGCCTGACGCTTGGGCTCATCCGCTCCTTCATCACCTCCAGCCGCTTCGAGTTCAACCACCGCTTCGCCAAGGAGATGTTCCACCGGGGCGTCTACCTGATGCGAAAGCTCGACGTGCATAGGCAATCCGGCAAACCGTGGGAAGGCTTCGTCCTCCCTGACGACGTCCTCATCTATTGAGCCCCTGGAGCAACGCATGAAAAAGATAGGTGTCGTCGGCATCTCGGACGGCTGGTCCTCCGAGATATTGGCCGACGCGTGCAGGCAGCTGACGGGTTTCCGCCTGCTCATCGACATGGACAAGGTCGTCCTGGACCTGGAGCAGGGCACTGTGCGCTTCGGCGAGTACGACCTGGGGGAGCTGGACGCGCTTATCGTCAAGAAGATCGCGCCCCAGTATTCGCCGGACGTGCTGGACAGGCTGGAGATGCTGCGCTTCCTGGAGCAGAAGGGGTTGCCCATTTTCTCCAAGCCCACGTCCATCCTGCGGCTCATAGACCGCCTGAGTTGCACCGTGACGCTCAGCGCGGGCGGCCTGCCCATGCCCGCCACGGTCATCACCGAGAGCGTGGACGAAGCCCAGGACGCCGTGGAGCGCTTCGGCAAGGCCGTGTTCAAGCCGCTCTATTCCACCAAGGCCAGGGGCATGGAGGTCATCAGCGCGGGCGAGGGCGCGCGAAGCCGGATCGAAGCCTTCCAGGCAGCGGGCAACACCATCATGTATCTCCAGAAGATGCTGCCACCCCTGGAGAAGGACCTTGGCGTCACCTTCCTGGGCGGGAAATACCTGGCCACCTACGCCCGCAAGTCCAGCGGCTCCAGCTGGAACACCACCACCAACGCCGGGGGCAAGTATGTGGCCCACGAGCCGTCGCCCGAGATTATCGCGCTGGCCGAGAAGGCGCAGTCGCTCTTCGACATGGCCTTCACCTGCGTGGATATCGCCGAGACCAGCCAAGGCCCCATCGTGTTCGAGGTGTCGGCCTTCGGCGGATTCCGGGGCCTCTTGGACGCCTGCGGCATCGACGCGGCCGGAGCCTACGCCAAATACGTTCTGGAGAACATCGGATGAGCACCACCATCAAGAACCTCGCCGCTCCCTTCGTGGAGCGCTTCCCCTGTCCGTATGAACTCAGGCTGGCCCTGGGAGGCTTCGGGGTGGACGTGCGCTCCAACGACGAGCGCCTCATCCTCTGGCTGAAGGACTATTTCCGCGACTTCCTGCGCGCCTCCGGCCCGGCCTTGTGCGAGGTGCTGGCCATCGAGTGCGACCCGCAGACTTTGGAGCTGGACTATCTGGTCAAGGAGCCCGAGCCGGGCAAGTCCAAGATCAAGGAAGAGTGGGCGGACCTCCCCGATGGCCGCGTGGTGCGAAAGCGCCTCACCGGCATGCTCTTCCTCTTCGGCGGTGACTGCCATCTGGCGCTTGGCCCCTGCCTGGACAACCCCAACCAGATAGTCAACTTCATCAACAACCGCTTCATCGAATACAAGCTGAACCAGGGCTGTCTGCTGGGTCACGCGGCGGGAGTCTCCTGGCGCGGGGACGGGCTGGCCCTGGCCGGGTTCTCCGGCATGGGGAAGTCCACCCTGGCCCTGCACATGATGAACCTGGGGCTCAATTTCGTGTCCAACGACCGAGTGATGCTTGGCCGGGGCGAGGCTGGCCTGACCATGTACGGCGTGGCCAAGATGCCTCGCGTAAATCCGGGCACGGTGCTGAACAACCCGAGCCTGTCCGCCGTCATGCCGGACGAGGACCGCGCCGCCTTCAAGGATCTGCCCATCGAGGAGCTCTGGAGCCTGGAGCACAAGTACGACGCCTTCATAGACGAGTGTTACGGGGCCGGGCGTTTCGATCTGGAAGCGCGCGCCAAGGGGCTGGCCATCCTCAACTGGAAACGCGGCGGCGGCGAGCTTACGGTCGCGCAGGTGGATATCGGCAAGCGCCGGGATCTGCTTCCCGCGTTCATGAAGAGCACAGGGCTCTTCTATGACAGCGGCACGGATATGCCCGTGCCGGACTTCTCGGAAGACGCCTACGTGGCGTTCCTGAAAGACTGCACGGTGCTGGAAGTGACCGGTGGGGCCGACTTCGAGCGCGCCGCCGAGGAGTTGACGAAGTTCCTGAAGGGATAATCGCCGGGGCTCCGCCCCAGACCCCGGCAGGGCTCTGCCCTGCACCCGCCAGGGGGATGATCCCCCTGGACCCTGCATTAGGCTTCGCGTAGTTTTTGAGCCAGGCTGGCATCGACGCGAAGCCCATTGAAAGTTTTTGAAGGAGAGCTCGAGAGGCCAACTTTTCAGGAAGAAAAGTTGGACGCTGCGAAGCAGCGCCCGAAGGGCGAGGGCCAGGACGGCCCGAGTCACACTTTTTTCCAAAAAGTTTCCTCTCGAATCTTAAATCTTATGCCAACAGTCACCATCTCCCATACGGTCTCATTGCCGGACCCGGTGAAGATCGCGCGCTTCCTGAAGGCCCCGGAGCTTGGGCCGCGCGTGCTGTTCTTCAGCGGCGGAACGGCGCTTCGCGATCTCTCCCGGGAGCTGGTGCGCTACACCCACAACTCCACGCACCTGATTACGCCGTTTGATTCGGGCGGCTCCTCGGCGAAGCTGCGCACCACGTTCAAGATGCTGGCCGTGGGCGACCTGCGCAACCGCCTGATGGCGCTGGCCGACCGCTCCCTGCACGGAAATCACGAGATTTATAACCTGTTCGCCCACCGGCTGCCCAAGGACCTGGGGCACGACGAACTCATGGCGCTGCTGGCGGCCATGATCGAGGGCCGCGACCCCCTGGTGGCGGACGTGCCCGACCCCATGCGCAAGATCATCCGCTCGCACCTCAAGTTCTTCCGCAAGGCCATGGCCGCTACGGACTTCGACCTGCGCGGCGCGAGCATCGGCAACCTGATCCTGGCTGGCGGGTTCTTCAACTACAACAGGCAGATCGACCCGGTGATCTACATGTTCACCATGCTGGTGAAGGCGCGCGGCACGGTGCGTCCCATCATCAACAAGGACCTGACCCTGGTGGCGGAGATGGCCGACGGCACGCTGCTGGCGGGCCAGCACCTGCTCACGGGCAAAGAGGGCGGGCCTATCGCCCAGCCGGTGAAGCGCGTGTACCTGAGCGAGAATCAGCAGAACCTGCGCCCGGTGGCAGTGAACGTGCGGCGCAAGGTGAAGGAGCAGATCCGTTCGGCGGAGCTCATCTGCTACCCCATCGGCAGCTTCTATTCGAGCCTGGTGGCCAACCTGCTGCCCATGGGGGTGGGGGACGCCATATCCAAAGCCCAGTGCCCCAAGGTGTTCATCCCGAACCCTGCGGGCGATCCGGAGCAGTTCGGCCTGGGCCTGGGCGACAGCGTCCGGCGTCTGATGGAGTATTTGCGGGCCAGCTGCACCAAGCCGCGCCCCACGCAGTCGCTTCTGAATTTCGTGCTGCTGGACAGGAGCAAGCACTACCAGACGCCCTTGAACCTCAAGCAGATCGAGGCCATGGGCATAAGCGTCATCGAGGCCGACCTGCGCAGCCTGGAGAAGCCGCCGTATTTCGACGAGCAGGCCGTGATCGAACACCTGCTCTCTCTTGCCTGATATCCCCTGAAGCCCTCCCCACGATACGACACCTGAACATTGCGCGTCGCGAAGCGGAGAGGGTGTGCAGAGGGCGAAGCCCTTTGCCCGCCGGAGGCTTCTCCAACAAAACTCCAACAAACCCCCAACTGGAAGGCGGCTGTCTCAGCAGGGGGTGACGGTCTTCTTCCTGTCCGTGGAGCAGGCCACCATGCCCACGGGGCCGCGCCGGTCGCGCACCCAGACGTTGCCGGGCTGGCTCTTGGCGTACTTCTTCATTTCGGCGGAGCGCTGGCTGATTGACTCCAGCGAGCAGTGCCCGTGGCAGTCCACGATGGCAAGCGACAAAGACACGAACCCGAAGCGTCCTTCCTTGCCGGTGCGGTCCTTGCCGACGATGAACCCGGCTGCGCGGTCGGCTTCGTGGTAGCAGCGGTGCACAAGCCTGGCAAAGCAGCGGGTGATGGCCTTGCAGACGCGCTCGGCCTTGTCCGGGGTGCTGCACAGCACGAAATCATCGCCGCCCACGTGCCCCAGGAAGTCCGAGGGCGAGCCGTGGCGCCTGAGCGCCCAGCCCAGGATGCGGGCGGTGAGCATGATGATCTCGTCGCCGGCCTTGAAGCCGTAGGAGTCGTTGTAGACCTTGAAGTTGTCCAGGTCGGCGTAGATGAAGCTGACGGGGCTGCCGGAGCTGACGCGCTTTTCCAGCTCGCGCTCGATGGCCACGTTGCCGGGCAGGCCGGAGAGGGGGTTTGCCCCTTTGGCCAGCTCCATCTGCACCTGGGCCAGGGCGTCCAGGATCTTCTGCACCGAGGCAAGCCCCGCCAGGCGTCCTTCCCTGGTGACCAAAACGTGGTCGTAGAGCTTGTAGCCGTCGCGGTTCATGGCGGCCTGGGCCACCACCTCCAGGGGTGTGCCCCAGTCCACGATGAGCGGCTGGCTGTCCATAATCTTGGTGACGGGCTTGTTGGTGTAGAGCGCAAGCCCGTACTGGGAGGCCAAGGCCCGGTCCATCTGGTGGCGGGTGACCAGCCCCACGGGCCGTTTGCCCGAGACCACGGCCACGGAGCTGACCTGCGGGTGGGTGTCGAAATAGGCCTTGAGCTCGCCCACGTGCGATCCGGCCTTGATCTGGAAGGCCTGGTCGGCCTGTACGCCGATGGGGGAGGAGCACATGAAGTCCGCGTTGGTGCGGCGCTTGTGCCCGAGGATCAGCTGGGCGGACTCGGGCGAGATGTCAGGGCGCGGGGAGGCCGGGCGCGCCAGATAGTAGCCCTGGCCGTAATGGACGCCCATGGACACCAGCGAGGACAGCTCGGTGGCGGTCTCGATGCCCTCCGCCACGATCTTGCAGCCAACTTTGTCGGAGAAGGTCAGGAAGGTCTCGATGAGGGCGCGTTTTACCGGATTGGCGTCGATGCCCCGGATGAGCGACATGTCCAGCTTGATGAAATCCGGCCTGATCTCCGCGATGGACCACAGCCCGGAGTAGCCGGTACCCACGTCGTCCACGGCCACTTTGTAGCCCTCGCCCCGGTAGTGGTCCAGGGTGCGGTGGAACAGGGAAAAATCTTTTGTGGAGTGGCGCTCGGTGATCTCCAGCACCACGTCGTGGGGTTCGAGCCCGAGCTTCTCAAGGTGCCGGAGCGTCTCGCCGGGGCTGAAGGACGGGTCCAGCAGGGTGCGCGGGTGCACGTTCAGGAACAGCTTGCGGCCCCCGCCCGCCTCGCCGAAGCCGTCCAGGGCGGCGGTGCGGCAGGCGCGCTCCAGGGGGAACACCAGGTCGTGCTCTTCGGCGAAACCAAACAGCATGGCCGGGTTCTCGAAGGTGCTCCCGGCGGGTCCCCTGGCCAGGGCCTCCCAGGCGAAGATGCCGCCGCCGCTCAGGTCCACGATGGGCTGGAAATGGGCGCGGATATCCTGCCCCTGGAGGATGGAGCGGAACTCCTTGAGCAGGACGGCGCTCGATGGGTCCAGGCTCCCCCGGATCATGCGGTGTGCGTCGGCCAGGGCGGCGTGGAAGGCCTGCTCCAGGTTCTTGCGGCCGGCCGGCGGCAGCTGCGAGGCTCCCACCGCGACCTCCATGTCCTGGCCGGTCAGGTTCAGGGCCTCGCGCTTGAGCCGGGCGCGCAGGTTCAGGCGCAGGATGGAGCCGGTGTGCAGAAGCGGAGCCAGCTCGGTTCCGGGTGCGCCCATGGCCAGGAGGAACTTGTCGTTGTCCATGCGTTCCAGGGCCACCAGGGGCAGGCCCTGGACGCGTTCCCGGACCAGGGCGGCGAGCTCCGATTCAGCGGCGCTGCTCAGGGCGTCGGCGATTTCCTTGCCGTAGATCTTGGCGAAGATGTAGAAGTCCTGAATCTCGAAGAGGAGCAGGCTGACGGAGCCGCCCTTTTTGAGCAGGTTCTCCACTATCTCACGCTGACTGCCCGTCAGCAGGGAAAGGGTTCTGTCGCCGGAAACGTTTCCGGGGCGTGAGCCCGACTGCATGAAGCGCGGCTTGAAGTCCATGATGCTGATGAGCATGGACGGGCAATAGCCCGAACCGCGCCTGAGGGGTGCCGAATGGGTGAAAGGAATGTTAAGAAACGGTTACGGGCGAAAAATCTTGGAATTCCATTAGGATGACTGAGCTTGCCAAGTGCCCGGATGGCCCTTACAAAGGTGAGATGGATCAAGGGAGCCGTTGATGCCGGAGCACAGGGACTTTTTTGACGATTTCTATACGGAGACCATGTCCGAGATGGCCGGAAACTTCTTTTCCCGGCGAAAAGACATGGAAGCCCGCCTGGATGGGTTCTCCCGGCTGGCCGACGAGGTCCGGCATGCGGCGGTCCGGGCGCTTCGGCGCTGGGGGACCTTTTTCACGCTGCTGGTGGACGAGGAAAGGGCGCTCGTGTTCCTGGAGTCCTTCGGGGTGGAGGCGCGCGCCGTCCCTGGGCTGGCCGCTGCTGCCGGGGACCCCTGGCGCTTCAACCTCCCCTTCGCCTTCACCGAGGCGGGCCGCTACCGCAAGAGCGTGCGCTACGCCTACCGGGCCTTGAGGCAGGCCACCCTGGACTACCGCGAAGGCAGCTACTCCTCGGACCCCAAGAACCCCAGGAAAAAGATCCTGCTCCCGCACTACGACTCCCTGATGGAGCAGGCGGCCTCCATCAACAACGAGGTGCTGAAGATCAACTCCGCGCAGTCGCCGTCCTCCATTCTGGCATACATCAAGTCGCTCGATCCGGCGGCGCAGGAACGCGAGTTCATCGCGGGCGGCCCGGCTGGGGCGGACATGGGAAAACTGGACCGGGACATGGCCTTCACGCCGGTGAATTTCGCGGGGCTTGGCCTGCCGGAGCTGGCCATACCGCCCGCGCTGGACACGGTGCAGGACGCGCTGGACGACTTGAGCTGCGAGATATTCGCGGCGAGGCGCGAGGACGCCAGGCGAGCCCTGGCCTACGTCCGCGCCAGGTAGCCTTCTCCGGCCAGCCGCTTCATACGCGTCGAAGGCACCAAACTCATCAAGCGGGCCTGTGGAGTTGTCAGGGCACTGGCTCCCGCCACGGCTGCCGGAAGACGGTTTGTCACAGTGTGGCGGATTGAAGGCGGCATCGTCACATTGAAAGGCGACCAAAGCGTCATACGGAATGGACGATCAATGCCTGGGCGGAGCGTTTACGTTTCGTCCGGCGTGCGCAAACGTCACACCCGAGCGCCACACCCGAACGTTAGGCCGTAACGTCGAAGCGGCGCAGCCACAGCTCCAGGGCCGCCAAGGCCCACAGCCGCTTGCCGTGGTCCACGCGGCCCCGCGCGTGCTCATCCAGGATCGCCCCCAGGGCTTCCGGCCGCAGGAGGCTTTTTGCGGCCAGCCCCCCCAGCAGCAGTTCCCGCAGCCAGCCTGACAAGTCTTCACGCAGCCACTTGCCCACCGGGATGCCGAATCCCTGCTTGCCCTGTGCCGTGACCGCCGGGGGCAGCAGGTCCGCAAACGCCGTGCGCAGCAGGTATTTGCCGGTGCGCCGGCGCATTTTGAGGTTCACGGGAAGCCGCGCGGCCCACTCGGCCAGGGTGTGGTCCAGGAGCGGGGAGCGCCCCTCCAGGCCGTGGGCCATGGCCATGCGGTCGGCCTTCACCAGCAGGTCGCCGGGAAGGTAGGAGCCGAGGTCCGTGGCCAGGGTGCGGTCCAGGAAGGTTTTGGCGCGGGCGGCGTCGAAGAGCGCAGAGAGCAGCGCCTGCGCGTCGGCCTGGGGGACCAGCAGGGCACGCTGCTCGGGCCGCCACAGGTTCAGGGCCTGCTCGGGCGTGAAGTACGACCCCCAGCGCAGGATGCTGGCCTTGGGGCTTATGCCCGCCACCTGGGCCAGGCGCTTCAGGCCCGCCACCCAGTTGGTCTCGATGGGGCGGTCCTGCGGTTCGGGAATCAGGTCCAGGAGCGCGGGGATCAGGCGCTGGGTCATAAGGCGCGGCAGGGCTGCGTAGGGCGCGGCCAGGGGGTCCAGCCAGTAGCGCTGGTAGCCCGCGAACAGCTCGTCGCCGCCGTCGCCGTTCAGGGCCACGGTGACCTTGGTGCGGGTCTCTCGCGCCAGAAAGTACGAGGGCAGGGCCGAGGGGTCCGCGAAGGGCTCGCCCACGTGGGCCACCACCTGGGCCAGGGTGTCCGGCACGTGACCGAACTCCACCAGGAACTCGTGATGGTCTGTTCCGTAACGCCCGGCCACGGCGCGGGCCTTGTGCAGCTCGGAGAAAGCAGCTTCCCGGAAGCCGATGGAGAAGGTCTTAACAGGGGTGTCGCACAGCCCGGCCATGAGGGCGGTGATAATGCTCGAGTCTATGCCGCCGGACAGATGCGCGCCCAGGGGCACCTCGGACATCAGGCGGATTCTGACAGATTCCGTCAGCCGCTCGCGCAGCTCCTGGGCCAGATCTTCTTCAGACGCCTGCCACTTGGGTTCGAACTCCAGCTGCCAGTAGCGCTGCGTGGCGAGCGCGTCGTCCTTCCAGAAGAGTGTGTGCGCCGGAGGGAGCTTTCGCACGTCCCTGAAGGCGCTTTGCGGATCAGGCACGTATTGCAGGCTGAGATAGTGGTGCAGGGCCAGGAGGTCCGGCTCGCGCGATAGTCCGGGATAGGCCAGCAAGGCGGCAGGCTCGGAGGCGAACAGGAAATGGCCTTCGTGCAGGGCGTAATAGAAGGGCTTCTTGCCCATGGGGTCGCGCGCGGCGAACAGGCTCCCGGAGCGCTGATCCCAGATGGCGAAGGCGAACATGCCGCGCAGGCGCGCCACGCACTGGGGGCCGTATTCCTCGTAGGCGTGCAGGATGGCCTCGGTGTCCGAGGTGGTGGCGAAGGTGTGGCCCTTGGCGAGAAGTTCCTGGCGCAACGCAAGATGGTTGTAGATCTCGCCGTTGAACACGATCCACAGAGTGCCGTCCTCGTTGCGCATGGGCTGGTCGCCGGTGGCCAGGTCGATGATGGCCAGGCGGCAGTGGGCCAGCCCTGCCCGCTCGTGCAGGTGGAAGCCCTGCCCGTCCGGCCCGCGATGGGCCACGGCCCCGGCCATGGCGGCCAGGGTGTCGCGGCTTGGGCGCTGGCCTTCGGGCGCGATGATTCCGGCGATGCCGCACATGTCCTAGCCCGCCTTTCCGAGGCTGCGGCACAGCTCCAGGTAGCGTGCGGCCACCGAGGCCCAGGAGTATTCGCGTTCCACGCGCTGGCGACCGGCGCGGCCCATGGCCTCGCGGGTCTGTGCGTCCCCGACGAGGCGCGAGATGGCCTGGGCCAGCTCCGTGGCGGACTGCGGCGCGGCCAGCAGCCCGGTCACTTCCGGGACAACCAGCTCCTCGCTCCCGGCGATGCGCGTGGCCACCACGGGAAGTCCTGAGGCCATGGCCTCCAGCACCGCGTTGGGCATGCCTTCGTCGCGCGAGGGGAACACGTACAGGTCCATGTCCCGCAGCACGCGGGAAAGCTCCGGGCGGCGCATCCAGCCCCGGAAGACCACCCGGTCGGCGATGCCGAGCGTCGCGGCCTGGGCTTCAAGCGCAGGGCGCTGGGGGCCGTCGCCCGCGATATGCAACTCCCACGCAATATCCGGCGCAATCTGGCCAAGCGCGGCCAGCAGCGTGTCCAACCCCTTCTGAAAGACCACGCGGCCGTGGAAGAACAGGCGCACCGGGCCGGGCGTACGCTCGCCGATCCTGGGAGAGAATAGGTCCGTGTCGGCCCCGTTGGGGATGATGGGGTAGACGAGCTTCGGCTCGAATGCTCTCGCCAGCGCGGCCAGCCCTTCACTGTTGGGGACCACGGCCCCGGCGCGCCGCCACAAAAATCTGATGAGCCAGCCGGTGAGGCGGTGCATGCGGGCCAGGTCGTAGGGCTGGAAGCCCGGCACGTCGCCGCCGCGAAGCGAGACCACGTAGGGCGTCTTGTGCAGCGCATGGGTGATCCAGGCCGACGGCCCGGAGGGGATGCCGAAAAAGGCCACCACAGCATCCGGCTTGAAGGAGCGAGCCAGCAGCGGCACGTGCAGGCAGGCGCTCAACATGAACACGCCCATTTCCCAGGCGGCGCATTTTTCCTCGTTGCGCCGGATGGTGGGGATGCGCCGGATGGTGATGCCGTTCGATTCCTCGTGCGCGGGCATGCCGCGAAAGGCCGAGGTGACAACCAGCACCTGCGCGCCCTGGCGGGCCATCTCGCGGGCGATGTTGGCCGTGGCGTTGCCTGCGCCGCCGCCCAGCGGAGGGTACTCGTAGTTGACCAGGAGAATCCGGCTCACAGGGGTTTCCGGCAGAAGATGGCGGCGGTGGTGGTGGCCAGCATGTCCCTGTCGCGGCGGGCGAAGGCCGGGTCCAGGAAGGGAGCCACGGCGGCCAGGGCTCTGGGGTCGCTCTGGCGCTCCAGCACGCGGGCTTCGAAGCCTGCGCGGGCCAGATCGTCCAGGTGGTCGTCCAGGCGGTGTCGCGGCAGGTCGCCTGGGTCCAGCAGGTTGTCCCACATGGCCTGGGAGAACGTCAGGAAGTGAAAGGGATATTTGAAGAAGTGGTCGCGATAATCCACCTGGTGCAGCATGACGCCGCCCGGAGCCAGTACGCGCCAGCACTGACGGAAAGCGTCGAGCGGGTTGCGGACGTGCTCCAGCACCGAGTTGGACACGACGACATCCACGGAGCCGGTCTCCAGCGCGTCCAGGCTCGCCACGCGCGACACGGTCATGCGCGAGGCTCCGGGAAAGCGCCAGCAGACCTGCTGGAACACCCGCTCGTCCAGGTCCGCATCGAAGCGGGCGAAGGGCTCCACTCCGATCCAGCGTCCGCCCAGGCGCGCGGTCCACTCGTAGCCGGTGCCGTTGGCCGCGCCGCAGCCAAGCTCGGCCACGCGTTTGCCGCGCAGGTCCGGACATTCCGGCCCGGCCTCGCGGGCCAGCCGCTGCCAGGCAGTGACGATGGGCTCCGGGTCCAGAAGTCCCTGGTTCACGCGCCAGTAGGGCATCCAGCCGCCAAGCTTGTCCAGCATCTGCCCGGAGAAGAAAAAGCGGCGGATGATGCGCAGCGTCACGTATTCCATGTTGGACCAGATCATGCGGCCCTCCTGCCGGTATGGCGTCCCAGCACCCACAGGTTCCACAGCAGCAGGCGGTGGTCCGCTGCGCCGTCTCGATGTTCGCGCCAAACCCGCTCGACCACGGAGCGGTCGATGCACTGGGGAAGGCTCAACCCGTCGAGATCAAGCCTGCCTTCCTGGAACCACAGCCCCACGGGCGCGCCGAACCCCTTCTTCTTGCGGTGCAGGATGTCCGCAGGCAGGAGCGGCTCCAGGGCCTTTTTCAGGATGTACTTGCCCTGTCCGTCCCGGAACTTAAAGCGGTGCGGGATGCGCCGGACCAGGTCCACCAGCTCCAGGTCCAGGAAGGGGGCGCGCACCTCCAGAGAATTCAACATGCTGGCGCGGTCCACCTTCACCAGGATTGCGTCCTGGAGATACAGCTTGGCGTAGAATTCCAGGGTCTTGTCCACGAGGTCCGGGGCCACGCAGTCGTCCCAGGCCTCGATGGCCTCGGAGTAGACCTCCTCCGGGTCGCAGGGCTCGGCGAACAGCTCGGCCAGCAGTGCGGGCTCCACGGGGCCGAGCCACACCGGGTTCCACAGGCGCTTGTCCTGCGACAGTCCGGCCAGGAACCGGTTCACCTTGAAGGAGAAGTGCATGTTGGAGTGGCCCACGGGCAGGCGCGCCGCGAGAAGTCGCAGGGCCTGATGCACGGGCCTGGGGCACAGGGCGGCGTAGCCCTCGGCAGCGCGCAGGGCCTTGAAGGGGTCGTAGCCAGCGAAGAGTTCGTCCGCGCCGTCGCCGCCCAGGGCCACGGTGACGTGTTTTCGCGTCTCGCGGCAGAGTAGGTACGTGGGCAGAAGAGAGCTGTCGCCCATGGGCTCGTCCAGGCGGGCAGCGATGTCCGGCAGGATGCCGAGCGCCGTGGAGAGGCTCAGGACCTCCTGGCTGTGCGCCGTGCCGAAGAGCGCAGCCGCGCGGCTGCTGTAGGCGGATTCGTCGAAGCTCGCTTCGGTGAAGCCGATGGAGAAGGTGCGAAGCCCGGCGACGCGTCTGGCCGCCAGGGCGGTGATGGCCGAAGAATCGATGCCGCCGGACAGGAACACGCCCAGGGGCACGTCGCTCATGAGGCGGCGCGCCACGGCCTTGTCCAGAAGCTCGCGGATCTGTTCGCCCCATTGGGCCTCGGGATCGGCGGGCAGGGTGTCGAACGGCTCGATGCGATAGGTCCAGTAGCGCGACAGGCGAGACGAGAAATCATCCAGGTTCACCAGCAGGTTGCATCCGCCGGGGAGCTTGCGCACTCCGGCGTACAGGCTGCCAGGGGCCGGGATGAAGCCGTAGGCGAAGTATTTCCTGAGTGCGCCGTGATCCAGCCCGGTCGGCACCTCGAGGTGTTCCAGCAGGGCGGAGAGCTCCGAGGCGAAGGCCAGGAATCCGGGGCGCAGGTGGTAATACAGGGGTTTCTTGCCGAAGCGGTCGCGCGAAAGAAGCAGCTCGCTGCGCTCGGCGTCGTAGAGGGCGAAGGCCCACATGCCGCTCAAGCGTTCGGTCAGGTCCTGGCCCCACTCCCGGTAGCCGTGCAGGAGCACTTCCGTGTCGCAGTGGCTGGTCTGGAAGCGGTGGCCTTTGGCTTCAAGCTCGCGGCGCAGCTCCTGGTGGTTATAGATTTCGCCGTTGAAGGTGACGCACAACCCTTCGTCCAGCGTGGCCATGGGCTGGGCTCCGCTCACGATGTCCACGATGGCCAGCCTGCGGTGCCCCAGGTGCAGCCCGTGGCGCGGATGGAAGCTGGTTCCCTGGCCGTCCGGCCCGCGATAGGCCATCCGGGCGTTCATGGCCGCGAGTACGGCCTCGTCGCCCGGGCCAGCGAAACCGCAGATGCCGCACATGAGAGGGTCAGTCCCCGTTTTCGCAGTTGCGGGTGCGGTCCACGATGTATGTCGGCTTGTTCTGCGACTCGTGGTAGGTCCGCATCAGAATCTCCGCGATCAGCCCCATGAAGATGGACATGAAGCCCATCAGCGTGAACAGGGTCACGGCCATGGGCAGGGGCGTCTCGATGAAGCTCTTGTTGGCGAAGATCTTCAGGTACAGCATGAGGCCGAACAGCAGAAACGAGATGAGGAACGTGACCAGCCCGAACCCGCCGAACAGGTACATGGGCTTGTGCGCAAACTTGTCCAGGAATTTGACGACGATAAGGTCCAGGATGACCTTTATGGTGCGGTCGAACCCGTACTTGGAGACCCCGTGCACGCGCGGATAGTGGGTGACGCCCACCTCGGTGACCTTGGCTCCCTGCCAGGCCGCGTAGATGGGCACGAAGCGGTGCATCTCGCCGTAGAGCTTCACGTTCTTGATGATGGCCTTGCGATAGGCTTTCAGCGAACAGCCGTAGTCGTGCAGATGCACCCCTGAGATGAAGGAGATCAGGCGGTTGGCCATGCGGCTGGGAAGGTTGCGCTTCAGGGGGTGGTCCTGGCGGTCTTTGCGCCAGCCGGAGACCACGTCGTAGCCCTCGGCCAGCTTGGCCAGGAGCTTGGGGATGTCGTGGGGGTCGTTCTGGAGGTCGCCGTCCATGGGGATGAGGATGTCCCCGGTGGCTGCGTCGATCCCCGCCATCATGGCCGGGGTCTGGCCGAAGTTGCGGCGCAGGTGGATGACCTTCAGGCGGTTGTCGGACTTGGCCAGCTCCTTCAGGCGCTGGGCCGTGTTGTCGGTGGAGCCGTCGTCCACGATGATCACCTCGTAGGGCTGGCCCATGGAGTCCAGGGCTTCGGTGATCTTCTGGTGCAGGGGGAGGACGTTGTCCTCCTCGTTGTACACGGGGATGATGATGGAGAGTGATTGTTCTTTCATGCTGGGCTCGGACTACACCACAAGTGCTTTGGGCATCAACCCTCACCGGCCTGGGAGGAATTGCCGATGCGGGCGGGACGAAGGTCGATGAGGAAGGCGCCGGGACGCAGGGGGATGCGCGGGAAACGGGACGCGTCCAGGACGGCGAACCCGCCCGTCAGAAGATCACGGCCTTGGGTCAGGGCCTTGATTGCTGCGCCGAAAGGCTCGAAGAACGGTTTTGCGGCGAGAAACTCTTTCGTGAAATGCGCCTCGTCCACCACCAGGAAGTCCACGCCGAACTCGCGCGCGAACCGGACCACAGCGTCCGCGTCGCTGGCGTAATAGGCGGCGAAGAAGCCGTCCAGGCGCGGGGACAGCTGCGCCCAGAAGCCCCGGCTCCAGGGGTGGGCCAGTTCGAAGGTGGCCAGGGCGTTTCTCCGGGCGAAAGTCATCACGTTGTCCATGAGCTCCGGGTGTCCGGCCAGCATGGCGTTCTTGGGCGTGGCTGCCTCCACGGCGGCGTAGAGGGGCGCGTCAGCCGAATAGTCGTACAGGGCCACGTTTTTCAGGCGCAGTGCGCCGAGCGCCGCCACGGCCAGGATCAGGCACACTGCGGCGGTTCTGCCGGGCTTGAGGCGAGTCACCGCCCCGGCCAGACAGGCCGAGAGGAGGATCGCGTAGAGCAGGTTGACCGGGTACTGCATGTAGCGGTCCGGCACGAAGAGCGTGAAGGCCATGAGCCGCGCCGCGATGTAGAAGGCCAGGAAGGACCCGCCCAGCACGGCCAGGGGCTTGAGGGAAGAGGCGAGGGCGCGCCAGTTCACGGCGCGCGCGCCGAAATACAGCAGCGGGGCCAGCACCACGAGGCTCAGGATTCCGGGGATGAGGCCGTACTCCTTGAACAGGCCGATGCGCTCGAAGGGGTAGTACACCACGTCCAGGAAGGGATTCGGAAGCGGGACGAGGTCCAGGCGTCCCTCCGGGCCGAACTCCGGCCTTCCGGTCGCCTCGGCCAGGGAGACCAGGGGGCCGAAGCCCTGGTCCTGGGGCTTGATACCGTTCAGGTAGGCCATGCCTGTTGCCAGGAGCAGGACCAGCAGCGTGACACCCAGCTTGAGCTTTGCCGAACCTTCCAAGCCGACGCGCAAGCGCTGGATGGCCGAGAGGAAGATCGCCGGGGCGCAGGGCAGGTAGATGTACGGGATGCAGCCGCCCAAGGCCAGGGTGGAGACGCTCCCCGGCCTGCGCCTGAGAAGCCCGAGCACAGCCAGGGCCAGCAGGGGGCTTGCGAAGGCGCGGGCCAGCCCGCCAGAGATGTTCTCCAGGAAAAACGGCATGAGCCAGGCCATGGCCGCCATGGCCCAGGCCTGGGAGCGGCCGCCGAACACGCGCCCCAGCGCGAACATGGCCAGGCACTGGCACAGGAAGAGAATGCCGCTGAGGATCTTGGTGAACTGCACCGGGTTGAAGAAATTGACCGTCTGTCCGGAAGACGGGTACGTCGGCGCACCCGGCGAAGCGCTCGATAGGGAACCCGGCGGGGAGCCGGGTGAAGAGCCGATCTGCGGCGCGGCCCCGGATGAGCCCGAAGCCCCGGAAGCACCTGAACTGCCAGATGCTCCAAGCTTCGTCCCGACCCAGGACCCGAACTCGTAGCACATGTTGACGCCCATGGTCACATAGGCCTCGGCGTAGTCGTTCAGCAGGGTCTTGGGGTACAGGTCCGGCTCGGCGTAGCGCTGCATCCAGTAGACCTGTTGGCGCACGTCGTCGTTTATGGCGTAGGGGTTCACGAACCCCTGCCAGTGGGCGAAGAGAAATACCGCCAGGGACAAGAGCGCCACCGCGAGCCAGTCCGCGCGGGTGACGGCCCCCTTGCCGGACAGGGCCGGATCCCTTGGGAGGGCGGATGCCAGCCCCTGCCCGCCATCTGCGCCCGGTGTCCGGGCCTGAATGGCCTGAGTCGGCGGAAGTTGCTGGCCGTGCGGCATCGTATTGAGGTCCGGCGTCACGTGCGAACGGGAGAGTGTGAATAGTTGGTCGGGCCGCCCTTGTCCTGGAGGGCAGGGACGGCCTGGGGCACGGATATCCGGGCGTCCGGGCATGCGCCGGAGCCGGAGCCTGGGGCAGGTCCCGGCTCAGATCTCGCGGTCATAGAGACGGAATGTCCGCCACTTCCTGCCGCCGAACATCTGGAGGGTCTTGTTCCACTTGATGAGCGACTCGGGAATCAGCGAGCAGTCGCACCAGATGCCGTTCTTCTTCCACTTGCTGAGCGTTATCATGATGTTCATGATGAGCGCGTAGTGGAGCTTGCGCCACTGGTGGGACTTCTTCACGCCGATGATGATGGCGCGCGAAGCCTTGAGCGGCGCGATGCGGCAGTCGTACAGCAGGCGCAGCATGCCCAGCCAGTCGAGCTTGCCACGGGTCTTGTGCAGGGTGTGGTTGATGTCGGGCGCGACCACGCTGAAGGCCAGGATCTCGCCGTTCTCCTCCACGAAGCTGACAAGCTCGGGGCGCAGGATGGGCTTTAATTGCAGGAAGATGTCGTTGAACTGACGTTCTGTCAGGGGGACGTGGCCCCAGTTCTTGTCCCAGAGGGTGTTGAACATGTCCAGCACTTCCGGGGCGCGCCGTATGAACTCGCTGGTCTTGCCCTGGGTGATGGTCAGTCCGGCGGCGTTCATGATGTCGTCGCGGCGTTTGACCAGCTCTTCGTAGGGCATGGGCATCTCGTCGATGATGTAGCCGAACCAGTCGAAGGCCTTCCTGAATCCCCAGTTTTCCACGAGCTTCTCGTAGTACGGGGGATTGTAGCTGTGAAACATGACCGGCCGCTCGCCGTAGCCCTGGATGAGAAGCCCCACCTCGTCGTAGATGCCAAACGACAGCGGCCCGTGCAGCTTGGTCTTGCCCCTGGCGCGCACCCAGTCCGCAGCGGTCGTAAACAGCGTGTCGGCAATGTCCTGGTCATCGATGCACTCGAAGAACCCGAAGAAGCCGGTGTCCTTGTCGTGGTGCTTCTCGTAGGCGAAGTTCAGGTGGGCGCTGATGCGCCCCACGATCCTGTCACCGTCCTTGGCCAGGAACAGCTGGACCTCGCCCACTTCATAGAAGGGTCCGGTCTTGGGGTCCAGGAAGGAGCGCAGGTGGGGAATGACGGGGGGGACCCAATAGGGGTCCCCCTCATAGATGGAAAACGGAAACTGGATGAAGTCTTCCATGTCCTTGGCGCTGGACACGGGGACGATGCGTGCGGGCATATTATTTCTTCGGTATGATGGTGACCTGCGCCTTGAGACCTTCCTTCAGGGAATAGTCGGCGTTGGGCAGGGTGAGCTCGATTTCATAGTAGGAAGGCTGCTGCAGGGCCGTGGGCAGCGGAGCCCAGGGGATGCGGCTGACCGTGGCCACGAACTCCTTGCCGGGGATGGAGTCGAAGCTGACCTTGGCCTGGTCGCCCAGCTTCAGGCGCAGGGCCTCGATCTCGTGCACCTGGGCGCGGATGAGGATGGGGTCCAGGAGGCCCACCTGGAAGAGCTCCACGTCGCGCGCCAGCTTCACGCCCTTGCGAAGCTCCGGGTTGATCCACAGGATGTACCCATCGGTGGGAGACTTCACGATGCCTTCGTTGGGCAGCACACCGAAGTTGGCCTTGGGGCCGAAGCGTTCGCGGGTGAGCTCCAGGCGCTGCTGGGCCTGCTCCCTCTCCGAGGCGAGCTTTTCCTGAAGGGCCACGCGCTGCTTCTCCAGCACGTCGATCTCCTGGGCGTTCTGCACCAGCGCCTGGGAGGTGGCCATGTTCTGCTTCTCCATGACCTCCAGCTCTTTGCGCTTCATGCGGAGCTTGTCGATGTCCTTGCCGGCGGTGGCCAGCTGGTGCTCCATGTCCTTGACGCTGGCCAGGGACAGGGCGCGCTTTTCAGACATGCGGGTTTCCAGCGGGATTTCGAAGGTGGCCAGGATTTCGTCCTTTTTCACCTTCTGGCCGATGGCCATGGGCATGGACATGATCTGCGAGGTGTAGGGCAGCTGCACGGTCAGCTTGAGCGGGCTGTAGAGCTTGCCGGAGAAGATGATCTCCTGGGCCAGGGGCGAGGGCTCGGCTGCCTTGGCGGCCGGAGCCGGGGCAGGAGCGGCCTGCTGGGCCAGGGCCGCGCCAGTGGCGGCCAGGCTAAGGACAAGGGCGATGAAGAGGGTGCGCATGGTCATGCGTTATTTCTCCCAGGCGGCGACGTCGATGTACTGACCCTGGAGGTCGCCGGAAAGGTGCTTGAGGGACAAGAGCGCGATGTCGCGCTTGACCTGTTGGAGAAGCTGCTGCTGCTTTGCGTCGTAGAAGGCGTTGCGGTCGGTGACCAGCTTGTCGAAGTCCAGCTGACCGGTTTTGTAGCGGTATTCGGCCTGCTCATCCTGAAGCTTGGCCAGATCGGCCTTGGAGCTGGCCAGCAGCAGATCGGAGCTGGTGGTCTGGTATTCGGACATGGCCTTCTGCACCAGCACGATGACCTCGAACTCCTTGGCCTTGGCGGCGGCCTGGAGCTGATCGAGCTTCTTGTACTGGCGCGATATCTCGCGGCCCTTGGTCCAGTAGTCCAGCGGCATGCTGATGTTGATGCCGGGATAGAACGGGAAGCCGTTGTTCTGGGCGTTGGAGGAGGTGTTGTTGAAGGCGTCCACGGTCTGGAAGGTGAAGCCGAAGGAGGGCAGAAGCTTCACGTAGGACAGGCCGATGTTCTTCTTCTGGAGGCTCTTTTCGTATTCCTGCATGCGCAGGTCGAAGGAGTAGGCGCGCACCTTCTCGTCGGTCACGTCGGCGGGGCTGAACTTGCCCAGGATCTGCTGCTTGGCGGCGGCCACGTCGAGCTCAAGCTTGTTGGTGAAGGGCACGCCCAGCAGGAACTTGATGTCGTCCATGACCATGGCGCGCATGGCGTTGATCTTGTCGTCCTCGGCCTTGGCCATCTGGATGCGGGTCTCGGCGATGCGGATGTCCAGCTGGGTAGCCTGGCCCAGGCCGAGCCTGGCCTTGAAGAAGTCCAGGTTCTGCTTGGCGAGGTCCTGGCGCTTCTTGACCATTTCCTTCTGCTCCGCGATGGCGGAAAGCTGGAGGAAGTCGCTGGCCAAGCGCTTGAGGCCCTCGGCAATGACCTTGAGGTGGCCAAGGATGGCGATGTTGGTCATCTCCTTGCGAGCCTGGACCTCGAAGCCGGAGAGCAGCGGGTTCCATTGGCCGGAGGAGAAACTGATGGTGTAGGGCTTGTCCGTGGTTCCGTCGGTCTTGGTGGGCATGCGGAACCAGTATGTGGTGTTGATGGCGACTGTGGGCACGAAGGACGACCATGCGTCCTGCACGTCCAGGCGCTTGGTTTCGATCTCCAGCGCGGACTTCACCAGCATGGGCGACTGCACCAGGGCCACGCGCACGGCTTCGTTGAAGTCGGCGGGCTGCTTGATGGTGGTGGACATCTCCCGCATGGCGCCCGGAGGAGGCGTAGCGCCGTCGGTCTGGGCCGGAGCCTGGGCCTTCGCCTGGGTATCGCCCTTGGCGGCGTTCTTGTCGGCGGCGGGCTTCTTGGCAGAGACAGTGTCGCTGGTGTCGTTGGTTACGGGCGTGCCGGGCTGGGCCGCCTGGGTTACTGGAGCGGAGGGAAGCACCTCGGCCTGGTACTGGCGTATCTCACCGGGCTTGGCGGCGGGTTTGGTGTATACCTCGCCGGATGCCTGGGCGGTCTGCACCTGTTTTGTCTTGGTCGATTTGGCGTCGGCCTGGGTCTTCTGCTGGGCCATTGCCGCTCCCGCGAAGGCCAGCAGGAAACAGAGAAGGACGGCCAGGGCCGCTGCTGCGCGGCGGTGCTTATGCGGACCGAAAGTGCGATGCATCGGGATCTCCCCTGGGCTAGTACGTCTTGAGCATGCCTTCGGACAGAAGGCTCCTGCGGGAACAGCGGGCTGCCGTGGCTGCGTCGTGCGTGACGATGACCATGGCCACCCTGGCCTCTTCGGTGATTTTCACGAAATAATCCATGACCCTCTCGGAGTTGGCCTGGTCGAGCTGGCCGGTGGGTTCGTCGGCCAGGATGAACTCGGGCTCGTTGACCAGGGCCCTGGCGATGGACACGCGTTGGCGTTCGCCGCCGGACAGGCGGTTGGAGGGCTGGCGCACCCGGTGTTCCAGGTTGACGCGCTGCAAGGCCTCCATGATCTTGTCCGGCCTCTCCCGGCGCTTCACGCCGGTGTAGATGAGCGGCAACTCCAGGTTTTCATACACGGTGGAGTTTTCGAGCAGGTCACAGCTCTGGAACACGAAGCCCATCTTCTCGCGGCGAAAGATGGCCTGCGCGTCTCTCGAGAGCTTCAGCACGTCGATCCCGGCCACGTTGTACACGCCGCCGGTGGGCGGCTGGAAGATGCCCAGGATGAAGAGCAGCGTGGACTTGCCGGAGCCGGAGGGGCCCATGATGGCCATCATCTCGCCCCGGCGGACTTCCAGGTTTATGTCCTTTAGCACCGAGATCTTCTCCGTGCCGGAGATGTAGTCCTTGGTGAGGTGCTGGATGTCGATGACCAGCTCCTTGTCTTTCTTGACGTTATTCATAGCGCATGGCGTCCACGACCTGCATCCGGCTGGCCCGGATGGAGGGATAGAGTCCCGCGCCGATTCCCAGTACGGCGGCAAAGGCCAGACCAGCGGCGAGGCACAGCATGAAAAGTCCTTCCGGCGGGCTGGAGCCGAGCATGCGGCTCATGTATTCGATGCCCACGCGTCCCATCAGCACGCCAAGGAAGGCAGACGTGAAGGTGACTGTGAGCGCCTCGAACAGGAACTGCCAGAGAATGTCGGAGTCTTCCGCGCCCATGGCTTTTTTCAGGCCGATCTCGCGGGTGCGCGCCGAAACCGCCGCCATCATGATGTTCCAGATGCCGAAGCCGCCAAGCACCAGGGTGGCGCCGATGGAGGCGTAGATGAACAGGCTCACCCACCAGAACATGCGCTGCACCTGCTTCAAAGGCTCCCAGCCCACCTGGACTCGCAGGCCCTTGTCGGTCTGGTTGGCCTTTATGACCTCGGGAAGGGCGGCGGCCACGGGGGCCACGTCGTCCCAGGTGTTGCAGCGGATGTAGAGGCTCGATACCTCGGAGATGTTGGGGATGCGGGACTGGGCGGTGGTGATGGGCAGAAACGCCATGAGGGTCTTGTCCGCCGCGCGCACGCCGCCGATGATGCCAACGACCTGGTAGAGGTTGTTGTCCATGTTCAGGATCTGCCCGATGGCCGCCTCGGGGGAGCCGAAGATGGTCTTGGCGAGATCCTGGCCCAGCACCGCGACTTTGCGCCCCTCGGCGATGTCGGACGCGTTGAAGAGCCTGCCGTGCTGGGGCGAGAACGAGAACAGCGACCAGTAGTTTTCATCCACGCCGACCAGGTTGAAGCCGAAGACTTTCTCCTGGTAGGTGGTGGTGGCTCCGGAGCGAAGGCGGCTCTTGGTGACGTCGCGCACCCCGGGGATGGTCTCGATGGCCGCGACGGTCTTGTTGCGGAACCACTCCTGGCGGTCGTACATCTGGGGGTCGAAGTGCGCGGCGATGATGGTCGCGCCGCCCAGCAGGTCCAGGTCGTTGTTGAAGTTCGCCTTGAGGTCGCGCCCCATGGTCACGATGGTGATGAATCCGGCGGTCCCCAGTGCGATGGAGGCCATGACGCCGATATAGCGGCGTCGCTTGCGCAGCACTTCCCGGAAGCTGATGCGCAATAGGTCTCCGAATCGCAGGAGTCGTGTACCCCGGTCCGGCGGGAGGAATCCCGCCGCCCGGAGGGTCTGAAGAGTCTTGTTGGCCATGCTTCTCGTAGGGAGGTGTGAAATACCCGGTCCCTGTTTAGTCTATCTGAACCGCTGTTCGGTTACAAGAGAGACTGACTTGAGCGCGCGCCAGCGATGGAAGACGCGCCGACCGCCTCTTCCCCGCCGGAATCCTCGTCCTGGTCCTGCACGCGGATGCGGTACTTGCGGGCCATTTCGTCCATGACGTCCAGCACGTACTCCAGCTGGCGGTCTTCATGGGTGGACATGCACGCGGTGCGGATGAGCGCCTGTCCGCGCGGCACGGCCGGATAGATGGCCGGGAGGGCGAAGATGCCGCGCTCGAAGAGTTCCTGGGCGAACATGAAGGCTTTTTCGTCCGTCCCGATGGTGATGGGGATGATGGGCGAGAGCGATTCCGTGATGCGAAGTCCCATGTCCCGGTACGCGTTGCGCATGCGGGTGGTGATGGCGTGCAGGCGCTCCACGCGCTCGGGTTCGGCCTCCAGAATGTCGATGCAGGCCAGGGCGGCCATGGTGCTGGCGGCGGGAAGGGCCGCCGAGAAAATCTGGGTGCGCGACTGGTGCTGGATGTATTCGAGCACGTCGATGTGGTCGGAGGCGATGAAGCCGCCGATGGAGGCGAAGGCCTTGGAGAAGGTGCCCATGATGAAGTCGCACTGCTCCACCACGCCGAAGTGGTTGGCCGTGCCGCGCCCGCTCTGGCCCAGCACGCCCAGGCCGTGGGCGTCGTCCAGGTAGATGAGAAGCTCGGGGAACTGCTTCTTCAGCGCGCCCAACTCGTCCATCACAGCCACGTCGCCGGACATGGAGAAGATGCCCTCGGTGATGAGCAGCACCTGGCCGTCGAAGTCCGGCTTGGCCATTTCCGAGGCGATCTTGCGGGAGGCGGAACCGGCGTCGTTGTGCACGAAGGTGCCCATCTTCTTGGTGCCGCCAAGGCCCGCGAAGATGGAGGCGTGGTTCTCGCGGTCGCACAGGACGTAGTCGCTGGGGGTCAGCAGGCAGCCCAGCACGCCCATGTTGGTGGAAAATCCGGTGACGTGCAGCACGGCGCGCTTCTTGCCCACGAAGGCGGCGAGGCGCTCCTCCAGGTTCTGGTGGATGGCCATGTTGCCGGAGAGGAAACGGGAACCGCCGGGGCCGGTGCCCATGGAGTATATGGCCTGGGCGGCGGCTTCCTTGACGCGGGCGTCATGGGCCAGACCCAGGTAGTCGTTGGAGCCGATCATCACCAGACGTTTCCCGGCAACCTCGACCTCGGTCCCCCAGGAGCGACTGATGGGGCGGAAGTAGGGGTAAATGCCCGCATCTTTCAGATTGCGGGTGATCCCGGAAACTTTCTGGCAGCG
This sequence comes from Fundidesulfovibrio putealis DSM 16056, assembly GCF_000429325.1. NCBI lineage: Bacteria > Pseudomonadati > Thermodesulfobacteriota > Desulfovibrionia > Desulfovibrionales > Desulfovibrionaceae > Fundidesulfovibrio > Fundidesulfovibrio putealis. The sequence continues at coordinate 606,483 of NZ_KE386885.1, forward strand.
TTCATGCAATTTCATCGGCTGGTGTTCCTTGAGAGTGGATTTGCCGAAAAGGCAAGGCAGGCGCTTTTGCGCCATTTTAGGAAGGGGGCTCTACATCAAATACCACGCCCGTGCAACCCTTCGGGCTTCAAGGGGTCTTGAGGCTAAAGTACTCGCGAACGTGGCGGGCGTTTTCCTTCATTATTTTGGACAGCGCCGTGGCGGCGCGGCGATACTGTCCGGGGAAGGTGGGAGTGTAGTAGACCTCGTCATCGTCATCGGCCAGCACAAGGCTGTAGTTGCGTGTCCAGAGGTGGCGCTTGGTGGACCACTCCATGTAGATCCAGACCAGACGCTCGCGCCCTTCGCGGTTCAGGCAGCGGGCCACGCCCCAGGAGTAGGCTTCGTCTCCGGCCTCCACCACGCGGTGCTTGAGGAAGTCCGGACGCACATAGGACAGATCCGAGGAGTCGCAGAACCCCCTGGCGGCGATCTCCCAGGCCTGGGCGTACTGGTCCTTGGAGAGGTGCGTGAGCCCGGCGGGGGGGTAGATGTAGCCGTTGAAGAAGGCGAAGCTGCCGATGGCCAGCCCCAGGGCGGCCAGCACGGCGATCAGGAGGCCCCTCATTTCGCGCCTCCCGTTCCCGGCGCGAGCGGATCGCACACGCCCCATCCCAGGCTCCAGCTTTCGGCCTGCATGCGTCTGGCGCGGGCCAGCTTCTCTTCAGCCAGCACCAGGGAGTCGGCGTTGCGCTCGTCCTTGGCCAGGGTCTTCTTGATGGCGCGCTCCACGCGGTCACGGGTCACCAGGGCGTCGTCCGGCGGCGTCTCGCCCAGGGCGTCCATCTCCCGCAGGCGCAGCTCCAGGGCCTTGCCGGTCTGGTAGTTGAAGTCGAAGTGGCGCTCCTTCATGATGAGGGAGTTCTCCCCGTCGTTCACCTGCCCCCGGTAGAAGCGCTCGGGCTCCAGCACAGGATAGATCTCGGGCAGCTTCATGAAGCCCTTGTAGAAGGTCAGGGCCAGGCAGAAGAAGAGTCCGGCCTTCACGGCGCGCGTCAGGTTACTGCGCACGGGCGGACTCCTTGCGCTTGTAGATCACCAGGGCGCTCTGGGGCGGGCCTGCCGGGACGAAATAGTGGAAGTAGGGGTCGGCCCGGTTGCCGAAGGTCTCGTCCGGATTGGGCAGCTCGATGCGCTCATAGTCGCGGGCCAGATCGAGCTTTGTGGTGATGAACTCGCGCGGGGCGAACAGGAAGCCGTCGCGGTTGACGCGCACGTCGCGGCGCATGCTCACCCAGTCGGGCTTCTCGGTGTCCGGGATGGGGCCTTGCAGGCCGCCGATTACCCGGAACGGGGTATGGAACTGGAGCACCATGTCGCCGTATTCGGCCAGGATGGTCTGGCCGGGTTTGGCGTTGGCCTTGAAAAAGTCGATGAGGGGCTGGTTCACGTCCGGGTAGCCGCAGAAGAGCTCCGTCAGGTGCAGCTTCAGGGGGATGTTCACCGAGGTGAGCATGCGCAGGTCGTTCTGCCAGGGGCGGTTGACGATCTTCAGGCGCTCCATGGGGATGAGGTTCAGCCAGTTGGTCAGGCCCACCAGCACCAGGAACAGCACCGCCGAGGGTTTTGAGAAGCGCCACAGGGCGAGGCCCGCCCAGGCCAGCAGGATGGCGCAGGCCGGGTAGAAGTGCACGATGTAGCGGTGGAAGCGCTGGGGGAACAGGGCCAGGATGACGAAACTGCCGATCATCAGCAGCACCATGAACAGGCAGAAGCGCTCTTTCGGATCCGACGGCCCGCCGCGCCCCGCGAAGTATCCCTTCCAGCGCCAGGCCAGCGCGGCCAGGAGCGGCAGGGGAACCATGAACATCACCCAGTCCGAGAAGTAGAGCATGACGTTCTCGGGAATGAGCATGACGTTGAACAGCGTGGACTGCCTGCCCAGCCGGTACAGGAAGATGCCCGGCACGATCAGCACGCAGGAGTACGCCACCACCAGGGCCATGCGCGTCCAGGCGAACTGCCTGCGGTAGAGCGTGAGCGCCGCCAGCAGCATGGGCGGCGCAAGCGAGAGCAGCAGCAGGTAGTTGGCGTGGAACAGGAGCCCAAGGCCCAGGCCGATGGCCAGCATGGGCTTGGCGCGGTGTTTCCAGTCGCCCAGGAACCCCCAGAAGATCATCAGCATGATGAGTCCTCCGGCGGAATAGTAGCGGCCCTGGCGCGCGAACAGCAAAAACGGCACGGAGCAGGTGAGCAGCGCCGCAGAGAGCCTGGCCCAGGCCAGATCGCCGAAGCGCCGCAGGATGAGCAGGTACGTGCCCGCGATGCAGGCAAGGCCCGTGAGCGCAAAGAAGAACCTGGCCCAGAAGGTGCTCGCGGGGTCGATCAGCTGTCCGGCGGCGGACATGTAGATCTGCATCCAGGGGGACCAGCGCCAGATCATGTCCGTGTCGAACTCGCGGCGCTCCTCCTGGGAGACGATGTTCACCCCGTCGGTGACAAGGGGGATGCCGGTGGTGAGGACGTTGCGGGCCAGGTTGGCGGTCTCGGCCTCGTCCTGCCACAGGGGGCGGTCACCGAGTCCTTTGAATATAAGGAAGGCGCCCAGGGCCAGGATGGCCAGGAACACGGGGTCGCGCCAGGGACGCAATGGCGTGGGGGTATGTGTGTGCATGGTAAAGCGGCGGCTTTGTACCCGCATTCGGAACGAATTACAAGGCGGAGCTTTTTCAGGCTTGACAGGGACCGGGGTTTGGGGATTAATCCCGCGTTCCTGATTTATTCGCTATCGATTCCATTCGGAGGAACCCCCCGATGATGAACGGCAAGAAAGTGGTGGTCGTCATGCCCGCGTACAACGCGGCAGCCACCCTGGAGCGCACCCTCGCCGAGGTGCCGCGCGATATCGTCGACGACGTCATTCTCGTGGACGACGCCAGCCGCGACAACACCATAGAACACGCCCGCTCGCTCGGCATCAAATGTTTCCTGCACGAGCGCAACTGGGGCTATGGGCGCAACCAGAAGACCTGCTACACCGAGGCCCTGAAGCTCGGGGCCGACGTGGCCATCATGGTGCATCCCGACTACCAGTACACCCCGCTGATCATCCCGGCCATGGCCAACCTGGCCACCTCCGGGCTCTACGACGTGGTGCTGGCCTCGCGCATCCTGGGCGGCACGGCCCTCAAGGGCGGCATGCCCGGCTATAAATACGTCGCCAACCGCTTCCTGACCGCCGCGCAGAACGCGCTCATGGGCGCGAAGCTCTCCGAGTACCACACCGGCTACCGGGCCTTCACCCGCGAAGTGCTGGAGAAGCTCCCTCTGTGGGAAAACTCCGACGACTTCGTGTTCGACAACCAGATGCTGGCCCAGTCCCTGTACTTCGGGTTCAACATCGGCGAAGTGAGCTGCCCCACCAAGTACTTCGACGAGGCCAGCTCCATCAACTTCAAGCGCAGCTGCATCTACGGCCTGGGCTGCCTGAAGACCGCCTGGGACTTCCGCATGCAGAAATGGGGCAAGGCCAAGCACGCCATCTTCGATCCCAACGGGCGCACCCTGAAGGACCCCCAGTCCGGCTACTACTCCGACGAGACCGCTGGCTGCGCTTCGGAATAAGCGACCGCATCACCGCGATGAACCTAAAGCCCCCGGCCGCATGGCCGGGGGCTTTTTTGTTGCTTGCAGGCGCGGCGCCTGGCTGAGTCTGTTTCGTGCGGGTGCTGGCCGGAGGCGGGGCTGTCGCTTGGATGCTTCCGGGCGGTAAATAGTGGCCGCGGTATGCATGGGGGCGAACCGCGAGCTGCGTCGTGCCGTCCGGACTGTGCGCGCAGGTTGCTTTGTCTCGCACGGGCGTATTCGGATTTATTCGTACATACGTGGCCGCCTGTTCGAGAGGCGTTGCGCGCCTGGGTTTTCGCGGGGGCGATATGCTGCCGCCTGGAAACAATGGTGCCGCGCAGGGCGTCTTGCATGTCTGTGCGCAGGATAATCAAGCGCAGAGTCTGGGCAAAGCCCGTGAAATGGGGGGCGACAGGGCTCGTCTGACAAAACTGTGTGTCGGAAAGACAAATCATCCCGCGACTGGCGGAATTCGTGATAATATAAGCCTTGCGAGATTTTGTAAAACGGTGCTAGGCAGGCCGCTCTTGTTCGAATTTTCCCAATGTGGTGGTTGGGGACCGGTTGAAGGTCGTGCACTTGAACCGAAAGGGGTGGGTATGTTCGCATTTTTTGACAGGGTGAAGTTCCAGACCAAGCTTCAGTTCGCAGTGATGGGGATCGTGACGTTCGCAGTGCTGTTGTCTGGCGGGTTGTCTGTCTACAGCATCTATTCCAAGGCGTTGTCCCTGGGCCAGTCGCTTGCCGAAACCGCCTCCACGCAGGTCGCCGGAGTGATGGACCTGTATCACAAATCAAGCATGCACAGGCTCCAGGCCGTGATGGACATTCTGGAGTCCAGCGTGGACATGGCGGCCTTTTCCCCCGAGTACGACAAGGATTTTGCCGTTACCGACAACATCCGTAAGCGCTACGACACCAGCGCCACCATCTTTTATCTCACGGACAAGGGATTCGTGCGCATCTCCACCAACCTGGTGCAGGACGGCAAGCGCATGGTCGGCACGGTGATAGATTCAGGCCCGGCGTACGACGCCCTCAAGTCCGGGCGCAATTATGAAGGCATGGCCAACCTGGGCGGCATCTACCGCATCGTGGAGTATCGGCCCCTGAAGAAGGACGGCAAGGTGGTGGGGGCGGTGTACGCCGGAAAGCGCATCTTCACCCCGGAATTTCTTGAATACCTGAAGAACGTCAGTGTGGACGGCAAGGGCTATCCCTACATCCTGGACGCCCAGGGCTTCTTCGCCTACCACCCGGACCCGGCCTGGGTCGGCAAGGACTCCCGCCAGATGCCCGGCGTGGGCGCTCTGCTGGCGGACAACCGGCAAAAATACCTGACCTACGAGACGACGGGAGGGGCCAAGGTCGCGGCCATGACGGAGTTCCCGGAGTACAAGTGGAAGACCTTCTTCGGCATGACCATGCAGGAGACCCTGCACGGCCTGGACTGGACGGTGTACAAGGCCTCGCTGGCCGGGCTGGGCATCGCCATGCTGCTGTCCTTCCTGGCGCTGCTGGTGATGGTGTCCCGGGTGCTGCTGGTCCCTGTCAGGCGGATAGCCCGCGCCTCCGAGCAGATCGCGCAGGGCGAGTACAACGTCTCCATCGAGTATCCGGCGCAGGACGCCCTGGGCGAAACCGCAGCCAGCGTCCGCCATCTGGCGGCTACCGTGAAGGAGAAGATCGGCTTCATCCAGGGCGTGCTCGACTCCATCAAATCCCCCAACATCATCTGCGACAAGAACGGCAAGATCCTTCGCGTCAACCAGGAGTTCATCGACTTCCTGGAGACCGGGGGCACGCCTGAAAGCTGGGTGGGCAAGGCGGCGGGCGAATTCATCTTCGGCGATCCGTCCCGTGAAGCCGTCATCCAGCAGGTCATCGCCTCGCAGACCGCCAGTATCGGCACACAGAACGAGGCCCGCACAAGGAAGGGAGAGGTCAGGCACGTGCGCGTCGATTCCGTGCCGCTCTACAACCTGGACGGCGAGCTCATCGGCGGCTGCTCGGTGTGGACCGACATGACCGAGATCGTGCGCGGCCACCAGGAAGTGCAGGAGAACCAGGAAAAGCTCCTGCAGGTGGCCCGCGACATCGACGCATTCACCCAGCACGTGGCCGCAGCCTCCGAAGAGCTGGCCGCCCAGATCGAGGAGGCCTCGCGCGGCACCGAGAACCAGCGCGACCGTACGGCATCCACGGCCACGGCCATGGAGCAGATGAACGCCACGGTGCTCGAGGTGGCCCGCCACGCTGGGGAGGCCGCCAGCGGATCAAAGGCCGTGCAGGAGAAATCCGCGCACGGGGCTGCCGTGGTGGCCCAGGTCGTCGAGGCCATGGGCCGCGTGAACACCATGTCCACGGAACTCTCCACTGAGATCAACGAGCTGGGCCGCCAGGCGGCGGACATAAGCTCCATCATCAACGTGATCCAGGACATAGCGGACCAGACCAATCTGCTGGCCCTGAACGCGGCCATCGAAGCGGCCCGCGCTGGCGAGGCCGGCCGAGGCTTCGCCGTGGTGGCAGACGAGGTGCGCAAGCTCGCGGAGCGCACCATGACCGCCACTGCGGAAGTCACCGGCTCCATCCAGAACATCACCAGCACCGTGGACAAGAACGTGCGCAGTGTGGCCCAGGCCGTCGCCGGGATCGAGGCGTCCAACCGCCTGGCGGTCCAGGCCGGGGAGTCGCTGGGCGAGATACTTGAAATAGCGGGCAAGGCCGTGGACCAGATCACCTCCATCGCCACCGCCGCCGAGGAGCAGTCAGCCACTTCCGAAGAGATCAACCGCAGCGTGGACGAAATCAACGCCATCGCCTCGGAGACCGCCCAGGGCATGAACCAGTCCGCCCAGGCCATATCCGACCTTGCGCGTCAGGTTTCCGACTTGAAGGAACTGGTGACCCGCATGGGCGGCGACGGCGCGCAAAAGAGACTGGCGTAGCGGCCGCTCCAGCATTCAGCCGCCCTCCGGCCTCGGGGGGCGGTTTTTTTATGGATGCCTGCCTGGGCGGGCCGGGCCTCTGGACAGGCGGCGAGCCTCACGCCGAATGGAGATGTTCCGTATCGGGGGAAGTGGTTGCCTGGGCAGGACGCCCCCCGTTCTCCGCAAGGCGGCTCAGAAGCTCGCCGTTCTCCTGGAGCAGTTCCCGTATCGTTCCTGTCAGGGCTCTGATTTCCTGACGCATGTCTTTGTTTTCATTTCGCAGTTCGCGCAGGTCCTGGCGCAGTTCCATGTTGTCTCGCCGCAGGCTTTCCAGTTCGCCAATCAGGGAGAATCTGCCTGGAAATGGGCCGGCAGGGTTTTGGCGGCCCGGGACTCCGGCGTCGGATGGTTCCGTGTCGGACCCGAACAGCAGCCAATGGGGCTGAACACCAAAAAGTGTGCACAGCTGTCTCGCAATTTTGGTGTCCGGCTCGGATTCCCCCCGCTCGTATCTGCCAAGTGTGTTTTTATGGATTCCCAGCTTGTGGGCGAATTCCGCCTGTGTGAGAGTGCCACGTATGGCTCTGAGTCTCTGTGCCATCGTGGTGTTGGTGTCCAAAGCGGGCCTCGGATTTTCTCGTACGTTACAGATGGCCGCCCTGAGGTGGTGCGGCATTAAAAATGGAACCGCAGGTCCATTTCGCGGTGCTTTTTAAACCAATAGTTGTTGACCGCGAACAAAAAATAGGAGAACACAAGTTCCTTGTTTGGTGTGCGCTAACGTACTCCCTGGGAGTCTTGTATCTGGCCTGTCGGAAGGGGTCAATCTTCGTTGACGCCGTCTAGCCGTATTGCGTTCAGTCTGTTGCCCGTGCGTAGCCCGCTTAGTCCCGGTTCGCCATATTGGTGCCTTTGCTCTTGTTACAGCGTGGCAGGGTGTGTCATGCCACAAATCAACGGCTTGAAAATTTCGTTGTTTGAAGAGAGCGCTCCTTGGCGGGGACTGCATTCCGTGGCGTCGGGCTCCCGGCACTCCCGAAATGACCGGTCGGATCGTTTGCGCGGAGGCTTCAGGCGTAATCAGGCGACGCGCCATTCTGCCGGAAACACGTGGTGTTTTGTGCCCTACATGTCGCGTTCTGTGGAGCGCGCCGGTGTCGGGTGTTTCACTTGCTGAGAATGGACATGGGGACGGGCGGCAAAGCGGTGTGTTATGCTTATCACTCTGAAGTCAGCCGATAAATTCGCACTAAGCGTTGAGCTCGGGCGGACGCAGGCCGAAGCGCTCGCGGCGGGCTACGTCTTGAACCAGCTGGAGTGGAATGACATACGGTGCGGCACGTGCCGCTTCGGGACGCGCTTCGAGCACTGCGTGGCAGTGCGCTCCTGTGCGGGAATCTTCGGGTACTTCTGCGACATCGTATCCTACGGCCAGGCGGAGGCGATACTGGTGCGCGGCGAGGACCGCCTGGAATTTTCCGGGTCAGCCCAGTGCGTGGCGGCGTTCGCTATCCTGGCCTGCATGGTCTACTCGGAGTGCGGCCGGGCAGCCCCCTATTCGTTTCTGCTGGAGCATTTCTGCCGCGTTCAGGGGCAGATGGGAAACCCGGCTTTCTTCAGAAACTCCCGGAACTGGCTTGAACGGCAGGGCGTGGAAAGAACGGTAAAGCCAGACAGGCAGTCCTGGAACGAACTGTTCGACATGCTGCTGCGCAGGAAGGTCGTCTCGGTGCTTGGCATCTACGACAACGGCGGCCTGAACGACACGCTGCGCAACGCCTGCCAGATCCTCTACTCCATCAGCAGCCTGGCGCTGGACGAGCTCCACGCGGACCAGGACGCATCCGGAAAACCCGGCCTCATCTGAAATCGAAGGCTGCCTTCATGGAGCCGCTTCCGGCCTTGTCGAAGCTGGACTGGAAGGCCTCTTTCCACTGATCCAGCCGGAAAAGCCCGGTCAAAAGGCCCGTGGTCGGGTAGCCGCCCGAGGCCAGAAGATCCAGGCATAGCTGATAGGTGCGCACCCTCTCTCCCCGCCACAGGGCCGTGGCGTAGCTGGCCGACCCCGTCACCTGGAGCTGGCGCAGCCACAGGCTGGACACGTCCACCTTGCCCAGCTCCCCTGCCGTGCCGATCATCACGTAGCGGCCCCTGGCCCGCAGCGCCAGCAGCGCCTCCTGGAACGTTCCGGACGAGGCCACGCAATCGAACACCATGTCCGCGCCGCCCTCCACGTTGCCCCCGCCCATGGTGGTGGGGATGAAGCGTCCGCCGCAGGCCTTGGCCAACTCCTGGCGTGAGGGCGAGCGCAGCACCTCGTCCGCGCCTCCGGCGCGGGCCAGATCCGCCTGAAAGGTGTGGCGAGCGATCACCAGGATGCGCCCCTCGAACCCCATGGCCCGCAGACAGCGCACCGCGTGTTGGCCGAGCACTCCTGCGCCCCAGATCAGCACCGTCTCGCCGGGGGCCGGGAAATTTTCCAGGATGGGCTGCATCACCGAGGCCATGGAATCGATCAGTACGGCGTCCTCGTCACTCAGGCATTCCGGCACGGGCAGCACCTTGGAAGGATGCGCGGCGGTCATCTCGGCCATGCCGCCAGAGGCCTTGGCGTTGAAGCCCAGCACCGTGCTCGGCGGCAGCGCGCCGTCCAGGAAGTTTTCGCACAGGTTGTATTCGCCCCTGGCGCAGAAGCGGCAGGGAGGCAGCTCCCGGCAGGCGCAGTCCAGCATGGGCTCCACCACCACGCGCTGGCCGGGCGCAAAGCCGCTGCCCGGCGGCGCGGAGTCCACCACGCCGAGTATCTCGTGGCCTATGATCATGGGCAGCGAGGCATACGGCTCCAGCAGCATGGATTCTGCACCCTTGAGGAGATTCAGGTCCGAGCCGCAGATGCCGCACAGGAGCGTCCTGATGCTCACCCAGTTGGGGCGCGCGGGCTGGAAGGCCACGTCCTCGAGTTTCAGCGGCGTCACCAGATGGTGGAAGCGCTTGCGCTGGATTTTGTTGAAGAACGCGGACAACAGATAGCGCGGAATGGAGCGGTGGTAGACGAGGGCTTTCATGCGCGTGGTTCTGCGGCAGCGATGCGCGGCTGTCAAGGTTGACTCGCGCTGTGACGGGAGGTAGACAGCAGCGGCTTCGGCAGGGTCATCTCTGCCGGAATATTCCTATTGCTCCACGCCGACGCATCGGCCCGTGAGGTTCCATGTCCAAACGCTCCAGTATCGCTCTGGGAACGATTCTCAAGAATTTCGCACGCGTATCGCGCCATCCCTGGATCGCGTCGCGCCTTGTGGCCCTTGAAAAGGAGAAGTTCCTCTTCAAGTGGCTGAACCCCAAGGCAGACGAGGGATACGCCCGTTCCATCCGTCAGGTGTCCATCCGCATAACGGACATCTGCAACCTGCGCTGCCATACCTGCGGCCAGTGGGGCGACCAGGGCTTTCTGCACTGCGCCGACCTGAAATCGCTCAAGAAGAGCGAGGTCAGCCCGGAACGCTACCACCTGCTGCTGGCCGACCTGGCCACGCACGGGCATTTCCCGTCCGTGTACCTGTGGGGCGGCGAGCCCACCATGTACAAGGGCTGGCTGGAGATCATCGAGCACGCCACGGTTCTGGGCATGCCCACCTCCATCGCCACCAACGCCACGGGCATCGCCAAGGCCGCCGAGCGCCTGGTGGCCGCGCCCATGTTCCTGCTTCAGATGTCCATCGACGGCCCCGACCCGGACACCCACAACGCCGCGCGTCCGTCGGCTGGCGGGGGCAACAACTTCCAGGACATCCTGGATTCGCTGGAAGCCGTGAACGAGGCCAAGCGCCGCACCGGCAAGAAGCTGCCCCTCACCGCCTCGCTGACCACCATCTCCCAGGCCAACGTGCACCGGCTGGTGGACATCTACGAGACCTTCAAGGACAAGGTGGACCTGTTCGTGTTCTACCTCTCCTGGTGGATCGACGAAAAGAGCGCCGACGCCCACGAGGTGGACTTCCAGCGCCGCTTCGGGTTCGCGCCCAAGCTGCACCGGGGCTGGGTGGGCGACTGGACCATCAAGGAGTACGCCGTTCTGGACCAGCAGCTGAAGGAAGTGCTGCGCCGCTCCAAGAACTGGGACTCGCCCGCCGTGAACATCATCCCCAACATCACCGGGGAGGACAACCTGCGCGAGTACTACTCCGACCACTCCACCACCTACGGCTACAACCAGTGCATCTCCATCTATCAGGCGGTGGAGATCGACTCCGGCGGCGACATGTCGCCGTGCCGCGACTACCATGACTACGTGGTGGGCAACGTCAAGAAGAACACCATCACGGAGATCTGGAACAACGAGGCCTACCGCAAGTTCCGTGGAAGCCTCAACAAGGAAGGCCTGATGCCCGTCTGCACCCGCTGCTGCGGACTGATGGGGTACTAGGCCCGGCTCGTCCCTGCGATTCATGACGGCAGGTCCGGCCGCCGCCAGACGGCGACCGGACCTGCCTTTTCATCTCTTCTTGGCCAGGATGACCTCATGACCAAGCCCAAACGTCTCGTCCTCGTCCTTCAGGACCTGCTCTACGGCGGGACCCAGCGGCACGCTTTGGAGCTGGCCCGGCGCATCGACCGCTCCCGCTTCGCCCCGGAGTTCTGGATGCTCTGCGCAGGGGGCGATTTCGCCCCACAGGCCCGCGAGGCGAACATCCCCATGCGCTGGATTTCCGATAAGCGCACGGTAACTTTCTCCGCGATTCGCGAGCTGCGCCGGGCCATTGCGAGCGAGCGCCCGGACATCCTCATGCCGCTGACCGCCGTGCCCAACATCTGGGCGCGCATCTTCGGACGCCTGCACAAGACCCCTTGCATCGTGGCCACCTGCCGGGGCGGGGGCAACATCAAGCGCCAGCACGAGCGCTTCCTGGCCGGTCTGGCGCATCATCACATCGCCAACACCCAGGCCCTGAAGAACGCCCTGGTGACGCTTGGCCGCCCGGATGGCCACGTGACGGTGATCCCCAACGGTGTGGACACCGACCTCTTCAGCCCCGACCCCGACGGCATGCGCCCGTGGCGCAAGGTCATCCTGTGCGTTGCCCGCTTCGTGCCGGACAAGGACCACCAGACCCTGGTGCGCGCCTTCGACCTGGCCTTCGCCAAGGTGCCGGACGCGGAACTCTGGCTGGTGGGAGACGGGCCGCTCAAGGCCCGCGTGGAGTTCGGGCTCAGGCGTCTGGCCTGCGAGAACCGCGTCAGGATTTTCCCAGGCGGGCCGGACCTGCTGCCCTTCTACCGGCAGGCCAGCGTGCTGGCGCTTTCTTCGCTGCGCGAGGGGCTGCCCAACGTGGTGCTGGAGGGCATGGCCTGCGGCGTGCCCGTGGCCGCCACGGCTGTTGGCGGCATCCCCGAAGTGGTGGAGGAGGGGCGCACCGGGTTTTTGAGCCCGGCGAGCGACCCCCAGGCCCTGGCAGCCAGTTTCGTGCGCCTGCTCGCAGACGACGATCTTCAGGAGCGCATGGCTGGTGAAGCCCGCGCCGTGGCCCTTGAGAAGTATTCCATGGCCGCCATGGTGGCCCGGCACGAGGAGTTGCTTGCGCGAGCGTGCGGCGCTGGTTTGGCGTCGGGCCTGTAACGAGGCGCGCCACCGGAATGTCTCAACCAGGGGCTGTTCAAGCCGGGGCTGAGTGTTTATAAGCGCCGCGACGCCCATGTTTCAAAATTCCTGTCGCGCCATGCTCCACAAGAGGGCGTTCACTGTTTTCCATGGCCTCTGGAGGCCCTTATGAAGCCGTTGGTTCTTGCATTTCTGGTTTTTCTGGCAGCCGTCGTTCCGGCTGGGGTTCCTGCCGGCGCGCAGGCCAGCGCTCCGGCGGACATCACCGGCCTGTGGGTCGCCGACTTCTTCGGCAACCGGGTGGAATGCCACCTGGAGCAGCGCGGGCAGTTCCTGTACGGCGTGGCCTATGTGCTGACCCGCACCGGGGAGCGCAACACCTACCACGTCGCCGGGCTGGTGCTGGACAACACCATCCGCGCCATGCACGGCAGCGGCAACACCTTCGTGGGGACCGTGCAGGGCGAGAACGTCGTGGCCGGGACCTTCGCCTTCAAGGACGGTCCTTCCTTCGCCATGCAGGCCGAGCGCACCATGCGCGGCAAGACCGCTCCCGGTGGCCTGGAATGGCCCGCCGGGTATCCGCCGACTCCGTAGTGAGCCGTGCAAGGACTATGATGTGAAGACACTGTTCGTACTGTCGGCCCTGGCCGAAATCCTGGCATTGCTGGCCCTGTTCTTCACTGGGCGCACCCACGTGCTGGGCAGCCTGCGCCGCCCCTATGCCGGACCGAAGCGTCTGCCCAAGGAACCCTCCGCCGCCATGATCGTCCCCATCACCGGGGACACCCCGGCGGTGCGCGGCGGGCTTAACAGCCTGCTCAGGCAGGACTATCCCGGCCTGCGCTACGTGCTGGTCACCCGCGACGAATCAGACCCGGCCACTGCGCTGGCGCGCTCCCTGGTCGAGGGGCGCGAAGACGCCACGCACGTGCTGAGCGGCACGGCGAAGACCTGCGGGCAGAAGAACCACGGCCTGCTGGCCGGGTTGGCCTCCCTTGAGGACAAGCCGGAAATCTACATCTTCTGCGACTCCACCCACGTGGCCCGGCCCGATCTGGCCCGCCAGCTCATCGCGCCCATCGCCTCGGGCAAGGCGCCCATGTCCGGCGGATTCCACCGCGTGGTGCCCCGCGACGGCAAAATCCCCACCCTGGGCATGCTGAACGTGTGCATGGTGCTGCACTGCCTGCAATCCATCAAGCTGATCACCCAGCCCTGGGGCGGGGCCATGGCCGTGTCCCGCGAGACCTTCGAGGAGCACGGCGTGGCCGCCGTATGGGCCACCAACATCGTGGACGACTTCTCCCTGGGGCCTCTTCTGGCCAAGCGCCGCATCCGCATCTGCGCCGTGCCTGACGCCTGTCTGGAAACGCCGCTCAAGAACGTGCCCCTGGCCATCTGGGAGGACTGGCTCACCCGTCAGCTCCTCTACCTAAAGTTCTGCACCCCGGAGATGTGGATCGGGGCGCTGCCTGTGGTCTGGCTGTTCGCCGCGCCGCCGCTCATGGCCGCGTTCGGGGTGCTCGGCGCGCTCACCGGCTGCGCCGACGGCTGGTGGATAGGGGCTGCGCTCATCTATCTCGCAGGCTTCGTCATGGTGGGCCTGGCCTTCCGGACGTTGGCCCCCAGGCCCGTCCTGTTCTGGGACTGGACCCGCTGCTTCCTGGTGACGCCCTTCATGACCGTGTGGTGCTACCTGCGCACCTGGACCACCTTCACCATGCGCTGGCGCGGCATCGCCTATAAAGTCACCTGGGGCGGACGAGTGGTGGAAGTGCTCAAGTCGTGACGGGCCTGCCTGCCGGGTTGGTCTTGCCGCCGCCAGTTGCGCGGCTCAAAGACGGGAGCGACTTCGCAGATCATTTCGCCGTTGAGGGCGCAAAGGAAATCCGTCAGTTCCTGGCGGATTTCTTTTCGTACAGGCCTTCTTGGATGCGTGCTTTGTTTGCGCTGAGAGGCCCCCTGGCCAGGGCGCTCGGCGTGGGCCACTCGTTCCAAGCGGACAGGGCATACGGGGCGCATCAAGTGCCGTTCCAGGCTGGCGGGCAGATATTCGTGTTTCAGGTGGCTGCGGCCAGCGAGGGCGAGTACTGGGCGGGCCTGAGCGAAGACGGGCCGCTGCGGGCGGTGCTGGCCGTGGTGAGCGAGAAGCTGGAGGGTGCGGGAGGAGTGCGCTACCGGCATCACGTGATGACTTTCGTCACCTTCAAGAACTGGCGCGGGCGCGCGTATTTCACAGCGGTGAAGCCGTTTCACTGGCTGGTGGTCAAGGCCATGGCCGAAGCGGCCAAGTGAGAAGAGAAGAGTAAGAGAATATGCCTCCGGCGGCCAAAGGAACAAGTTCCTTTGGAATCCTCTATAGCTTCGCGGGATGGCAGGGTGAGTTGTGGAATGTCGAAGGCGCGGGCGATGCGGGCCATATCCCGCCAGAACGACGAGAGTTCTTAAGCCGCCTTCGGTAGCGCCTGCACCTTCATCTCCCGCCACCATTTCAGCCCCAGCACCACGAACGGAAGCAGCGCGCCGACTTCCGCGACTTCCCGGATTCCCAGGAAGCCCAACCCGTAATACAGCACCGCGCCGACGCACGTCGCCAGCAGCACCGGCGACACCGCCCGCCATTTGATCAATCCCATGGTGCGCTGGCAATAGAGCGTGGTACAGCAGGCCACCGCCCCCTTGGTGATCACGATGGACAGCCCCGCGCCCAGGAGCGGGTTGCCGGGAATAAGCAGCGAGCACAGCAGGATGTTCAGCGCCAGTCCCGCGCCGTAGATCACGAACAGAACGTTCTGGCGGTGCTGGCTCATCATCAGGTACGCGGCCAGGTTGTGGATGAAGCTGAAGATCACCGACGGCACCAGCCATTTCTGCAGCCACATGGCGTCCACGTAGGTCTTGCCGTAAATAAGCCCGATTATCCGGTCGGACTCCACCGCCAGCACGAACATCACCGGGATGGACGCCCCAAGCAGCCATTTGACGGACTTGTCCTTCAGGAGGTCGAACCCTTCCTTGTCGTGGCGCCACAGGCCAACGAACAGCGGGAACAGCACGCTCTTCATCAGCAGGCTGGAAATGGGAATCTGGACCGCGTCTACCACCTCCCAGGTGGCGGAATACTGCGCGATGGCGTGCGGGCCGGAGAACTTCTGCAAAAAGAACAGGTTGGCCTTGTTGTACAGGATTGAACAGAAGGCCAGCAGCACGAACACCAGCCCGCCCTTGGCGGTGTTCCAGGTGCGAGACATCGCCTTGCCCTTGAGGGTCAGGCCCTGGATGTCGGTCTTGTTGATGGTGGCCCACGCGCCGCCGATCAGGTTGATGCCGTTCTCGATGATCTTGAACAGCGCGATCCAGTGCGGCGCAAACCCCAAGGCCAGCGTGCCCAGCGCCCAGCCGTAGCCCACGATGGCTCCCACCGACTTGATGCGCGCCTCCAGGTCCTGGCGTCCCTGCACCCGGCAGGCCACGAAGAATGAACTGGCCAGCGCCTCCAGGCCAACGCCGGCGGTGATCACCTGCACCAGGTTGGTCAGGCCGCCGGTGTAGCGCTGCTGCATGACGAACACCGATACCCCGATCCAGCCCAGCATCAGGATCACGCCCTTGATGATGGTGTACTGCACGAGGATGTCGCCCTTGTGGCCGTACTTCTTGGACAACGAGGACACCAGCGGCTGGTTCAGGCCGAATTCGCCCAGAAACAGCACGATCATGGCCGTATTGAAGGCCAGCTGGAATTCGCCGTAATGGCTCTGGTCCACGCGGGCCAGATAAATGAAGAAACAGGTGTGCAGGATGTCGCGGATGGTCTGGGCCGAGGCCAGATGCAGGAATTTGCCGATGATGCCGTGCGACGCGGCGCCCGCCTGCGGTATGGTGGCGGGTGTCGTCATGCTGGCCGGCTGATTCTTGGGGTGTTCATGGTGTGAAAGGAAAGGGCGGGCTGTGCGCCCGCCCCCTGGTTACTTCAGTTACTTCTTGCCTTTGCCTTTGGCAGCCTTGCTCTTGCCTGACTTCGTCTTGGCTGCCGGAGCCTTGGCCTCGGCCTTCGGCGCTGCCGCCTTGGGCGCCGGTGCGGCTTCGGGTGCTTGCGCTGCGGGTCCTGCCGCGATGGGCTCGGCCGGTGCGGGCTCAACTGGAGCGGGCTTGGCGGCGGGCGCGACCGGAGCCTTCTTCTCCACCACCTGCACGGAGGCGTCAGCTTTCACCGCCGGGGCGGCTGCCGGAGGCCGCACGGCCACAGGGGCTTCGGGCTTGGGCGTGGGCAGCTTCTCGCCGTTGGCGGCGGGCAGGTTGTCCGTGCCAGAGGCGGCCGGAGCCGGTTCCGGGGCGGGGGTGCCTGCGGCGTTGGCGCAGCATCCGCCGCGAGGCGTGCAGGTGATGTACGCGCCGTACTTCTCCAGTTCGTCCACGCGGCAGCTCCAGACCATGCGTCCCTTGTGCAGGATGGCGTCCGGGCAGCCGTCGCACATGTTCTGGCGACCGTCCTCGAACAGGTCGCAGGGCTGGATGATCATGATGGACTGGATGTGCAGGCACTCCGTCCACTTGTCCGGCTTCTTGAGCCATTCCCAGAAGATCTTGCGCACGCTCTTGTTGAAGGGCGCGAAGGGGAACAGGCCGTGGGCGTTGTTGGTCAGCCAGGGGCGTCCGTAGGCCAGGTAGGTGTCCCAGAACAGGTGGTGCAGCACCTGGACGGCTTCGGCGAATTTGGGGCTCAGGTAGCCCAGGGTGCGGTCCTTGGCGCCCACCTTGAGGGTGAGCAGCCACTTCATGGAGCGTGGGTCCTCGGTGCCGTTCAGGAAGGCGCAGGGCTCGAAATCCGGGTCGATCTCGCGGATCTTGTCCGCGACCTCCTGGGCCACGATGTCCTTGTGCTGCTCCATGTGGTCCAGCTGGTAGACCAGCTCGCCCACGTTTACGGGCTTGCCCCCGGCGTGGCAGTCGAAATTGGCCTGGCGCTTCACGGAGCGGAACAGGATGAAGACCATGGTCTGCACCCGGTCCATATGGTCCTGCGCCCAGCGGGTGAGCATGGGCACGTCGTCCAGGGTGTCGCGGTAGATGGTCGCGTTGAACGCGCAGGCCACCTTGCCCTGGCCGTGCTCGAAGATCATGTTGGCCAGCTTCTCGCGCAGCTCGCACAGCTCGGCTTCGGTCTTGCCGGACCAGCCGGGGCGCTTCTGGTGCGAGTCCACGTGCATGGTGAAGCCCACCAGCCCGGCCTTGGTCAGGTCGCGCACCAGGGAGGGGGTCAGGGCCTGCCCGTTGGAGTTGATGATGGGTTTCCAGCCCTGCGAGGCCACGTAGCGCACCAGCTCCACGATGTGCGGATAGATGAGAGGCTCGCCCCCGGCGATGGAGATGCCGTCGGTGCGGCGCATGGTCCGCACGCTCTCCAGTTCGCGGATGACGTCCTCCAGGGGCCTGTGGCCCTGGGGGTCGTTCTCGCGGTAGCAGCCCTCGCAATACAGGTTGCACTTGGTGGTGGGCTCAAGCCAGGTGATGGCGTTGTCTGCCAGGTTCCAGGGGAGTCTGTAGTACGTCTCGGGCGTGAGTGGGCGTATGGGGTTCATGGCTGGTCCGTATGCTTGATATTATCAGGAGGAAATACGGCTAAATCGGACAATCAGTAGCGCAATCATCAGGGGTTGGCAACGTCCGGGAGCCTGCCCGCACGGATGAAGGATTCCACCTGCATGAACGCAAACTCGTTGCCGCGAAAGTCAACGGCACGCACGCGCTCGCGGCAGGCCTCCACCTGGGATTCGAACCCGGCCACGGCGGATTCGTCCAGGTGGTGCATGTCCAGGTGCAGGCCGTAGCCGAGCTTTTGCAGGTAGTGGGCGTTCAGCCACTGCTCGAAGGCCCCGCGCACCGGCAGCGAGATGATGGGCTTGCCGTAGTACAGGGCCTCGCTCATCAGGGTGTGGCCGCCGCCGCAGATCACGAAGTTGGCCGAGGCCATGTCGCGCAGCAGGCCGTCCTCACTGAAGCTCTTGAAGGTAAGGTTTCCGTCGGTTTCGTCCTTTCCGTACCCATAGACGATCACCGGGCGGCCCAGGGTTTTGAGCAGGGGGACGAAATTGTCGCAGATGGAGCAGCTCTGGTACACCAGGATGTGTTCGCCGATGCTGGCCTCGTGCTCGAAGACCTTCTCCCGGTGGATGGGCGGCGAGATGGCGCGCTGCGGGCCGGGTTTGAGCGGCGGCTGGTAGAAGCTGATGATCAGGTGTGCCGTGGAGTTGGAGAAGAGCCTGTTCACCGAGAACGAGGTGGAGGTGAGGTCCCACCAGACCGAGCCGGGCAGCTGGTGCTCGCACAGGGTGATGACGTGCTGGTGGTCCAGCGACAGGCAGGGGATGCCTGCCCGTTTGGCCGCGATGGGCACGAAGTATTCGTAGTCGGACAGGCACACGTCCGGCTTGAAGCGCTCGATGACCTTGGAAAGGCGTGTGAGTTCGCTCTCGCGCTGGATGAGCGTTTTTGCGCCGAGCTTCACCGTCTCGATAAGATCGAGCGAGTAGTTCTTGTAGCGCGTGCCTGGGTTCAGGGCGATCTCCACCGGGTAGTGGGCGCGCAGGATGCCTGCGGCCTCCTCGCTGGTGACGAACAGGAACTCGTGCTCGGAGAAACGCCGGGCCAGGGTCAGGGCGCGGATGGCGTGGCCGTGCTGGGAGCCGTGAACGCCGTAGAGGATGCGTGCCATGTGGTGTGTCCGTTGTCGCGATATGTGAGATGCGGCTAAGAGCGCATCAGTGCGCGTCCGGGCCGTCCGGTGCGCGTCAGGCCCCCGGCGCGGGGAGCCGAAACATTACTCGTCGCAAAGCCTCCTGCGGGTTTCGACTCCCCGCGCCGGAGTCCCGCCTCGCCCCGGACCGCCCCGTCCGCCGGGTGACGCCCAAGATGGGCGTCGGGATCGGTACGGGAAGAACAGGGCTGCCAGAGCCAGTACGTATCGACTCTGTGTGCCGGAGTTTCATTCCCCGTGGGCAGCTCCTTCCGTCCGGTAACGCAAACATGAGCGTGAAGGCCGGGACGGGTAGCCCAAATAGGGGATTCCAAAGGGACTTGTCCCTTTGGCCGCCGGAGGCTGTGTTTACTAAGATATGCTCGGGTTATTGTGTTTCAACCAGAGTTGCAGCACCAAAAGCGTCCACAGCTCCTTGCGCCGGTCAATTTTCCCGGTGCCGTGCTCATCGATAAGCGCCCGCACTGCCTTGGGGTCGAACAGGCCCTGCTGGCGCAGGTGCGTTTCGCCCAGCAGGTCCTCGACGAGGGGCTTCAGCTTGTCGCGCAGCCAGCGGGCCACGGGGATCAGGAACCCGCGCTTGTTGCGGGTGAGGATCTCCGGCGGCAGCACGTCGGCCATGGCCTTCTTCAGCAGAAATTTCCGGGTCAGGCCGCGCAGCTTGTAGTGCGTGGGCAGGCGGCTGGCGAACTCGGCGAAATCCCGATCCAGGAAGGGCGCGCGGGCCTCCAGCGAGTGCATCATGGTGCAGCGGTCCACCTTCACCAGGATGTAGTCCAGCAGGAACTGGCGCGCGTAGGCGTGGAAGGTGCGTTCCATGTCGGTTGAGGCGCTGGAGCGGTCGAAGGTGCGGCGCGTGGAGGAGTAAAGCGTATTGCGCGAAAGGAAGGAGTGGTCGGGCGTGAGCCACAGCTTCTCCTGCTGCTCCGGGTGCAGCGCTGAGAGCCAGGTCTGGATGCGCAGCCAGCGCGGCTGGCGCGCTCCGGCCAGGAAGGTGGCAGCGCCCAGGCGCAGGTTCACGTAGCCCTCTGAGGCCGGGAGCACCGCGCAGATGGGGTCGATGACGCCCCGGCGCAGAAGCGAGGGTAAGGCGTTGTAGAATCCGGCAGCCTTGAAGCCCAGGAAGTGCTCGTAGCCCGCGAACAGTTCGTCCGCCCCGTCGCCGCCCAGGGCCACGGTGACCTTCTCGCGGGTCACGCGCGAGAGCAGGTAGGTGGGCGCGATGGACGGGTCGGCCATGGGCTCGTCGAAGCGGGTGACGATCTCGGGCAGCAGGTCCGCGCAGTCCTCGGCGCACAGGATGTGCTCGTGATGCTCGGTGTTCCACATTTTGGCCACGGAGCGGGCGTAGGCCGACTCGTCGTAGCTGGCCTCCTGGAAGCCGATGGAGAAGGTCTTGATGCGCGGGGCGAGCCCGGCCATGAGCCCGGCCACGATGGAGGAATCTATGCCGCCGGACAGGAACACGCCAAGCGGCACGTCGGAGATCATGCGGCGCTTCACGGCCTGGGTGAGCAGGCGGCGCAGCTCCTCGCAGAGTTCCTGTTCGCTTGCGCGCGTGGGCTCGGGCGCGGGCAGGTCCCAGTAGGAGCCCAGTGTGATGTTGCCGCCCTGGAGAATGAGCCAGTGCGAGGGTGGGAGCTTTCGCACTTCCCGGTAGATGGAGTCAGGCGTGGGCACGTACTCGTAGGCCAGGAAGCGCGCCAGGGTGCGCGGGTCCACCGAGAGCGACACGCCCGGCAGGTGGCTGAGCGCCGAGAGCTCCGAGGCGAAGGCGAACCTGCCGTTCTGGAGCGTGTAGAAGAAGGGCTTCTTGCCGAAGCGGTCGCGGGCGCAGAAGAGCGTGCGGGTGGTGCGATCCCACAGGGCGAAGGCGAACATGCCCTCGAAGCGCTCCAGGCAGCGCGGCCCCCACTCCAGCCATCCGGCCAGGATGACCTCCGTGTCGGAGTGGGTGGCGAAGGAGTGCCCCTTGGCCTCGAGTTCGGCCCTGATGTCCTGGTAGTTGTAGATCTCGCCGTTGAACGTGACCACGCAGCGCCCGGAGACGTGCTCCATGGGCTGTCCGCCCGTGGACAGGTCGATGATGGACAGGCGGCGGTGCCCCAGGGCCACGGGGCCTTCCACCAGCAGGCCCTGTCCGTCCGGGCCGCGATGGGCCAGGCAGCCGGTCATGGCCGAGAGCCAGCCGGTCGCCTCGGCGGGCAGGGATTCACCGCTGGCCTGGACGAAACCCGCGATGCCGCACATGGGCTAGTCCTTGTCCCTGTCCGCTATGGGCAGGTGACGCTTGAACAGTTCGAACAGGGCGCGGCCATTGGCCTCGGGGTTGAACATGGCCCGCACCAGCTCGCATCCTGCGGCGGCCATGGAGACGGCCCGTTCCCGGTCGGAGGCCATGTCCATGATGGCGGCGGCCAGGGCCTCGGGGTCCTTCTGGCACACCACCAGGCCGGTCTCGCCGTGGCGGATGACCTCGGGGATGCCGCACACGTCCGTGGCCACCACCGGGAGCTTGTGGGACAGCGCTTCCATGATGACG
The DNA here is from genome assembly GCF_000429325.1 of Fundidesulfovibrio putealis DSM 16056. Taxonomy (NCBI): domain Bacteria; kingdom Pseudomonadati; phylum Thermodesulfobacteriota; class Desulfovibrionia; order Desulfovibrionales; family Desulfovibrionaceae; genus Fundidesulfovibrio; species Fundidesulfovibrio putealis. The sequence continues at coordinate 627,920 of NZ_KE386885.1, forward strand.
TTGGGGATGCCGTCCCGGTCGCCCGTTGCATGCACGACGCTCGGCACCACCAGCATGTCGTGGCCTTTGAGCAGGTAGGTGAGCTGGTCGTGGGGGAGGAAGCCCGGCATGTCCACGCAGTCCTCCAGGCCCAGGCGCTTGCGCAGGCGCAGGAGCATGGGGCCCTGGAATCCCGCGCCCACCAGGGTGAGCTTGAAGGAGATTCCACGGTCCTTGAGGATCTTGCAGGCCCTCATCAGCACGTCGAACCCCTTGGTGCGAGCGAACCGGCCCACGGCCATGAGCTTGAGCGGCGGGGTCATGGCCACGGCGGCTTCGCCGTTCTCGCGCAGGGTGAGGCTGTTGTAGACCAGGTTGATCTTCCCGGCGTGCTGCGGAGCCTGGAAGGACAGATAGTCCACGTTGGCCCGGTTGTTGACGCGCACGAAGGCGCTCTCGGCGATCTTCTCGGCCAGCGCGCCGTCGGGGGGGTAGATGTCGCCCGCGCGTCCGGCCATGGAGAACGGGATGCCCGTCAGGCGCGAGGCCACCCAGGCCGCAGTGGCCGGGCCGCCCGCCCAGGGGGCGTGGATGTGGGACACTCCGTCGCGCTCCAGGAGTCGGGCCAGCCTGAAGCCCGCGAAAAAGGCCCACCAGCTCTCGCCGGTGATCTCGATGCTGCACCAGCGCCGCCAGGCGATCTCCTTGGCGAGTTCCATCAGGCAGCCGGGGACGCGCTTGTTCCAGTACAGGATGTCACGGATCATGAGCGGAACGGCGTAGAGCCCCATGCGGCGCACGCCGTAGGAAAAATCGAGCATCTCGGGAGAGCAGTTCTTGAGTTTCTTGCCGTAGAGGCTGTACACGAGAACGTGCAGCCCCTGGCGCCTGAGCGCCTGCACCTCGCGGAAGATGAACGTCTCCGAGGAAAGGGGAAACCACAAAAGAACATAGGCGATTTTAGGAAGATTCAAGGGACGGCCTCTGGTTTTGGAATCTGACGGCGTGGCGGTTTTCTAGTCCACGCTGGGCCTCGTGTAAAGCACGCCGGGCATTCCGGTGGAAAAACTTGACATCAACAAGATTGTAACACAAGCGAAGTGAGGGAGAAGCCGACAGGCTGTATCCGTCCCTTTCCAGCACGCATCAAGAGCCAGGATGACCCCACCATGAGCAATACCAACATACTCCTCGAGTCCGGCACCAACGAGCTTGAAATAGTCGAGTTCTACATCGACGAGGAGTCCGACGACGGCAGCGTCTACCGGAGCTACTTCGGCGTGAACGTGGCCAAGGTGCTGGAGATCATCCGCAAGCCCAAGGTGACCGAGATGCCCAATACGCCTCATGCGGCGGTGAAAGGCACGTTCAACCTGCGCTCGCGCATCATCCCGCTCATCGACCTCTCCATCTGGCTTGGCAAGACCATGGTCAAGAACGAGGCTCCGAAGGTCATCGTCAGCGAATTCAACAACATCACCAATGCGTTTTTGGTGTCGGGCGTCACGCGCATCCACCGCCTGAGCTGGGAGCAGGTGGAGCCGCCCAGCGGCTACGTGGCCAGCTTCTCCGGCAACAGCTTCACCGGCGTCGTGAAGTTCGAGGACCGCATCGTCCTGCTCCTGGACATGGAGAAGATCATCTGGGACCTGAACCCGAGCCTGGCCATGCGCGAGGAACCGGGACGCGAGACAAAGGTCCAGGCCACCGAGGACGTCTTCTACCGCGCCCTGGTGGTGGACGATTCGGCCTCCATCCGCAAGCTGATCGTCAACACCCTGCTGCGCGACGGCTACGAGGTGGAACAGGACATCAACGGCCAGAAGGCCTGGGAGCGCCTGCTGGAGATCAAGCAGCGGGCCGCCGAAGAGGGGCGCGACATCCTGGAGATGGTGAACCTCGTGGTCTCGGACATCGAGATGCCCGCCATGGACGGCCACAACCTGTGCAAGCGCATAAAGGACGACCCCATCCTGCGCGACATCCCGGTCATCCTGTTCTCGTCGCTCATAAACGAGAAGCTCTTCCACAAGGGGTTGTCCGTGGGCGCGGACGACCAGATCACCAAGCCCGAGATTTCCACGCTGACCGAGCGCTCCAAGGCCTTGATCGAGGAAAAGGGGCGGCCCCGCAAATAAAGGCCAGCCAGCGGCTCTGGCCCGGCAGCGCCGCGTCCGGGGCCTTGTGCTCGACACCCCCACGCTCATCCGCGACAAGTCCTTCGACAGGCACATCCTGACTCAGCTGGAAGGGGTATTCCTCGTCATTCGCCTGCGCTACGACCATCAGGCCGGGGGCATCTGCGGCGTCTCCGGGCAGCAGGGATCAAGCCCGGACGAACCCTTGAGCTGCTTCATCCGGTCCACATGCAGCCAGTTCCGCCCGCGCTCCCTGCGGGGGATGGAGCGGACGGCCCTGTCGCTTCCGGTGTATTTGTGCGAGTTCATCCCGGACAGGCCGTGCGGCTGCCTGGATGGGTGCGAGAAGACCGCGACGCTCAATCTTTCCTTGCGGGGCTGCTTCGTCTTCAGCGTCACGGCCTGCGAGCAGGGGACGCCGTTGTGGCTGGTGTTCGCCGACCTGGAAGACCAGGCCCCCGTGCCGTCGCGGGTAAGCTGGAGCTGCGCATGGGGAGCGGCGCGCAAAATCCCTGGGCTCGGGCTGGAGTTTCTGTCGCTCACTGCGGCGCAGGCAGGTCAGCTGACTTCGCTTGGCCTTCGCCCCGAATGCGCGACTCTTGCCCCCGCCGCCCGGGCCGTGTAGAGATATTCGCCCGCGCGCGGAGGGATGGCCGAGTGGTTTAAGGCGGTGGTCTTGAAAACCATTGACGGGGTGACTCGTCCGGGGGTTCAAATCCCTCTCCCTCCGCCACTTTGCGGGTTTTTCGAGTTTTTGACCCAGCAGGCGTACCCAGCACTATACCCAGCATGCTCCCTTAATTCTGACGGCTGCCCGCCCCCGTTGCTTTTTTTCCTGTCCTGGACTCCCGCGCCGCCTTGGTGACATGTTCCGATCTACGCACCCGACCTAGAGGGGAGAGGAGAGAGGGGAGGCACTACCCTGATATGGATCTGGCGACTCGCTAACTTTCGAATCAAAGTTAACGAATGAGTGGATTTGAACGATCATTCGTGTGGGTGAGGATTTCTGCGTGGAGAAATCGTTGTTTACCAACTTGCGAAATTTAAGTACTTGACCACTTGCCCTGTGGCCAGTGCTCGAACTTCTGATCATCTAGCGGACTAGCCGCAGAATTAATTCCCCTTGAGGGCAGGCTGGTTTTGGAGCAGGAGGGGGCGTAACGTTATCTTGCCTCAGGCCAAAGACTCCAATCCTGTACCAAAGATAGATTCTTATTTCCGATTTCATGCATACCCAAATTAACTCATGCCGTATCTGCGGCGACACTGGCCTGGAGGGACTTCTGTCCCTTGGCGAGCAGTACCTTACCGGGATATTCCCCAGGGATCCTGACGCCTCTTTGAGTTGTGGCCCTCTGGAACTCGTGCTTTGCAGTGAGTGTGGCCTGGTACAGCTCAGCCATTCCTTTCAGCCCGAAGAGATGTACGGACAGGGCTACGGCTACCGTTCCAGCCTTAACCGGTCCATGGTGGAGCACCTCAAGGCAAAGATTGAAGGACTCAAGGCTCTCGTCCCACTTGTGGTGGACGATTTCGTGCTGGACATCGGCTCTAACGATGGCACTTCCTTGTCCTTCTATGCCCAAGGCGGTCCGACCCTGTGCGGTATGGACCCCTCGGCGGAAAAATTTCGTCGGCACTACCGTCAGGACATAAGGCTGATAGTGGATTTCTTCTCCGCCTCCCGCTTTCGCCTGGAGTTCGGCCAGGACGCAAGACCCAAGATCATAACCTCCATCGCCATGTTCTACGATCTGGAGGACCCTCAGGAGTTCGTCCGCCAGATCAAGGAAATCCTGCATCCCCAGGGTGTCTGGCATTTCGAGCAGAGCTACCTGCCCTCAATGCTCGCGTCCAACGCATACGACACCATCTGCCATGAACACCTGGAATATTACGGGCTCAAGCAGATCAAGCGCATGACCGACCAAGCCGGACTCGAAATCCTTAGCGTACAGCTGAACGACGTCAACGGGGGCAGCTTCGCCGTTACTGTTGCCAATCGGGGCGCAGGGTACCCGCGCGACAGGTCCACTATTCTGAAGCTTCTCGAGGCGGAGGAGCGCATGGGAACGCATACCCCAGCCCCTTACGAATCCTTCGCCCAGGCGATACAGGAACACCGGACTGGGCTTGTAAGCCTGCTTGTCGATCTCAAGGCCCAGGGTAAGACTGTGCTCGGGTATGGGGCGTCAACCAAGGGTAACGTCATCCTGCAATACTGTGGGTTGACTCCCGAACTTTTGCCAGCAATCGCCGAGGTCAACGAATCCAAGTTCGGGGCCTACACCCCGGGTACACGCATCCCCATCATCTCCGAGCATGAAGCCCGGGCCATGAGGCCAGACTACTTTCTGGTCCTGCCCTGGCACTTCAGGAAAAACATCATTGCAAGGGAGCAGGAGTTCTTGGCACAAGGAGGCAAGTTCATCTTTCCACTGCCGCGCATTGAGATCGTGTCAATATGAAGTGTGCCCTAATCGTGGGTTGCCAGGGCCAGGATGGGAGTCTGCTGCGTGATTTGTTGATCGGGCGTGATTACGCGGTCACCGGGCTCTCTAGGCAGTCGGTCCACATGCCTGACGGCGGTCAGAGCCCACCTGTGGACGTGGCTGACCCGTCCGCCGTCGCCGAGACCATCAGGGAAGCACGGCCGGACGAAATCTACTACTTGGCCGCCTTCCATCACTCCTCACAGCAGACTGCGGTCAACGATACTCGGGCTACCTGGGCGGCCAGCATGGCGGTTAACGCTTCCGGACCAGTCAACTTCCTGGAGGCTGTCCGCCAACATGCCCCTGACGCCCGCTTCTTCTATGCCGGCAGCTGTTTGGCCTATGGCACGCCCGGTGAGACCCCGCAAACGGAAGAAACCTGCTTCAGGCCCGCCTGCGTTTACGGCATATCCAAGGCCACTGGAGCCCACGCCGTCAGGCACTACCGGGAAAAGCACGGCCTGTTCGCCGTGACCGGTATCCTCTTCAACCACGAGTCGCACCTGAGGCCTGATCATTTCCTCTCCCGCAAGATAGTCCGCGCGGCCTGGCGCATCATGCGCGGAGAAAAACGGGAATTGCTGCTTGGCGATCTTTCGGCCCGCGCGGACTGGGGCTACGCTCCGGACTTCGTGGAGGCCTTCTGGGCGACGCTTCAGGCCGAAAACCCGGACGACTACGTGGTGGCCACCGGGAAACTCCATGGCGTGCGCGACTGGGTGGAAAAAACCTTTGCGCTCGCGGGCCTTGATTGGCAAAACCACGTGCGCGAAGAACCAGGCTTGGCCGTTCGTGGACGCGCGCCATTGGTCGGTGACGCGACCCGTATCCGTGAGCGTTGCGGCTGGACCCCCGCGACCGATTTCGACCACATGGTGGAGCTCATGTTCGAGCACGAGGGATGGCACTAGGTGAAACAGATACGAATCCTCATTTTCATCCCTACGTACAACGAGTCCGGCAACGTGGAGCGCATGGCCCGAGAACTCGCCGCCCTGAACCTGGACGCGGACATCCTTTTCCTGGACGACAACTCCCCAGACGGAACGGGCCCGGTGCTGGACGATCTGGCCTGCCGGATCCCGCGCATGTCCGTGGTGCACCGGCAGGGCAAGCAGGGCATCGGCTCGGCCCATCAGATGGGCATCGCCCGAGGCTACTCGGGCGGTTACGACGTGTTGGTCACCCTGGACTGCGACTTCACCCACGACCCCAAGGATATTCCCAGGATGCTCGCCGCGCTCGACGGGTACGACGTGTCCGTGGGGTCCCGCTACATGGAGGCGGGCAGCCTGCCGGGCTGGAACCTCATGCGCCGCGGCCTTACAAAGTTCGGCCACTTCCTGACCTCGACGCTTCTCGGCTTGCCCCAGGATGCCAGCGGAGCGTTCCGGGCCTACGACCTCCGGCGGGTCCCCCAGGAACTCTTCGGGCTGGTCACCTCCAGGAGCTATTCCTTCTTCTTTGAAAGCCTCTTCGTGCTGGTGCGCAATGGCCTGAAGGTCAAGGAAATTCCCATTGTGCTGCCGGCACGCACATACGGCCACTCCAAGTTGACCCTTACGGAGGCCTTGCGCGGCGGGACCTACCTGCTTCGCCTTTGGTTGGAGAACCTATCCCATCCGGAGCGTTTCCGACAGGGGCGTCCAGTGGACTGCGTCTTGGAGCAATGTCCGGCCACTGACTGGGACGCCTACTGGGCAAAGAAACAGTCCGCCGGAGCGCTGGCCTACGAGGTGATCGCGGCCTTATACCGCAAGCTTTTCATCCGGCCGAATCTGGTGAAGGCTCTCGGAGAAAACTTCGGCAAGGACGCCCGGGTCTTGCACGCTGGCTGCGGCTCAGGCCAGGCGGACAGGGACCTGCATGAACATTTCAGGGTGACGGCAGTGGATATCTCCCTTGAGGCTCTCGCCCTCTACGGCCGCAACAACCCCCAAGTGCAGGCAGCCCGGCAGGCCGACATCTTCCGCCTCCCTTTCGAGTCCGGAACTTTCGATGGAGTCTTCAATCTGGGAGTCATGGAGCATTTCGACGAGGTCCAGATACAGGCGTTGCTCGTGGAATTCAGGCGCGTCCTCAAGCCCGAGGGCAAGATTGTGCTCTTTTGGCCGCATGCCAGGGCCACGAGTGTGTTTGTGCTTGGCGCGGTGCATTTTGTGATGAACAGGGTGCTCGGCAAAAAGACCCGACTCCATCCGGACGAGATCACCCGCCTGAACGGCAAGGAACAGGCCAGGAAGTTGTTGGAGCGTGCTGGATGGAAGCTCCTCGACTATCGTTTCGGCTGGCAGGATATGTTCGTGCAGGCGGTGATCGTCGGCGAGTAAGTCTCCATCAGGGTATTGTGAAAATGCACCTGTGCTCCGCAACAGACCTTACTGAGCTGTCGGGCGTGCGGTGCTTCCATCTGTTGACATCCTGGATTCATATAGCAGTGGTCCATCTTAGCGTGTCTTTGGTCTAAACCGCCGGAGCGCCAGCGCTTTTGTTTAGCGAAATGTCAGCATTTCCATGGCCAGCCGTGTCCTCCCTTGTGTTTATTATAACATCTTAACTCGATGTATAGGCATTGCGAAAAATGAAAATTACAAAACACGCAGTAAGTTGTTGCATCTGTGGTTCGCCTGAGTACAGATCTCTCTACGCCGATGAACTGGGAGATTCCAGCCCAGCGGTGGAGTATGATTTTACTGCGGAAACCAGGAAAACATTTGCAATTGTCTCATGTATTGCGTGTGGGCATATTTATACTAACCCAATGCCAATGATTGACGACGTTTACGCCGAAAGTGAGGATGAAGTTTATCAGTCTACAAGAAAGCAGCGCATTAAATGCTTCGAGAAAATTTTTGATCTAATCCAGAATTATCACAAGTCTGGAAATTTGTTGGATGTAGGCTGTGCCACGGGCTTGCTTCTGGATGTAGTCTCGTCAAAGTTCAAAACATATGGAGTCGAGCCTTCAAGATGGTCAAGAGGGGCGTGCAGTAAGAAACACAAGGTTTATTCATCGTTGGAGGAAGTCGATAACATTCGATTTGATGTCATTACCATGCTTGGGGTTATAGAGCATATCACCGATCCGGATGCCCTCATGAGGATGATTGTAAAGAAGCTTAATCCGGGGGGCGTTTTTGTGGTTTACACTGGGGATGTTGAGGCTTTTCTCCCCAGATTGTTAAAGAAGCGTTGGTGGTGGTATCAAGGCATGCACTTACATTATTTTTCGCTAAGAACGTTGGTCATGCTTATGAATAAGCATGGTATGAGCATGGTTCACTCTGGAAATATGCCGTTATACTTCGCGATGAGTTCATTGAGCACGAGCTTGAAACGCTATCCCGTATTACATAGAATGGCGTCACCTTTGTTGGAGTTGCCTATTGTTCGCGACGTTCACCTGCCAATGCCTTTGAGCGGCGAGATGTTGCTCGTGGCAAGGCGCTAGTAACGATAATGGGAAGTTCATGGTTGATGAGCAACGCTACTCTAGGGCTGGTTAGAATGTTATCTTCTTTGACGATGGAGTGGCTATGACTGGAGCCGTTAAGGATCTAGCGGGGGGGGCAAGGGCATGGGAAGGCATATTGTTCAAGGGCGGGGTGGTGCTCGTCGTTTCTGTTGGTTTTTTCTTGCGGTTTTACCAGCTTGACACGCCAACCCTTTGGTTCGATGAAATGTTCAGCGCGCTTTCGTCGCGCGCCCCCGTAACGTCCCTTTTGGATTATGCCTACAACTCGGGCTTGCACTCCCCGTACTTTTATTTATTTCTCAAACTCATTTCTGCCGGAGGCAATTCCGATTTCTCTATGCGGTGGCCTTTGGCAGCTGCAGGAAGCGTCAGCGTCTATCTGGTATATCGCCTCTTCAGGGGTCATGTCGGGTGTGGTCCTGCTCTTGTCGCTGCGGCGTTTATCGCTGTAAACCCCATACATATTTGGGCTTCTCGTCAGATTCGTCCATATGCTTTCCTTTTTTTGTTTTTCTGTTTGGCTGCGGGTTTTTTATTACGTTTCATTATGAATAAGCAGCGTCGGGATTTTTGGGCGTTGCTATTGGCGAACCTTGCCTTTCTTTCGACACATTACACCGCGTTTGTTGTCGTGTTTGTTGAGTGGGTTGTGATTTTTTCTCTGGCCATGCGCGATTGGAAGTCTATGAGAAAAGGAGTGATCGAGTTCACCGCAGCTTGCTTTCTCGCTGCTATCCCGTCGATACCTTTTATGTTTGGTTTGTTCTTTAAAAATCAGATGTACGCGGTTGGGCGACAAACTTTCTCGGGTGGTTTTGAAAGAACAGTTCTGTCGGTTTACGAGGTTTTGTTTCTTTATTTGCCTCAGTTCGTGGTCGTTGCATTGATTTTACTGTCGATAATGGGTGCCGTCACGATCTATAAAGTGAGCAGAAACACATGTTATGCATTGATTCTCATGTTCTTTCTGCCGCCAATGATATTCATATCAGTCCGTTTGAATACTCCTGTTTTGCCCGTATACGTTCTTTTTACGGCTCTCCCGTTCAGCCTAGTTCTTGGTGCAGCCTTTATGACAATGCGCAAGGCTTATGTCGTTGGGGTACTCTCCGGTCTATTCGTGCTCGTATATGGAATTAATTACACAAAGATTCACCATCATGATTTTTATGACGCAAGCAATTCATTTGCTTCCGCAATCTTTACGACTGGAGATTTCAAGGCTATTGCTCAATCCTTGCCTGCCGTTGTCGAAGATGACAGTGTTACGTCTGCGTCGGACTCTTTTCTTCATGAGTCAATCTCATGGTACTTGGACCAATTTTCGAAACCAAATCCATTGAGACATCAACGAATAGGCATCATTGATCCAGTTGCCCATTACCGTTTTTTGAGCGTTGGTAACAATTTTGGGCACTTTGCTAAAGATATTGGCGATTTCGAAAAGTTTATGGGGCAGTCTGCAAGAGTTAATTCTGTGGGGGGGGCTAATCTCTATTCTTTTGATATCAAACGAACTCCGATTATAGAATTGAAATCGCTACCAATGACAATTGAGTTGCATCCAATTCCCAATGATTTTTATAGGTATGTTTCCCGGCTTGAGGATGTGACACTAAACCCCCACTGGGGCGGCGGTGTCATGGTCACAGAAAACAACCGAATTGGAACAGTTGAGTATACCTTCGACAATGTTGAAAACCTTGATGGAGTCTCTTTTCTGGTTTGGTTCAGATATCACAATGTCGGGCAGGATAACACCCTGGAGTTTCTTTATAGTTTTGATGACGAAGAGTTCATTTCTGGATTTGTGAGCAAGGGCAAGGATGTACGTAACGTTTTCAGCATGCCTATTCGTCGTGATACACCCTTCAAAAGGCTGACTTTGCGCTTCATATTAAATTGTACCAAAGTTACACCGCAGGGATTGTTCGTAAACCTTGATACTTTAACAATGCGCGATTTCAAGCTGGTTGCGTGCACTCCTGCACATGAAAACTATTGTTTTATGAAAATGTCATCATTGACTTTGCCCAGTGGGGTAGAAGTTATATCAATACCTGGGCAAATTGTCGAAAAAGTATCGGGAATTGTGAATACTTTGGATGATGATTCAGGTTGGAATGTCTATAGATCTGAGAATCCGGATGTCCCGGGTATTGTGACCGTAAATCCTGGCAAGTCCGCCACTGGGGCAATATTCTATCCGCGCGTCTCTGGGAAGTCTTCCCAGGTTTTGGTGTACCGAAAAGTAAATATGCAACGAAAACTTGTCGCGGCCTACCAAGGAATTGACGACAAGTGGACAGATATTTTTCAGCAATGGCCTTTGGATCCCAGTTGCTTTGTATCTGATGAGGGTACGCTGGAAATTGAGCTTTATAAATCAGAACTATGGCATAAAGACGGAAAGATTTTCTTTAACCTGCCCAAGGATTGACATCTCCTTGAATATACAGATCAATGCTTGGAGTGGCTCATGATGTATTTCTGATAGGGGCTGTCCTAGCTAAGCACCCTAGCATCAGCCAGCGTGCTTAGCTAGGACAGCCCCTATTCCCCGGCCTCGGGGCGGACGGCTCCCTCTCCCTCCGCCAAACGACGCTTCAGGGTGATTGCGCCTGAAGCCGTGGGATTGATTCGCGAACAAGCAGAACAAAAGCGCCGCTGGTATTGTCCAGGGGCGCTTTTTCGTTTGGCGGCAGATCGGCCAGCCGCGCCTGGAGGCGCGAGTAGTCCGGCGCTTACGGGGCTATCTGGATCAGCAGTTTCAAAACACCGGCAGAGGCCGCGATTTCCGTCGCGATCACCAGAAATTCCACCCACCTGCCCGCCTTGGGCGGAAAGATGGTGGCGATAACCAGAAAGATCATGAAACTGAGGATTGTCGCCGCGATAAGCCCGCAGAAGAACAGCCCGAACTGGAGCGGGATACGAATGTGGTCCATGGTTCCCAAAAGGTAAAACACCGCGAACGTCACCGCGTATGCGATAATCCGACGACCCATGAGCACGCCTTTCGTGGTGTTTTCCATGCTCATACCCGTACCACCGGAAGCCGGGAAGTCAACCCTGAGGCGGATCGCGTCCACTCTGTCGGCGCGGGTGCCGCAGGTTTGGGGCAAAACCGCGTGGCGCGGTGATGGACGCCACTCCGGGGTCGGCACGCCGCGCCTTCCCGGAACGCCCCTCCAGACACCGCAGAAAGCGCCGGACTTGTCAGTAGTGATTGAGCGCGCGAGCGTGACACTCCTTCGCATCGAGTCTTGGCAGGCCGGGCAAGATATGTGTATCCTGTCTGTTAGTGGCAGGGGGCCTTTCTGCCTGCGCTGATCGGGAAGGGTGCGCTCAAGAGCTTCGGTCGTGAGGGAGTTATGCACAGGCGAGCCCGGGAAATACTGTCGTCTTCCGCTTTTCTTGCGTCGCTGGCCGTCGTCGGCCTGCTTCTGTTGTCCTGGCCCATGGTGACCGTGCTGGCCTCCATCGATTCCTTCGGGCAACTGCTCTCCCTGTTCATCGTATGGCTGGCGCTGGTGGTGGGCGGTTTCGTGTGGTCCCGTGCGCAGGGAAACAGCCGCGAATGTCCGGGTGAAGGGTCCGAAAACCCCGCCTGCGTCTGGCCTGCGCGCAAACGGGAAGGCCGGTGATGTCCTTCTGGCTGGCGGTCTCGCTCCTGGGGGCCTACGCCCTGTGCATGCTTGGCGTGGCCCAGTGGGTGGAGCGCAGCCCGGCCCTGAAGGGCAGGGTGGCAGCCAGCCCCCTGGTCTACTCGCTGTCGCTTACCGTCTACATGACCGCCTGGACCTACTACGGCATCGTGGGGCAGGCGGCCAACAGCGGGCTGATCTTCCTGACGTCCTACCTGGGGCCAACGCTCCTGGTGCTCCTCTGGCCCATGATCCTGGGCCGCATCCTGAGGCTCAAGAAAGCGACCCGCATAACCAGCATCGCGGACTATCTGGGGGCGCGCTACGGGCGGTCGCACCTGGTGGCGGGAATCGCGGCGTCCCTGGCCCTCATGGGGTCGCTTCCCTACATCGCGCTCCAGATCAAGGCCGTGCTCTCCAGCCTCGCGGTGCTGACCGGGCAGGGCCAGCCAGATTCAGCCGGAGCGTCCTGGGCGGGGCCTGGCCTCATGGTTTTCATGATGGCCTTCACCATAGTGGCCGGCGTGCGGCGGATAGACCCCACGGAGCGCCATCAGGGCGTGATCGCGGTCATCGCCCTGGAATCACTGGTCAAGCTCGTGGGTTTTTTGGCCGTGGGCGGCTTCGTCTGCTACGTCATGTTCAACAGCCCCTGGGAGATATTCCACCGGGCCCAGGCCGCGTCGCTGGGGCATCTGCTCACCGTCGGAGGCGGCGAACAGGACTATCAGGACTGGGTGGGCCGGATGCTGCTCTTCATGCCGGTAATCCTCCTGCTACCCAGGCAGTTTCACGTGGCCGTGGTGGAGAACTCCGAGCCCCGGCACCTGCGCACTGCGGTCTGGCTGTTTCCCCTGTACATGCTGCTGATAAGCCTCTTCGTGATGCCCATAGCCCTGGGCGGGCGGCTGTTGGGCTTCGAGGCCCAGGCCGGGGACACCTTCGTCCTGCTGCTGCCGCGCCTGGGGGGCAACGCCTGGTTGTCCTTCCTGGTGTTTCTGGGCGGATTCTCCGCCGCCATGAGCATGATCGCCGTGAACACCATGACCATGGCCACCATGGTCACCAACGACCTGATCCTGCCCGTGGCGGCGCGGATTCCCCGCGCGGACTGGGTCCGGCGCAGCCTCCTGCCCCTGCGCTGGGCCGTGGTGGCTGTCTACCTTGGCTGCGGCTACCTGGTGCATCTGGCCATCGGCGAGGGGGCCATGCTGGCCAGCCTGGGCATCATGTCCATGGCTGCCGCCGCCCAGTTCACCCCGGCGGCCATGTTCGGCCTGTTCTGGCGCGGCGGCACCAGGGCCGGTGCGGTGGTCGGGCTCGGCGCGGGCTTTGCGGTCTGGCTGTACACCCTGGCGCTGCCGGCCCTGGCCAGAAGCGGCGTCATCGCACCCTCCTTCCTGGACGGACCCTTCGGCATATCCTGGCTGGCCCCGGAGAGCCTGCTGGGGCTCACGGCGCTGACCCCCCTCAACCACTCGCTGTTCTGGGCCATGCTCCTGAACACCGGCGGCTACGTCCTGGTTTCCCTGCTGAGCAGGCCCCGCCCGGAGGAGACGGAGATGACCCTCCTCTTGTTCGGGGCAGCCGACGGCGCGAGGAACGTGCGGGCCGGAGGAGAGTCGCCCCGGCACGTGCTCCTTGCGCCGCGCGTGGACGTGCTGGAGCAGCTGTTCCGGAGCTACCTCCCCCCGCAGGCCGCCAGTGAATACGTGGAAGCCTGCGCGAAGAGGGCCGGATGCTCAGGGCTGGAACTTGTGTCCGTCCTGGAACTGGCCGCGCTGTACGCCGAGGCGGAGAAAAGCCTGGGGGGCATTGTGGGCGCGGCCACGGCCCACAAGGCCCTGCTGGACGGCAGGCTCTACACCGCCCGCGACAGGGAGGAGCTCTCTTCGATCTATGGCCGGGTGCTGGCGGACATGAAGGTGTCGCCCGATGAGCTGCGAAAACGGGTGGACTACTACCAGGAGCGCGAAGCGCTGCTTCTTGAGAGCGCCCAGGCCCTGACCGCCGCCAACCAGGCCCTGGAGGCCGAGGTGCTGGTGCGCAGGCAGTTCGAGCAGGAGGCGCGCAAGGCCGAGGAGAAATACCGCTCCATCTTCGACAACGCGGTGGAGGGCATCTTCCAGACCTCTCCGGACGGGCGCATCCTGGAGGCGAACCCCGCCTGCGCGCGCATCCTGGGGTACGAATCCCCGGCGGAGCTCATGGCCCACGTGTCCGACGTCAGGACCGGCATCTACGCCAAGCCCGAGGACCGCGAGCAGTTTCTGGCGTATTTGCGGACCAACGGGGTCGTCTCCAATTTCGAGACGCATTTTGTGCGCAAGGACGGCATGCAGGTGTGGATCACCATGCACGCCAAGGCGATACGCGGCGAAGACGGCAGTCTGGCGCGCATCGAGGGCATCCTGGAGGACATCTCCGAGCGCAAGCTGGCGGAGGAGCGCATGCGCCAGGCCAACCAGACCGTGCGCGGCATCATCGACTCCATGCCCTCGGCCATGATCGCCCTGTCCGAAACGGGCCGGGTGGTCCACCTCAACCGGGAGGCTGCGGCGCGCTTCGGCAAATCCACCATCGAGGCGGAGGGGAAGCCTCTGGGGGAGCTGGTTCCGGGGCTCGCCTGGACCCTGGACCTGGTCGGCAAGGCCCTTGATTCGGGCGAAGCCCAGTTCAAGGGGCGCGTGGCGGATGATTCCGGGGTCGCGCGCCGCTACGTGGACGTGATGGCCTATCCGCTGGCCGGGCGCGGCGACGTGGTGCTGCGCATCGACGACGTGACCGAACGGGCGCGCGTGGAAGACATGATGGTGCAGACCGAGAAGATGTTCTCCGTGGGGGGGCTGGCGGCGGGCATGGCGCACGAGATCAACAACCCCCTGGGGGCCATCCTCGGGTCCGCCCAGAACATGGAGCGCAGGCTGGAACCCGGCCGCCCCCGCAACGAGGAGGCCGCCGCCCGCTGCGGCGTGACCGTGGAGAACGTGCGCTGCTACCTTCAGGACCGGGGCGTCCTGGAGATGGTGGGGCTGGTGCGCGAGGCCGGATTCCGGGCTTCCGAGATCGTCCGCAACATGCTGGAGTTCAGCCGCAAGAGCGAGGGGCGCATGGCCCTCGAGGACATCCCGGCGCTCTTGGAGAAGTCCGTGGAGCTTGCCGGGCAGGATTACGACCTGAAGAAGAAATTCGATTTCCGCCAGATCCATGTGGTCCGGGAGTTCGAGCCCGGCCTGCCCAGGGTGGAGTGCCGCGCCACGGAGATGACCCAGGTGTTCCTCAACCTGCTGCGAAACGCCGCCCAGGCCATCAAGGACGCGGACGTGGCTGGCGGCGTGCCGGAGATACGCCTCAAGGCGGCGCGGGAGGGGGAGATGCTGCGCATCGAGGTGGCGGACAACGGCCCCGGCATGGACGAAGCCACCCGCAAGCGGGTGTTCGAGCCGTTCTACACCACCAAGCCCGTGGGAATCGGCACGGGGCTTGGCCTGTCGGTGTCCTACTTCATCGTCACGGACAACCACGGCGGGCAGTTCAGCGTGGAGTCGAGCCCCGGCAAGGGGGCCAGATTCATAGTCAGGCTGCCGCTGACCCAGGCGGCCCGGTAAGTCCCGGCAACGGGCGGGGGGCAGACAGGAACCGCGTGGCCCAGCCCGGTCCGGGGATCGTCGCGGCTTTCGTGTCGCGTCCCTGGAAACATGGATCGATAGTCAAGTGTAAGTCAACTATTTCAGATTCTTGTGTTCGGCAGGCGATGTGTTGGTTTTGAAGAAGCCATACTAGAGAATCGCTATGACGCTCATGTTGCCGAAGGTCGTGGTTCCGAATCCGATGCCTTTGTCCTTCAGGATTTTCGTGATTTTCGTGATTTTTCCGAACACGACCAGCTTGCAGCCGGGCCTCAGAACCTCGGGGCGCGCGCCGAGTTCGTCGTATCTCGCCAGGGACGCCGATTCATACCCATAATAGAGAAGACCCCTGTGGATGGGATTTGCGTAGTGCGTGCCGTACGGTGAGTACGGAACGAAAACGCAACCCGGCTTTTCCGTGTTCAGGAGCGCGACGGTGCTGGTGAAATCGTGGCGCGTGGAAAATAACTCCCGCGACGAGCTATGGATTTGTACGAAAAACAGGGCGCATGACACGAGAATGGCCGCTTTTCTGGGGAGCCTGCTGATGCCGAAGAACAGGAGCGCGACGGCTGGAGCAAGAATGAACACAAAGTGCCTGGCCGTGTAGATCGGCTTCACGACGATGGTTATGAGCAGGATGGAATAGAAGCCCAACACGGTCCACAGCAGCAGTGCGACGAGGTCCGTCCTGGCGACGGGGAAGTGCCTGTCGCCCTCCGCCGGCTTGGGCAGGAGCTTTTGCGAGAACAGCGCGAGAAGGGAGATGACAAAGGCCGCACAGACGAGGGCCCCGATTTTGCCGTTGTGAAACAGGTCGCCCAGATACCATGAATACGGCGCGGGTCTGTCCATCCAACTGGCGGCGGGAGCGCCCTCAAGCAGGTATCTGAGGGGCAGGGCGAGCGCGATCGTCGCCAGCGCGATGGCAAGCGCAAAGAATCTGGTGAAGGGTGTTTTCCAGCTTTTGTTCAGGATCGAGAGATACGCGAAGTGGAAGAACTGCGACGCGAGAACAAGATAGCCATAGTAATGGCTGATCACCATGGCGAATGATGACAGGGTGTAGAGTGCTCCGCGCAACGTGCCTGGCGATTTCGTGCTCAGGAGATAGTAATAGTAGGATGCGCACGTGGTGCAGAACAAAAGGGTGTAGGGCCTGGCTTCCGCCGCGTTGTGGATGAAAAGGGGATTGACCGCGATAAGCGCGGTGGCGAAGCATGCCGTTTCAAAGTCGAACAGGTCCTTCATGAGCGCGAGGAAATACATGAGGCCTATGATGGAAAACACCATGGCCGGGAGCCTGAGCGCTAGGTGGCCGGTGCCTGCGGATGCGACGATCGGCTTGAGCACCAATTGATAGAGCGGGGCCGAGTAATCCGTTGTCTGGGCGAGGGATTTGAGGAAATCCATCTCGGAGACGATGAGCATGTAGAATTCATCAGCCCACAAGCTGTTGCTGATAGTTTTGTTGATTGCAAAGAAAAGGAAAAAAAGCAGTGATGCCGCCAGGATGCCTGGCGTAAAGTAAGTGTGGCATTTCACGGAGGGACTCCGGTGTGTATGAAGATGTCTTAGCTTATGTCGGGCCAAGACATTTCAATAACCGTGCCCGGAGCGCGAAGGCGTAAAAATGCTGAAATTACTCAGCTTGTTCTGTTAAATATTCGCGCAAATGGTGCAATTATCATTTAGTGATAGTTGAAGCATGATACATTCTTCCGGAGTGAGAGTTTCCTGTCGGCAGAGAAGGGAGGAAGTGGGAGGCACGCCATTTAGGAAGAGCAGATGGGAGGATGGCCGCGCAACGTACGAATTGCCCGGTCCTGTCGTTCGCGGTCTGGCTCAGCCCGGCGCGTCGAAGTTGCGCAGGGCCATCTCCTGCGCCTTCTTGATGTCTCGCGCCAGAGACGGGTGCAGCACGATCTTTTCGAGCCGCTGTCTGTCCACCAGGGAGTGGAAGGAGACGTGCAGCGGGTCCACCGGTTCCTCCGCCCCGCAGCTGAACACTCCCGCCAGTTTGTCCGCCAGAAACAGCGCCGCCAGATATTTCTGGGCCGATAGGTCCAGGCCGAGCGCGCTGCGGTCGGTCCAGGCCGCCGCGTGGTGGTGCTCCACGGCCATGGCGATGCGCGGCGGGAAACGCAGCTGGCCTGCTACCAGTCTGCCTGCTTCGGCGTGGTTGATCCCGAACAGGTCGTTCTCGTCTTCGATGGAGAAGCACAGGTCGTAGGCCAGGGTCTGGTCTTCGTCCCGGTCCACCAGGGGGGAGGTGGCGATGACGAACCGGCCGATGTCGTGCAGCAGGCCCATGGTGAAGAGCGTGGTGGGGTTCACCTCGTCGAAGGCCCTGGCCACGTGGGAGCAGCACACGCTGGTGAAGGTCAGGTGTTCCCAGACCTGATTGAAGAACTGCTTGAGGCGCGGGTCCTCGATGTCCACCAGTTTGACCATGTGGTCGCGGTAGACCACGTTGCGCAGGTTCACCAGCCCCAGGATCAGGATGGCCGTGGGGATGGAGCTGACCTCCCCGCGCAGGCCGAAATAGGGGGAGTTCACGCATTTGAGCAGCATGGCCGTGAGGTGCTTGTTCTCGGTGATGATGTGCGAGAGCTCCGAGAGCCGGATGTTGGGGTCGCCCAGGGAGGCCAGGGTGGCGTAGCCGGTCTCGAAGTCCTTGAAGGTATTGTTGCGCCGGGCCAGGAGCTTGAGCAGCGCGGGCGGGACGACATGAGAGGGGGGAGCGTCCGCGCCGCCGAACTGCGGCGTTGCGCTGAAAAGAATCTCCAGGCGCTCTTTCAGGCCGGTGCGCCAGGCCTGCACCTGCTCTTCCAGGCCCTGCCGGGCCACGATGGCGGCCCCTTCTCCATGGAAATACTCGGCCCACAGGTCGGAGTGCCCGGCGTCCACGTCCTTGAGGGACATGTCCCCCCATTCGACGGAGTCCAGCGAAAGCTCGCCCGTATTCGGCTGGCGCGAGGCGGCCAGACGGTCCAGCGCGTTTTTGACGGCGAGCACCAGCCCCTTGAGGCCGATCATGGCGGCCAGATTATCCCACATGCGCAGCGCTCCTGGGACGAGTGTGGCTTACAAGCGGCCGGATAAGCCTGGGAGTCGCGGCCAATGCACAGTCAATATCGGCGCGGCTTGAGGAAAAGTAAATCGAAATCCGCGATCGATCTATTGGCAGGCCGCGCCTCCAGGAGTGGAATAGAGTGGTTGTGCAAGGGACAGCCGAGTTCGTCAGGCTCGCGTCACTCCCAGAAGCGCCACCAGGGCGTGCCGACGGGACGCTCGTCTCTCATCCAGTTGCGCCCGCCCTTGAAATTGATCTCGTGGCAGACAACGCCCGGCAGGCCCTGGGGCAGCGCCTCGCAGCGGGCCGTGGCGTCATGGTTCACGGCGAGGCCGCGCCAGCGGGGGTCTTCCAGGATGGATTCGATGTCGGCGTGGGTGAGAAAGTCGGACATGCTGTCCTCCTGCAATGAAGTTGTCATGTGAAACTTCAATCGGCAGAAGGTTCGGAACACTTTACGGTCGTGTGGCGAACAATCGGTGGGGGACGGTTCAGGGCGCGGCGAACAGGGCGTGCTGGTAGCGCTCCACGGCCTCGAAGATCACCACGTCGGGCTTTTCCGCCTCCACGATGTGGGGCTGGAAGCGGTGCTCCCACAGGAACACGGACCGCTGGAATCGCTCCGCCAGGAAGGGGATGGCCGCCGAGGAGAACGAATCGCGGAACACCACCGCCTTGGGCAGCGTTGGGTCGCCGGTTTCGCGGATGATCATGTCCCGGCCCTTGAGCGTGGCCGGGTCCTTGTAGCCTTTGGGCTCGGCGGGTCTGGCGCGGTTGGGGGCCAGGGGGACCATGTCCAGGGCCTGCTCTCGCATGGTGGCTTCCAGCAGGAGCATCTCGGCCAGGTCGCCGCCGGGGATGTCGGATTCGCTCACCCGGTAGTCCTGGGGGCGAAGCGGGGGCATGGCCGGGAAGCGCTGGCGCAGGGCCTCCACGATGGCCGCGCTGCCCATGAACGCGCCCCAGCCGTTCCAGTGGGTGTCGGTCTTCCAGTAGGCCCGGCGCACGGCCTTGGCGTCGTCCAGGGCTTTGCGCAGATCAAGGAACGGGACGCCCGCCTGCCGCAGGGCATCGCCCAGCTGGTCCAGGCGCGTCCCGGGGGAGAGCTTGTGCAGCGACGCAGGCAGGAAGTCGCCGTAGACGCTGGCCTTGTTGGGGGCGATCACCACCAGCATGGCCGCGCCGCGCTCAGCCAGCCAGTCGCGGCGCTCACGCATCAGGGCCACGATGCGGGCCAGTTCCTCGGGCGGATAGTGCCCAAGCCCCAGCCAGTCCTCCAGGGCCATCTCCTTGGGGAAGAACAGCCAGCCGTCGCGGCCCAGGATCACGCTTGACGAGGGCGACTCCCGGAACAGGGCCAGCTTGATGATGTTGGCCGTGCGGATCATGGAGTCGCGGAAGGGAAAGGTCTCGCCGTAGGCGCTGGTGAGCTGCTTGGCGAATGCCTTGAAGTTCTCTCCTGCCAGGGAGAGCGGCGGCAGCGGGGTCTTGAGCCGGTTCTCCACCGCGCCCGGCCCCTCGGACACGCCAAGGAGCGCCAGCCCCTGCGGCAGCACCAGGGGCAGCAGCAGGAGCGTCACGGACAAGATGGCGAGGGCGCGTTTCATGACGTTTAAAATTGCGCGTAGATGAAAGGTGAGTGGGTCCCTGCGGCCAGTTGCAGCAGGGCGGCGGCCAAAAGCGCCGGAGGCAGCAGGCGCGCAAGAACGGGACGCAGCGCAAGCGTTGCCGCGTCCAGGCGCGAAGCCAGCCAGGGCACGGCAGGGACGCTGCCGATAAGCGCCAGGGCCAGCATGGTCAGCGTGGCGCGGTTCACCCGAACCATCCAGGTGTAGTCGAAGCCCTCCCAGTGGAAGCTGAACAGGGCCTGCATGTAGGCAAGCGCCGAGGTCAGGTCGGCGGCGCGGAAGAACACCCACCCAAGGCCCACGGCCAGCAGGGCGTAGGCGTGGCGGGCCGGTCGCGGCAGGGCGTCCAGCACGCGGCCCACGCGCGTGCGCTCCATGGCCAGGAACAGCCCGTGCCACAGCCCCCAGATCACGAAGCTCCAGCTTGCCCCGTGCCACAGGCCGCACAGCGCGAACACGATCAGCAGGTTGCGCTGCACCTTCCAGGGGGCCACGCGTCCGCCGCCCAGCGGGATGTACAGGTAGTCGCGGAACCAGCTGGAGAGCGTCATGTGCCAGCGCCGCCAGAACTCGCGCACGGACTGGGCGCTGTAGGGATAGTTGAAGTTCTCGGGCAGATGGTAGCCGAACATGCGTCCAAGGCCTACGGCCATGTCCGTGTAGCCGGAGAAGTCGAAATAGAGCTGGAGCGAATAGCAGACAAGCCCCAGCCAGGCCGTGCCCATGTCCAGCTCGCCTGCGGGCAGCCCGAAGGCCGCGTCAGCCATGGGGCCGAGGGACCCGGCCAGCAGCACCTTCTTGGCCAGTCCCACGCCCAGGCGGGACAGGCCCTCCCGCAGGTCCTCGAGACACGGACGGCCCGGCCCGGAAGCGCTCTGGGGGAACATGTCCTGGATGCGGGCGATGGGACCGGCGGTGATCTTCGGGAAGAAGGCCATGAACAGGCCGAAGCGGACCGGGTTGGTCTCGGGCGCGGCCTTGTCCCTGGCGATGTCCACCAGATAGGCGATGGCCGAGAAGGTGAAGAAGGAGACGCCAAGCGGCATGCCCGAGGGAGCCAGGGGCCTTAGTATCTCCAGTGCCGGAGCCGCAGTCTGGGGCAGCTGGGCCAGGGCGAAGAGGTAGTACTTCGACCAGGCCAGAAGCCCAAGGTTGGCGGCCACGCCGATCGCCAGCGCCGCACGCCGGGACGCGCCGGAAGATCTCCCGATGCCCAGACCAAGCACCATGTTCATGGCAATGGACGCCGTGAACACAGGCAGCGACGACACGTCGCTCAAGGCGTAGAAGAGCAGGCTGGCCGCCAGCAGCAGGAGCGCGCGGAAGCTCGCGGGCGTCATGGCGTTCAGGGCCAGCAGCGCGGGCAGGAAGGCCAGCAGGAACAGCGGCGAATCGACAGGCATGAGGAGTGGTAATCGGCCAAGCGTTTGGAATCAAGACAAAACGCGTGCGCACCGGGCCCATACAGCTCCGGAAGCCTGTCGGGGCAGTGCCCGCCGTATGCCTTGGGCTGGCATGCCCGCGCCGCAAGTTCCTGAAAGGCCACGCGCATCAATCATCGCGTCATTGCCATCCCCAACCCATGTTGCTACAGTTTTTCAAACGCCAGGAGTCACGCGTCCATGCTTCGCTTTCTTATTACCGATGACGACGATGTCACACACGCCTTCCTGCGCCACGTTCTGGTGGGGCTGGGGGACGTGGGGCACGCCTTTTCCGGCGTCGAGTCGGTGGAGCGCTGCCGCGACGCCCTGAAGCGGGGCACGCCCTTCACCTGCCTGTTCATGGATGTGCTGATGCCCGGCATGAACGGCCTGGAGGCCGTGCGCCGGATCCGCCAGCTGTACGCCGAGGAGGGGGTGCCCGCTCCCCTGTGCGTCCTGGTCAGCTGCGTGTCCTATGCGGAATGCCTCGCGGGGGGCTTGGTCCCCGGCTCCGTGGACCGCTACATCGCCAAGCCTTTCGAGCTTCACACAGTCCTCACCGTCCTGGCCGAGTTGGGCATTGGACAGGCTCCAGTCCGGGCGGCGGGCGAGGGCTTCTGGTGAAAAACGACAAGCCACAGAAGACGTACAAAATAGGCCAGATCGCAGCTCTTTTGGGACTCAAGCCCTTCGTGCTGCGTTTCTGGGAGACGGAATTCCCCGCGCTCAAGCCGATCCGCACCCCTAAAGGCCAGCGTCTCTACACCGAGGACCACCTGCGTCTGCTCAAATCCATCCAGCACCTGATGCACACCGAAGGCATGACTCTTGAAGGAGCACGCCGAAAGCTTGCCGAGCACAAACGCCAGAACGAGTTGAAAACCCTGGTGCGGCGCGAGCTTGAGGAAATCAGGCACCTGCTGAGTTCGGAGGATGTTTGATGAAAGCCGCACGATATGTCGTAATTTTCATGATTTTGGTCTGGGCCGCCGTCCAGGCGCTGGCCGACACCCCCAAGCCCGCCGGAACCATCGACGAACTGGTGGGGCAGGCCGAGGCCAGGTCCGGCCAGGACGCCCCGCGCAAGCTGGCCAAGGGCGCGCCCGTGTTCGCCAAGGACGTGATCTCCACGCCCACGGACAAGGACAAGGCCCGCGTGGCCTTCACGGACGGCTCCGCCCTGGAGATCGGGCCGCAGTCCATGGTGGCGCTCAAGGACTTCGCCTTCGACGAGGCCAACAAGGACAACTCCCGCCAGAACATCGCCATGGGCAAGGGAGTGTTCCGTTTCATCACCGGCAAGGTAGTGGCCCAGAACCCGGACAACCTGAAGATCGAGAGTCCGCTGTCGGTCATCGGCATCCGGGGCACCACCACGGACCACTGGATAAAGGTGAAGCCGTCCGCTCCGGGAGAGGTGGAGGCCGAGCTGCACGCGCTGCGCGAGACCAAGACCCAGAGCGAAGTGATCGTCGAGGCCGAAGGGCAGAAGCTGGTGCTGAACAAGCCCGATCAGGTGGCCTGGGTGCGCCCCAACCTGCCTGGAGCGGTGCGCTCGCTGACCGACGACGAGAAGCAGACCTTCGGCAGGACGCCGGTTACCCGCGCGCCCTTCGACCCGCCCGCCCGGTCCAGCTTCATCGGCGGGGCCAATTGACACCTCCCCGGGCAGGCAATAGTATAAAAACATAGGAAAAGCCGGGACAAAGGACACGCACACATGAACATTGCGGCTCTCTTTCTGGCGTTTGTTCTCGCCCTGCCCGCCACCGTCTGGGGCTTCAGCTTCACCGAGGAGACCCAGAAGGACTCCTCGGCCCGTCAGGCCAAGGCGTCCACGGCCCGCGCCCAGCTTTCCGAGCCCTGCCGCGCCAAGATCAAGGGGCAGCGAATCGCCCTGATGATCGCAGAGCGCCACCAGGGCATCACCAGCGTGAACGCCTCCAACCAGGGCGACCTGTTCCACCTGCTGAATTCGCGCCTCCAGGGCGTGGGGCTGTCCACCATCACCCAGGGCGAGATCAACGCCCGCGTGGCCAGGGCCGAGGCCGAGGCCATCCTGAACAACGACCCCGACGCCGCCCTGGCCGCATCGAAGAAGCTGGGTGCGTCCTTCTTCCTGAAAGGCATCATCTCCGCGCGTTCCGGGGCCAACAAGATGGTGCGCGCCAACGAGGTCACCGTGGACATCAACCTGACCCTCTCCGACGGTTCGGGCCGGGTGATCTCCCAGGTGCGGGCCACGGGCCAGTCCTGGGCGGGGTCCGACGTCATCGGCGCGGCCATGTCCGTGCTGGAGGACGAGGCCGACTCCCTGGTGGCGCGGCTCTATTCCGATTTCTGCGCACGGGGCAAATAGCCCCGCGGCATTTCCGGCCAAACGTCAGCATAAGGATCATTCCCATGAAGACCTTGCGTCCTCTGCTTCTCCTCCTGGCGCTCCTCGCCTGCGCCCAGGCCGTCCAGGCCGCCGAATCGAAAACCATGGTGGTCACGGCCGAGGGTCTGGCCGACCCCAACGCCGACACCTACAAGCGCGACAAGGGCCTCCTGGTGGACGACCTGCGCGCCGACGCCAAGCGCCAGATCCTGGAGAAGGCCGTGGGCTCCTACGTGGAGACCTCGACGCTCATGCAGAACTACACCCTGATCCACGACAAGGTGCTCTCTCGCGCCCAGGGCCTCATCAAGCGCGTCATCAAGGAGAGCCCCCCCTGGGTGGGCGAGGACGGCTTCGCACACATGCTCATGACCGCCGAGGTCTACGTGGGCGACGTGAAGTCCGCCCTGACCGAGATGGGCCGCATGGAGCGCGTGAGCCTGCTCAAGGACCTGGGCAACCCCCGCATCTCCGTGGTCATCAACATCCGCGACGCAGAGCGCGGCGCGGACATCAAGCCCGAGCGCTCGGCCATTGCCGAGAACATCCTCAAGGAGCGCATCAAGAGCTTCGGCTACCGGGTGTGGAGCGAGGAGCAGTCCACAAGGCTCAAGACCGAGCTCATGGAAACCAGCCAGCTGGCCGGGCAGACCGAGGCCACCATCTCCGCCTCCCAGGTGAAGGCCGCAGATTTCGCCGTCGTCGGCGAAGCCAAGTTCAAGACCGTCTCTGCCAAGCTCCAGGCTTCGGGGCTGGAGGTGAAGAAGTACGTGCTCACCTCCTGGAGCGTGAAGTGCGTGGACAACCACACCGGCGAGGAGATCTACTACAACAACCAGATCCCCAAGAAGCAGAGCTGGGCCGACGAGGACCAGGCCATCGAGGAGATCGGGCGCATGATCGGCGCGGAGTTCTCCAAGGAGTTCTTCGAGGAGCACCTCCAGGCCCCGGCCAAGACCTACCAGCTCCAGGTGCTGGGCCTGCCCAGCTATGACGCCGGGCAGCTGCTCAAGAAGGAGTTCATCGGGCTGCGCCCCGTGCTGAACATCGACTTCCGTGATTTCGACCGCTCCGGCCTTTCGCTCTACGAGGTGGAGTTCGTGGGCACGCGCGCAAACTTCAACCAGCTTTTGAACACGGGCATCCTTGGGCCGCTGAACGCCAAGTTCGGCGAGGAGGCCTTCACCCTGGAATCGTCCCACGGCAACACCGTGCGGGTGGCCTTCCGCTCACGCCTGAAGGCAGAGGACTTCATGGCAAAGTTCCAGGGCCGGGTCCCGGCCAGTCTGGCCACTGCCTCGCCCGAGCGCATCCGCGAAGTGGTGAAGACCGAGGAGACCCTGAAGAAGGTCTCCGAGGTGGCCCCGGACGCGGCCAAGCGCGTGGGCGAGCAGGGCCTGCTGAAGTCCGACAAGGCTCTGGACGCGGTGAAAAATTTCTAGCCGTAAGTCCTGAAATTTGTCATTTTATACCAAAATGAGGTGTTTTATTTGGGGTTGAAAATGGGGCCTCCGGGCAGGTGGGAGATGTACGAGACATCTCCCGGCGTCCCCCAACGAGGGTAAAGGGAGGAGGAGAGGCATGGTCATGAGACACACGGGGATGCTTTTCGTATTGCTGGCCGCCCTGCTGGCTGCGGGTTGCCAGTCTGCTTCGCAGCAGGCCAACAAGGAGGCGGACGCCGCCATGTACCAACCGGTGGAGTACGCCAACGCGTCCAAACCCGGCCCCCAGGTGGTGGTGATTCCAGGCGCGGTGAAGTCGCAGAACGCCACCTTCGCCCAGAAATACGGGCCGAACAACATCGCTGATTTCGCGGAGATCGAACTGGGCAAGGCCAACTTCCAGGTGCTCGAGCGCCAGGATCTGGGCTCCATGCTCCAGGAGATCGAGGTGGCCGCCAACCTGGGCGACGCCCAGACCCTCAAGAAGTTCAAGAAAGGCAAGATGCAGGCCACCAACTGGCTCATCCGCTTCGACATCATCAAGGCCGAGCAGGTGGCCCAGGTTGAGAAGAAGTTCGACGGCACGTACCTGGGCATCATCACCGGCGCGGCGGTGGGCACCGCCACGGACAGCTGGGGCGCTGGCGCGGCCAGCGGCGCGGCCGTGGCCTCGGTCAAGTCCGAGGAGGCCAGCGGCGTGTGGATCATCGGCATGCGCTTCAAGGTGCTCGACGCCAACACCGGCGAGCAGAAGGCCACCGACTACTTCGAGGACAAGATGGAGATCAACTCCAAGGGCGGCGGCGCGCTCGGCTACACCGAGAAGAAGACCACCGGCACCAGTCTGGACACCATGGTCCAGCGGCTTGTGCAGAAGTCCGTGCAGAAAATCGACGCAATGAAATAACCGGAGGCAACACACATGCGCCGCGCTACTTCACTCATCCTCGTCTGTCTGTGTCTGGCTCTGGCCGCCGGCTGCGCCAAGAAAGCCCCCCCGATGGAACCCACGGCCCAGGAGTTCTTCGACTCCGGCATGCGCTACTTCAACCAGGAAAACTACACCATGGCCCTCTCCGAGTTCGAGATGGCCGTGTCCAAGAGCCCCAGCTTCGTGGACGCCAACTACTACGTGGGCCTGTCCGCCTGGAAGCTCAACATGATCGACAAGTCCAAGCGGGCCTTCATCGCCACCCTGAACCTGAACCCCAACCACGTTCAGGCCCGCGAGTCGCTGGGCATCCTCTCCTACAACATCTCGGACTTCACCGAGGCCAAGCGCCATCTTGAGGCCGCGCGCAACCTGAACTCCATCAACCCCCAGGTGTACTACTGCCTGGGCAAGATCTACGTGATGGAAGGCCGCTGCCCCGAGGCCCTGGAAGTGTTCCAGAAGGGTCTGGTGGTTGATTCCACCTACCTGCCCCTGAAGACCGAGTTCGAAAACGCCAAGCGCACCTGCGGCAAGGGCGGCGGCACCAAGGCCCCGCCGGTGATCTACGAGAAGAAGTTCCGTGGCGGCGGCAAGGCCATCGACCCCAGCGACTTCTAAAATGAGACGCATCCTCCTGGCGGCCGGGGCTCTGGCCCTGGCCGCCGTTCTCACCCAGGCAGGGGCCGCCACTGCGCAGACCTCCGGCACCGCCAGGGTCCCGCTGCCTCCGGCCAAGGCGCAGGGTGGCAACAAGGCCCTGATGGATGACTGGGTGCGCAAGAAGCAGGCCCTACGCGACCAGGTCTACGAGGACCTGCGCCGCAAGGGGCTCATCCCCAAGGACGGCACCGTGACCTTTGACGCGCGCGTGAAGCCCGACCCCAAAAATCCCGGCAAGGTCACGGTGAAGATCGAATCCATGACCATCACCGAGCGGCCCAAGGGCCAGGGCCAGTCCCAGGGGGGCGCTTTCCCGCAGACCAAGAACGATCCCATCTTCGGAGCGCGCACGCCAAACGGCCAGACCCAGGCCGTGGAAGCGGCCATCCCCATCGGGGGCGGAACCATGCGCGAGACAATTACCATTGTCGGTGGAAAACCCCAGGAACAGGCCAGACCCTGATTTCCGGGCGCACGAGGAGCAGACCATGCCCCGATCCCGCCATGCCGCAATAGCCGTATCCGTGCTGCTTTCCGTGTTGGTGACCGCCCTGTGCGCCCATGCCCAGGGCAACCGCCAGCTTATGAGCGAAAAGATGGCCCGCCAGGACATGAAGCGCCAGATCGTGGAATCGGTCATCGGCTTCAAGGTCAAGAGCGAGTCCGAGTTCGGCCTCACCGAGGACGCCCAGTACCGCGTGGACACCAAGGCCGCCGCCCTCATCAAGGGCATCAAGGTGGACAAGATGATCTACGACCGCGACAAGGACGTGGCCCTGTGCATCGGGCACATTGAGCTTGGCCGCGTGCGCAACATCGTGGGCGAGCGCGTGGAGTTCAAGAACGTGGTGGTGCAGGGCTTCGGCTTCGGCTCCATGACCGAGACCTCCAGGCCGCCGCTTCGCGCTCTTCGAGCCGCCATGCTGAACGCCTACGACGAGATGGCTGCGCTCCTGGTTGGCGAGAAGATCCTCAGCCGCTCCGGCGCGGAGAATTTCATCTTGACCAAGGACTCCAACCGCTCCAAGGTCTGCGCGGCCATCTTCGGCGCCTACGTGCCAAACCCCGACGTCAACTCGGCCAATCGCGGCTGGGGCTGGGACGAGACCGGCAACGGCTTCGTGCGCCTGGCCCTGGACGTGAGAAAGGCCCGCGACATCATGGGCAACCTGATCGTGTACACTGGCGGCGAGAACATCCTGGAAGTGCTAGGACGCGGCGCGCAGAAGGACGAGCTTTCGCCCCAGACGCCCGACGGCGGGCCGTCGATGATCCGCCCCGGCGCGCCCAAGACGCAGTATCAGCCCCTGGACGTGCCCATCGGGCAGCCCAAGCCCCAGGGCCAGGAGGTCATCGGCAAGCCCGCGCAATAAGATGGCCTGGAAGTTGCTTTATATTCATCAGGAAGGCCATGGAGACTGGAAATGACGAAATATCATAAATTTACCCCCGCCGTGCTGGCAGCTCTTCTGATGTGCGCCACGGCCGGGCAGGCCGGGACGCTGGACGAGGCCTTCGCGCCGCGCCCGGTGCCGGGGCTGACGCTCGCGTCCCTGGAGGTTCCGGTCCAGCCCGCGCTGAAGGCCGCACCGGCCCCGGTTCAGGAACTGGCCGCGCCAGCGGCGCCGGAGCCGGAGAAGGGTTTCTGGGACCGCACCCGTGAGTTTTTCGGATTCTAACCATCGGAGGACGAGTTTCATGCGCGCTATCACCACCGTGACCCTGGCCCTGCTGCTGACCGTGTTCGCGGCAAGCGCCCAGGCCCAGGGCAACAAGCAGCTCATGAGCGAGCGGATGGCCCAGCAGGACCTCAAGAGGAACCTGGTGGAGGCGGTCATCGGCTTCAAGGTCAAGAGCGAAACCGAGTTCGGCCTCACCGAGGACGCCAAGTACCAGGCCGACACCAAGGCCGCCGCCGTGATCAAGGGCATCAAGGTCGACAAGATGATCTACGACCGCGAGAAGGACGTGGCTCTGTGCTTCGGCCACATCGAGCTGAAAGACGTGGTCAACGTGCTCGGCGAGCGGATCAGCTTCAAGGACGTGCGCGTGGAAGGCTTCGGCTTCGGCACCATGACCGAGACCTCGCGCCCGGCGTTGCGCGCGCTTCGCGCCGCCCAGATCAACGCCTATGACGAGATGGCCACGCTGCTGGTGGGCGAGAAGATCCTGTCTCGCAGCACCGCCGAGAACTTCATCCTGACCAAGGACTCCAACCGCTCCAAGGTCTGCGCCGCCGTGTTCGGGGCCTACATCCCCAACCCCGGCATCGGCTCCCCCAACCGGGGCTGGGGCTGGGACGAGTCCGGCAACGCCTTCGTGTTCCTGGAGATGGACGCCCGCAAGGTCAAAGACGTGCTGGGCAACCTGATGGTCTACAAGGGCGAGAACATCCTGCGCGTGATGGGACGCGGCGCGCAGAAGGACGAGCTGTCCGACGCCCCCGACGGCCAGAATCCCAATCTGGTGCGCGACCCCGGCTCCAAGACCCAGTACCAGGACCTGGGCATGCCCGGCTCCAAGCCGCCCGCGCCCCCGGCGGACCTGACCGGAAAGCCCGCCCAATAAATGAACGCGAACGGGGAGGCCAACGCCTCCCCGTTTTTGTCAGACATGCACCACAAATCCCCAATGCCATCAGAACCGTCCCACGCCGTGACCGCGCCCGCCAATTCCCCGAAGATACTGACCGTCTCCCCAGCCGAGGCCGGGCAGAAGCTGGTGCAGTACCTGGGGCGCGTGCTGGGAAAAGACCTGCCGGGCTCGGTGCTCATGCGCTGGATACGCACCGGGCAGGTGCGCGTGGACGGCAAGCGGGCCAAGCCCTTCGACCGCCTGGACGCCGGGCAGGCCGTGCGCCTCCCCCCCTTCGCGGAGATTCCCCAAACAGCACAAAGCGTCACACCCCTGGACCTGCCGGTGCTGGCCCGGACGGACGACTGGCTGGTGATCGCAAAACCGGTCGGTCTGCCCGTGCATCCGGGCAGCGGCTGGACGGACTCGGTGCAGACCCGGCTTGCGCTGGCGTTTGCCGGGTCGGCCTTCGTGCCATCCATCGCCCACCGACTGGACCGCGACACCTCCGGCGTGCTGCTGGTGGCCAGGACGCACCGGGCGCTGACCTCGGCGCACGCCCTGTTCAAGGGCGGCGGCGCGGCCAAGGAGTACCTGTGCTGGGTGCGGGGGCGCTGGGAGTTGTCTGGGCTTAATGAGCCCGTGGAGATGCTGGACCGCCTGGAGAAGTGCGGCCCCGAGGGACGCGAGAAGATGGTCCGCGCCTCTGGAGGCGACGGCAAAGAGGCCAGGCTTAGGGCCACGCCCCTGGTGATTCAGGCGGAACACACGCTTGTGGCCGTGCGGCTGTTCACCGGGCGCACCCATCAGATCCGCGCGCAGCTCAGTCTTCGCGGCCACGCCATCGTGGGCGACGCCAAGTACGGGGGAGGCGCCCCGCCCATGCTGCTGCACGCCTGGAGGCTGGCGATAGGCGAGGACGTGTTCGCCTGCCCGCCGCCCTGGGCCGGGCGGTGGACAGTGGGGGACGATCTGCTGGAGACGCCTGCACCGCGCTGAAGGGGCGGTGGAGTTCCGCTCCGGACCTCACCAGGGCTCTGCCCTGGACCCGGCAGGGGGATGATCCCCCTGCACCATGCATCCGCTTCGCGTAACGCCCCGCTCCTGTGGGTGACAGGATGGGATAATAAGGGATTCCAAAGGGCGCAGCCCTTTGGCCGCCGGAGGCTTTCCCCACTGCGAATTGGCGCTACTTTTTTCCTGAAAAGGCCTGCCGGGCCATCTGTCCCAGCACCACGGCCCCGGCCTGGGCCACGTTCAGCGACTCGAACCCTCCCGGCATGGGAATGAACAGGCTCCCCTCGCAGCGCTTGGCCACGCCGGGCCGCACGCCCTTTTCCTCACCGCCGAGCACCAGCACCAGCGGGAAATTGAAATCGGCCTTGAACACGTCCCCGCCCTTGGGTCCGGCCTCGGCCTTGTAGATGGTGAACCCGGCGTCGTAGCAGGCTTCCAGCTCGCGCGAGAGGTTGGTGCACAGGCGCACCGGCAACCGCTCAAGCGCTCCAGCGGAGCTTTTCGAGGCTGCGCCGCCCAGGCGAGCGCCGTGATGCTTGGGCACGATCAGCCCGCCGCCGCCAAGCGCAAGCAGCGTCCGGGCAAGGCTCCCCACGTTGCCGGGGTCCTGCACCTGGTCCAGGGCCAGGATCACGGGCAGGGGAGCGCGGCGTGCGTTGTCCAGAAGCTCGTCCAGTTCCACGAACGATTTCGCGGCCACGAAGGCGGCCACGCCCTGGCGGCAGCCGGGCACGCTGCGCTCCAGCGAATCATCGGGCAGGAAGCGGAAACGGATGCCAGACGCCTTGCAGGCGTCGATCAGTTCCTTGATGTCCTGGCCCTTCAGGCCCTGTCGCAACACCACGTGCTCGATGCTTCCGGGGTCGCGTCCGACCAGTTCCAGGACCGGTTTGCGGCCCATGACGACGTTGTCCATGATCCTTCCTACGGTACATTCTGCATGTTCGGGACAGATGAAACACCATCCCGTGGCCGCAGAGTAGCAGAGAATGGCAATATTACAAGAGTTTCATGCGGGAACTCGCTTGCTCTTTTTGCTTTTAGTGGGTAACTGGCCAACCATCGAAGAATAAGCACAATCAATCCAGACCGGAACACGGCCGCGCCCTCTCCCTCCTCCTTCCAGCGGCTTGCCAGTCCCGGAGGACACATGCCCGTATCGCCGCGACTGTTTCTGAAACTCCTTCTCGTCTTTTGTCTGGCCTTTTCTGGCGCGTGCGCCAAGAAGCAGGTCTCCGACAACCAGGACATGAAGCCCAACCTCGATCCCGAGCTCTCCGACGATTTCCTCAAGATAAAACGCCCCAGGCCCCTGACCCTGCAGGAGAAGGAGGCCCTGGCCTCCAAGACCGACATCCCCTTCAACCTGGACGTTGCGGAGACCGAAGAGGTCCAGGCCTTCCTGACCTACTTCACCCAGGAGCGCCGCGAGACCATGGAACGCTGGCTGGAGCGCGCCGCGCCGCACCTGCCCTACATCCGCGCCGTGCTGGCCACCCACAAGCTGCCCCCCGACATCATCGCGCTGCCCTTCATCGAGTCCGGTTACAACACCATGGCCTACTCGCCGGTGGGCGCGGGCGGCATGTGGCAGTTCATGCCCGCCACTGGCCGCCGTTTCGGCCTCTCCGTCGACTGGTGGGAGGACGAGCGCAGAAACCCCTATCTGGCCACCATCGCCGCCGCCAAATACCTGGGCGAGCTCTACAACATGTTCGGCGACTGGAACCTGGCCCTGGCCGCCTACAACTGCGGCGAAGGCAAGATGAGCCGCGTCATCAGCCAGTCCGGCCATACCAACTTTTTCGACATCGCCAAGAATCCCAACCTCCTCAAGCAGGAGACCCGCCACTACGTGCCCAAGTTCCTGGCCGTGCTCAAGGTGTTCAAGAACCTGAAGGCCCTGGGCTTCAAGCCGGTCAACTGGAGCGCCGGGCAGGTGCTTGAAGAGGTGCCCGTCCCCGGCGGCACCGACCTTGCCGCCCTGGCCGAGGCCTGCTCCATGAGCTGGGACGAGTTCCACAAGTACAACTCCGGTTTCCGCCGCCAGGTGAGCCCGCCGGACCGCGCAAGCCAGGTCTATGTGCCGGTCACCAAGAAGGAGCTGGCCCTGGCCTATCTTGCCAACCCCACCTGCGTGGCCAACCGGGGCATCCGCTCCTACACCACCGCCGGGACCGACTCCTGGTGGAACATTTCTAAGCGCACCGGAGTGCCCATCGCGGCGCTTCGCCAGATGAACCCCACCGTTGGCGACGCCGTGACCCCCGGCCAGACCGTGTACGTGCCCCTGGACAGCTCCGCCCAGGACTCCGCGCTGGCCGACCTGGACGACAGGCCCGCCGGACGCGCTGAGGTGGCCAAGTCTCAGGTCCACAAGCTCAAGAAGGGCGAGAGCCTGGCCGCCCTGGCCAAGCAGTACGGCGTGTCCCAGACGGACATCCTCAAGGCCAACAGCCTGAAATCCGAAAAGCAGCTGGCTGCGGGCAAGTCCATCACCATTCCCGGCAAGGCCGTTGCCGCAGGGGCCGCCTGTCCGCCCGTGCAGCCCAAGTCCGGCGTGGCCGTGGCCGAGGCCAAAACCGTGGAGGTCAAGAAGGGGCTCACCCTGGCCGCCGTGGCCGCCGCCAACAAGGTGGACGTGAAGACCCTGATGGCCGCCAACGGCATAAGCTCGGAGAAGGACCTCAAGGCCGGGATGAAGCTGAAGATTCCGGGCGAGGTGGCCTCCGCCCCTGTTGCGGCCCAGACCGCAGCGGCCAAGCAGCCCGAAGCCCCGGCCAAGAATCAGGCCCAGGCCGAGAAGCTGGCCGCCCTGGCCAAGAGCCAGCAGCCCGCGCCTCAGCCGGTCGCGCAGGCTCCTGCATCGTCCAAGGACCCCAAAGCCGCCCCCGCCCAGGCTGCCGCATCACCGGCCAAGGATGCCAAGGGCGCGCCCGTCCAGGTCGCTGCCGCCAAGAACCAGCCCTCGCCCGCACCAGCTCCCGCAAAGGACGCGCACAAGCCCAGCGGCCCCGTGCAGTACAAGGTGGAGAACGGCGAGACGGTCTGGAGCATCGCCCGCAAGTTCAAGGTGGACCCGGTGGCTCTTTTGAGCTGGAACAACCTGGACAAGTCCGTGCACCTGAAGCCGGGCGACAAACTGAAGATCAACGTGCAGTAGCGCGAGAGATTCTCGAACGATAAAGGGCGCGCGCCGGACATCCGGCGCGCGCCCTTCGTTATTAAGGGGAGTGCTGTTGGCGTTCTATTCGCCCAGCCCTTCCAGGCCCTTCATGGCCTCGTCCACTTCCCAGCCGTCGTGCACGATCTTGCCCAGCGCCTGCAGAAGCCGCGTGGGGTCCTTGTGCTGGAAGATGTTGCGCCCGACCGAAAGGCCGGAGCCCCCGGCCTGCACCGAGTCGAACACCATGCGCAAAAAGTCCCTGGTGGTGGCGGTCTTGGGGCCGCCCGCGATCACCACGGGGATGCGCGCCCCGGCCACCACGGACGCGAACGACTCCGGGTCGCCCGTGTAGGGCACCTTCACCACGTCCGCGCCCAGCTCCATGCCCACGCGCGCGCAGTGCGCCACCACGTCCGGGGCGAATTCGTCCGTGATCTTGGGGCCGCGCCCGTAGACCATGGCCAGCACCGGGATGCCCAGGCGGGCGGCGTCGCGGGTGATGCGGCCTGCGTCGGCCAGCATGTCGCGCTCGGAGTCGTCGCCCAGGTTCAGGTGCAGGCTCACGGCGTCCGCGCCCAGGTACACGGCCTCTTCCACGTCGCAGAC
The DNA here is from genome assembly GCF_000429325.1 of Fundidesulfovibrio putealis DSM 16056. Classification (NCBI taxonomy): domain Bacteria; kingdom Pseudomonadati; phylum Thermodesulfobacteriota; class Desulfovibrionia; order Desulfovibrionales; family Desulfovibrionaceae; genus Fundidesulfovibrio; species Fundidesulfovibrio putealis. Next base: position 662,196 of record NZ_KE386885.1, read on the forward strand.
CAGGGTCTTGGCGCCGGGGAAGGGCGAAAGCACGGTGGATGCCGACAAGTGTACGATAAGCCCGATGTCGCGCCCGCGCGCCCGGTGTCCGCAGGGGACCACGCCCTTGTGCATGAGCACGGCGTTGGCCCCGCCTTCCACGATGCGGGTGACCGTGTCTCGCATGTCGGTCAGGCCCGCGATGGGGCCTACGGTGACGCCGTGGTCCAGGGGGACGATGATGGCCCGGCCCGTGTCGCGGTTGAAGATGCGTTCGATGCGGATGGTTTTGCCGATGTGCATGGTGTTCTCCTGCATCCGTTTCCCGGGGGTGGAAGCCCGCTCCCGGCATGAAAAAGGGGCCGCGAACGTCTTCGTTCGCGGCCCCGTGGAAAGGCGCTTCGTGTTGTGTTCCTACGATATGCCCGGCCACGTCCCGCGATTGCGGACGGCGTAGGAATAATAATACTGGGAAAAGTCGCGGGCAAGGTTCTTGCTCATGGAAAAGGATTTAGACATGCTGGCCCGGGCCTGTCAAGCCACAGGACCGGCCGGATATGCCGGAAAACGCAATCGGTCCAGGAGGCCGGACCCGGAGGAACGCATGATAGTCACGGTTCGTTGTCTGGCTTCGCTGTCGCGGTTGCAGCCCGATCCCCCGCACATGGACTTCCCGGAGGGGGCGGTCCTGGCGGACGTCTACCAACGGCTGGGCCTCGCGCCTGACCCGGACGTGGTGGCCATCCTGGATGGCGGTCCGGCAAACCCGCTGACACCCTTGAAAAATGGCTGCGTGATCGAGCTTGTGCCAATGGTCGAGGGAGGTTGATCCCCTTTCCTTGATGGTGTTTTTGGCATAACATGACTCCATGGAATCGCGCACTGCACTTTCTTCCCGCCTGGATTCGCCCCGGCTGGCCGACAGCTTCGGACGCGTTGTCAACTATCTGCGGGTGAGCGTCACCGACCGCTGCAACCTGCGCTGCATGTATTGCCGCCCGGTGCAGGATTTCAAGGCCATCGAGCACTCCGACATCCTCTCCTACGAGGAGTACCTGCGGATAATAAAGCTGGCCGTTCCCCTGGGGCTCAGCAAGATCCGCCTCACCGGGGGCGAGCCCCTGGCGCGCCGGGGCTTCCACCGCTTCCTGGACGAGGTGATGAAGGCTGCGCCGGGCATGGACGTGCGCCTGACCACCAACGGCACGCTGCTGGCCGGGCAGGCTAAAACGCTTGCGGGCCTTGGGCTCAAGGCCGTCAACATTTCGCTCGATTCGCTCGACCCCGAGACCTTCCACCGCATCACCGGGGCGGACCTGTTCCATCAGGCGCGCAGCTCCATCGACGAGTGCCTGGAGGCCGGAATCCGCGTCAAGGTGAACGCCGTGGCCCTCAAGGGCCTGAACGACCACGAGCTGCCCGCCTTCCTGGAACTGGCCCGCACCCACCCCCTGGACATGCGCTTCATCGAGTTCATGCCCATCGGCGGCGACACCCTGTGGGACGACACCCTGTACTGGCCCGCCTCGGACATCCTGGAGCGCGCCGGACAACTGGCCGAGCTCTCCCCGGTGGTTTACGGCGACGAGGGGCACGGCCCGGCCCGCATGTGGCAGATCGCGGGCGGCCAGGGCCGCCTGGGGGTGATCTCCGGGCTGTCCGGCCACTACTGCCTGACCTGCAACCGCCTGCGCCTGACCTGTGACGGCAGGCTGCGCCCCTGCCTGTACTCCGACACCGAGTACCGGCTGCGCCCGCTTTTGCGCTCGGAGAAGTCCAGCGACGGCAAGGTGCTGGAGGTGCTCAGGCGCGCGTTGGCGCGAAAGCCCATGGGGCACAAACTTCTGGCCGAGCGGGGCAGGCGCGGCGTGTGCGCCAAGTCCATGACCTCCATCGGGGGATGACGCGTGGAAAAGGGCTTTCTCGATCTCATTTCGTCCGACGCTTTCCGTGAACTCCTGGCGGGCTTTCCCCCGCTTGAGGCAGAGACCGTCCCGCTGGAGGCGGCGCTTGGGCGTTACCTGGCCCATGACCTGCTCTCCCCTGAGGACCTGCCGGTGTTCGCCCGCTCCAGCATGGACGGCTTCGCCGTGCGCGCCGCCGACTGCTACGGCGCCACCGAGACCAACCCCGGCTACCTTGACCTGGCTGGCGATCTGGACATCACCGCCGTGTCCGCCGAGACGCTTCGTCCCGGCTGCTGCGTGCGCGTGGTCACCGGTTCGAGCCTGCCGCCCGGTGCGGACGCCGTGGTCATGGTGGAGCAGACCCAGGATCTGGGCGCGGACACCATCGAGATCAGGAAGGCCGTGGCCCCCGGCGAGAACATGATGCAGGCCCGCGAGGACGCCGCCGCCGGGCAGGCCGTGCTGTCCGCCGGGACGCTCATCCGGCCTGCCGAGACCGGACTTCTGGCGGCGCTTGGCGTGGGCTCCGTGCCGGTGCGCAGGCGGCCCGTGGTGGCCATCCTGTCCACCGGGGACGAGCTGGTGCCGGTCTCCGGCAAGCCGCGCCCCGGCCAGATCCGCGACGCCAACGCCCCGGCCCTGGCCGCCATGTGCGTGCAGTCCGGGGCGGTTCCCTTGTGCATGGGCATCGTGCCGGACCGGGTGGAGGCCATCGCCGAGGCGCTCACGCTGGCTCTCAGCAAGGCCGATGTGGTCTTTTTGTCGGGCGGAAGCTCGGTCGGCGTGCGCGATCTGACCATCGAGGCCCTGTCCCATCTGCCGGACACCACCGTGCTGGCCCACGGGTTGACCGTGAGCCCGGGCAAGCCCACCATCCTGGCGCGCTCCGGCAACAAGGCCATCTGGGGCCTGCCGGGCCAGACCGCCTCGGCCCAGGTGGTCATGTTCGTGTTCGGTTGTCCTTTTCTCTCCCACCTCGCGGGCGACGCCCAGGCGTTTTGCAGGCCGCGCCCCGAAATCCAGGCCGTGCTCTCACGCAACGTGGCCTCGCGCCAGGGGCGCGAGGATTTCGTGCGCGTTCGCCTGGAAACAAACGGAGGCGGTTCTGCCAAGGCCGTCCCGGTGCTCGGCAAGTCCGGTTTGCTGAAAACCCTGGTTCAGGCCCAGGGCCTCATCCGTATCCCGGCCGGCCTCGAAGGCCTGGAGGCCGGCAGCACAATTCAGGTGACGCTGCTATGAACGTGAAGCGAAATATCTACCTGCGCACCATTCCCATCCCGGACGCCCTGGCCCTGGTCAAGGGCGCGCTGGAGCGCGAAAATCTCGTGGGCGTGGAGTCCGTGCCCGTGGAGGAAGCCCTGGGGCGCATCACCGCAAGGCCCGTCATGGCCCGGCTGAGCTCCCCCACCTACCACTGCGCGGCCATGGACGGCATCGCCGTCAAGGCAGAGTCCACCTACGCAGCCCGGGAAGGCAACCCCGTCACGCTGATGCCCGAAACCGATTTCGGCATGGTCAACACCGGCCAGCCCCTGCCCAAGGGCATGGACGCCGTGGTGATGATCGAGCACGTGGTGTTCGGCGAGGACGGCTCGGCCAGCCTGGAGTCTTCCGTGGCTCCCTGGACCCATGTGCGCCGCATCGGCGAGGACATCGTGGCCACGGAGCTGGTGCTGCCGCGCAGGAGAAAGCTCACGGCCTACGACCTGGGCGCGCTGCTCTCCTGCGGCGTGTGGGAGGTGGAGGTCTACGAGCGGGTGCGCATGGCGGTCATCCCCACGGGCGACGAGGTGCTGGACTACACCACCCACCCCGAGCCCGGTCCCGGACAGGTGGTGGAGTCCAACTCGGTCATGCTCTGCGCCCTGGCCCAGGGCTGGGGCCTGGACGCACGGCGCTACCCCCCGGTGCCCGACAACATGGAGAGCCTGTCGCGCGCGGTGGAGGAGGCGCTCAACTCCAAGGCGCACATCGTGGCCATCCTGGCCGGGTCGTCGGCTGGCAGCAAGGATTTCACCCGCGCCGTGATGGAGCGCTTCGGCGAGGTGGTGGTGCACGGCATCCAGGCCATGCCCGGCAAGCCCTCGCTTTTGGGCGTGGCCCAGGGCAAGCTCCTGGTGGGCGCGCCCGGCTACCCGGTGTCGGCGGTGGTCTGCTTCGAGGAGCTTCTGGCTCCGCTGGCCGCGTGGCTCACCCGCTGCGAACCGGCAAAGCGGCAGACGGTCATGGTCACCCTGGCCAAGGACGCCCCCTCCAGGCCGGGGCTCACGGAATTTCTGCGCCTGGCCGTGGGGCGCGTGGGCACGGGCTACACAGCCCTGCCGCTGTCACGCGGGGCCGGGCTCATCACCACGCTCACCAAGGCGCAGGCCGTGGCCAGGATCGCCCCGGACAAGGAGGGCATCGCGCGCGGCGAGGTGGTGGAGGCCGAACTGCTGGTCTCCCCGGAGGATCTTGAGCGCACCATGGTGGTGGTGGGCAGCCACGACATCACCCTGGACCTGCTGGCGGACGAACTCATGCGTCTGGACCCCCCCCTGCGGCTGGCCTCCAGCCACGTGGGCAGCCTGGGCGGGCTCACGGCGCTGGGGCAGGGCGCGGCGCTCATGGCCGGGACGCACCTGCTGGACACGGCCACCGGCGATTTCAACTTTTCGTTCTTGGAAAAGCATCTTCCCGGCAGGAAGCTGGCGGTCATCAACCTGGCCATCCGCCACCAGGGGTTCATCGTGCCCCCCGGCAACCCCAAGGCCATCCAGGACGTCAACAGCCTGTCGCGCCCGGACGTGGTGTTCGTGAACCGCCAGCGAGGGGCGGGCACGCGCATCCTGCTGGACTATCATCTCTCCCTTGCCGGGATCGACCCCTCCTACGTGCACGGCTACACCCAGGAGGAGATGACCCACATGGGCGTGGCGGCCAACGTGCAGAACGGCGGCGCGGACTGCGGCCTGGGGGTGTATGCGGCGGCTGCGGCCCTGAAGCTGGATTTCGTGCCCCTGGCCCGCGAGCGCTACGATCTGGTGATGGAAGAGTCCAGCCTAGAGGAGCCGCGCGTGAAAGCCCTGCTTCAGGTGATCGCCAGCGACGCCTTCAAGGCCAAGGTCGAGGCGATGGGCGGCTACGAGACCGCCTGGACGGGCCTGCGCATGCAGCCGGGCATGGGGCTGCCTCCGGCCAACGTGGACGTGGCGGGCTGAGGCTCTTCAGCAAACCGCGCGATCCGAAATTCAAAAGCGCCGCGATGCCTGTCGGGCTTCGCGGCGCGTTTTCGTCGGGTATGTCGGGAGCTACCCCAGCAAGCGGCTCCACAGGGCGGAGAGGGGCATCACCATGAACAGCGACGGGATCATGTTGGCCACCGGGAACTGCTTGATGCCGCAGATGCGAAAGCCCGTGGCCAGCATGATGAGTCCTCCGCAGGCCGAGAAGTCGGCGACCATGGTCGGGGTGGTCAGCGGCATGATGAGCGCGGCCCCGAAAAAGAGCGAGGTCTGGATGATGAACTGCGGCACCACCAGCGTGACCACCGTGTAGCCGAGCGTCGCCGCGAAGATGGCCGAGGTGAAGAGGTCCAGGATGGCCTTCACGATGAGAAGCGTCGGGTCGCCGGTCATGCCCTCGCTCATGGCCCCGAAGATGCCGGTGCCGCTCACGCAGAAGAGCACCATGATGGCCACGAACTTCTCCAGGAATTCGTCGTGGCTCAGGTCGCCGGAGGGCTTGGCGAATTTCTCGATCAGCGCGCGGGCCTTGGTGGCCAGCTTTTGGATTCCGGTCTCCAGGTGGACCAGCTCCCCGAAGATGGAACCCAGCACCAGGGCCAGCACCATGGGCGGCAGGGACTGGACCTTGACCACCATGGCCATCCCCAGCCCGAGCGAGGCGCACCCAAAGACCATGGGCATGCGCTCGCGCAGGTTGCGGCTCATGCGCGAGCCCAGGAAGGCCCCGGCCAGGCTCCCCGCGACCACCGTCGCCCCGTTCACATACGGACCAATCATACTTCCCCCTTGGTGAGCGGGCCTGTCCGTGTCCGGGCCTGCGCCGCGCTGAAGGCGCTTACTCCCCACGGGGCGGGGCGGCAAGGGGGATGTGTCGTCGGGATGCTCGGAAGCGGTCGGAAGTGGGAAGTTGTCGCAGCAAAAAATACGCACACTGAACAGGTTACAATTCCAGGGTATTTTCCCAGCCTTCGTCTCTCAAAAGGCCATCCCCGCTTCTGCTGTGTGGATTTCCGCGAGGCTTTTGGGTATGTTCGTTTGATGCGGCCTTTTGGCCGCTTCTTTCGATTTCAAGCCCGATTTCCCGCTCCAAGGAGACCTCATGCCCGCCGTGACCATACCTGCCGACCTGCCCGTGCCTCAGCTCAACCAGAACGCCAAGCTCGTGCTTTCCAAGCGCTACCTGCGCAAAGGCCCCGAGGGCGAACCCATGGAGACCGAACAGGAGCTGTTCTGGCGCGTGGCCCAGGCCATCGCCGCCCAGGAAGTGAATTACGCGAAGTCTTCCTGCACTGTCGAAGAGCTGGCGCGGACCTTCTACGACATGATGATCTCTTTCAAGTTCCTGCCCAACTCCCCCACGCTCATGAACGCGGGCACGGACCTGGGACAGCTGGCCGCCTGCTTCGTCATCCCCGTGGGCGACTCCATGGACGAGATTTTCGACGCGGTGAAGCACGCCGCGCTCATCCACAAGTCCGGCGGCGGCACCGGCTTCTCCTTCTCCCGCCTGCGCCCGGCCAGCGCCCGTGTGGGCTCCACCGGCGGCGTGGCATCCGGCCCGGTGTCCTTCATGCGCATCTTCAACACCGCCACCGAGCAGGTGAAGCAGGGCGGCACGCGCCGGGGCGCCAACATGGGCATCCTGCGCGTGGACCATCCGGACATCCTGGAGTTCATCCGCTGCAAGGAGCGCGAGGGCGACCTGAACAACTTCAACATCTCCGTGGCCCTGACCGAAGCCTTCATGCAGGCCGTGGAGGCCGACGAGCCCTACGACCTGATCGCCCCCCACACCCGGGAGGTCAAAGGCCAGCTCAAGGCGCGCGAGGTGTTCTCCATCCTGGTGCAGAAGGCCTGGGAGTCCGGCGATCCGGGCATCATTTTCCTGGACCGCATCAACCGCGACAACCCCACCCCGGCCCTGGGCGAGATCGAGTCCACAAATCCTTGCGGCGAGCAGCCCCTGCTGCCCTACGAGGCCTGCAACCTGGGCTCGATAAACCTGGCGCTCCTGGCCACGGACACCCATGAGGGCGTGGACTGGGACGAGCTCAGGCGCGTGGTGCATGTGGCCGTGCGCTTCCTGGACAACGTCATCGACGCCTCGGTCTATCCGCTGGACCGCATCACGGACATGGTGCGCTCCAACCGCAAGATCGGCCTTGGCGTCATGGGCTTCGCCGACCTCCTCTACCAATTGGACATCCCCTACGATTCCCAGGAGGGGCTGCGCCTGGCCGAAAAGGTGATGGACTTCATCCAGACCGAGTCCAAGGCCGCGTCCAAGATCCTGGCCGACGAGCGCGGGCCTTTCCCCAACTTCGAGGGCTCCACCTTCGCCAAGCGCAAGCAGGGGCCGTTCCGCAACGCCACCACCACCACCATCGCCCCCACGGGCACGCTGTCCATTCTGGCCGGGTGCTCCTCGGGCGTGGAGCCGCTGTTCGCCCTGTCGTTCGCGCGCCACGTCATGGACGGCGAGAAGCTGGTGGAATCAAACCCCTACTTCGAGGCCGCCGTGAAGGCCGCCCAGTGCCACTCGCCCAAGCTCATGGAGGAGGTGGCCGCCAAGGGGTCCATCGCGCACATCACCTACATCCCCGAGGACATCCGCCGCGTCTACGTGACCGCCATGGACATCGAGCCGGTCTGGCACCTCAAGATGCAGGCCGCCTTCCAGAAATACACCGACAACGCCGTGTCCAAGACCGTGAACCTGCCCAACTCCGCCGTGCAGGACGACATCTGGCGCATCTACTGGATGGCCTACGAACTGGGCTGCAAGGGCGTCACCGTGTACCGCGACGGCTGCAAGGCAGGGCAGGTGCTGTGCACCGGCGACGGGACCAAGGCCGACAAGCCCGACGAGCGCGCCGAGACCAAGGTGCGCCACCGCCCCGACGTCTGCTACGGCTTCACCCAGAAGGTGAAGACCGGCTACGGCGACCTGTACCTCACCGTGAACGAGGTGGACGGCAAGCCCTTCGAGGTGTTCGCCACCATCGGCAAGTCCGGCCGCTCCATCACGGCCAAGGCCGAGGCCATCGGACGCCTGGTGTCTTTGGCGCTGCGCTCCGGCGTGGACGTGGCCGACGTGGTTGGGCAGCTGAAGGGAATAGGCGGCGAGAACCCTGTGTTCCAGAAGAAGGGCCTCCTGCTCTCCGTGCCGGACGCCGTGTCCTGGGTGCTGGAGCACCGCTACCTTCAGGGCAAGGTGCTGGCCGAGGACTTCCAGTCCCTGAACGCGCCCACCTGCCCCGAATGCGCCCAGGAACTGGTGTTCGAGGAAGGCTGCTACGTGTGCAAGGCCTGCGGCTTCACCAAGTGCGGCTGATCCAGGGGACCCGATGATATCGGCCGTCCACCTGACCCACGCCTTCGGCGACCACCTCGCCCTTCGCGCCGTGAGCTTTCGCGTGCGCAAGGGCGAGTTCGCCTTCCTGACCGGGCACTCCGGCGCGGGCAAGACCACGCTGCTGCGCCTGCTGCACGGCGACGTCGCGCTCCAACGCGGCAAGGCGTCCATCGCGGGGTATGACCTGGCGGGCATCCGAAAGAGCCAGCTGCCCTATCTGCGCCGCGACGTGGCCGTGGTCTTCCAGGACTTCAAGATCCTCATGGACCGCACCGTGGAGGAGAACGTGCGCCTGCCCCTGGAGGTCAGCGGCCTCTCCTGGGACCAGATCAAGCGCCGGGTGGACTCGGTGCTGGCCTCCCTGCACCTGACCCGCATGGCCCGGCTGGAGTGCCAGAGCCTCTCCGGGGGCGAGCAGCAGCGCGTGGCCATCGCCAGGGCCATGGCCGGAGGACCCAAGGTCATCCTGGCCGACGAGCCCACCGGCAACCTGGACTGGGACATGGCCCAGCGTTTGATGGAGGTGTTCAAGGAGTTCCACGCCCACGGCGTGACCATCCTCATGGCCACCCACAACCAGGAGATCGTTCGCACCACGCCCCAGGCGCGGGTGCTGAGCCTGGAGGCGGGGTTCCTGCTCTCCGGCGGCGAGGAGGCTCCTGCCGAAGGGTACCCGGACTCGGCGCGCGATGCTGATGAACTGAGGCGCGAGGCAGGAAACGGCGAAATGTTCGAGTTCTCCATGAAGCCCCCCAGGGACGGTCAATCATGACCATGCTGGGGCGCGCCTTCGCCCGCGCCTTCATCCAGTTGGCCAGGAGCCCCGGCCTGCACGCCATGGCCGCCCTGGCCCTGGCGCTCACCTGCTTTCTGGCCGGAGCCTTCGGTCTGTTCCTCTCCAACCTGGATTCGCACCTGCGCAAGCACCAGGGGCACGCCCAGTTCCAGATCTACTGGAAACCCGGCACGGACATGGCCCAGGTGCGCCAGCAGTGGGACGCCATCCGCTCCATCTCCGGCGTGGACGAGTTCGTGGCCTTCACCCCGGACCAGGCCCTGGAGAGCCTGAAGCGTTCCATGGGCGACGGCATGGACTTCTCCTGGATGGGCGCAAGCCCCATGCCCGCCACGGCCCTGGCCTCCCTGCGGGTGGTCAGCGAGGACGCCCGCCCGGCCCGGATATTCCTGGAGCGCCTCAAAGCCCTGCCCGGCGTGGACAAGGTGCGCATAAACCCCATGCAGCTGGACGTGGCCACGGCGCTGCGCTCGCTGTCCATGCAGGCGCTGGTGCCGTTGTCCGTGTCGCTGTCCCTGGCCATCGCCATGGTGGCCTATCTGGCGGCGCGGCTGTGCCTGGAGGGCCGCCGGGCCGAGGTGGAGATCATGCGCCTCGTGGGCGCGCAGGAGTGGTTCGTGCGCCTGCCCTGGGCCGTGAGCGCGGGCTTCACCGGCCTGATTGGAGCGCTTCTGGGCCTGGGGGCGCTGTACACGCTGCAACTGGCCCTTTCAGGCGTTCTGTACGAGCCGCCCCTGTGGATCAGGCTCGGGCCTCTCCCGCTGGAGGAGGCTGGGGCCATGCTGCTCATGGCGCTGGCCATGTCCTCCCTGGGCGGCTGGCTGGCCGCCAGGGAGTAGCTTGTGCCCGGTCCCGGTGAGTCCACCCGGAATCTCGAGCATCCTGGCGGCCTGATCGCCTGGTTCGGTCGCGAATACTTCGCCGGATCGCTGCGCGCCCTGGGGCGGCGTCTGCTGGTGCATTCCCACCACAAGCCGCGCCTGTTCACCTGGGAGAACGTCCTGTCCGTGTGCGGGGAGGCTCCCCAGGTGCTGGTTCTTGGCGACCGGAGCCACCCCCCGCCGTTCCTGGGCCTGGAAAACTTCCCCTGCCTGACCGTGTTCTTCAGCGTGGACAGCCACATACACGCCTGGCATCCCCTGTATGCCCAGGCCTTCGACGCCTGCCTGGTGGCCCTGAAGGATGACCTGCCGAACTACGTCCAGGGACGCCTTGGTCCGGAGCGGCTTCTGTGGACCCCGGCCTACGCCCTGAACCCGGAGAACATGCCCTGGACCCCGGCTGAGCCGGAATGGGACGTTTTGTTCGTGGGGGCGGTGGACCCGGAGACCACGCCGGGGCGCGTCGCGTTTCTGGGAGAGCTTTCGCGCGAACTGCCCGGGCTGGAAGTCCGGCAGGGGGATTTCCTGGAGCTTTTCCCCAAGGGGAAGGTGATCCTCAACGTGGCGGAGCGGGGCGACCTGAACTACCGGGTGTTCGAGGCCCTGGCCATGGGCAAGCCGCTGCTCACGCCGCGCACCGGCAACGGGCTTCTGGACCTGTTCGAGGACGGGGTGCATCTTCTGACCTACGCGCCGGGCGACGCGGCGGACTGCGCGGCCAAGGCCCGCTGGCTGCTGGACCACCCGCAGGAGGCCGAAACCATGGGCCGCGCAGGAAAGAGGCTGGTGGACGAGAAACACAGGGCCAGACACCGCGCCGCAACGTTTTCGGCTTTCCTGGACGAACGGTTGGCCGAGGGCAACGCCGAGCGGCTCTCCCTGGCCCGGACGCTCCACGAGAGCGTGCTCAAGCCGCTGCACCTGCACTTCGCCGAGATTGCGGGCGACCCTGCCTTTGCAAGGGCCTATCTGGCCGACGCCTGCCGCCGCTGAGGGGGCATCCTCACCTCATTTCCAGTCTCGTCAGTCCATGGCGGCGAACGCCGGCCGACATCCCAAACCAGGGAAGTCAGACCGCAAGCGCCGCCCGGATGCGTCCGCGCGGGTCCTGCGCGGCCAGGATGCGCTCGAAGCTCTCGAGCTTGCCCAGGGAGCGTGCCTGCTCGCGGGCCACGCGCAGCTCCTCCAAACCCTGATCGATGCGAAAAAGCTTCAGGTCCACAAGCCCCAGCGCCAGCCCCAGGCGGAAGTCCTCGCGATTTCGAAGCGAAATCTCGGACAGATAGCCCATTCGATAGAGCTCGCTGCCGGGTACGGCGCGCAGCAGGGCCTCGGCCTTGCGCAGCACCTCCACGTCGTCCGGCGCGCATTGGAGGCTCATGTGGAAGAACTCGCTGGCCGTGGCCGGGAGGTGCATGGCCGGGTCGAAGGGGAAGCCGGGGCGGCAGTTGAGGTCGCGCCGGGCCAGGGTCTCGGCCAGGGCGGCGTAGAGCTTCGCCGGGGTCTTCGCAGGGCGAAGCGCTTCGCCTGCGGCCTTGGCGAAATCCTCGTACAGGCGCAGCGCCAGGGGATACTCCTGCTGGCGCAGGGCCAGGGCGCACAGGCAGGCCTGGAACGATGCCCCGTCGCGCGCGAAACCCTCCGAGGCGAAGCGCAGGCCCAGATGCAGGGCGTCTCGCGACTGGCCCCCCAGCGTGAGGATGGACAGGATGGAGACCAGGCAGTCCGGGTCCTCCTGGAAGCGGGCCAGCTCTCCGATGACCTCCTCCGGGGCGGCTGCCAGCAGGTTCGATTCCAGGGCGCGCCCGGCCGTCAGCCAGAACAGCCGCTCTCCTTGCGCGCCTGACGCTCCGGCCCCGGCCTGCGCGGACAGGGCCAGACGCCCCAGAGCCTGAACCCGGTGCCCGGGCTGGTGCTCGCGGCGCACACGCTCCCAACCGGCGCGGCCCAGGCGCTCCGCCTCAAGGGGGTGGCCGGTGAAGCGGCGCATGGCCTCGTCCAGTTCCAGGGCGTCGGCGTAGACCACCACTTCCTTGCCGGGCTCGAAGAGCTCATCCAGGCCGTTGTCCTGGGCCGGTTCCAGCACCAGGGCTCCGGCTCCGGCGGCTGCGAAGAGGCGCTGGTTCACCTCGCCCCGGATGGACTCGTTGGGCGCAAGCCGCGCCTTTGCGTACACCTGCTGGACAAGTCCGGGCTCGATGTCGGTCTCCAGGCGCAGGGGGAAGCGGGCCGCCAGGAACTCCGCGAACATCTGCCTGACCGGGCGGAACTCGTTGATGCGGCCCACGAAGGCCGCATTGTCCTGGCGCTCGGCGAACGGCGTCCAGGCCACGCTGCGGGCGTTCCAGGTGATCCACTCCACGGACCTGGCCGCTGTCTGGGCCGGATTTCCGGCGCGGCGCATGGGCTCGACCCAGTCCTTCTGGGTGACGGCCACGGCGTCGAACAGCGTGGAGTAGGGGGCCTGCCAGTAGGGATTCAGGTGCGGGTCCAGGCTCCAGAACACCTTGGGGCAGGGGAGTGTCTCCAGGCCCTTCAGCAGGACGCGCGGAGCCAGGCGTTCGTCCTGGAGTATCAGGTCAGGGCGCAGGCCCCGCTCCTCCAGGGCGGCGGGCAGGTCGAAGATGCCGGGCGGAGGGGTCAGCACCGCCACCTCGGCGGGGAAGGCCTCCAGCCAGGGGGCGAGGCTCGGCGAGACGTAGACCGCCAGGGGTTTGGCGTTCATGCGGGCGCTGTGAGCTGTGCGTGGCGGAAGCAGCCGTTGAGGTGGTCGTTCACCAGCCCGGAGGCCTGCATGAACGCGTAGATGATGGTGGAGCCCACGAAGGTGAACCCGGCGGCCTTGAGGGCGCGGCTTATCTCGTCGGAAAGGGGCGTTTTTGCCGGGACGTCCTGCATGCGCTCCCAGGCGTTGGCCACGGGGCGGTGGTTCACGAAGCCCCACAGGTAGTCCGAGAAGCTGCCGTGCTTTTCCAGGATGGCCAAGTAGGCCCTGGCGTTCTTCGTGGCCCCGTGGACCTTCAAGCGGTTTCGGATGATGCCGGGGTCGGCCAGCAGGCGCTGGAAATCCGCGTCGCCGTAGGCTGCCAGGGTCACGGGGTCGAAGCCTTGGAAGGCCCGGCGCATGCTTTCGCGCCGCCGGAGGATGGTCAGCCAGGACAGCCCGGCCTGGAAACCCTCCAGCAGGAGCAGTTCGAACAGGGCGCGGTCGTCTCGCAGGGGCGCGCCCCATTCGCGGTCGTGGTACTCCAGGTAGAGGGGGTCGGTTCCCGGCCAGGGGCAGCGCGCGAGGCCGTCCGCTCCCGTGACGAGGCTCATGCGCCTTCCTTGGTCAGATAGACCTCCATCTTCTCGGAGAAGAGGAACAGGCAGTCCACCATGAAGGCGTATTCGGGACACTCCTGGCGCCACAGGGCCATGATCTCCTTGAGGTCGTCGCGCGCGGCTGCCGCCTCCGCCGGGGTGTCGGCGTTGTTGATGCGGGCCAGCAGCTCCAGGTATTCGTCGGAGGTGAAGGCCGTGAGCACGGCGCGGCTCACGCGCTCCTTGTCGAGTCCGTCCCAGACGCCTTTCATGGTGGATATCCTTTGCGGTTCAGGTGTGATTCAGGTGCGATGCGGGTGAACGGACGCTACTGCTGCGCCGGGGCGTCGTTCTTGCCGTTCTTGCCGTTCCCGGACGACTTTCCGGAACTCTTGTCCTTGGCTTTGGATTTGTCCTTGGACGTATCCTTGGCTTTGGACTTGCTTTTGGGCCTGGCTTCTTCGGTGCCTGCGTCCGTGGCCGCGCCCGCATCAACCGGCGGCCCCTGGCAGATGGCCAGCTTGTCCTTGGCCATGAAGGCCACCGCGCCGGTTCCGGCCTTGGTGGCGTATTCCACCACCACGGAGGTGTCCTTCTCGTCGTAGCGCCAGGAGCGGTCCCCGCGCGGGTTGGGGGCGGCCTCCAGGGGCGTGCCGTACGTCTCCCCGAGCTTGGCCTGGAGCTGCAGGTGGTTGATCTCGCCGTCGTAGCGGGTGAGCGCCCCGGCCAGCCTGCCCTTGCAGAACACGTAGACCACCTCGCGCATGGATACGCCAAGAAGGTCCATGTTGTCGCCGGTCACGGTGTAGTAGGCCAGGTCGCCGTCTTTTTCGCGCAGGTCTGGTTCCTTCAGCACGGAAAGGGGGGAGCCCCAGGCCAGGCCGCGAAATCCGCCAGCGGTCGCCTTGGCGTCGCTCTTCTTTTTAGAGCCACCCTCTTCGGACGATTTCCTGGACTTGCCGGAGTCCTTCTTGGACTTCGGTTTGGCGTCCTGTTTGGTAGCGGAGCCGGACGCCGTCTTCTGGGCGTCGTCGGTCTTGGCCCAGGACGCCGGGACGGCGAGGCACAGGGCCAGGGCAAAGCTCAGACTCAGACACAGGGCCTGGATCAGGCGGGAGGATCGGATGAAGATGTTCATGGGCGTGGGATAAAGAATGCCCGGCCCCGCATCAAGCGGTCCGGGCATGAAAATGCGACTTTCCTGCGGATAGCCTAAAAACTGTGGTATGCAACCGCCGGGCAGGCCTCACCCCTGGAGCCGACGGCTCCGGTTGCGAGGTCTGCCACAGACGCTCTGCGGCCCCGGCCTCAGACGGCCTTGTCCATGAGCCCCTTGCTCATGCGCTTCAGGCTGTCCGAGAGCTTCAGCAGTTCATCCTGGGGAAACTTCCGGATCACCTTGTTGCTGTCGGCGTCCACCACCTCCACCTGGAGCTCGTCGGAATCGTCCAGCACCTTGAAGTGCAGGTTGACGCCCTTGTCCTTGAAGTAGTCCTGGGCCTTATTCACGAGTTTCGTCACATCGTCGCGGCCCAAGGTCTTGGGGTCGTCCTCTTGCGGCGTGTCCCGGAGTTCCTTTCGGACGTCCTGTCCGACTGCAACGGAGACGGCCTTCTCGTCTTTCTCCTTGAGCGACTGTACGGCGCGTTCCGCCGTCAGCGTCTGGAGAACGGCCTCGTGCGGCAGTTCCTGGGTCTGTACGTTCATGGCTCACCCCTCCCTGGATGAAACCTCCCAAAACAACGGGTTTCGTCTCTCCTCCTATCGGTCTTGACGCCGCGAACTTTAGGGGGAAAACCGCGCGTCGAAGATGTCCGCGCCCTTTCTTGACTTGGGCGCGCTTTTCATAAAAACTCCCCCCTCTCAATTTCGCTATCCTGGAGCCCCACGTGAAACCAGCCCCGTCGTCCGTATCCTTCCCCAAACTGGAGGAGGAGGTCCTGGCCTTCTGGAACGAGGACCGCACCTTCTGGAAGTCCCTCGACAAGACCAAGAACGGCAAGCCCTACGTCTTCTACGACGGCCCCCCCTTCGCCACGGGCCTGCCCCATTACGGCCACATCCTCACCTCCTACGTAAAAGACACCGTGCCGCGCTACCACACCATGCAGGGCCGCTTCGTGGACCGCACCTGGGGCTGGGACTGCCACGGCCTGCCCATCGAGTACGAGGTGGAGAAGAAGCTGGCCATCTCCGGCAAGGCCGAGATCCAGGAGTACGGCATCGGCAAGTTCAACGAGAAGTGCCGCGACATCGTGCTGGGCTACGCGGGCGAATGGGAAAAGGCCGTGGGCCGCATCGGACGCTGGGTTGATTTCTCGCGCCAGTACAAGACCATGGACCTGACCTTCATGGAGTCGGTGCTGTGGATCTTCTCCGAACTCTTCAAGAAAGGGCTGGTGTACGAGAGCCCGCGCGTGGTGGCCTACTGCAACCGCTGCATGACCCCGCTCTCCAACTTCGAGACCGGCCTGGACGACTCCTTCCGCGAGCGCGACGACATGGCCATCACCGTGCGCTTCCGGGAAAAGGCCGACCCCACCCGCTCCTTCCTGGCCTGGACCACCACCCCCTGGACGCTCCCCTCCAACCTGGCCCTGGCCCTGGGCCCGGACATGACCTACGTCCTGGTGGAGATCGCCCCGGACGACAAGGTGTGGATCGCCAAGGAGCGCATGGAGGCCTACAAGAAGTTCCTGCCCGAGAATCCGGTCATCCTGGAAGAGGTGAAGGGTTCCGCCCTGGTGGGGCGCAAGTACCAGCCGCTCTTCCCCTACGCCGTATCCGAGAAGACCCACGTGGTGCTGGAAGGCTCCTTCGTGGACACCTCCACGGGCACGGGCATCGTGCACATGGCCCCCGCCTTCGGTGAGGACGACTACAACCTCTGCACCGCCCAGGGCATCGACATCTTCGACCCCGTGGACCACCAGGGCAAGTTCACCGAGGCCGCCCCGGACCTCACGGGCACGGGCGTGTTCGAGTCCAACAAGGTGGTGGCGCGCAGGCTGCGCGAGGACGGCTCCCTGTTCGCCCAGGAGAACTACCGCCACAGGTATCCCCACTGCTGGCGCTGCGACCAGCCGCTCATCTACCGGGCCATCTCCAGCTGGTACGTGAAGGTGGCCGAGAACCGCGACAAGCTGCTCTCCTGCAACGAGGACATCAACTGGGTGCCCGGCCACATCGGCACCGGCCGCTTCAAGAACTGGATCGCCGACGCGCGCGACTGGTCGGTTTCCCGCAACCGCTTCTGGGGCACGCCCATCCCGGTGTGGCGCTGCGGCTCCTGCGGCCAGCTCGAGGTGCCCGGCTCCATCGCCGAGCTGGAAGCCAGGTCCGGCCAGAAGATCGAGGACCTGCACCGTCCCTTTTGCGACGAGCTCAGCTGGGCCTGCTCCAAGGACGGATGCTCCGGGGCCATGCACCGCGTGCCCGAGGTGTTCGACTGCTGGTTCGAATCCGGAGCCATGCCCTACGGACAGGCCCACTACCCCTTCGAGAAGAAGGAGTGGTTCGACGCCAACTACCCGGCCAGCTTCATCGTGGAATACATCGCCCAGACGCGCGGCTGGTTCTACACCCTGCTTGTTGAAGGGGCGCTGCTCAAGAACCAGACGCCCTTCACCAACTGCATCTGCCACGGCGTGGTGCTGGCCGAGGACGGCCGCAAGATGTCCAAGCGCCTGAAGAACTTCCCCGACCCCATGGACGTGGTCAACAAGTACGGCTCGGACGCCCTGCGCATCTACCTGCTCTCCTCGCCCGTGGTGCGCGGCCTGGACCTGCGCTTCTCCGAACGCGACGTGGAAGACGCCGTGCGCCGCTACCTGATCCCGTTCTGGAACGTGTTCCACTTCTATACGTCCTACGCGGCCCTGGCCCAGGGCTATGAGCCCAAGCGCCTGGAGACCGCCGAGCAGCTGGCCGACCGCCACCTGCTGGCCGAACTGGAAGAGCTGCGCAAGGCGGTCTCGGCCAACATCGAGGCTTACGACCTGCCCAAGTGCTACCAGGCCATCCTGGAGTTCATCGACACGCTCTCGGGCTGGTACGTGCGCCTGAACCGCCCCCGCTTCTGGACCGAGACCCTCACCGACGACGCGCGCCAGGCCTTCGACACCCTGTACACGGCGATCCTGGAGGCCTCGCGCATCTTCGCGCCCTTCATCCCCTTCGCCATGGACCACATCCACAAGCACCTGACCGGCGAGTCGGTGCATCTGGCCGACTGGCCCGTGGCCGTGCCGGGACGAGAAGACGTGAAGCTCACCGCGGAGATCGCCACGGTGCGCCGGGTGATCGAGTGCGGGCGCTCCATCCGTGAGAAGGTGCGCATCAACCTGCGCCAGCCCCTGGCCTCCATCCTGGTGGCGGGCGTGGACCCGGCCACGGTAGAGCCCTACAAGGCGCTCATCGAGGAGCAGGTGAACGTGAAGGGCGTTGAGTTCCCGGCCGGGGCGGACTCGTTCGCGGCGCGCGCCGTGCAACTGGACGCCAAGAAGCTCGGGCCTCTACTCAAGGGCGCTTTCGGGCCGACCCAGGCAGCCGTGAAGGCCGGAAACTACGAGATCGGCGCGGACGGCGCGCTCACCGCCGCTGGCACGCGTGTGGAGCAGGGCGACTTCTCCATTGTCTGGGCGGCGCTCAGCGAGGACGTGGGCGTGGCCGCCTCGCAGTCCCTGGTGGTGGGGCTCAATCTGGTGGTGACCCCGGAACTCAAGCGCGAGGGCTGCGCCAGGACGCTGAACCGCCTGATCCAGGACCAGCGCAAGAAGCTCAATCTGGCCTACGACCAGCGCGTGAAGCTCGGCATCGTGGCCGACGGCGTCTGGAAGGAAGCGCTGGACGCGCACCTGGGCTGGCTGACCGAGCAGTGCCTGGCGGTCGGCGTGGAGTGGAGCGTGGCCGCGCCGCAGATCGAGCTGTCCGACGACAACGGCACGCTGAAGATCGAAGTGATCGCCCAGTAGTAGGCAGCATCTGGGTCGCGACTTAAAGAAAACACAGCGTCGCTCCCGTCATGGGGGCGGCGCTTTTTCCGTCACGCGACCGCCTTTTGCCTCCCGCGAAAAAAACTGTTAGGCAGCCCCCGTGAACATAGCTGACTTGGCCCTGCTCATCATCTGGGGCTTCTTCTTTTTCCGGGGATACTACCGGGGCCTGGTCAAGGAGGCGGCGTCCATCCTGGCGCTGATCCTTGGGTTCAAGCTGGCCGTGGCCTACTCCCCGCAGGTGTCCCCGCACCTGACCTCGCTGGTCTCCAACCCGGCCTTCGCCGCGCCCGCAGCCTTCATCCTCATCTTCGTGGGCGTGATGATCGCCTGTTCGCTCATCGTCAGCGGACTCACGGCGCTCATGAAGCTGACCCTGATCGACTGGGCCAACAAGTTTTTCGGCGGCTTCTTCGGGCTGGCCAAGGGCGTGTTCATAACCGCCCTGGTGCTCTGGGTGTGGACGGTGCTGCTGCCCAAACCGGACTTCATGGCCTCCTCGCGTCTGGTGCCGGTGCTTGAAAAAGTCGACGCGGCCCTGTCCGAGTACATCCCGGCGGACTGGAAGCAGAAGCTGAAAACCCTGACCCCGCCCCCTGTGGTTCCCCAGAAGAAGGTCGTGGAGGAACCCAAGCCCCAGCCCAAACCGCAGGCCAAACCGCAGGCCCAGCCCTCGGAAGGCCAGCCCAAGAAAGGATAATCCCATGTCCGACGCTTCAGGCGAGGCCCTGGCCAAGCTGCGTCAGGTGGTCGCCACGCTGCTCGGTCCGGACGGCTGTCCCTGGGACCGCAAGCAGACCCCGGAAACCCTCTGCGACTACGTGGTCGAGGAAGCCTTCGAGCTGGTGGAGGCCATCCGCTCCGGCGACTCCAAGGCCGCCATGGAAGAGCTGGGCGACGTCCTGTTCCTCTTGTGCTTCGTGGCCGCGCTCTTCGAGCAGCGCGGGGAGTTCACCCTGGCCGACGCCACGGACGCCATCACCGCCAAGATGATCCGCCGCCATCCCCACGTGTTCGAGGGGGCGAAGGTGGAGAACCAGGAGCAGCTGCTCAGGAACTGGGAGCGCATCAAGCGTCAGGAAAAAGACAATAAAGAGGGGATCTTCGATTCCCTGCCGCGCGGCCTGCCCGCGCTCCTGAAGGCCTACCGACTGAACTCCAAGGCCGCCCGGCACCACTTCACCTGGGAGACGGACGCCGATCAGACCGCGCAGCTGGCCTCGGAGTGGGCCGAGCTCCAGGAGGCCATCGCTGGGGGCGACCCGGTCCGTGTGGAAGCCGAATTCGGCGACTACCTGTTCAGCCTGGTGGAGTACGGCCGCAGGCTCGGCGTGAAGGCCAACGCGGCCCTGGAAGGGGCCAACGCCACGTTCCTCTCCCGCTTTGAGGCCATGGAGGAACTGGCCCGCGAACGCGGGCTGGACACCGCTCAATTCGGCCTTACTGATTGGGACGGACTCTGGGACGAAGTGAAGGCGCAGGGAAAGTAGCTCTCGGCAGCATCTCCCGGGCTACGCCACACGCTCGCCGAACGGACAATGAGAAGCGACTGGGGGGGACCTCCACGACAAGGAGATCCGCCCCCGATTATTGGAGCTGGCCGGTGACGGTGACGTTCCAGTGCTCGGCAGGTATGGGCAGGCACATGGTGCGCCCGTCCAGTTCGGCGCACATGATGAGCTCCCCCCCCGCCTCGTTCCAGTAGAGCCGGGAAGCAAACAGAGACACTATTTCCGAAAGCGGCATGGCGTGCGCGCTGGCTGCGTCGATGACCCGGGCCAGCAGCGAGCGGCCTGCCTTGCCCATGGCGGACAGGGCTTCGGGCGAGATGGCGACGTCGTCGGTGTCCATTTCGTGGAGCATGTTCCTGGTGGTCTTCTGGTTGGCGGCCAGAGCGTCCAGGAGTGCATTGTTGTGTGCGGTCATGGTGGCCTCCTTGTTTGGAATACATCCGATTCCGAGCAAGATGCGGGCCACTGGACCATTAAAGGAGTCGTCATGCGTGTTAACGAGTTGGGAACCCCGAAAAAATTGTTTTTCGTTCTCCTAGCGCTGTTTCTGGCCCTGGTCTATTTCGGGCCGGAACGTCAGGAAAAGGACGTGCTTTTGAGCGGCCTGGTGGTGGGCGTGCAGGAAACCGAGGGCCTCATGCGGGCTTTTGCCGTGGAATCGAACGGCCAGCGCTACGTGGTGCGGGTCACCGGGCAGTATTTGCAGCAGGCGGCCCCCCCCTCGCTCCAGGAGAACCAGGACGTTGACGTCAAGGTGACGGGCTTCAAGGGCGTGAAGCAGGGCATCACCTGCGAGCTGGTGGCCGTGGTGCGCGCAGGCGAAGTCCATCCCCCCAGGGAGCAGGCCGATGGCGCGCCCTCAGCGCCACAGGGGAACGCGTCGCTGCCCGTCGACGACCTCAAGAGCTCCTTCGGCCTCAAAGGTATGTAGGCAGAAACTTCCCGCGATGAGCTCAGGCTCCAGGCGGGAAGCGGGGCGCTCCTCATAGCCTGCCTCGTCCAGGCGCGTGATCTCCATGACGGCCAGCGCGCGCCCGTACCACCCCGAACAGTCCTGGGCCGGACGGTACAGCTTGCCGCCACGACGGATGATCCTGCCTGCGGGCCTGGCTTGGCACACGTCCGAGACTACCGGGTTCAGGGGGTGCGGGCGAAACGGCCCAAGGCGCGACTCGCCCCGGTAGAGGTGCAGCTCGTCCCAGGACGAACCGCCCGGCGCGCGCAGGTTCACGAACATCCACCAGACCCCGCCGTGCTCAACGAACGTTGCGTCTGTGCCGGGAGCATCGTTCAGAAGAATCCGGTCCAGCACCCAGCCCCCCGGAAAATCCGTGGCCCGGTACAGGCGCACCTGCCCCGCTTCAGCCGTCTCCGGCACCATGTACATCTGCCCGTCGTGCTCGAACACGTTGGGGTAGGACAGGTGGAAGGGCTCCTCCAGCACGCGCCGGGGATCGCTCCAGCCGCCGTCAGGCAATAGCTCCAGCACGCTCAGCACGCCCTTTTTCCCGAAAGGGATCTCCTCGATGAACAGCCAGGTGCGCCCGTCCCTGGTGAACAGGAACGGGTCGGCCCAGCCGGTTTTGCCGGGCGGCAGCAGGGGCACGAAAGGCTCTTGCGAAAAGCCGGGCCGCGTGGGGTCGCCGTTTCCGGGGCGCACAGCCAGAAACCACTGCCGACGGTGGAAGATGTCCTGCCAGGCCCGCGTCAGGCCGTAGGCGGCAAGTTCGCCCAGGAATCGCAGCCAGTCGCCGGGGCCGGGGGTATAGGGGGGCAGGGGGGACGCCTCGGGGCAGGCCCGCCAGCAGTCCTCGCCTTCCAGCTCAAGCCGGGCAATCAGGCGCGCTGGCATCAGGGCGGTCTTGGCGAAATGCGCCTTCGCCCAGTCGAGCGGCAGGGGGCCGGGGCGGCAGGTGACCGTCTCGCTGGCCAGCCGCGCCGACATGGCGGAGCGCCGCCAGAGCATGCGCCCGGTCAGGACGCCGGGGCCGAAAGCGGCTGGATGAACGGGCTCGATCTCAAGCACGCCCCAGGGCAGGCGCTCCAAAAGGTCCTGCGCGAGGTCCGGGCGGGCAAGCGCTCCCGGCGTGAGAACCAGGATGTCCGGCCTGGCCTGCGCCAGGGAGACGGCAGGGATGTCCGCGCTGGCCAGCAGGTCCGGCCTGGGGCGCGCCAGCAGGCGCTCCAGGGGCAGCAGCGCGCGCCAGGGCAGGGCGACGGGGTGGAGGTGGCCCGCATCGCGTGTCGCGTCCGCCGGATTCGTCGCCCCTGGGTGTTCCAGGCGCACAGCCACTCCGGCCTCGCCCAGGGAGTCCAGAAGAAACCGGTGCCACCGCAGCGCGCCGGTGCTGGGAATCATCACGCCGACCCGTATCTGTGCCTGTTTCACGCGCACCTCCGGGCAGGGTGCTACCGCCTGCACCGGGAGTTGTCAAAACGTCGTCCATCGGGTAAGGGGCAGCGACTCGTTACGACTCTCGCCTTTCAATCCGACTGATCGCAGGACAGCATGGTTTTCAGCTCCGCATCTTTTCTCTTTTATTTCCTCCCCTTGGTGCTACTGCTGTATTTTGCGGCCGCCCCTACGCTACGGCTGCGCAACCTGGTCCTCCTCGCGGCGAGCTTCGTGTTCTACGCCTGGGGCGAAGGCATATACACGGTAGTCATGGCCATCTCCATCCTGGCCAACTACTTCTTCGGCCTGTGGGTGCACAAGGCGCACGAGAACTCCTCCGCCAAGCTTCAGATCGGGCTGGCCATCGCCTTCAACATCACCCTGCTGGTGATCTTCAAGTATACCAACTTCATAGTGGACAACCTGAACCTCTATCTGGCGGAGCCCATGGGTCTTGGCCGGATAGAGATCGGCAAGGTCCACCTGCCCATCGGCGTCTCCTTCTTCACCTTCCACTGCATCTCCTACCTGATGGACATCTACCGCAAGCAGACGCCGCCCAACGCGTCGCTGCCGCAGCTGTCCCTCTACGTGTCGCTTTTCCCGCAGCTGGTTGCCGGCCCCATCGTCCGCTACAAGGACATCGCCGACCAGCTCACCAAGCGCACCGTGAACGTTGAGCGCTTCGCCCACGGCGTAAACCGTTTCGTTGCGGGCCTTGGCAAGAAGGTGCTGATCGCCAACGTGCTGGCCCTGCCCGCCGACAAGATCTTCGCCATCCCGGCGGACCAGCTCACCACTCCGGTGGCCTGGCTGGGCGTGGTCTGTTACACGCTCCAGATTTATTTCGACTTCTCCGGCTACTCGGACATGGCCATCGGCCTGGCCCACATGTTCGGGTTCAAGTTCATGGAGAACTTCAACTACCCCTACATCTCCCGCAGTGTCCGCGAGTTCTGGCGGCGCTGGCACATCTCGCTCTCCACCTGGTACCGCGACTACCTGTACATCCCGCTGGGCGGCAACCGCGTGTCCAACGCGCGCGTCACCTTCAACCTTGTGCTGGTGTTCTTCCTGTGCGGCCTGTGGCACGGCGCGAGCTGGAGCTTCATCGTGTGGGGCCTGTACCACGGCTTCTTCCTGGGCCTTGAGCGCACCCGCTTCGGCAAGTGGCTGGACGGCTCCTGGCGGCCCATATCGCATGTGTACGCCATCCTGGTGTTCATGGTGGGCTGGGTGTTCTTCCGGGCCGACAGCCTGGGGCAGGCCGAGGCTTTCCTGCGGGCCATGGCCGGTTTCGGCGGCGGCTCCGGGAAGGAGTGGCACGTGGGGCTGTTCCTGAACCCCAAGGTGGTCATCATGCTGGTGCTTGGCGTGATCGGCTCCATGCCCATCATCCCCTGGATCAGGGACTGGCGCCATCACAGGCTTGAGACCATGCACGCCAAGGGGCTCTCCCCGGCGGGCGGGATTCTGCTCGGAGCCGGCGTGGACGCGCTGGTCGGGCTGGTGGCCACTCCGGTGATCCTGCTGCTGGCGTGCATGTCGTTGGCCAGCGGGAGCCACAATCCATTCATCTACTTTCAGTTCTAGGCATGGAGCACTCTCCGGCACGCAGGCTGACCCTGGCCGCAGCCATCCTGACGTCGACGGTGTTCGTCGCGGCCATCTGCATCCCGGCCACCGCCAACCTCTTCAAGATTAATCCTCCGGTGCCTCTCCAGGAGTCCGACCCCAACCCCATGCCCGTGCTGCAGTCGGACCTGGCCACGGTCGGGCAGGTGATCTACACGCTGCGGCGCAACTGGCTGGACCGTAATTTCGGCCTGCGCAAGGTGCTGGTGCGCTGGCAGCAGCTTCTGGACGTGCGCGTGCTGGGGGCGTCCATGCCCAACGACTCCGTGCTGGCGGGCGACGGCGACTGGCTCTATCTGGCTCAGGAGAACCCGCAGCTGAACGTCATCACCGACTACCGGGCCGTGAATCCTCTGACACAGGCGCAGCTCGCGACCTGGGTGTCGGTGTTCACCGCCAGGCGCGACTGGCTTGCGGCTCACGGCATCAAGTACATGGTGGTGGTGGCGCCCAACAAGGCCAGCATCTATCCGGAGCACATCCCCAGTCGCTTCAACCGGGCCAAGGACATCAACAAGATGGACCAGCTGGTGGGCGTGCTCGGCGGCGCGGGCATCGACATCGTGGATCTGCGCCCGGCCCTGCTGGAAGCCAAGGCCCAGGGACCGGCTTATTACCGCACCGACAGCCACTGGACGCCCTACGGCGCGTTCTTCGCCTACCAGGAGATCGCGCGCCGCCTGCAACGCTATTTCCCGGACATGCGCCCCGCCCCGCTCGAGAGTTTCGTCGTGGGCCGCAAGCCGGGTCTGCTGGGAGGCTTGTCCTACATGATCGCCATGGGGGACCTCTACCAGGAAGATATCGTCCTGATTGAGCCGAAGTTCCAACGCAACGCCTTCGAGGTGTCCGGCAAGAAGGCGCAGCTCAACCATTTCCAGCCGCTCAGCGTCTATGAGAACCCGGACAAGTCCCTGCCCAGTGCGCTGGTGGTCCGCGATTCCTTCGTGCACGAGATCATCCCGTTCATGGCCGAGCATTTTTCACGCATGTATTTCGTGTGGCCTTTCCCCACCGACGCCGTGCGGGTTCGCGGCTTCGACACCGAGGCCATTCTCCAGGAAAAGCCGGACATCGTCATCGACGAGTTCGTGGAGCGTTACTTCACCCAGCCACCGCCGCCGTCGGCCCTCTCTTCCCTCCCGAGGCTGCCATGACCACCCCCTTCGAGCCGCCGCGCGCCCTGTTGCCTGAAGAATTCGCCGAACTTCCCCAGGCCCGCTTCGAGGGCGACGTGCTGGTAGTGGAAACCGTTCAGGACGCCCTGGATGCGCTGAAGCGCCTGGAAGGCGTCCCGGTGCTCGGCTTCGATACCGAGACCCGGCCCACGTTCAAACGCGGGGTGAGTTACTCGCCGTCGCTGGTGCAGCTGGCCGGGGACAACACCGTGGTGCTCCTGCGCGCGAGCGCATTCGGAGCCTGGGAGGCACTTGCCGGGGTGCTGGGAGACGCTGGAAGGGTCAAGGCGGGAGTGGCCGTGCGCGACGACCTGACCGGGCTTGGCAAGATCGGTCCGGTATCGCCCAAGGGGTTCGAGGATGTGGGGGAGTGGGCCAGAAAGTTCGGCTGGCCCGTGACTGGTCTTCGCAACCTGGCTGCCGCGCTTCTGGGGGTGCGGGTGTCGAAGAAGGCCCGGCTCACCAATTGGGAGGCCAAGACCCTGAGCGCCGCCCAGATCTGCTATGCGGCCACGGACGCCTGGGTCAGCCGGGAGCTCTACCTTGCCATGCGCGGGTTCAAGATAAAGCCCAGGAAAAAGGATTCGGCAAAAAAGGATTCGCCCGGACGCGCTGTGCCGGGTGACCGGCAGTGCCCCGGATCCTAGTCGATGGTCTCGGGGATTGATCGCGCGTTTGGCGAATCCTGAG
Organism: Fundidesulfovibrio putealis DSM 16056; assembly: GCF_000429325.1. Lineage (NCBI taxonomy): Bacteria > Pseudomonadati > Thermodesulfobacteriota > Desulfovibrionia > Desulfovibrionales > Desulfovibrionaceae > Fundidesulfovibrio > Fundidesulfovibrio putealis. Next base: position 688,047 of record NZ_KE386885.1, read on the forward strand.
GGGCGCTCATTCGCCCGCTATGGGCATGCCGGTTAACGATCAACACCCTCCGTTTCGGTGGACAGGCCTGCCGAAGACCGCCTTCGGCATTGATTCCCTCATACTCGCACCCTGTTCCGCTGCAAGAAAAAAAACACAAGATCATTCCGCAGGTTAGCAGTCAGCATCCAAGAAATGCTGTGATTGTGACGATTTGAATGCTGAAAAAAGTTTCAGTATTCCCGGTCTGGCCGCCTTTCGCCGCTAAATCGCCATAAAAGCGCGTGATTTCGGCGCGCTTGCCCTTGACCTGCGCCGCAGGTACTATGCCCCCATGGACTATTCCCGCGTCACGCTGGATGACGGCGTCAGCTTGTCCGTTTACGAGAGCGGCAAGCGGGGCATCCCGCTTCTCTTCATTCACGGATGCAGCTGCGACCACACCTTCCTGGCCCCCCAGATAGAGCACTTCGAGGAGCAGCGCCGGGTGTTCGCCCTGGACCTGCGCGGCCACGGGGCCAGCGACAAGCCCGAGGGCGATTATACTTTCGCGCGGCTGGCGGATGACCTCGCTGAGGTCGCGCAGAAGCGCGACTGGCCGCCCGTTGTGGCAGTGGGGCACAGCATGGGCGGCATGGTGGCCCTGGAACTGGCCATGCGCCATCCCGGACTGGTGGCGGCGGTCGCCTGCCTGGACTCCACCGTGCTCACTCCTCCGGGGAGGCCCACCCGCATGCATTCGCTGTTGGAGGGGCTGCGCTCGTCTGCCTGGGAAGGGTACTTCCGGCGATATTTCGAGTCGTCCTTCGAACCCGAGGATGATCCGGAGCGCAAGCAGGCCATACTGGTTCGCATGCTGGCCACCCCGCAGCACGTGGTGGTCAGCATCTTCGAGCAGTGGCGGCTGGCCGACGGCGCGGCGGCGGCCCGGGCCTGCCGCGTGCCGTTTTTGTACGTGGCCTCGTCACGTCCCCGCATGGACGTGGCCCAGCTGCGCGAACTCTGCCCGCAACTGGTGGCGGCGCAGGTGGCGGGCTCGGGCCATTTCCTGACCCTGGAGGTCCCGGATCAGGTCAACGCCATGCTGGAGCGGTTTCTGGGGATAAGCGGTCTATAAGACGTGGGGCTTGCGCCGGATCTCGTCCATGATGCGGGTGAAGACCTGCTCCAGGTTCAGCTTTGACGTGTCGATGATGATGGCGTCCGGGGCTGGGGCCAGGGGAGCTATGGCGCGGTTTCGGTCCAGGTCGTCGCGCTGGCGGATGGACTGCTCGATGGTGTCCAGGTCGGCGCTCTGGCCCATGGCCCGCAGCTGATCCGCCCGGCGCTGCGCCCGCACGCGGGGGTCGGCGTCCAGGAAGAACTTGTGGCGCGCCTTCGGGAACACCACGCTGCCCATGTCGCGCCCTTCGGCCACCAGGGATGTCCGGACGCTTATGGCCCGCTGCGCCGCCTTCTGGTATTCGCGGATTTCACTCCTGGAGGCCACCCGGGAGGCCCACATCCCCACCTGCTCCGTGCGCACCTCGTCGCCCACGGGCATCCCGTCGCAGAAGAGGACAGAATCCTCGCCCACGCCTTCCAGGCCGAAGGTCATGGCCGCCAGTTTCCGGGCCAGTTGGGGGCCGGGCACGTCCCAGGCCCCTTCGCCGAGTTTCAGGGCTGTGACCCTGAACATGGCGCCCGTGTCCAGATAGGCTATCCCCAGGGCCTGGGCCACTTTCCTGGCTAGGCTGGTCTTGCCGACCCCGGCTGGTCCGTCCAGGGTGACGATGAAATGATCATGCACCGGATGCACCTGCTTCACCCGGAGCCAACGCCTCCTCGAAGGCCTTGATGAAGGCCTTGTTCTCCGGTTCGCTGCCGATGCTCACGCGAAGCGAGTCGGGCAGGCCGTAGCTGGCCAGGGGACGTATGATCACGCCTTTGGACAGCAACGCCTCGAACACGGCCTTGGCGGGCGCGGGCGGGGTGAACAGCAGGAAGTTGGCCTGGGAGGGCGCCACAACGCAGCCCAGGCGGGTCAGCTCGCTGGTCAGCCAGTCGCGGCCTACGCGCACGGTCTCCAGGGTGGCCTGCCGGAAGTGCAGGTCCTCCAGGGCGGCGATGCCTGCTGCCTCGGCCAGCAGGTTCACGCTGAAGGGCAGGCGAACGCGCAGGAGCAGGTCGGCCAGCCACTCGGGCATGACTCCGAAACCCAGACGCAGCCCGGCCAGCCCGTAGAGCTTGGAGAAGGTGCGCAGCACCACCACGTTGGGCAGGCTCCCCAGGCGGCTCATCACCGAGTACTCCTCTTCGGGCTGCGCGAACTCCACATAGGCCTCGTCCACCACCAGCAGGGCGCGCGGCGGCAGGGCCTTGGCCAGATAGGTCAGCTCGGCGGCGCGCACCGCATGCCCGGAGGGATTGTCCGGGTTGGTGACGAACACCAGGGCGGTGTTGTCGTCGCACAGGTCCAGGAGGGCCTGGAAGGGGAAGCTGAAGTCCGGGCCCAGGCGGGTCTGGCGCAGCTCCACGCCGCAGAGCTTGGCCTGGAGGCGGTAGATGCTGAAGCACGGGTCGAAGGCCACCACGTTGTCCAGGCCGGGCCTGGCCTTGACGCGCAGGAGCAGGTCGATGATCTCGTCCGAGCCGTTGCCCGGCACCACGCACGATGCAGGCACGCCGTGGTGGGCGGCGATGGCCGCCACAAGCTTGGGGTTGCCCGACTGCGGGTAGCGGAAGGCCGTCTCGGCGCGGCGCGCCAGGACGCGCTGGACCAGCGGCGAGGCTCCCAGGGGGTTCTCGTTGCTGGCCAGCTTGATGACGCCCGGAAGCTTGAAGCGCTCCTTGATCTCATCGATGGAAAGGCCGGGAGAATAGGGCGTGAACTCCAGAATCTCCGGCCTCAAGGTGTCTTTGGGAGTCTTTGGGGGAGTCATCGGGGTATCCGTTGGGGAATGCATCGGTCCTTAATCCTTGTCGTCTGAACTGGGCTCGGGGCGGATGGTGAGCACCGGGCAGGTGGAGCTCTTGACCACCTTTTCGGCCACGGAGCCGAACAGGATGCGGTCTATGCCGGTGCGCCCGTGGGTGCCCATGATGATGAGGTCCGCGTTTTCGTCCTCGGCCATGTTGAGGATTTCCTCGGCGGGATAGCCCACCAGGACCTTGCCCTCAGCGTCGGCGCCTGCGAAGTGGGTCTCCAGGTAGGTCTGCATGCTGGTGTCCGCGCCCGCCACGATCTCGCCCACGAAGGACTCGATGGAGCTCGGCGGCACGTGGAAGCCTACGTACTGCGAGAGCGACGGGGCCACGTACACGCACAGGAGCTTGGCTCCGGTGCAGCGGGCCAGGGTCTTGGCGTAATCGGCCAGTTTGGGGCTCTGATCGGAAAAATCGACTGCGCACAGAATCTTCTTGAACTCGGCCATGGCCGCCTCCAATGATTTCACGTTGTCCGGGAAGCCAATGTAGCCAACGGGGGCAAGAATAGACAAGGGGTTTCCTGTGTACTAGAAAAAGGAAAGAATCCCGAGCGGGGTCAACGCCGTGAACGGCCTCTGCCTGGAGGCCCGGAAAAAACTTCCCTGCCGGGATATTTACAATCTCTTTTATTTCAGCTGATTACGCTGGACGCGCTCTTGGCAGGACCTTTGCTATGAAAGGCCCGAGGAAAACGTCAGGGCGAGGAGATGCAGCCTATGAAGATCCAAACCGACCAGATCGCCTCTCTTCAGCAGACGGGCAAGGCCCAGACGGCCAAGTCCGCCTCGGCCACGAACTTCGGCGAGCTTCTGGCCAAAGAGGTCGACGGCGGCCAGCAGACGGCCAGGACCGGCTCCCTGCCTCCATTGGCGGGCGTGGGCGGGCTGGCTCAGGCCATGGCCACGCAGGCGGCGGAGCAGGTTGCCGACGTGGGAAGCGAAAGGCAGGCGGTCATGGAAAATGTGGACGGCATTCTCAACCAGTGGGAAAAATATTCCGGCCAGTTGGCCAGCGGGTCCAGCGCCCAGCTGCGCCAGGCGTACGGAACCCTTGAAAACATCCAGACCGGCGTGAAAAAGCTCAAGGACGAGCATCCCGGCCTGGACGGGCACAGCCCGCAACTGTCGTCTCTGGTCAACGAACTGGAAGTCATGACCGTGACGGAAAAGATCAAGTTCAACCGGGGCGACTACCTGTAAGCCGGGCTCGCCCCAGCCCTGACGGCTTCGCTGCGGATCAGCCGGAGGCTCCGAATTCCCCAAGCGGGAGGTAACGGGGCCCCGGCTGGCCGGCGCGGACATTCTCCGCCGGACCTTCCGGCGTCCCTTCTCCCAGAGCTCCCCCCAGATACGACCGCCACAGCACGAACCGGTCCATGACCACCTGCGGCCAGTTCGCCCCCTGCACTTCGCCAAGCGGGCGCTTCCAGTCAGCGCCAGGCCGCGAGGAGCGGATGCGGGCCAGGGTGAGGTGCGCCGCGAAGGGGCGCGCGTCCTGGCCCAGTCCGAAGGAGGCCAGGGCGTCCTTCACGGCCCAGGCCAGCTCCCGACAGGGCCTCCCGCCTTCGGCTGCGCCTACCCAGAACACGCGCGGGCACTCCGGCGAGGGAAAGAATCCTCCGCCCCCGGCCATGAAGGGAAAGGCCTCCCAGCGCACCGACGCCAGGGCGGCGCACAGGTCCGGGACGATATTGAGGGGCACGTCGCCCAGGAAGGCCAGGGTCAGGTGCCAGTTGCCGGGTTTTGTCCAGGAGCAGGTTCCGGGAACCAGGGGGGCAAGCGTGCGGATCAGTCCGGCCAGACCCTGCTGGTAGGACTCGGGCAGGGGCAGGCCCACGAACAGGCGGGCGCTTCCCGCGCCCGCGCGTCCCGCTTCTGCCGGATTGTCGTGAGCGTGTGTCATTGTTGGGACGGCTCTTGCCGCTATTCCTGCGGGATCACGCCCGTTTCTGCTTCCGGCAGAGCGCCGGAGGCGGGTTCGGTTTCCGCGTCAGCCGACAGGGGATCATCCCCGGCGCGCATGCCGTGCACCATGTTCACCAAAAGCTCCAGGGCTTCGCCCGGATCGGGGTTCTGGAAGATGTTTCGCCCCACGCACAGCCCCGCCGCGCCGCAGCGCAGGGCCTCGTCCATGGCCGAGAGGAACCGGGGGAAGTCGCCGCGTCCGGGGCCGCCCGTCACCAGCACGGGTGTGGCCGAGGCGTCCACTGCCTCGGCAAAGCTTACGGGGTCGCCGCTGTAGGGCACGCCGATGAGGTCCGCGCCAAGCTCCGCGCCCAGGCGGATGCAGTGGGAGATGAGGCTCGGGTCCATCTCGTTGACGATGTGCCCGCCGCGCGGGGCGATGATGGCGAACACGGGCAACCCGGCCAGATGGGCTTCGTCGGCCATGGCCCCGAAGTCGGCCAGCATCCGCTCTTCCAGATCGTTGCCGACATTGATCTGGAGGCTGACGGCGTCCGCGCCCAGGCGCAGGGCCTCGCCCACCGAGCAGACCACGGTGCGCCCGTAGGGGGGCAGGGCGTGCTTGGTGCCGCCGGAGAGCTGAACGATCACGTTGACCGAAAGGGGCAGGTCGGCCCCGTGCACCCGGGCCGGACCTTTGTTCAGCACCACGCCCTGCACGTTTCTTCCGTCCAGCATGCCAAGCAGCACGGAGATGGCCTCCAGGCCCGGCAGCATGCCTTCGCCAACGCCGTGATCCAGGGGAAGGATGACGGCCCTGCCGCTTGACGGATCGAAGAGGCGGCCCAATCTGCGATAGATTCCGGTCATGTCCATACCTCTGCGCGTCTGGTGGAAATTGTAGATCCTGTCCGGCGCGGGCGCGCTCTTGGCGGCCTGGCGGAGTCTGGTTCGCGGCATCACGTTTCTGATCATGTCCTCACCTGTCGGACCAGAGGGCGCGTCCGCCCTTCACGGTCACAAAGCCCAGGGGCAGCCCCCGGAAGTATAGCCCCATGCGCCCGGCCGCGACCGTCGTCTGGATGCTGCGGCCCTCCAGCAGGGCCGCGAGCGGCTCGGGGCCGTCCACGTTCAGTTCAGGCCCCCGGCCTTGCGGGGGCAGAAGAAGCCTGGCCCTGGCCCAGGGCCGGAAGATCCCGCCCTTGAGCGTGCCCAGGCGCTGACCCTTGCGGCGCACCGGCAAGAGCCCCTGGCCACGTGCAGGGATGAAACAAAGGTCTTCCTTGAAAGTCTCGAAATATCCCGGCGGGAGATTCTCCCAGGCCAGGGACGGATCGTTCAGGGCCTTGTCCGGCACGGCGGGCTTGGCGTCGGTCTGCGACGCCGAGGCCTTGCCGCGTTTCTTCCTGGCCGGGCTGGGGGCGCGGTCCTGCGCCTCGTCATCAGGGAGCTCTTCGCCGGGCGCGCCGGGTTTGGCCAGCAGCGCCAGATAGAAGCCCTGAGCCTGCGACTCCTCGCCGTCCACGCGCAGCGTTCCGGCGGCTTCGGGCAGGTGCGGCTCGTGAAAGCTGAAGCCTGCGAACGGCGCGAGCGCGACAACCGAGAGCCCCAGTTCGGACACGGCCCAGGCGGCCTGTTCCTCGTTCTCGGCCCGGTTGGTGGTGCAGGTGGAGTACAGGAGCCTGCCGCCCGGAGCCAGCAGCGAGGCGGCCTTGGCAAGCAGCTCGCGTTGCAGGGCGATGAGCGGGTCCACCTTGTCGGGCTTCCACAGGGTGAGCACCTGGGGGTTCTTTTCGGCTGTGCCCCATCCACTGCACGGCGGATCAAGCAAAATATGGCCAAATCCTGCCTCGGGCAAGGGCAGGTCCTGGCCCTTCATCCCGGTGGACACGGCCTGGGGCAGGTTCATGCGGGCCAGGTTCTGTCGAAGCGTGGCCAGCCTGTCCGCGCCGGGTTCGTTGCCCAGCACGTAGCCCTCGCGGCCGACCAGCTGGGCCAGGAAGGAGGTCTTCCCGCCGGGGCTCGCGCACATGTCCAGCACGGCGTCGCCTGCCCCCGGAGCCAGGGCCAGCGGGGGCAGCATGGAGGAGCGGTCCTGGATGAAGAGGAGCCCGAAGCGCGCGGCCAGAGAGGCCCCCAGCGCGAAGGGTTCTTCGAGAATCCTGCGGCACCAGGGGCTGAATGGTTCCGGTTCGAAGGAAAAACCCTGGGACTGGAGCAGGGCTTCCACCAGGGAAACTTCGCCAGGAGAACAGACAATGCGAAAAGAACGTGCCACAAGCCCAGGATGGCTTAAGCACGGCCCGTTGGCAAGGGGGGCGTAACCGATCCGCCCCCTGGCGCGTCGTAAGTGGGAGGCCCGCAGCGCGCCGCGGCAGGCGCAGCGGCTGGCCGTTCGGGCTTCCGGACGGCGCAGATCGGCGTCGGCGCTGATGAATTTTTGTTCATGCCCGCACGGTCCGCCCAAGACCTCGGCCTGTCTCGGAAAACCCAAGCACATTTCTTTTGCCTCGCATGTGCGATAATGCTAAATGCTGGCCCGCCCGGCAGTGTCCGGGAAGGCTTCCCAAGCCAATGGAGGTTCCTGCATGATCCGCGTCCGCGTGGTGTTTCTGGCCGCACTGGCCCTTATAGTGTCCGCTTCGGCCGCCGTCGCCCAGGTGAAAACCTTTGCGGTGCTGCCCTTCGCCGTCAACGGCCCCGAGAAATTCGCCTATCTTTCCCAGGGCGTGCAGGACATGCTCGTCTCCCGCCTGACCTGGCAGGGCAAGTTCCAGCCTCTGGACAAGTCCGTCATCGACCAGAAGGCCAAGACCGCGCCCCGCTCCGACTCCGACGCCAAGGCCGCCATGGCCGCCCTCAAGACCGATTTCGTGGTCTTCGGCTCCATGACCATCGCGGGCGACGACGCGAGCCTGGACGTCAAGGTCATGGATTCCAAGGGCCAGGTGACCCCCAAGACCGCCCAGACCAAGCTCAATACGCTCATCCCCGCCATGGAGGGCGTGGCCAAGGACATCAACACCCAGGTGTTCAAGCGTCCCGACGCCCCGCGCGACCCCAAGACCGGGCAGCCCGTGGAGCAGGTCAACCAGATGAACCCGGCTTTCGTGGTCAACCAGACCGGCGAAAACCAGCAGGTCTACCTGAACCCCAACTTCCGCTACGCAGGCAACACCGAGACCCCCGGCTCCTGGCGCAGCCAGACCCTGCCCTTCGCCGCCAACGGCATCGCCCTTGGCGACCTGGACGGAGACGGCAAGAACGAGGTGGTGCTCTTCACCAACTCCGACATCTACGTCATGCGCTGGCAGGACCGCCAGTTGGCCCAGGTGGCCAAGATCAGCGGCTCCACCCGCGTCGTGCAGGTGCGCGCCAGCATCGTGAACCTGGGTGGCGACAAGTCCGCCAGGCTGGTGGTTTCCGGCCACTTCGACCGGCTGCCCCAGGCCATGATCTACCGCCTGGAAGGCAACAAGCTGGTGGCCGAGACCGAGCGCCTTCCCTGGTACCTGTCCGCCGTGAGGCTGCCCCCCCGCTACCAGCTGCAGCTGGTCGGCTCCAAGGGCGAGCAGAAGAACCTGTTCGCTGGCGGCGTCTACGAGATGACCTACTCCGGCGGCAAGCTGACCCCCGGCGCGCGCCTGAACCTGCCCCTGAAGGCCAACCCCTTCAACTTCGCCTATCTGCCCGAAGAGGCCGGATACAAGCTGGTGCTGGTGGACGACAACGACCACCTGGAGGTCATCTCCGGGCGCAACGACACCATCGCCAAGACCGAGGAGCTCTACGCCGGTTCGGGCCTGGGCATCGAGCATGACTCCCTCATGGCGCCCGGCGCGGCCACCAACCAGAACTACCTCTGGTCCTACTACTACGTGCCGCTGCCGCTGGTGCCCGTCACCCTGGGCAAGACCCCGGAACTCATCGTCAGCCGCAACATCTCCGTGGCCGCCCAGTTCTTCGAGAACTTCCGCTCCTTCTCCCAGGGCGAGATCCACGCCCTGGCCTGGGACGGCGTGGGCCTCAACCTGAAGTGGAAGACCCGCCGCATCAAGGGCACCATCATGGGCTACGACGTCTCCGACATCGAGAACGACGGCACCAAGGATCTGGTCGTGTGCCTCAACACCTACCCCGGAGCCGCAGGCCTCAAGAACCGCCGCACCATCGTGACGGCCTATCCCCTGGACGTCAGCTCCGCTCAGCAGGGCGGCACCTTCGGCAATATGGAGGAGGTGGGCAACTAGCCCGCCACGCATAGAGAGTGTTCGCGCTTTATCTGGCCCAAGCCGTCAACTCAGGGTTGGCGCTGGGGGCTGTCTACGGGTTGATGGCCCTGGGATTCTCCCTGGTCTACAACTCAAGCAGGCTCATCAACTTCGCCCAGGGGGAACTGCTCCTCCTGGGCGGACTTGTGCTGTACAGCCTCTCCCAAGCCCTGGAACTCGGACCCGTGACGGCTCTTCTGGCCACCGGGGTCTTCGGCTTCGTCCTGGGGCATGCGCTCTATGCCTCCACCCTGGGGGTGATGCTTGGCGCGCAGCCGCTCAGGCAGCTCATGCTCACCGTGGCCGCCAGCCTCGTCTGGCAGGGGGCGGCCATCCTCGTATGGGGCAAGAATCCCCTGAAGCTCGAACAGTTCGTGGTCTTTCCTCCCTTTCGTGCAGGGCCCCTTTTCCTGGGGGGCAACACCGTCACCGCCCTGGTGCTCTCCGTGGCCAGCGTGGCCGTGCTTTCGGCCTTCCTGACGCTCACGCGCACGGGCCGGGCCATCCGCGCCGTGTCCATGAACGCCCTCGCGGCTCGCCTTCAGGGCGTGAACCCCGTGCGGGTGCAGGCTTTGTCCTTCGCCCTGTCCGGCATGCTCGCGGCGCTTGCGGCCATGGCCATCGGGCCGCAGACCATGCTGCGCTACGACATGGGCTTCGGCCTTGGCCTCAAGGGCTTCGTGGCAGCCACCCTGGGCGGGTATTCGTCCTTGTCGCGCGTGTTCGCAGGCGGGCTGTTTCTTGGCGTGGTGGAAGCCTGCCTGACCCTGGCCTTCTCCGCTGACCTCAAGGAAACCCTGACCTACACCATTCTGGTGGCGCTCATGATGCTCGCGCCTCTGCCCCAGAACCTGAAGCAGAAGGTCTAGCCGTGGGCGGGGAGCTTCGCAGACTTGCCGTATTTCTGGGAGCCGTGGGCGCTTTGGGGCTCATGCTGCCCAACGTCCACCTCCTGGCGCTGAACCAGCATCTCTTCCTGGCCCTGAACGTCCTGGCGCTCAACTTCAGCCTGGGCCTGGGCGGGCAGGCGTCAATGGCCACCGGGGCCTTTTGCGGCCTTGGAGCCTACGCCTCGGTGATCCTGCACTCCATGTGGCCGCAGGGCACCCTGGTGATCGTCCCGGCGGTGGCCTTTACGGCCTACGCCTGCGGAGCAGCCGTCAGCAAACCCCTGGAGAAGCTGGGCGAGGGCTTTCTGGCCATGGCCACTCTGTGCCTGTGCCTGATCTTTGTGAACCTGGTGCTGGTGTTCACGCCCATCACCGGCGGTTCCAACGGCATGATGGTCTCGCACCATCCCATGCTGCCCTTCATCGGAGAACTGAAAGGCGACCGGGCCAACTTCGCCGCGCTCCTGGCGCTCCTGGCGCTGGGCGGCTACCTGTTCGCAGCCGTGCGCTCCTCCCGACTGGGACGCGCGCTCCTGGCCTGCAAGGACGACGCCCTGGCTGCGTCCAGCTGCGGCATCGACCGTTTGTCCACGCGGGCCGTGTCGTTCGGCATCGGCGGGGCGTTCTCCGCCCTGGCGGGCATGGTGCTGGCCAACTCCACGGGATTCATAAGCCCAGGCCAGTTCGACCTGGGCCTCTCCCTCAAGACGCTCCTCTTCCTTGTGATCGGCGGCCCCGGCAAGCTCACTCGCCCCCTGATCGCCGTTGTGGTCCTCGAATCGCTCATCGCCTGGTTCCACGCGCTTGGCGAGGCCACGGTGCTGGTGCACGGCCTGATCCTGGCCGGGGCGCTCATCGCCGGGTACTGGCGGGAAACGGGCCGTCTGCGTCTGTTGCCCCGCTAAGCAAAGGAGTGTACTTCCTGCCGGAAACATTTCATTTTCCGGAGGACGTATGCCCCGCAGACTGCTTCTCGCCGTCCTGGCCCTCTTGTGTCTGGCCGTTCCGGCCTTCGCCGCCGAGCCCATCCTCATAGGCGGCATCTTCGCCGAATCCGGCCCTACCGCCGAGATCGGCACTGCCACCCGGCTGGTGGCCGAGATGACCCTCAAGGAAATCAACGACAAGGGCGGCGTGCTGGGCAGGCCCCTCAAGCTCATCGCCTACGACACCCAGTCCACCCCCGAGGTCGCCCTGCGCATGGCCCGCCAGCTGGTGGAGTCCGACAAGGTGCTGGCGCTCATCGGCCCCACCTCCACGGGCGAGGGCATGGCCGTGAAGAAGTACACCGAGGAGCAGAAGGTCCCCTCCATCATGACCGTGGGCGGCGACGCCATCGTGGCCGGAGGCAAGTACGGCCCCTTCGCCTGGACCTACAAGGTTCCCCAGCGCACCAACACCGCCGTGGACAAGATTTACAGGCACCTGAAGGCCAAAAATCTTACCAAGGTGGCCCTGCTCACCGCCAAGGACCCCTTCGGACAGGACGGCTTCGACGCGCTGAAGTCCCAGGCTGCGGCCAACGGCATCACCATCGTTTCCGAGGAGACCATCGACTCCAAGGGCGCGGACTTCTCCGCCGAGGCCTTCAAGGTGGCCATGACCAAGCCCCAGGCCGTGGTCATCTGGACCATCGGGCCTGCCGCCGCCATCGCGGCCAAGAACTTTGCGGACCTGCCCGGCGACAAGCCCCTGCTGGTGCAGTCGCACGGCATCGCCGGACCCAACTTCCTGAAGCTGGCCGGAGCCGGCGCCGAAGGCGTGGTCATGCCTGCCACCAAGCTGATGGTGGCCCAGGGCCTGCCCGCCGCCGACCCGCAGAAGGCCGTGATCGACGCCTTCGTGAAGAACTACCAGGAGAAGGGCCTTCAGGCCAAATTCCCCATGAACACCCACTCCGGCTACGCCGCAGACGCCCTGACGCTGCTGGTCGAGGGCCTGAAGAAGGCGGGCAAGGCCGAGCCTGCGGCGCTGCGCGACGCCCTGGAGAACCTGAAGGGTGTAGTGGCCATCTCCGGCGTCTACAGCCTGACCCCCGAAGACCACAACGGTCTGGGCGTGGATTCGCTGGTCATGGTGCAGGTGAAGGGCGGTCAGTTCGTGGAGGCCAAGTAGCAAGAGGTTGAGCCCGACGGCGCGGGAGAAGCCCGCGCCGCCAGGATGCACTGGTTGGCAGGCGTGGGGTGATGAGTGGGAGAAGCCTCCGGCGGCCAAAGGGCTTCGCCCTTGTGGAATCCCTTATAGGTCTGCGTAGCCATGATAACTGGGTAGATGTCTGAGCTAACGAAGCCCCGGCCGGACGTAGTCCGGCCGGGGCTTTTCGTGCGAAGCTTATTGCGGGTCCAGGGGGATCATCCCCCTGGCGGGTGCAGGGCAGAGCCCGCCGGGGTGCAGGGGCAGAGCCCCTGCGGTTGACTCTACGACTTCAGCTGCTGGTCGATCCACTCGTCCAGGGCCTTGCCGCCCTTCTCGAAGCGGTCCTTGAAGCGGTCGCGGAAGGCGTGCTTCTTCTCGGACGCGGCGGCGCGCTGTTCAGGGGTCAGCACCGTGTCGATCTTGGCCTTGACCTTGCCGTGGTGCACGGCCATGTCTTCGCCGACCTTGGCCATGGCCTGTGCGGCCTTGCGTACCAGGGCCTCGTCGCCGGGGGTCTTGTCCATCACCTCGCTCATCTGCTGGCGGGCGGTCTTCATGGCCTCGCGCAGGCCCTTGCCCTCGGCGCGGGAGTCCTTCAGGGTCTGGGCCACGAAGCGCTTCTGCTCTGGCGAGAGCTTCAGGTCCTCGATCATCCGGATGATGCCCTTGCCGTCGCCGTGGTGCGGCCCGTCAGGGGGAGGGGCCATTTCCTTGGCGGCCAGGGCGGTGGTGGCCAGCATTGCGAGTACTGCCATGATTGCGGCTATGCGTTTCATCGTTGTTCTCCTTGCTTGAAGGTGCGTGAGCGCGCTCAGCGAGTAAGTACGAAAAACGCTGCCTTTCGTTACAGCTATTTCAATACACCAGCCCGGATATTTTCTTCTCCAGCATTATGGACAGGATGGTGCGGTCGGTCTCGATCATGCCTTCGGTGCTGAGCATGCCCACGTTTCGCATGGTCTGCTCGGGCGACTGGGCGATGATGCCGTCCGTGGGCTTCACCTTGACTCCATGCAGGGAGAAAAGCGCCGCCTGCACGGCAGTGCCCGCCGCCGTGGCCAATTTAAGCGCGCAGCCCGCCTTGGCTCCGTCGCATATGATCCCGGCCAGGTCCTCCATCAGGTTCTTGATGGCCCCGGCCACGTGATGCACGTCGCCGCCCATGAGGTAGGCCACTCCGGCGGCAGCGCCCGCGCCAGCCGCCACCGAGCAGCCGCACACGGCGGAGAGCCTGCCGGTGTGGGCCTTCACGTAGGCGGTGATGATGTGGCTGACCGCGATGGCGCGCAGGGCCTCGTCGCTGGTGCAGGTCAGGTAGTCCTTCACGGCCCAGATGGGCAGGATGGCGGTCAGGCCGTGGTTGCCGCTTCCGGCGGAGCTCATGGCCGGCAGGGCCACGCCGTCCATGCGGGCGTCGGCGGCGGCGGAGGTCAGCATGCGCGCGGCCACGAACATGTCGCTCTTCATGAGGTTCTGGCGCACCAGACGCTCGAAGGTCTTGCCCACGCCCAGGCCTGGCCCGTGCTTCAGGCCGTAGTCGGCCAGGGCCATGTTGTGGCGCACGCCGTCCTGCAGGAAGGCCATGTCGTCGGCGTCCAGGGCGTCGGCCAGGTCCAGGAGTTGCTGCAGGCTCTGCTCCTTGAGCCAGGTCTCCAGTTCCGCCACGCCGCCAGAGCCTGCGCGCGCCTCGTGGAACAGGGGGCTGTCCGTCAGGTCTGCGCCGTCCATGCGAAGCGACGTGAGATGGTCGTGGTGCTGCTCGATGATGGCCTCGCCCACGTGTTCGCCCTGGCGGGCCTCGGCCTTGATGTAGATGCCGCGCCGGTCGGAGAGCAGGTGCACGCGCACCTGTCCCAGACGCAGCAACTCGCTCGAGCGGGCCACGTCGGCCTCGGACAGGGGGGAGAGCACTTCGAGCCGCAGCATGGGGTCGCCGCCCACAGCGCCCAGAGCAGCGGCGGTGTCCAGTCCGCACAGGCCTCCGGTGCCAGGGATGGTGACGGCCAGCCCGTTTTTGTAGATGTTGGGGTCCACCCAGACGTCGAGCGCGTCGAAGCGTTTGCCCGGCAGGAGCGACACGGCTGCGGCAGCGGCCAGGGCCACGGCCACGGGTTCGGTGCAGCCCAATGCGGGGGCGACTTCCAGGCGAAGGACGTCCTTTACGGTGAAGGCCATGTGCGACTCCTTGGGGTTCTGGCTCGACGCAAGCGCCGGGCCTGGAGTTGGGGCAAAAACGGGCGTGCGTCAAGCGCGAACGCGCGGCGACCACTGTCCAGTTGATTTCTCCAGCCTACCATGTATTTTGATGGCGTCCGGGCCAGGACGCCGTTCGAGGCGCAGCGTCCGCATGGCCGGCAGGAGGAGGTGGCATGAAACGCATGCTCGTGACGGTTCTCGCTTTGGCAGCTTTGGCGTCCGCAGGTTGCGGCCCGGTGAAGCCCATGACCGAGGCCGAATTCAAGGGGTTCTGTTACCAGTACACCGGCAGTCCGCAGCAATCCTGCGACACCATTCCCATCTGCGACGAATATTCCATGGTGATGAACATGAAACAGGCATCCCTGCAGAAATGCCTGGACGAGTGCAACGCGGTGTACGCTCCGCAGGGCAGACAGTACAGTTTCGACGACTGCGCAGGGGCCGCCCAGACCGCGCGCGACTGGTGCCAGCGCTATTGCAGGACGAACTACCCGCAATAGCGGAATCACCCTGGCGGATGCCGCGCCGCCAGCGATGTAAACAATATTCCCGGAGGTACTCCATGGAATGGGTTGAAAAAGTCAAAAGTTTCTTTGCCGGAGAGAAAAAGGACCTGACCGATCCCGAGAACCGCAAGGAAGCCTTCTTCCTGCTGTCCGAACTGCACGGGCAGGCCAAGTGGGACGAGTTCGCCATGATCGTTCGCCAGACCATCATCACGCGCCATCCCGTGCAGAAGCCGTCGTTTGCCGAGATGGAGGCCGAGATGCGCGAGGTGCACAAACTTTTCGAGCCCTGGCTGAACTGACAGGAAAAGGGCCGCCCCACAGGGCGGCCCTTTTTTTACTGACACGTTGCCGGTTTCCGTCATGCGTCCGCATCGTCGACGGCAGGATGAACCATCCTGATCCCGTAAGGGTTTCCAAAGGGCGGAGCCCTTTGGCCGCCGGAGGCCCTCTTTCGCCTGTGCCTCCGCGCTGCGTCCTTCGCCGCCTGCCTCGCCGGAAGAAGCGACCAACCCCGTGAGGGTTTCCAAAGGGCGGAGCCCTTTGGCCGCCGGAGGCCCTCTTTCGCCTGTGCCTCGACTACTCTTCCTTCAGCTTCTCCAGCATCTCAGCGCGCACTTCGCGCGTGGCCATGGCCAGCAGGCGGTTCACGGCGCTCACCACCGCCAGAATCGAGGCGGTGACGATGTTCTCGTGCACGCCCACGCCGAAGGTCATGCCCTTCACGCCCTCCATGGACACTTCCACGAAGGCGGCGGCCTTGGCGTCCGCGCCCTGGCTGATGGCCCGCTCCTCGTAGGAGTGCAGGGTGATGGGCAGTCCCAGGGCGTGCACGGTGGCGTCGATGGGCCCGTTGCCCAAGCCTGAGAGCCCCAGGGTCTTCTTGTCCAGTCCCACGGTGAGGCTTACGCCCTGGCCCTTGTCGCGCTCGATCAGGTGATGCCCGGCGTAGAGCAGGGGCTTTTTAAGCTTCAGGTATTCCGTGGCGAAGAGGTCCCAGAGCTCGGTCGCGGAGATCTCGCCGCCCTTGGCGTCTGCGCGGCGCTGCACCGCGCCGGAGAACTCCACCTGAAGCCTGCGGGGCATGACCATGCCGTGGGACGTCTCCATGAGGTAGGCCACGCCGCCCTTTCCGGACTGGCTGTTGACGCGCACGATGGAGTCGTAGCCGCGGCCGAGGTCCTCGGGGTCGACGGGCAGGTAGGGCACGTCCCAGACGTCGCCGGGCTGGCGAGCGGCCATGCCCTTCTTGATGGCGTCCTGATGGGAGCCGGAGAAGGCAGTGAACACCAGATCGCCCGCGTAGGGATGGCGCGGGTGGACGGGCAGGCCGGTGAGCTCCTCGGCGGTGCGGGCCAGCTTGTCCAGTTCGGTGAAGTCCAGGCCCGGATTGATGCCCTGGGTGTAGAGGTTCAGCCCCATGGTGACCAGGTCGGCGTTGCCGGTGCGCTCGCCGTTGCCGAACAGGCAGCCTTCCACGCGCTCGGCCCCGGCCAAAAGGGCCAGCTCGGCGGCGGCCACGGCGGCTCCACGGTCGTTGTGGGTGTGGACGCTTATGATCATGCTCTGGCGGTGTTTCAGGTTGCGGCACATCCATTCGATCTGGTCGGCGTAGACGTTGGGGGTGGCAAGTTCAACGGTGGCCGGGAGGTTCACGATGAGCTTGTCGTCTGGCGTTGCGCCCCAGGCCTCGGCCACGGCGTCGGAGATGTCTCGGGCGAAGGTGAGGTCGGAGCCGGAGAAGTTCTCGGGGCTGAACTCCAGCGCCCACTCGGTGGCGGGCTGGGCGGCGGCCAGCTCGCGGATGAGCTTCACCGAGGACACGGCCATGGCGATGACCTCTTCGGGGGTCTTGCGGAACACGGTCTTCATGAACACCGGAGCCGTGGAGGCGTAGATGTGCACGATGGCCCGGCGCGCGCCCTGGAGGGATTCCATGGTCCGGCGGATCAGGTGCTCGCGGCACTGGCTGAGCACGGAGATGGTCACGTCGCTCGGGATGTGGCTGTCCTCGATGAGGGAGCGCACGAAGTCGAAATCGGTCTGGGAGGCCGCCGGGAAGGCCACTTCGATTTCCTTGAAGCCCACGCGGGTCAGGAGTTCGAACAGGCGCAGCTTGCTTGCCGGGTCCAGGGGCTCGAACAGGGCCTGGTTGCCGTCGCGAAGGTCCGTGGAGAGCCAGATGGGGGCGGCGGTGATGGTCTTGTCCGGCCAGGTGCGGCCAGTGAGGGGCACGGGAGGAAATGGACGGTACTTGTCCGGGGTGCTGGGCTGCATGCTATGAACACTCCTGCTGCGAGAATGCGTGAGGAAACCCCCGCCTTAAGCGGGTGGACACGGATTGCGAATGCAAAAAGAGAAAATAGTATTATTTGCCCGCGGGGGGCAGTAGCAGGAGAGCCAGAGCGAGGGAGGCGCAGACCGTGGTCATGTGGGGAAGGCTACACGCGGTGAGTGGGGGTTGTCAACAGGGGGATTGCGCGATCCTGACTTCGCGGGAGGAAGGGAAGGCACGGGGGCCGGAGTTCGGATGCGTGTTGTCGTCCGGGATGAGCCTCTTGTGTCGCGTCCTTGAAAAATGTGAGGATGCATTCCGGGAAGAAGACAGTATGCCAATAATATTGTCCTCCAGACTGCACATCTGTTGAGGTTTCAATACAGGGGGACGGACGATGTCGTGTTTGCGGGTCGCTGCGGTCCAAGTTGTTCCCAATGAGAATAATCCCAAAAATCCTTTGTTGCGGAAATATACGTGTGAACAATCTCTCGGGTTGGATAGAGACGGATGCCGAGAAGGGGTGTTCCGAAAAATGTTTCAGGCAGCGGGGTAGGTGGTTCTATCGTGATTGGTGCCCCTGATGCCAACAATTCGTCGTATGAGCTGCCTTGCCCTTGCTTTATGGCGTTTGTAATGAGCTGCATTTCCTGCAAGTCACTGTACGATGGGATGAGATTTTTGGGTGTGCTATACTCTGAAAGGGTGGAGATGATCGTCTCCCATGTCCAATATGATTTTTGAATGAAGATGTCGTTGAATTCGAGTTGAAGCTGAAGATGGTTGATTATTTGTCTTTCCCAGAGATTGTATGTTGAGACGATTGTCATTGCCAGAAAGTGGAGGCTGATGTCGTTCAAGAAGACTGCGTTCCCAGCGGTGTCGCTGCGTGCCGACGATGTGGCTTGGTTTTGGGTGGAAACGCCATTCGCGAGTGCCAGGTATTCAACAAATTTTGTCTCTTCCTTGAGAATGTCACTATATGTCGGTATGTTTTGAAGGATATGCGTGTGTATGAATCTGCTGTAGAGGTCGATTTCGGATTGATAGCCGCGACATTGCCCTCGGTCGAAGGAGATGTATTTCGAATGCATATGTAGCGACGCTACTTGCAGGACTCACGCTCAAGTTCCAGCAGCCACTTCTTCATCTCGACACCAGGCCCGAACCCGCCAAGCCCGCCGCCAGAGGCCAGCACCCGGTGGCAGGGGAACACCAGCGGCCAGGGGTTCTTGGCCATCACCTGCCCCACGGCGCGGGCGGCCTTGGGGCTGCCGCAGCGCTCGGCCAATTGGCCGTAGCTCAGGCTCTCGCCCGCCGGAATCCGGTACAGTTCCTTCAGCACCACGCGGTGGAACGGCGCGAGCCTGCTCAAATCAACGGGCAGCACCGGCCACTCCACGCGCTCCCCGGCCACGTAGCGGGCAAGCGCCTCGGCCAGTTCGCGCCCGAGCTGCGTCCTGGGGGCGGAGACGTCCTCGTCCCCGGCCCACTTCAGGCCGATGGAGTCCAACGTGTCCCCATCCCAGGTCAGGTGCAGGGCCAGCGGTCTGGCGACGATGATTTCGGTGGCGCTCATTTCTTGCCCTCCGGCACGTATTCCAGCTCCGGCGAAAGCTTCACGCTCATGGCCGACTGGTGCAGCGTGGGCTCATAGGCCCTCAGCTCGTTTTCGCCCACGAACCAGGCCACGCGCAAAAAGCCCCGGCTGGTCAGATAGGTGTACACGCCCATGGCCACCTTGCGGCCCTGGGCGGCACTGTAGCTGACGTCTTTATAGTAGTGCATGCGCTTGGTGGGCAAGTGGTCCTTTTCCCGGAAGCGGTAGCCCTCGCCTGGCGCTCCGGCCTCGCTGTCCTTCTCGGCCAGCACGTGGTCCATGAACAGCTCCTGGGGGCCGCGTTTCTTGCCGGTCTCCAGGCGCACGATCATGTAGGGCAGGGTGAACCAGGCGTCTGCGGGCCGCTGGAAGCCCATGCGCGTGTTGCGAAATTCTGCCAGCTCCTCTGGCGTGACCGGCGTGGTGCGGCCCGGATGCTCGAACAGATACAGCTCAAGCGTCGGGATGGCCACCCAGCCGGACGGGATGGTCAGGGAGAAGGACCTGTCCGGCGCGGACGCGCTCTGCTGGGCCTGGGCCGGAGCGGCCAGGACGATGACAAGCGCCAGCAGCGCGAAGAAGCCCAAGGTGCGTTTCATGCGTCGTTCTCCCGGAAAATAGCCGACAGTCGTGTCGCGCTGGTTTGTTTCTGCGTCGTCAGGCGAGCCCGGTCTCAGGCCGGTCTCAGGCCGGTCTCAATCTGTTCCGCTCCAGGCCGCGCCCTGCCTGATCCCGCCGCGCCGGATTTCCGCCATGATGGCGTTATGCACCGCGCGCTTGTCTCCGGCCCATGCAGGCGCGACCAGTTCGCCCTGGGCCGGGTCTGCGGCCAGCCGGTGCACCACCATGTCCGGGCGAAGTGCCGAAAGCGACCGGCCCACCCAGGCCGCGTAGTCCTCAAGCGTGGGCGGCTGGACGAACCCTGCCCGGTAGTCGTTCGCCAGGGGCGTGTTCCCGGCCACGAACAGGTTGTGGAACTTGATGCCCGCCACGGGGAGCGCGTTCACGAAGCGCACGGTCTCGTCCCAGTCCCCGGGCGTTTCGCCGGGCAAACCGGCCATCACGTGCGCCAGCACCTTTACGCCCATCCCGGCGGCCATTTCGGCGGCGCGGGCAAAGCACTCGGGCCCGTGCCCCCGGTTCACGCGGGCAAGGGTTGCCGGGTTGGAAGATTGCAAACCCAGTTCCAGCCAGAGCTCGCGGGCGGGAAAATCCGCCAGCAGCCGGATTTTTTCCTGGTCCAGGCAGTCGGGCCGGGTGCCCAGGCACAGCCCCTCCAGGTCGGGGATGGTGGCCAGCTCCTCCAGCACGGCGCGCAGCTTTGACGCAGGCCCGTGGGTGTTGGAGAAGGCCTGGAGGTAGCCCACCAGGGCCACCTCGCCCCACACGGTGCGGCGCCGCTCCCGCCAGTGGTCCCACTGCTGCGTGAGGCTCATGGCGCGGTGAAGGCCCGTGCCGGACCCGTTGGCGTTGCAGAAGGAGCACCCCCCGGAGGAGACGGTCCCGTCGCGGTTTGGGCAGGTGAATCCGGCGTCCAGCGGGACCTTGCGGGCAGGGCGGGAAAATAAGTCCTTCCAGTGCGCGGATACGGAGTAATATCCCTGTGCCTGGATTGCGTTTGATGATACCTTGTTCATAAGTGCAAAATCCCGTTGACATCAGGCGGGGAATCGAACAACACCAACCCTCGACCGGGCGGGGGCCACGAGATCACCGCTCTGCCGATCCGAGGGCCGGCCGCGCGCGGCCCGGCTTTTTTTATCGGCCGCCAAGGCCGGTTTCGAGGCGGGCCGCGAGGCCCACTCCGCAAGACGCCAGACTCCATGATTGAGTCAAGGAAGGGACCATGTCCAGACTTTTGGATTCCGCATTGGGATTTTTCTCCAACGACCTCGCCATCGACCTCGGTACAGCCAACACGCTGGTGTACGTGAAGGGCAAGGGGATCGTGCTCTCGGAACCGTCCGTCGTCGCCGTCAAGAAGGACGCGCGCGGCGTCAACAAGGTGCTGGCCGTGGGCGCCGAGGCCAAGAAGATGCTTGGCCGCACCCCCGGCAACATCGTGGCCATCCGCCCCATGAAGGACGGCGTCATCGCCGACTTCGAGGTCACCGAGGCCATGCTTCGCCACTTCATCTCCAAGGTGCACAACTCGCGCCGCCTGGTGCGCCCGCGCATCATCATCTGCGTGCCCACGGGCATCACCCAGGTGGAGAAGCGCGCCGTGAAGGAATCCGCCCAGTCGGCGGGCGCGCGCGAGGTGTACCTGATCGAGGAGCCCATGGCCGCAGCCATCGGCGCGAACCTCCCCATCACCGAGCCCACCTCCAACATGGTTGTGGACATCGGCGGCGGCACCACCGAGGTGGCGGTCATCTCCCTGTCGGGCATCGTGTACGCCAAGAGCGTGCGCGTCGGCGGCGACAAGATGGACGAAGCCATCATGCAGTTCGTCAAGCGCAAGTACAACATGCTCATCGGCGAATCCACGGCCGAGCAGATCAAGATCAACATCGGCAGCGCGCACCACTCCACCAGCCAGGGGGAGATCGAGGTCAAGGGCCGCGATCTGGTCACGGGCATTCCGCAGAACATCACCATCACCGCCGACGAGGTCCAGAAGGCCATCGCCGAGCAGGTTGAGTCCATCGTCCAGGCGGTCCGCATCGCCCTGGAGCAGACCCCCCCGGAACTGGCCGCGGACATCGTGGACCGGGGCATCGTCCTGACGGGCGGCGGCGCGCTGCTGCGCGGCCTGGATCAGCTCCTGCGCGAAGAGACCAGCCTTCCCATCGTCATCGTGGACGACCCTTTGTCGGCGGTCGTCCTCGGATCGGGCAAGGCCTTGGACAATCTCGATGTGCTCAAAGAGGTAACCATCGATTAAGCCCACGCCCCAGCGCATAGCACTGGGTCTGCTGGTGGTCCTTTTTGTCTATCTGGGCTTGTTCACCTGGAACATCCGCACCGGATACGTGGACAATCTGGCCAGCCATACGGGCCTGGAACTCACCCGGTGGGTACTGACCCCCGGTCGGTGGGTATGGACACGTCTATCCTCGTTCTGGGAGCGCTACGTCTACTTCGTGGGCCTGCGCCAGGAGAACGAGGTGCTGCGTGACGAACTGGCGCGCGCCAACGACGAACTTGTGGGCGCGCGCGAGCAGGCCTCGCTGGCCAAGCGTCTCACCGGCATCCTGATGATCACGCCGCCGCCCGAATGGTCCCGGGAGGCGGCGCGCGTCATCGCCCACCGCCTTGGCCCCAACGCGGCCCTGGAGACGTTCGTCATCGATCGTGGCAGCCGCCACGGCGTGGAGATCAACACGCCCGTGGTCTCGCCCGAGGGCGTGGTGGGGCGCGTGCTGCGCTACTCCATGAACGCGGCCACGGTCATCATGATCACCGACCCCAACAGCAAGATTCCCGTGGTCTCCCAGAAGACCCGCACCCAGGGCATCCTGGTGGGGCGCGGCCCCAACCTGGGCATGACTCTGCAATACGTGGCCCTGAACGCTCCCCTGGAAAAGGGCGAGACCCTGGTCACCACTGGGCTGGAAGGCATCTTCCCCCAGGGGCTGCCCGTGGCCGAGGTGTCCGACGTCTCGCGCGAGGGGGCCTCGTTGTTTTTGAACGTGCAGGCCCAGGCCCTTTTCGACCCCAAGCGCATGGAAGAAGTGGCCCTGCTGCGCAAGATTCCGCCTCCCAGGCCACCCGAGGCCACCGAAGCCGACGACGCCCTGCCCGACACCTCCACCAAGCGCCCCAAGGGCGCGGCGGAGCGCAAGGGCGAGGTCAAGAAGCGCGGGCGCAACGAACCTCCCGAGGCCCGGCCCCAGGAATCCCTGCCCAGGAAGAAGCGGGGCGAAGGGCAATGAACGGCCCCCGCCTGGCTTTCTGGTCGGTCTTCACCCTGGCCGGACTGTGGATGCAGAGCTTCATGCCCGGAGTGGACTTTCTCGCGCCGGGGCTTATCTTGAGCCTTCAGGAAGAAAAACCCCGAACCACGGTCATCCTGGGGCTCATCTGGCTCCTGCTCCAGGAAGGCTCCGGCTCCCTGGCTTTCGGCACGGTGGTCCTGTGGTACGGGGTGCTTACGGCGCTCTTCTTCTTCGGACACTGGCTCTTTGAGGCCAAGAACTTTCTGTTCATGATCATCCTGGGCGCGTGCCTGGGGGTTTTGCATTTTGGGCTGATGAATGTCATGACCCAGCTTCAGGACTGGCGGGTGCCGCCGGGACGTGTTCTTCTGGAGGCCGTGGTCCAGGCCGTGGTCTTCCCCGTGCAATGGGGCCTTGCTTACATCATCTACAACCACCTGCCCCACAATGGCCAAGACGTATGAGCCCGACACCGGGCAACAATCGCCACGCGGCGGTCTGATCCTCCTCCAGAGCCTCATCCTGGGGCTCTTCTGCCTGTTCACGGTCCGCCTGTGGTATCTCCAGGTGCACAAGGGCGAGCACTTCGCCGAGCTCGCCCGGGAAAACCAGATGCGCCAGGCCTCCATCATCGCCGCGCGCGGCATGATCCTGGACCGCAACGGCAAACCCCTGGCCATCAACGAACCTTCCTTCGCACTTGGCCTCATCCGCGAGGATTGCGAGGACATCCAGGCCACCTTGCGCAAGGTGTCCGAGTGGACCGGGCTCGACTATCAGGTGCTTCTCGACACATACATTCGCGGCAAGAAGCGCTCCAAGCCCTTCGAGCCCATGGTGCTCATCTCCAACCTGTCCTACGAGCTGCTGGCCAAGATCGAGGCCAACGCCGTGTCCTGGCCGGGCCTGGAGATCCTCATCCGCCACAAGCGCTACTATCCGGACGGGCAGCCCCTGGCGCACGTCATGGGCTATGTGGCCGAGGCCAACGAGGAGGAGCTGGAGAAGGACTCGCGCCTGGCCCTGGGCGACCACGTGGGCAAGCAGGGCCTCGAGCTGGTGCTGGAGCAGCGGTTGCGCGGCGAGAAGGGCCTCAAGCAGATCGAGGTGGACGCCTACGGCCGCGAGCACGACCAGCAGGTGATCCAGGAGCCGCGCACCGGAGGCAACCTGATGCTTTCCGTGGACGCCGACCTCCAGGCCTTCTGCGCCAAGCAGCTGGAAGGGCAGGCCGGGGCCGTGGTTGTGCTCCAGCCCGAAACCGGCAAGGTGCTGGCCCTGGTGAGCCAGCCCACCTACGACAACAACCTCTTCGTCCTGGGCATCCCTCCCAAGAAGTGGAAGGAGCTGCGCGACGACCCCATGCACCCCATCCAGAACCGGGTGTCGCAGTCGGTGTACCCGCCGGGGTCCACCTTCAAGCTGCTCATGGCGGCCTGCGCCCTGTCCGAGGGGATGATCAAGACCTCGGACACAGTGGTCTGCACCGGCTCCTACCGCGTGGGTGACCACGACTTCCACTGCTGGAAGAAGGGCGGGCACGGCTCCATGGACATGCGCTCCGCCCTGGTCCACTCCTGCGACGTCTACTTCTACCAGCTGGGCGAGAAGCTCGGCATCGACCGCATCAACCGCTACGCGCTCCAGTCCGGCTTCGGCCAGCCCACGGGCATCGACCTGCCCCACGAGCGCAGCGGCCTGATCCCCTCCACCGCCTGGAAGAAACGCCGCTACGGCGAGAACTGGACGCGCGGCGAGACGCTGAACGCATCCATCGGCCAGGGCTACGTGCAGGTGTCTCCGCTTCAGCTGGCCAAGTTCCTGGCTGCGCTGGTCAATGGCGGCAAGGTCATCAGACCGAGCCTGGTGCTGGACGATCCGGTGGATGTGCAGTCCAAACTGACCCTGTCCGACAAGGACCGGGAGTTCATCCTGAAGGCCATGGCCGATACCGTGCAGGCGGGCACGGCCCAGAAGCTCAAGCGGCCCGATGCGGTCATCGGCGGCAAGACCGGCACGGCCCAGGTGGTCAAGCTGCAAAACGCCGACATCCGCCAGAAGACCCACGAGATGCCCTACAAATACCGCGACCACGCCTGGATATCCACCTGGGGCCAGAAGGACGGCAAGAGCTACGTGGTGGTGTGCATGCTGGAACACGGCGGCCACGGCGGCGAGAGCGCAGGCCCGGTGGTCAAGGCCGTGTACGACTACCTGTTCGGGCCGGCCCCTGCCGCCGCAAAGACCGCCGCCAAGGCGCAACCCGCGCCGGAAACCGGCGACTAACCCATGTCACCGCTGGACCGCCGCCTCATCACGCACATCAACTGGCCGTTGCTGGTCATGATCGCTATGCTTTTTGGCGTGGGGGTTTTGAACCTCTATTCCGCCAGCGGCTTCCGCATGGGCGACGGCGTGTCGCTGAACCCTTTCTATCAGAAGCAGTGCATCTGGGGTCTGGCCGGGTTCGTGGGCATGATAACCATGACCCTGTTCGACTACCGCTACTTCAAGCACGTGGCCTGGCCGCTCATGATCCTGACCATCATCCTGCTGGCACTGGTTCCCATCATGGGCAAGACCGTCTACGGGGCCAAGCGCTGGCTGGATTTCGGGCTCTTCAGCATCCAGCCCAGCGAGTTCGCCAAGTTCGCCACCCTGATGCTGGGCGCACTCATGCTCTCCAAGGACACCGGACGGCTTGGCTGGCTTGAACTGTTCACCATCCTGGCCGTGGCCCTGCCTCCGGCGGCCATGGTCATCGTGCAGCCCGACCTGGGTTCGGGGCTGAACATCCTGCTGCTGCTTGGCGGCATGATCCTCTTCCGTGGGCTCACCGGGCGGGTTTTCAAGGTGCTGCTGGTGGTGGTTCCCGTGCTTATACCCTGCGGATGGTTCTTCCTGAAACCATACCAGAAGCTGCGCGTGCTGACCTTGTTCAATCCTGAACGTGACCCCTTGGGCTCGGGCTACCACATCATCCAGTCGCAGATCGCCATCGGCTCGGGGCAGATGTGGGGCAAGGGATTCCTGGAGGGAACCCAGAGCCAGCTGAGGTTCCTGCCGGAAAAGCACACGGACTTCGCCGTGGCCGTGTTCGCCGAGGAGTGGGGTTTCGTGGGGGCCATCGTGCTGGTGGCCCTGTTCAGCATCTTCCTCTACCTGCTGGCCGGGTCCGCGCGCGACGCGAAAGACCGTTTCGGGTCGTTTTTGTGCGCTGGCGTGTTCTTCTACTTCTTCTGGCAGATCCTCATCAACATGGGGATGGTGCTCGGCATCATGCCCGTGGTGGGCATCCCGCTCCCCTTCATCAGTTATGGCGGCAGCGCCACCATCGTGAACTTCTGTCTCATCGGAATAGTGCTGAACGTATCCATGCGCCGGTTCGTCTTCAAAAAGGCGTGACGCGCTTCACCGCATCGTCTGGAGGTATTGCCGTGGCCAAGGATGAAATCAACGCCTTTCTGGGGGCGGGCACCACGTATCGCGGGCGCCTGGACTTCACCGGTTCGGTGCGCATCGACGGCGTCTTCGAAGGCGAGATCGAGTCGGAAGGCATCCTGGTGGTCGGGCGCGAGGCCGTGATCACCGGACAGGTGCGCGTGGGCCAATTGGTTCTCGGCGGGACTTTCAGCGGCGAAGCCACGGCCTCCCAGCGGGCGCTCCTGCACAAGACCGCCCATTTCAAGGGCGTGCTCAACACCCCGGCCCTTTCCGTTGAAGAGGGCGCAGAGCTCGACGGCCAGGTCTGCATGAGCGGATCGGGTGTCGCGGCATCGCAAGACTGAGCCTGCCGATATTCGTGAAATTCATAACTATCTCCGTCAAAACGTCCATTTAGCGTGCGTTTTCGCACCCTTTCCCAAAAAGGGCCTAGACACTCCGTGCGAAAACAGGTACGTACCCTCCGGGCTTGAAACAAAATTCACAATTAGGGGGGCGGTGGATGGACATACTTGTTCTAGACGGATGGTTCTTCGTACAGCTGGCCAACTTCCTCATCATCCTGGTGGTTCTGAACGCGGTGCTCATCGCTCCCGTTCGCAGGATGCTCAAACTGCGCGCCGACACCGTCGCCGCCCAAGCCTCTGAAATTGACGGCTTCACGTCGTCCGCCGAAGGCAAAATCAAGAATTATCAGGCCGCCCTGGAAGACGCCCGCCGCGAAGCCAGCGCTGTGCGCACCGGTCTTCGTCTGGAAGGCGCCGGCCAGGAGAAGGCGATTCTTGAAGCCGCCAACGAGGAGGCCTTCGTCTCCCTGAAGGGCGCGCGCGCCACAGTTGCAAACGAGTCCAAGGTCGCTCTGGAGACCATGCTGGCTGGGGTGTCCGTCATGGCCAACAAGGCCGTTTCGAAGGTTCTGGGCAAGGCCCTCTAGTCGGCGGCCCCAAGCGTTTCAAGGAGGATGGCGTTGAAGAAGGCACGGATTGTTCTCTTTGCACTCGCGGTCTGTCTGCTGACCGCCGCGTGCGCATGGGCCTCGGCCGACGGGGGTGACGCTCCCAACTGGAAAAACTTCATTCTGCGGACCATCAACTTCGCTCTCGTGGTGGGAGTGGTGTGGTGGGTCGGAGGCAAGAAGATCGCCAGCACCTTCAGCGGACGCAAGCTGGGCATCGAAAACCAGCTCGCCGACCTGGAGGAGCGCAAGGTTTCGGCGCAGAAGCGCCTGTCCGATGTCGAGGGTTCCATCGCGAACCTTGAGAGCGAAAGGGCTCAGATCCTGGCCGACTACAAGGCCCAGGGCGAGGCGCTCAAGCTCTCCATCGTGAAGGCCGCCGAAGAGCAGGCCGAGCGCATCAAGGCTCAGGCGCTGCTTTCCGCCGAGCAGGAAGCCAAGATGGCCATGAACGCGCTGCGCGTCGAAATGGCCGACAAGATCATCGAGGCAGCCCAGGACATGCTGGCCAAGAAGCTGACGGCCGATGTCCAGGACAAGCTTGTTGACGACGCTTTAGGCAAGGTGGTGCTCAATTGACCGGGAACATCGTCGCACGCAGGTACGCCAAGGCGCTGTTCGCTCTGGGCGTGAAGGAAAAGGCCGCCGACACTTTCGGCAAGGATCTCGACGGGCTGGCTGGCGCAATGAATACGGCCCCCGAGCTTCTGAAACTCTTTAAGAGCCCGAGCTTCAACGTGCAGGAGAAGAAGGCGGTTCTGAACGACGTGGTGGCCAAGCTGAACATGGCCCCCCTGTCCGTGAACTTCCTCTCCGTGTTGGCTGACAAGGGCCGGTTGGACTGTCTGCCGGACATCCAGGAGACCTACGCCGAGCTTCTGGACGAAACCAGCGGTGTGGTTCGCGGCAAGCTGACCACTGCCATGGAGATTCCGGCCAAGCGGCAGAAGGACATCAAGGCCAAGCTGGAGAAGAAGTCCGGCAAGAAGCTGGTTCTCGACTTCGGCGTGGAGCCCGCCATCCTGGGCGGGGTTGTCCTGCGGGTGGGGGATAAGGTCCTGGACGCTAGCCTTCGGGCCCAGTTGCAGCTGCTGAAAGAACAAATCAAGAGGGGTGAGTAGGGCCATGCAGATCAAAGCCGAAGAGATCAGCAAGATCATCGAGCAGCAGATTCAGAATTATGAATCTCGCGTCGAGATGAGCGAGACCGGCACCGTGCTCTCCGTGGGTGACGGCATTGCCCGTGTCTACGGTTGCCAGAGCGCCATGTCCATGGAACTTCTGGAGTTCCCTGGCGGCATCATGGGACTGGTGCTGAACCTGGAAGAGGACAACGTGGGTGTCGCGCTCCTGGGTGAGGACACGCACATCAAGGAAGGCGACCCGGTCAAGCGTACCGGCAAGATCTTCTCCGTGCCCGTCGGCGACGCCGTGGCCGGTCGAGTCATCGACCCCCTGGGCAACCCCATCGACGGTCTGGGGCCCATCGCCTCCAACGAATTCCGCGCGGTCGAAATCAAGGCTCCCGGCATCATCGCCCGTAAGTCGGTGCACGAGCCCATGATCACCGGCATCAAGGCCGTCGACGCCATGACCCCCATCGGTCGCGGCCAGCGCGAGCTGATCATCGGCGACCGCCAGGTCGGCAAGACCGCCGTCTGCCTGGACGCCATTCTGGCCCAGAAGGGCGGCGACGTGCAGTGCTTCTACGTGGCCATCGGCCAGAAGAAGTCCACCGTGGCCCTGGTGGTGGACACCCTGCGCAAGTACGGCGCCATGGAGTACACCACGGTCATCTCCTCCACCGCTTCCGAGCCCGCGCCGCTGCAGTTCATCGCGGCCTACGCCGGTTGCACCATGGCGGAATACTACCGCGACTCCAGCCGTCACGCCCTCATCGTGTATGATGACCTGTCCAAGCAGGCCGTGGCCTACCGCCAGATGTCCCTCTTGCTGCGCCGTCCGCCGGGACGTGAAGCGTTCCCCGGCGACGTGTTCTACCTCCACTCGCGTCTGTTGGAGCGCTCCTCCAAGCTTTCCGACAAGGAAGGCGCAGGCTCGCTGACCGCCCTGCCCATCATCGAGACCCAGGCAGGCGACGTGTCCGCGTACATCCCCACCAACGTGATCTCGATCACCGACGGTCAGGTGTACCTGGAGCCCAACCTGTTCAACGCAGGCATCCGTCCCGCCATCAACGTCGGCCTCTCGGTCTCCCGAGTCGGCGGCGCGGCCCAGATCAAGGCCATGAAGCAGGTCGCGGGCACTCTGCGCCTGGACCTGGCCCAGTACCGCGAACTGGCGGCCTTCGCCCAGTTCGGCTCGGACCTGGACAAGGGCACCCAGCTGAAGCTCAACCGCGGCATGCGCATGGTTGAACTGCTGAAGCAGCCCCAGTACCGCCCCCTGCCCGTCGAAGAGCAGGTCGCGGTTATCTTCGCGGCTGGCCGCGGCTTCCTGGACGACGTCGAAGTGAGCGCCGTGCGCAAGTTCGAGGAAGAGTTCCTGGATTATCTGCGCAACTCCAAGGCTTCCATTCTCAAGGACATCCGCGAGAAGAAGGCCCTGGACGACAGCCTCACCGCCACCCTGGGCGCCGCCATTGACGAGTTCAAAAAGGGCTTCCGGGCTGAAGGTTAAGGCGGGGGAGCACATACATGCCATCCCTGAAAGACGTCGAATTAAAGATCGCAGCGGTCAAGAAGACCAAGCAGATCACCAAAGCCATGAACATGGTGGCTTCGGCCAAGCTGCGTAACGCGCAGTCTCGCATCGAACGCTTCCGCCCCTACGCGGACAAGTTCTACGAGATGCTCGGCAGCCTGGCCGCGGGAGCGGATTCTTCGATCCATCCGCTTCTGGAAGTCCGTGAGGAGATCAAGACGAGTCTCATCGTCCTGGTCACTTCCGACAGGGGCCTTTGCGGCTCCTTCAACGGCGGCCTCATCACCATGGCTTTGAAGCTCGCCAAAGAAAAGGCCGCCCAGGGCAAGACGGTTAAGTTCGTCTGCATGGGCAAGAAGGGCCGCGACTCCATCAAGAAGAGCGACTACGAAATCGTGGCCGCCTTCGCGGACCAGATGGGCTCCTTCGATTACACCGTGGCCCTCAAGCTGGGCATGGACGTGATCAACGGCTATATCAATGGCGACTTCGATGAAGTGAATCTGGTCTTCGGCAAGTTCATCTCCATCCCCAGGCAGGAGTCAACCACGTTGACCATCCTGCCCATGGTCGCCGACAGCGTCGAAGGCGTCGAAGCGGCTGGGCCAACTCAGGAGTACCTCTACGAACCTTCGGTGGAAGGCCTTCTGGCCGAGCTTCTGCCCCGGTTCGTCAACGTCCAGCTCTATCGCGGCATGCTCGATACGTCGGCTTCGGAACATGCGGCACGCATGCGGGCCATGGACAACGCCACGAGGAACTGCGACGACATGGTGGGCACGCTCACCCTGGTATACAACAAGGCCAGGCAGGCGAGCATCACCAGAGAGTTGATGGACATCGTCGGCGGAACCGAAGCGCTCAAAGGATAAAGGGGGCGAACAATCATGAGCGGTGTCAAAGGCAAGATCGTACAAGTCATCGGCGCGGTGGTGGACCTCGAATTTCCCGAGGGCCAGCTTCCCGCCATCATGAACGCAGTTTTTCTGAAGAACACAAACAACCCCACTGCTGAAGACCTCGTCCTCGAAGTCGCTCAGCACCTGGGCAACAACGTCGTGCGCACCATCGCCATGGACGCCACTGACGGTCTGGTTCGCGGCATGGAAGGAACGGACTCCGGAAACCCCATCATGGCTCCGGTTGGCCGCGCCCCCCTGGGCCGCATCATCAACGTCGTGGGTCTGCCCGTGGACGAAATGGGCGATGTCGGCGCGACCGAGTTCCGCCCCATCCACCGTACCGCCCCCGAGTTCGTTGAGCTCTCCACCAAGGTCGAAGTGCTCGAAACCGGCATCAAGGTCGTTGACCTGCTCATCCCGTTCCCCAAGGGCGGCAAGATGGGCCTGTTCGGCGGCGCCGGCGTCGGCAAGACGGTTATCTTGATGGAGATGATCAACAACATCGCCAAGCAGCACGGCGGCCTCTCCGTGTTCGCGGGCGTCGGCGAGCGCACTCGTGAGGGTAACGACCTCTATCACGAGTTCAAGGAAGCCGGCATTCTGGACAAAGCCGCATTGGTTTACGGCCAGATGAACGAGCCCCCGGGAGCCCGCGCCCGCGTCGCTCTGACCGCGCTGACCGTGTGCGAGTACTTCCGTGACGTCGAAGGCCAGGACGTGTTGCTCTTCATCGACAACATCTTCCGCTTCACCCAGGCGAACTCCGAAGTGTCCGCGCTTCTTGGCCGCATGCCCTCCGCGGTGGGTTACCAGCCCACCCTGGGTACCGACCTTGGCGCTCTTCAGGAACGCATCACCTCGACCACCAAGGGTTCCATCACCTCGGTGCAGGCCGTGTACGTCCCCGCGGACGACTTGACCGACCCCGCGCCGGCCACCACGTTCTCGCACCTTGACGGAACGCTGGTTCTTTCGCGTCAGATCGCGGAACTGGGCATCTACCCTGCGGTGGACCCGCTCGACTCCACCTCCCGCATCCTGGACCCCCTGGTCCTGGGCGTGGAGCACTACGGCGTCGCCCGCGCGGTTCAGTCGATCCTTCAGAAGTACAAGGACCTGCAGGACATCATCGCCATTCTGGGCATGGACGAGCTCTCCGACGAGGACAAGCTGACGGTGGCCCGCGCCCGTAAGATCCAGCGTTTCCTCTCGCAGCCCTTCTTCGTCGCCGCCCAGTTCACCGGCAAGGAAGGCCGCTACGTGAAGCTTGAAGACACCATCAAGGGCTTCAAGGAGATCATTGACGGCTTGCACGACGAACTCCCCGAAGGCGCCTTCTACATGGTTGGCGGAATCGAGGAAGCCGTTTCCAAAGCCAAGGAGATGTAACGTCCAATGGCCAAAGAACTTCGCCTGGAAATTGTCACGCCTGACCGGTTGGTCGTGTCCTCCGACGTGGAATACGTCGGGGCGCCCGGCGTGCTCGGCGAGTTCGGCGTGCTGCCCGGCCACGTTCCCTTTCTCTCCGCACTTGGCGTCGGCAACCTGCATTACAACAAGGGAGGCAAGACCTATTACGTCTTCGTCTCCGGCGGGTTTGCCGAGGTCAGCGGCGACAAGGTGACTGTCCTGGCCGAAGTGGCCGAACGGGCCGAGGAGATCGACGTGGAACGCGCTCGTCGCGCTCAAGAGCGTGCGAAAGAACGCGTCTCAAAACAACAAGAGGCCATCGACAACGCCAGGGCGACCGCTGCCCTCCAGCGAGCCATGGCCCGCATGAGCTGCCGCAACGCCGCCCAAAGCGCCGGAACCTGCAGCATGAGCTAGCAAAACGGGGGCGTAAGCCCCCGTTTTTTTCGTCCCGCCCAAACACGTCTTGGGTGGGGACAGCCTCGAGCCTTTCATGGAACGGCGGACCGCTTGCGATCCGCCGTTCTTTTTGTGGAAAGCCGTGTCCCCTCGATGAGAAGGAATGCCGGGGTATGCAGAGAGAAGGTCCGTATTCATCATCGTTGTTTCGGTGGGTTTCCCCAGGCGCTCTTGTCTGCAGGGTTGAATCTGGTGTCTGCCTGTGACAAACATGGCGAGTCCACGACATACTTGAAGGATGCACTCATGAATAAGAGCGTTGGAGCGATCGTCCTGGCTGCCGGAAAAGGCACCCGCATGTATTCGGACCAGCCGAAGGTGCTGCGCTCCATCCTGGGCGAACCCATGTTGGGATACGTTCTGGATGGACTGAGCGGACCTTTCCAGGACCGCGTGCACGTGGTGGTGGGGTTCGGCGCGCAGAGCGTGATGAAAGCCTACCCCGCCTACGAGGGGCGGTTCGTGCTCCAGGAGCAGCAGCTGGGCACGGGGCATGCCCTGCAATGCTGCTGGGACGCCGTGAAGACTGCCGGGTACGAGCACGTGCTGGTGGTCAACGGCGACGTTCCCCTTGCTGACGGCAAGGATCTGGAAATATTCGTCGAGCAGGCCCTGGCTGACGCCGCCGATCTGGCCTTCCTGACCATCCAGCTGGACGAGGCCGGATCGTACGGACGCATCGTGCGCGACGCGGCGGGCCTTGCTCGCATCGTGGAAGCAAAAGATTACGACGAGACCTCGCATGGCCCGGTCACGGGCGAGATAAACGCGGGGATTTACCTGTTGCGCGTTGCGGCCATTGACTCGGTGCTGTTCAATCTTACCAATGCCAACAGGAGCGGCGAGTTCTACATCACCGATCTTGCGGAGCTGGTAGGGCAGAACGGCGGGCGCGTTGTGGCCGTGAACCGTGGCCGCGACGAGAACCTGCTGGGCATCAACAACCCGCGAGAGCTTGTGGCCGCCGAAGAGTCCTTGCGCGCGCGCATAGTCGATAACTTGCTGGAAACCGGAGTGGTCGTGCGCCAGCCAGGCACCGTGCGGGTCGGACCTCATGCCGTGATTGCGCCGGGTGCGGAAATATGCGGCCCGTGCGATGTCCTGGGCCAGAGTTCAATCGGCCCCCGCGCCGTGGTGGAGCCCCACTGCTGGATCAAGGACAGCGAGGTCGGCGCGGGCGCGGTCATCCACGCCTTCTCCCACCTGGAGAAGGCCTCCGTCGGGCCGGATTGCCACGCTGGCCCCTACGCGCGCCTGCGTCCCGGAGCAGTGATGATGGAAGGCTCGCGCGTTGGAAATTTCGTCGAGATGAAGAAGTCCGTGCTCGGGCCTGGAGCCAAGGCCAGCCACCTGACCTACCTGGGCGACGCCGAGATAGGGGCCGGGGCCAACGTGGGCGCTGGGACCATCACCTGCAACTACGACGGGACCCACAAGCACAAGACCACCATCGGGGCGGGGGCCTTCATCGGCTCCAACACCGCCCTGGTGGCTCCGGTGACTGTTGGCGAGGGCGCTCTGGTGGCGGCAGGGTCGGTGGTCACCGAGGATGTGCCGGACCACGCCCTGGCCATCGCGCGCGGACGCCAGGTGATAAAGACCCGCCGGAAAAACCCGGCTTGATTTACAATGTCAAACAAGCTAGGAACGCTTTATGGACATCATCGACACCCTTGAAGAGCGCATTGCGCAACTGGTGGGCCGCCTGAAGTCGCTGGAAGAGGAGAACAAAACCCTCAAGGCTTTGATGGACCAGGAGAATGCCTCGATGAAAGAGGCCCTGGAACAGGAACGCCAGAAAAAGGATGCCGTGCTGTCCCGCGTGGATCAGCTCTTGAAAAAACTGCAAGAGGAGCCGATCTGATTTGAATGCCAATGCCGAGCTACAACAAGGTCATTCTTGGTCTTGAACTTTCCTTCAAGACCGACGCGGAACCGGGACGCGTAGAAAATGCCAAGGCGTTGGTAGAGGAACGTTACAGGTTGCTCAATCCGGGTGGAAAGAATCTGAGCAAGGAGAAGGTGCTGACGTTTGTGGCTTTGGGATTGGCGGACGACTTGATAATGGCCAACCAGAGACTTGCCGAGATGGAAGAAAAGCTCGACAAGATCCTGAGAAAGATAAAAGTGCCGGACCTCCCCTGACCGGCTCTCAAGTGAGTGTTCCCTGGGGTGCGCGTGATCGTTAATCGGTTTTTGAGCCGATACTCAAAAACCGGGTGATGCTCCGAGGCGGCTGGTGCGCAAGCCCGACAACCGGGTAGCCTGAAGGTCGCGCAGCGTCGCCCACCTTGCACAGCAAGGTTCAAAACTGGTTTTCGACACGGCTCTCCGGGGTTATTCGGCCAGCATCTCCGGGCTTCGGGTTTCTCCCGGGCCCGCGCATCAAGTCCCTCATCGTCCCGTCTTCCCACGTCCTTCCGCTATGGCCCGCGTCAGGCCATTTCTCCGCCGCAGCCGCCGGACCACGGTCCGCAGGGCGCACAATATCGGGCTAGTTGCCCGTAATACCATAAAGGAGTCAGTATGGACTTCACCGTCGTTCTCGTAGGCGCGGGCGGGGTCGCAGCAGGAGCTGCGGGCGGATGGCTGATGAACAAAGTCATCTCGTCCAAGTCCCTGGCGGAATCGAAAACCCTTGCCGAACGCATACTTGAAGAGGCCCGCAAAGAGGCCCAGGCACATAAGAAAGAGATCATCCTGCAAACGCAGGACGAACTCTACAAGCAGAAGCTTGAGCACGAACGCGAAGTAAAAGAACGCGAATCGCAACTGGTCCGCAAGGAATCCTCCCTCCAGGAAAAGCTCGACAAGCTCGAATCCAAGCTGGAAAAGGCGACCCAGAAAGAGTCTGACATTCTCTCCCAGGAGAAGCGTCTCTCCGTTCAGGAAAAGCTGCTGGAAGAGAAAGAGGAAAAGCTCTCCGAGGCCGCGCAGGTGCACGAGCGCCGTCTGGAGGAAGTCTCCGGCATGACCGCCGACGAGGCCCGCAAGGTCCTCATGGCCGAAATCGAGAGCCGCACCCGCCACGAAGCCGCCCGCATGGTCCGCCAGATCGAGACCGAAGCCAAGGAAGACGCCAGCAAGAAGAGCAAGGAGATCCTTGCCCTGGCCATCCAGCGTTACGCGGGCGAATATGTTTCCGAGCAGACCGTCACCGCCGTGGCCCTGCCCAGCGAAGAGATGAAGGGCCGCATCATCGGCCGCGAGGGCCGCAACATCCGCGCCCTGGAAGCCGCCACCGGCGTGGACCTGATCATCGACGACACCCCGGAGACGGTCATCCTCTCCGCCTTCTCGCCCATCCGCCGCCAGATCGCCAAGATGGCCCTGGAGCGCCTCATCACGGACGGCCGCATCCACCCCGCCCGCATCGAGGACATCGTCAAGAAGTGCGAGCAGGAATTCGACGTGAAGCTGCGCGAGCTTGGCGAGCAGGCCACCTTCGACGTGGGCGTGCACGGCATCCACCCCGAGATCGTCAAGCTCCTCGGCCAGCTGCACTACCGCACCAGCTACTCCCAGAACGTGCTCCAGCACTCCCTGGAAGTGGCCTCCCTGTGCGGGATCATGGCCTCCGAACTGGGCCTGGACGTCAAGAAGGCCAAGCGCGCTGGCCTGTTGCACGACATCGGCAAGGCCGTGGACCACGAGATCGAAGGACCCCATGCGGTCATCGGCTACGACCTGGCCAAGAAGTACGGCGAGTCCAAGGACATCACCCACGCCATCCAGGCCCACCACGAGGACGTGCCGCCCAAGACCGTGTACGCGGTGCTGGTGCAGGCCTCGGACAGCCTCTCCGGCGCACGCCCCGGCGCGCGCAAGGAGCTTCTGTCCAGCTACGTGAAGCGCCTGGAGGACCTGGAGAACATCGCCACCGATTTCGACGGCGTGTCCAAGGCTTACGCCATCCAGGCCGGACGCGAGATCCGGGTCATGGTGGACTCCGAAGCCGTGGACGACGACAAGACGCACCTGATCTGCAAGGACATCGCCAAGAAGATCGAAGACAACATGACCTACCCCGGCCAGATCCGCGTCACCGTCATCCGCGAACGCCGGGCCATCGGGTTCGCCAAGTAAAAGTTTAGAGAAGATGCCTCCGGCGGCCAGAGAGGAAACTTTTTGAAAAAAGTTTCCTCTCTGGACTCTCCTTCAAAAACCTTTAGTGAGCTTCGCATCCAAGCGCGATACCCCGTAGTTTCGGCAGCGGCTGTGGCTGACACGGTCGCCTTCTGCGTCGCGTTGGGTCGTCATGAGCGTTCCGGGCCGGTCAGGGTCTTGCCGCACGAAAGCACGGCGGGCAACGCAACGCCGGGAGTGAGGGGCGGCATATGGCGGAAAAGAAAGTCACCGAATTGTTCGGCAAGAGCGCTGCCGAAACATATGACGAACGGTTCAGTAAGACCCGCGCCATAAAAGACAATCTGCACCTGCTCATTCGTCTGATCCTGGATGGTCTGCCCTCTCAGGCGTCGATTCTGTGCGTGGGGGTCGGCACTGGGGACGACATCATCGGACTGGCCGACGCATTCCCTGCCTGGACGTTCACGGGGGTCGATCCTTCGGTGCATATGCTGGAGGTCTGCCGGAAGCGCTTGCAGGAGCATTCGCTCCTGTCGCGTTGCGAGCTCGTCCATGGGTACCTGGACGACATTCCTGAAGAACCTCGTTTCGATGCCGTGCTCTGCCTGCTGGTCACTCAGTTCGTGAAGGACGCCGCAGCGCGCCGGGAAATGTTCAAGGGAATGTCGGAGCGGCTGAAGCCCGGAGGATGCCTGATAAACTCCGAAATCAGCGACGACATGGACTCGCCCGAATTCCAGGACATGGCGGAAGTATGGAAGGCCATGCACAGGTTCACCGGAGCCTCCGCGCAGAAGGCGCAGGGCGTCATCCAGGCGTTGCGCGATCATGTGGCCGTGGAGCCGCCTTCCGTCATCGAGGGCTATCTTCGGGAAAGCGGACTCGCGCTGCCGGTTCAGTTCTTCCAGTCGCTGCTGATCAGGGCCTGGTATTCCCGCAAATCTCCGGGAGCTGACACTCTGGCGGGCAAATAGGGCGTCATCGATTGCCAGCAATGGTGACCGGCGCTCAGGTGAGCTGGAACCAACCGATATGATAAAACTTCTATTCCTAGGCGACATCGTAGGCAGATCAGGCCGCAAGGCCGTGTCCGACTCGCTGCGCGCGGTGCGCGACGCCCTCGCCCTGGACGTGGTGATCGCCAACGCCGAGAACGCCACCGGCGGCATCGGCCTCAATTCCAAGGGAGCCAAAGAGCTCCTCTCCATGCCCCTGGACGTGCTGACCAGCGGCAACCACATCTGGAAACACAAAGACATCTTCGCCTTCTTCCAGGAGACCACGCGCCTCCTGCGCCCGGCCAACTACCCGGCCGGTGCTCCAGGAAGCGGCCTGGGGATATTCCAGGCCAAGGACGGCACGCCCTACGCGGTGCTGAACCTCATGGGCCGCACCTACATGGACGCCGTGGACTGTCCGTTCCAGACTGCGGACCGCCTGCTGGCGGAAATCCCCGAAGACGTGAAGGTGCGCGTGGTGGACTTCCACGCCGAGGCCACCTCCGAGAAGAAGGCCATGGGCTACTACCTGGACGGGCGGGTGAGCGCCGTATTCGGCACGCACACCCACGTGCAGACCAACGACCCCCGCATTCTGCTGAAAGGCACGGCTGCCCTCACTGACGTGGGCATGTGCGGGCCGGTGGATTCCATCATCGGCATGGAGGCGGAGCGCATCGTGGGCCGTTTCCTGTCGCGGCTGCCGGTACGTTTCGAGGTGGCCAAGGGGCCTGCCCGGCTGGAAGGGGCATTGTGCGAGATTGACGCTGCCACGGGACGGGCTGTAAGCATCCGCCCGTGGCAAGGAGGATAGCGTGAACGTTTTCGACGAATTGAAGTGGCGCGGCCTTATCCATCAGACATCCGGCGACGAGCACCTGCGCGAGCACCTGGGGACCCAGGGCCGCGTCATGTATTGCGGCTTCGACCCCACGGCGCGCAGCCTGCACATCGGCAACATGGTGCCGCTTCTGGCGCTTATGCGTTTTGCCCGGGCCGGGCACAAGCCCATGGCGCTTTTGGGCGGGGCTACCGGCCTCATCGGCGACCCCAGCGGCAAGGACAAGGAGCGCCAGCTCATCGACCCCGAGCAGGTGGCCGGGCAGGTGCAGCGCATCAAGGCCCAGATCGAGAAGCTCTTTGCGGACAATGACGCGCAGATCCGCGTGGTGAACAACCTGGACTGGATCGGCAAGTTGTCGGCAATCGAGCTTCTGCGCGACGTGGGCAAGCACTTCACCGTGAACTACATGCTGGCCAAGGATTCCGTGAAGGGGCGCATCGACCGCGAGGAGTCGGGCATCTCCTACACCGAATTCAGCTACATGATATTGCAGTCCTACGATTTCCATCATCTGCGACAGACCATGGAGTGCACGCTCCAGATCGGCGGCGGCGACCAGTTCGGCAACATCACCGCCGGGCTCGAGCTCATCCGCCGCAAGACCGGGGCCGAGGCCTACGCCCTGACCTTCCCGCTGATCACCACGGCCAGCGGCGCCAAGTTCGGCAAGAGCGAGAAGGGTGCCATCTACCTGGACCCCGAAATCACCTCCCCCTACACGTTCTACCAGTACTGGGTGAACGCCGACGACCGGGACGTGGTCAACCTGCTGAAGTACTTCACCTTCCTGGGCCAGGAAGAGATCGAGGCCCTGGCCGTCGCCGTGGCCGAGCGCCCGCACCTGCGTGAGGCGCAGAAGAAGCTGGCCCAGGTCATGACCACCATGGTGCATGGCGAGGCCGAGATGGCCCGCGTGGTCAAGACCGTGGAGTTCCTGTTCGGCAAGGGCGGCCTGGACGAGGTGGACGTTGCCACCCTCAAGGCCGCGCTGGATACCGCCCCGGGCAGGCAGTACGCCGGGAAGGCAGACATCCCCGACGTGGTGACGCTCCTGGTGGAGCTTGGGTTGAGCGCGTCCAAGTCCCAGGCCCGCAAGGACCTGGCGGCCGGGGCAGTCACCGTGAACAACGTGAAGATCGCGGACGGCTACGCTTTTCCTGAAGGGGATTTCATTGGCGGAGAGCTGCTGCTGATGCGCAAGGGCAAGAAGAACTACGGCGTGGTGCGGCTGGGCTAGCACGTGAGGCAAGGGATGAACATTCGCA
This sequence comes from Fundidesulfovibrio putealis DSM 16056, assembly GCF_000429325.1. Taxonomy (NCBI): domain Bacteria; kingdom Pseudomonadati; phylum Thermodesulfobacteriota; class Desulfovibrionia; order Desulfovibrionales; family Desulfovibrionaceae; genus Fundidesulfovibrio; species Fundidesulfovibrio putealis. The sequence continues at coordinate 727,685 of NZ_KE386885.1, forward strand.
ACATGCTGGAAAGGTTCGCGGGCAGGGTGCCCTGCTGCTCGGCGCACACGCTGCTTGAGCGCGTGAGGATCTATGCCGGGTTCGTGAAGATCGAGCATTCGGTGTTCGCGCTGCCGTTCGCCTACGTGGGCCTGTTCCTGGCCAAGCGCGGCTGGCCGGGATTCGCGCCATTCCTGCTCCTGACCGTGGCCATGGTGGCCATCCGCTCCTACGCCATGGGCGTCAACCGTCTGGTCGATCTGGTCTACGACAGGCAGAACCCCCGCACCCAGGGGCGCGAGCTGGTGCGCGGCGCGCTGAGCCCCCGCGAAGGCTGGGTGTTCGTGGGCGTGTGTGGGCTGGTGTTCGTGCTGGCCTGCTGGGGCATGAACCCGCTGTGCCTGTGGCTGTCGCCCCTGGTGCTCTTCTGGGCGGGCTTCTACAGCCTGACCAAGCGCTTCACCTGGCTGTGCCATCTGGCGCTCGGGTCCGTGCTGGGCCTGGCTCCCGTGGCCGGGTGGTTGTCGGTGACCCCGGAGTTCAATCTGGCCATGGTACTGTTCGGCCTGGGCGTCACCTGCTGGGTGGCGGGTTTTGACGTGCTCTACGCCAGCCAGGACGCCGAGTTCGACCGCGCCAGGGGGCTCAACTCCATGCCGGTGCGCTTTGGGGTCGGCGGCGCGCTCAGCCTGGCGGGCCTGCTGCACGGCGGGGCAGTGGTCCTGTTCGCCCTGGCGGGCTGGGGCGCTGCGCTTGGCTGGGGCTACTTCGGCGTGCTCATCCTGGCGGCGGGGCTTCTCTGGGTGGAGCACAGGCTCATCTCGGAGAAGGACCTGTCCCGCATCACCATGGCTTTCTTCACCATAAACGGCGTGGTGGCGGCCACGCTGTTCCTGGGCGTCCTGCTCGATCTCTTCCTGCTGAAATGAGAACGGGGCCTCAAATGAGGCCCCGCTGAATTTCAAGCGTTGTGGGCAGGCATGGCCTGTTCCAGCACCACATCATGCCTGACCTGCGGCTCCGGGATAATCCCGTATGCCTCGTCACCCGGATAGAGCCGTGCCAGGGAGGGGTCGTCACCTGCAAAGGCGGAGATGTCCTCCATGGAGCGCCAGTAGGTCACCAGGGTGATCTCCACCATTTCGTCCGTGATCCGTTCAAGCACCTGATGCCCCAGGTAGCCGGGCAGGGCGGCGCATTCCTGCACGCCCGTCAGGTCCATGTGGCGCAGGAAGCCGTCCCGGTGCTCAGGCAGGCAAAGGCAGCGCCAGGTGCGCGCGATCATCACCAGTTGCCGTCGCCCTTGGTGTGTTCCAGGATGTCGTCGTAGCGGTGGCTCTTGGACTCGTGGCCGCCGGGCGCGAGGTCGTAGCGGGTCAGCACGCCGTTCTCGTCGTCGAAATAGTCCAGATGCCCGCTGTCGCCCGGTTGCATGCTGGCGGCTGCGGTCTCCAGGAATTCGTCCACGTCCAGATAGAATCCGGCGAATTCGATCTCCAGCGAGGAGCCGGAGATGCTGACGGCGTCGTCCGGCAGGGTCCCGGCCAGACGCGCCAGAGCGCCCGCGTCGGCCATGGACACCTGCCCGAACGCACGGATGTCGGGCTTGCCGCTGCTCAACTTGAGGCCGTAACGGACGCGCCGGGGCCTTCGTCCGCGATCAGGCGCTGGGCCACGTTCAGGTCGTACAGGGCCATGGGGTCCGCGCCGCGCCTGCTTTCCTTGTAGTGCGCCGCCGCCATTTCGATCTCTTCGTAGGGAATCCAGCCGTGGCGGTCCCAGAATTCGGGTTTGTCCAGGTCGTGCATGCGGAATTCAACCGTGCCGAATTGCTCGCGCACGTACATCCTGATCCGCGTGTTCTGAGGCGCCGGGTAGTAGTAGAGGCCGCGTTCGTCTTTCATGGGCGGTTCAATAAAAGCAAAAGAGGCCCGGACGCAAGTCCGGGCCTCCTGCTTTTTTCGTGCTCGGCGTGTGATCAGCCCTTGTTCATCACGTCGATGAGCTTCTGGAGCTTCTGGGCCAGGCCCGCAAGGTCGGAGACGGCCTTGGCGGAATGGCTCATGCCGTCGGAGGTTTCAGCGGTTACGCGGCGGATGTCGTCCACGGCGCGGTTGATCTCCTCGCTTGCGGCGGACTGTTCCTCGGCGGCGGTGGCGATGGAGCGCACCTGATCGGAAGTGTGCGTGACCAGCTGGACGATGTGCCCCAGAGCCTCGCCGGACTGGTTCGCGAGCCCTGTGGCCTGGTCGATGGACGTGCTGGCGACTTCCACGCTCTTGATGTTTTCGCGCGCGCCGTTTTGGATGGAGCCGATGACCTCGCCCACTTCCTTGGTGGCGTTCATGGTCTTTTCAGCGAGCTTTCGCACCTCGTCGGCCACCACGGCGAAGCCGCGTCCGGCGTCGCCCGCGCGGGCCGCCTCGATGGCGGCGTTCAGCGCCAGCAGGTTGGTCTGGTCTGCGATGTCGGAGATGACCACCAGTATGCGGCTGATGTCGTCTGCCTGCTTGCCCAGGGCGGTCATCTGGATTTTGAGCTGGTGGGCCTGATCGAACACCTGCTTGATTGCAGCCACGGACTGGGCCACGACTTCCGCGCCCTTCTGGGCTTCCGTGCGCGCCGATTCGGCAGACTGGGCAGCGGAGGAGGAGTTGCGGGCCACTTCGAGCACCGTGGCGTTCATCTCTTCCATGGAGGTGGCGGTCTCCTCCGTGCGCTGGTTCTGGATTTCCACACCCCGGTTGACTTCGTCCACCTGGGCCGACAGCGCCTCGGAGGCCAGGGCCACCTGACGCGCGATCTCTGCGGAATCGGAGGCCACGCCCGACATCTTGACCATGAGCCCGGAAACCTTGGCCTCCTGGGCCTGTGCCTCGCTCATGGCCTTCTCGGCGGTCTGTTTCTGCACCTCGGCTTCCTGCGTCTTGCGGGTGGCCTCGGCCATCTTCTCCTTGAGCTTGTCCACCATGGAGGAAATGGAAAGCTTCAAGGCCAGGAGTTCGGCAGTGAACCGGCCCTTGGGCTGCGCATCCAGATCACCCTTGGCCACAGAGCCCGCGAAGTCCTGGATGTGCGCCAGGGGGCGTAGAATGCTGGAATTCATGAGCCACCAGGCCACGGAGAAAATGGCGCCCAGAACCCCGAGCGTGGTCAGGCCCACGGCGATGGCCGCGTTGGCGGTCTGCTTCTTGGCGGCGTCCAGGGAAGAGATGATCTCGAAGGCCCCGTGCACCTCGCCAACCTTCCAGCCCTCCTTGGTTCCGCCCAGGGGGTCTTTCTCGCCCTTGGGGTCGCCGTGGCAGTACAAACAGTCCTTGGTGAGACGGATGGCCCGGAAGTAGCGAATCTTGTCCGATTCCTTGATGACGATCTCGTCCAGGTGCTTGGATTCCAGATCGCGCAGCACCTTGCGTTCAAGCTCGGTGGGCTCGTTCTTGGGATTGCGCGGCTGCTCCTTGGGGACGCGGAACTGGTAGCCCAGCTTGGAAGCGTTCTGCTGGGCCATGTTGATGGCGGAGATGACCGGAACGGCCTCTATCAGGTTTTCTTTGGGAATCTGGTCAAAGGGACGGATGACGCCCAGCTCCAGCTTTTTGGACATGTCGGTTCGCGCGGCCTCGGCCATGAAGACCACTGCGCGCGCCTGATCGAGAATTGACTGGTCCGCAGCGTTCGAAATGGAGAGCATCTCCTGGAAGAACATGACGACGGCGAGTACCAGAGGTCCTGCGATGGCAATGAACAGTATCTTCCATTTGATGCTCATTCAGTTCTCCGGTCGGGTATTTGTAAACATTTGCAACACGAACAAACTCTTCACCTGCGTGTTGCTTTTCAGGGGCGATGTCAAGTGACAGTTCCGAAAAAAGAATTCACTGCCTCCTGTGCGGAGGTTGTCCAAGAGAAACGCGTGGCCTGCACCAGACCTTTTGCGCGCATGTCGGCCCGCAAGAACGAATCGGAGGCCACCCTGATCATGGCGCGGGCCATTTCCTGCGGGTCGGAGGGGTCGTTCAGATACAGGCAGGCGTCCCCGCCCACCTCGGGCAGGCTGGCCGCGTTGGCGGTGATGACCGGGCAGCCGCAGGACATGGCCTCCAGCACAGGCAGGCCGAAGCCCTCGTAGAGGCTCGGGTAGATGAGCGCCAGGGCGTCGGAATAGAGCCCGGCCAGGGACTGCTCCGGGACATAACCCAGTTCCACCACGCGCCCTGCGGTTGCGTCCTCCCGCGACCAGCCGCTCCAGCCTGCCAGCACAAGGGGAACGTCCAGCTTGCTTGCCGCAAGTGCCTTGGGGATCACCTGGGGGTTCTTGCGCGGGTCGTTGGTGCCCAGGAACAGGAAATACGGCTCGCCGGGAGCCAGTCCCGGTATGCGGGTCCCGCCGGGGCGGGGGTGGAACTGCTGCGGGTCGATGGCGTTGTAGGTCAGGCCGATCAGGGCGGGGTCGATGCCCAGCACCTCGGTCATCTCCCTGCGGGTGAACTCCGACACCGCCAAAAACCGCGAGACCTGCCTGAGGCGGCGTTTGAAGAACAGGTCGAAATAGAGCACGCGCTCCCGGGGGTGATGCTGCGGATAGCGGATCAGCGACAGGTCGTGCACCGTGAACACGGTCTTGACTCCCTTGGGGGCCAGGAAGGGGAAGAAGGCCGCCTCGTGGTAGACGTCGTAGCCTTTTGCCGCCTGGTAAAACGCCCATTCGCGCTTGGCGTGCACGGCAAGGCGCACCGCGAGCCCGGCCAGGGGCGGCAGCTTCCACAGGAGCTTGGTCAGGCGCGACCGCCCGGCCACGCTGGCGGCCGGGTCCGGCATGCGCTCCAGGACCCGCCGACCGTCGAAGTAGCCGATGGAGACCTCGGAGCCGTAGGCGCGCTCGATGTGGTCGTACAGGCAGCGCAGGTAGCGCCCGATGCCGGTGTTCACGCCGGTGAGGGGCACGGCGTTGACAATGACCTTGAGGGGACGGGACACGTGTGTTCCTTGTTGTGGCAGGCCGGACTTGTCCGGACTCAACGCAGCACCCCGTCGATCAGGCGCTGCATTTTCGCCCTGAAGGCCGATTCGTCGAATTTGGCGGCGCGGGCCTCGCAGGCCGCGCGCATGGACAGGGCCAGTTCCGGCGTCATGGCGGAAACGGCCTGGACAACGTGTTCCGGGCGGGGGCTGGCCTGTATCAAGATACCGGTCTTATGTTCTTGAACCGTTTCAAGAAGCCCGCCCTCGGCCACGCCGATGACCGGTTTCCCGGCGGCCATGGACTCCACCGGGGAAATGCCGAAATCCTCGTCGCGCGGGATGTAGACGGTTGCCAGACACTTGCCGGTAAGTTGCCGGAGGTCCTGGGCGCTCACCCAGCCGCGCACTTCGATGTTTGGCGCGTTGGCGGCCATGGCCCGCACCCGTTCCAGCTCGCTGCCGCCCGAGACCACCACCAGCCGTTTGTCCGGCATGGCGAGAAAGGCTTCCACGATGGTCTCCACTCGCTTGAGCCGGTCCACGCGCGCAGTGGAAAGATAGAAATCCTCCTGGCCGAGCCAGGTGAAGTCCTGGGTGCGAACCGGCGGGGGCACGATCTCGGAGTCCAGTTGCAGGTAGCGCCCCAGGCGGTGGGCCACGTTCTGGGAGTTGGACACGATGAGGTCCATGGAGCGGGCCGCCTTGGCGTAGGCGCGCTCGAAGGTCCAGAGGAAGGCCTTGTAGGCCGGGCGTTTCGCGGCTGGCTGGCCGGAGAGGTAGTAGTCGCGCTGGTCGTAGAGGATGCGCGGCGGGGTGTGGCAGTAGAGTATTTTCTTGCCCGTGACCCGCTCATGGGCCATGGGGGCCAATGACCCGCTGAAGATGGTGTAGGGCGGGTTGGAGCGCGGGAATTGCGCGAAGCACTTCCAGAAGCAGGCCGTCTCGGAAAGGCGGGCCAGGTCGGGGTATTTCTCCCGGGCGCGCATGTCCATGGGCGGGCGCATGGCGAAGAAATCCGGAGGAAACGCGGCCTGGTTGAACTGCGCGGTCCAGAGGATGCCCCCGGTAAGCTCGGCCAGGGACTGGGCGACCTTCTCCCCGCCGCCGGGGAAGGCGAAGGCGTCGTGTAAAATGAGCGGACTTTGGCGCATTGGCGTTCGCGTTTTTTTGGGGTAGAAGCGGCTGGCCGTTGTGCATATCCAGGGCGTACGCCCATGGCAACCCAAAATCGTCCCAACCCGAAACTCCCGTAAAGTACCCTATGAATATTCTCGTGGCCAATCTGGCCGGCGTCAAGGTCGAATCCGACGGTTCCGTGAAGCATTACATCAAGGCCGGGTCGCGCTGGCCCATGACCATCGGACGCTCGCGCTCCGTGGATTACTATCCCTTCCCCTTCTGGCTGGCCTACACCTCGGCGCTTTTGAAGCGCGACACCAAAGCCCACGTGCAGGGCCTGGACGGCGTGGTGCTGGACATGACCGGCGACGAGCTTCTGGGCGAGATCGTCTCCAGAAAGCCCGACCTGCTGGTGGTGGAACTCGCCTCGCTCACGCTTGGCGAGGACCTGGAGTTCATGACCAAGGTCAAGGCTGCCACGAAGTGCAGGATCGTCGTGTGCGGCAACTACGCCACCGTGACCCACAAGTCACTCATCCAGGACAACGCCTGCCTGGATTTCGCGGTGCGCGGCGAATACGAGATGGCTGTTCGCGACCTGGCGCTCGCCCTCATGGATGAAACGCCCCTGGAGGACGTCCTCGGCGTCACTTGGCGCGACGCCTCCGGCCAGGTGGTGGAGAACGCCCCCCGGCCCCTGCTGGCCAGCCTCGACGAGCTGCCCTTTCCGGACCGCGAGGATTTCCCGGCCACCATCTACCCCGACTTCACCCTGTACAGCCCGTGCATCAACATACTCTCCAGCCGGGGCTGTCCCTGCGGCTGCGTGTACTGCCAGGAGCGTCACGTCATGTACGCCTCGCCCAAGTACCGTTCGCGCTCTGCCGCGTCGGTGGTGGACGAGATGCAGTACTGCCAGCAGAAGTTCGGGGCGCGCCAGTTCTATTTCGACGACCAGAGCTTCGTGGTGAAGAAGAAGCACGTCATGGACATCTGCGCCGAGATCATGCGCCGGGGCCTTACCGTGCCCTGGACCGTGATGGGCGACGCCATGTTCGTGGACCGCGAGATGCTCGAGGCCATGGCCAAGGCCGGTTGCATCGGCATGAAGTTCGGCGTGGAATCCGCCGACCAGACCATCCTCAAGGCCATCGGCAAGCCCCTGGACCTGGAAAAGGCCAAGCAGGTGGCCCGCTGGTGCAAGGAGCTGAGCATCCGCACCCACGCCACCTTCTGCCTGGGCCTGCCCGGCGAGACCGTGGAGACGATAAAAAAGACCATGGCCTACATGGAAGAGATCGAGGTCGATACGGCCCAGGTCTCCAAGGCCGTGCCCTATCCCGGCACGCCCATGTACGAGTGGGCCATGAAGAACGGCTACCTGACCACCACGGATCTTGGCAATTTCGACGGCATGGGTGACTCCATCATCAGCTATCCGGGTCTGAGCAATCAGGAGATCGACGCCTGGTGCGCCATTTTCTCGCGCCGCGTGGCCCGCAAGAAGGTGCTCAAGTATCTGTTCGAGCCCCGCCAGAGCATCTCCATCATCATTGAGATGGCCCGGCGCAAGGGCGTGATGAGCCTGCTCAAATCCCTCTACACGTTCGTGAGGCGGGCTTTCTGATGTACTGGTGGGTTGCGGGCGTCTTCGCCCTGGGGCTGGCCACGGCCCTGGTCGCGACTCCCCTGGCCGCGCGCTTCGGGCGGGCCTTCGGCTTCATGGACGCGCCCCAGGGGCGAAAGATCCACACCCACCCCATCCCGCGTTGCGGCGGGCTGGCCCTGGTGGCGGCGTTCTGCGTGGCCGCCGCGCTGGCCTGGGCCGTGAAGCTTCCCCAGGCGGGGCGGCTGTTCGACGACGCGCGCATCTGGCCGGTGCTGGGCGGGGGGCTGTTCATCTTCCTGGTCGGCCTCTGGGACGACCGCAAACCCCTGCCCGCCAAGCTCAAGTTCGCGGCCCAGGTGGCAGCGGCCAGCATCTGCTTCTTCTACGGGGTGAAAATCGAGTCCTTCACGCTGGGCAGCCTGATCAGCGTGAATTTTGATTTTCTGTCCTACTTGCTCACCGTGTTCTGGTTCGTGCTGTTCATAAACGCCATCAACCTGATCGACGGGCTGGACGGTCTGGCCGCAGGCGTGGCCTTTTTCGTGTGCGCCGTGCAGGCGGTGCTGGCAACCATGCGCGCCGAGGCCCTGCCTGCCATGTATTTCGCGGCCCTGGGCGGGGCGTCCCTGGGTTTTTTGCGCTACAATTTCAACCCGGCGTCCATTTTTCTGGGCGACGGGGGCAGTTATTTCCTCGGCTACATGGTGGCGGCCCTTTCGATTCTGTCTTCGGCCAAGTCTCAGGTGGGCGCCACCATCCTCATGCCCATCCTGGCGTTTGGCGTGCCGCTTCTGGACACCATCACCTCGCCGCTTCGGCGCTTCGTGCGCGGCAAGAAGATGTTCGAGCCGGACCGCGAGCACGTGCACCACAACCTGCTGGCCAAGGGGTGGTCCCAGCGCAAGACCGTGGTGTTCCTGTACGGGGTTACGGCCTTTTTGGCGGTGATGTCCGTTCTCATCGTGAACATGCGCGACGTGCCTGCCGGGCTTTTCATCCTGCTGCTGGGCGGGGCGCTGATCTTGTTTGTGCGCAAGGCCGGGTATTTCAGCTTCTTCGCCCTGGACAAGGTGGTGGGCTGGATCCGCGACATCTCGGACGAAGCCGGGGTCAGCCACGGCAGGCGGACATTCCTGAATCTTCAGATCGAGATTTCCCAGTCGGAAGACCTGGAAGCCATGTGGGTGAACGTCTGCGAGGCTCTGGGCCAGCTGGAGTTCGATCTGGGCGAGATGACCCTGGCCGGGCAAAACGCCGCCCACGTGCCGCTATCCGGCGAAGCCTGTCGCCTGAACTCCTGCTACGAGTGGACCCGCGAGGACCTGGACCGCGACAAGCGCGAATATCTGTCGCAGCGCTCGCTTTTGAAGATCGAGCTGCCACTCATGGACAAGAGCGGCGGGCATCTGGGGACGCTCTGGCTGGTGAAGAATCTGGCCGACGCGCCGGTTTCCGACTTCACGTTGCGCCGGGTGGAGCAACTGCGGCGCACGGTGGTCTCCACGCTGGAGCGTTTGCAGGGGCGCGCGTGAGCTGGCGTTGCGGGGTTCTTTCTGCCGGGCGGGATTGCGAGGCTAGCCGGGCAGGCCTTGCAGGGTGCGCAGTCTGATGCGCGTCCTGCACCTGGGCAAGTATTTTCCCCCGTACACCGGCGGGGTGGAGACCGTCACCTACGAGCTGGCCCACGGCATGACCCGGCGCGGCGTGGTGAGCGACGTGCTGTGCTTCAATCCCGGCGGGCCACGGCTGGAGGAACGCTGGGAAGGCTACTCGGTGACGCGCGCGGCCACGCCCCTGGTGGCGGCGTCCACGCCGCTGTCGCCTGATTTCGTCCGGCTGCTGGCCCGGATGGCCCCAAATCACGACATCCTGCACGTGCACTGCCCGAACCCCATGGCCGCCCTGGCCCTGCGCCTGATCCGACCCAAGGCCAAAATCGTGCTGCACTGGCACAGCGACGTGATCCGCCAGAAGCGCTTCAACCAGGCCTACCGCCTGCTCTTGGGGAACTGGCTGGCCAGTCGGGCCGACGCCGTCGTCGGGGCCACCCCGGCCCACGTGGAGGCCTCCGAGTACGCCCGGGTTTTCCGGGGAAAATCCCACATCGTGCCCTTCTGCCTGGATCCGGCTCCCTTCGAGCCCGAGCGCGTGGACCAGAACGCGCTGTCGCGCCTTCGCGAGCGTCACCCCGGCAAAAAAGCCGTGTTCGCCCTGGGCCGGCTCATTTCCTACAAGGGATTCGACGTTCTTCTCAACGCGGCGAAGCAGTTGCCGGACGACTGGGTGGTGTTGATCGGCGGCACGGGACCGTTGGAAAACGAACTGCGGGCCATGATCAACCAGCTTGGGCTCACGGGCAAGGCCGAACTCCTGGGGCGAATCCCTCAGGAAGAAATCTCCGCGCACTATCACTTCTGCCGGGTGTTCTGCCTGCCCTCGGTCACGCGGGCGGAGATGTACGGGATGGTGCAGCTGGAGGCCATGGCCTCCGGGCGGCCGGTGGTGTCCACGCGCATCGAGGGGTCGGGCGTTCCCTGGGTGAACCGGCGCGGCGTCACCGGGCTTACCGTTCCGCCGGGCGATTCCGGCGCGCTGGCCCTGGCCTTCCTGGAGATCGACTCGGACGAGGAGCGCTACCGGACCATGTCCGATAACGGGCTGCTGGCCGCGCGGGAGCGTTTCGCACCGGATATCATGTTGGACGGGGTGGAGAAAATGTACCGGGAGCTCATCCCGGCCTGATCAGGCAGGACTGATTTTTCGACGAATATTCCGGTCCGACATCACGCCAGACTCCCCGCCGACTGCCCCCGAACGAAATATCTTCTCGAAAAGGCGCTCCCCTATTGCGGATTCCAAAGGGCGCAGCTCTTTGGCCGCCGGAGGCTGATCCCACTGCTCACTCTCGATACCAGAGAACATTACGACAAAAGCTTCAAGCCGTGCTCCTTAAGCAGCGCGTACAACCGCGAGCGCGACATGCCGGAGATGCGGCAGGCCTCGCCGGATTTCCCCTCGGACTGATCCAGCAGCTGTTCCAGATACAATCTGTCCATGGCCTGGCGGTAGACCTTGAGCGCAGGCAGGGGCTTTCGCGCTTCCCCAGGCACGGAGAGCATCTCGGCGGGCGAATCTTTTTCGCGCACCTGCCCCCTGGCCACCTGCACCCTGATGTGCACGGGCAGGTGCACAGAGTGCAGCTCCGGTTCCTCCAGGGCCAGGGCCACCATCCCTTCCATCACGTTCTGCATCTCGCGGATGTTGCCCGGCCAGCTGTAGGCGGTCAGGGCGGCTTCCACCTGCGCGGTCATGCGTTTGGGGAGGGCTTCCTGCCGGGTGCAGGACACCGCCAGGAAGTGGCGGGCGAAAGCAAGCACGTCCTCGGGGTGTTCGCGCAGCGGCGGCAGGTTTATCACCATGCCGCGCAGGCGAAACAGCAGGTCCTCGCGAAAGAGCCCTGCCTGGGCCATGTGGTCGAGGTTTCGGTGCGTGGCCGCCACCAGCCGGAAATCACAGGTGCGTTCGGTCTTGCCGCCAACGGGCCGGACCCTGCGCTCCTGGAGGGTGCGCAGGAAGGTTTTCTGGACGCTCAGGGGCAGCTCGCCCACCTCATCCAGGAACAGCGTTCCGCCGTGGGCTTGCAGGATGAGGCCCTCGCGGGGCCGGTCCGCGCCGGTGTACGCGCCGCGCTCGTTGCCGAACAGCAGGCTCTCCGCGATGGTGGCGGGCAGGGCGGCGCAGTCCACGGCCACGAAGGGGGCGAGTTTCCGGCGGGAGTTGTTGTGGATGGCCCGGGAGAAGAGCTCCTTGCCGGTGCCGGTCTCGCCGGTGAGCAGGATGTTGGCGTCGCTGCGGGCGGCGCGGGCGGCCTGCTCCAGGCTTGCGGCGCGGCTTGGGTGTCCGCCGGGGATGCCGTCCCATACGAAGGTTTCGATGGAAGGCTGGGGGCGCGCGTCGCGGTAGGCCATGGCCGAAAGAAGCGGGCCGGTCATGGAGTGCAGGGTGGGGGGCTTCTCGATGTAGTCCCAGGCCCCCCGGCGCATGGCGGCCTCTGCGCCGTCCGGATCGCCCCAGCCGGTGATGACGATGACCTCGGGGCGGCTGGCGGCTCCTTGCAGGTCGCCGATGACGTCCAGGCCGTTGCCGTCGGGCAGGCGTACGTCCAGGAGCACCACGTCGAAATCCCCGGCACGGGCCTTGGCCACGCCCTCGGCCAGGGATGCAGCGGATTCGGAATCGTGCCCCAGGCGCTCCACCACGCGCGCCAGGGCGTCGCGGATGGGGAGGTCGTCGTCTATGATGAGTATCTTGCCCACGCGTTGATCCGTCAGAAGGCCTGGGTCAGTTTGCGCAGGGTGGCGGCAAAGGCCGCTGCCTCCTCGTCTCCGAGGGCGGCGGCCAGTTCGCCGGTCAGGCCCAGGTGAAGGCGGTGGTGCTCCTCGAACAGGGTGCGGCCCCGGTCCGTAAGCTCCACCAACACCGAGCGCCGGTCGGATTCGTGGGGCACCCGGGCCACCAGGCCGCGTTTCTCCAGGCGGTCCACGGTGACCGTGAGGGTCCCGGTGGTCACGCCCATCCTGGCGGCCAGCTCCTTCATGCGCAAGGACGTGTGCTGGCCGAGGATCTCCAGGGTGTGCATCTGGGGAAGCGTGAGGGAGCTTCCCCGCACGACGGCGTGCTCCCAGGAGGAGAGTTTCTCGTAGAACTCGATGATCAGGGCGGAGAGGCCCTCTATGTCTGCCATCCGCCCTTAGTAGCCATTGCCGCAAGGCTTGGCAATCAGGTGTTCGACTCCATGGGGCAGGGGCAGGGATGGACTTCCACAGTGATGCGCTCCAGGCCATCGATTCCGGTCAGAAGGGATTTGTAGTGCTCGGGCGGACGGGGCGACTCATCCTCAATGACCAACTGCATGGCCATGCGGCGCGGCCCCACGCTCCATACGCTCATGCTGCGAACCGACACGCCCCGGCCCTCCACGCGTCCGCGAAGCTCCGCCAGCAGGGAGCGCTCCACGGTATGGTCCAGGAGCGTCTTGCCGGTCTCCTTCAAAAGGCCGTAGGCCCAGCGGCCCACAACCAGCGCACCGGCCAGGCCCATGACCGGGTCCAGCCAGACGTAGCCGTAATAGCGTCCGCCCAGAAGCGCCACGATGGCCAGCACCGAGGTCAGCGCGTCGGCGATGACGTGCAGGTAGGCGGCCTTAAGGTTGTGGTCGTGGGAGTGGGAGTGGTCCTCGTCGCGCAGGAACCACGCGCTGGCCACGTTGACCAGAAGGCCAAGCACCGCCACCACCGTAGCCTGGGTGAATTCGATGGCAACCGGAGAGACGAGGCGCAGGCAGGATTCAACAGCCATGAGGATGGCCACCAGCCCAAGGCCTATGGAGGAGCCGAACCCGGCCAGGGCGTTCACCTTGCCGGAACCGAACACGAAATCCGGGTTGTCGGCGTGGCGGCGGGCGAAGACGTAGGCGAACCAGGCCACGGCCATGGCCCCTGCATGGCTGGCCATGTGCCAGCCGTCGGCCAAAAGCGCCATGGAGCCGTAGGCCCAGCCCGCCAGGATCTCGGCGGCCATGGTGACGATGGTCAGCCAGAACACCAGGCGCGCTCCGCGTTCGCCGTGGGCGTGGCCGTGCTCATGGACGTGTGAATGCCCGTGGTCATGCCCGCAGCAGTCCGGGCCGTGTTTGTGGGCGTGGGTGTCGTGATGCATGAAATCCCCTATGCCTTGATGTTCAAGTAGCTTGGTGTTCAAAGTAATAAGGGGATTTAATTTGAATGTCAAACTTTCCGGGCGAGGGAAACTTACCGAAAGGGCATGACGAAAAGCCGCGAATGCGTTAAGGCATTCTCCAGCTTCCAAGAAAGGAGATCGCCATGAGCGAAAGAAAAGGAATCGTCACCGTATTCGGAAACGCCATGACCCTTCTGGGCAACGCCGTCACCGTGGGCCAGAAGGCTCCGGATTTCGTGGCCCTGGATAACGACCTGAATCCCAAAACCCCTGCCGACTACGCGGGCAAGGTGCTGATCATCGCGGCCGTGCCCTCCCTGGACACCCCGGTGTGCGACGTGGAGACGCGCCGCTTCAACTCCGAGGCCTCCAAGCTGGGCGAGAACGTCCACATCCTGACCATCAGCATGGACCTGCCCTTTGCCCAGAAGCGCTGGTGCGCGGCTGCGGGCATCGACCGCATCACCACCCTGTCCGACCATCGCGACGCGTCGTTCGGCATCAATTACGGCGTGCTCATCAAGGAGCTGAGGCTCCTGGCGCGCTCGGTGTTCGTGGTGGGCAAGGACGGCGCGGTGAAATACATGGAGATCGTCCCCGAGGCCACCAACGAGCCCAACTACGACGCGGCCCTCGCGGCGGCCAAGGCGCTCGTGTAAGGGGAAATTCTTACAAGAGACAGGTGCGGGCCTGGACGGATCGGCAGAACGCCCGGTTCGTCCGGGCTTTTGTTATTGCGGCGGCGCGGGTTTTATTATGCGGCGCGCGCCGATGTAGCTGCGCACCCAGTAGCGCTCGTAAAGGCTCTCCTCGCGCACTCGCGATCCTGGCGTGGGGCTGTGGATGAAGCGCCCGCCCCCTGAATACACGCCCACGTGCAGGCCCCAGCGCTTGCGGCTCACGTTGAAGAACACCAGGTCGCCGGAGATCAGCTCTTCCTTTTCCACGGGCACGCCCACGCGCAGCTGATCCTCAGTGCGCCGGGGCAGCTTGAACCCCTGGGTGGCGTAACACCACTGCACCAGCCCGGAGCAGTCGAACCCGCTTGAGGGGTTGTCTCCGCCGCTGCGGTAGGGAACGCCTATCTGCGAGCGGGCGGCCTGGGTGACGGAGGCCTTTTTCTGGGGCCTGTCCGGCACCACCGGCTCGGTGATGGCGCAGCCCGAAAGCATCAAAAGGGCCAGGAGTCCCAGGAGGTGCGGGGCGGCACGGCGGCGGCTTGGGCCATGGGAACTGGAGTGCTGCATACGCCTTCGATGATAGTGCCGGGGCGCTCCTGCGGCAAGGGGGAGCCCTGAAGAAAACCTGGGCCGGGGCATGCCCTGCAACCCCATGATAATCCTGCCCGAAAAACCCGTCTGGACAGGTTGGAAAGGCTGGGCCATAGTGCCCCCGCATGAGAGCACGACACATCATCATCGCAGCCGTGCTGGCAGCTGGCCTGGCGCTGGTCTGGGACGGCGAGCGCAGCACCACCCGGGGTGCCGCCTCCGAGGCGGCCGTCCGCAAGACGTCGCAGACCGGCCAGAATATCGGGCCGGATGGTTCGCGGACCATGGACCCCGTGTGGCAGCCCGTGGCCGAACGCCTGGTCCGGGAAGGCATCCCGCGCGACGCCGTCGATTCCTACTTCAGCGACCCCTCGGTCACTTTCGATGCGTCCATCATGGCCCACAAAGTGGACCGCATCGTGCGCAAGCGCTTCGATCCCCAGCCGGCCCCCACCAAGCGCACCCTTCAGCAGAGCAGCTACGGCCACTACCTGAAGCCGTGGGTGCTGGCCTGGGCGGGCGATTACGCCAGGGCCAACCAGGCCGCGCTGCAGAAAGCCGAGGCCGCCTACGGAGTCCCGCAGGACGTGATCGTGGCGCTTCTTCTGGTGGAGACCAAGCTCGGCACGTTCCTGGGCAAGGATGAGGCCTTCCAGGTGCTGGCCAGCATGGCGGCCAGCGACTCCCTGGCCTCCATCCGCCCGTACCTGACCACCGTGGGGCAGAACGCGGACCGCGCCGCCTACGCCGACGTAAGCGCCAAGGACCGCGCCGAATGGGCCTACCAGGAGCTGAAGGCCCTCATCCTGCACGCCAGGGCCTCGGGCAAGAACCCCCTGCTGATCCCCGGTTCCATCTACGGGGCCATCGGCATCTGCCAGTTCATGCCCACCAACGCCCTGCGTTTCGGCGTGGACGGGGACGGCGACAAGGAAGTGGACCTGTTCGGTCCGCAGGACGCCATACCAAGCATCGCCAACTATTTGGTGGGACATGGCTGGAAACCGGCCATGAACTATGATCAGCAGCGCACCGTGATCTACGCCTACAACCACTCGGATCTGTATTCGCTGGCCGTGATGACCGTGGCCGAGAAGCTCCGCCAGGGGCGCACCGGTCGCTGATTCGTCTCTGCGCCGCTGTTTTGAAATAAAAGAGATACTTGCAAAATTCGCAGGAGGTGAACGCCTCCGGCGGCCAAAGGGCTGCGCCCTTTGGAATCCGAAATTATCCCATGCTGTTATCGACTCGCCCTTTTGTTTGTGTAACGGCTGGCGAGGAATTTTGCATGAGTCTCACATGACTCTGTGTTTCAATAATAAAACCACTGGTTTTCTTGTCGTCTTGATTGGGGGGAGCAGCTCGCGGGGGATCCAGTCGCCGGGCCGCACCGTTCGTGTGGCGTTCTCAAGATGCGTTCAAACATTTTACAAGCCCAAACCAAGAGAACAATTATTTTTGTTTGCGAATAAACATGTTCATGTTTTTCGCAAACGCGAGATTAGCGGCACTGCAACCCTTTCTCCAGGTCCGCCGCACTCATGGGGACGATGACGATCTCCCCCACGGTGGGCGTCAGCTCCTCCTTGGCGCGCCGGGCTTCTTCCGGGGTGTCGCGCCATCCGGCCACCAGGCTCCAGCGTTTCTTCCCGCCCCGATCTTCCGCGCGCACGCAAGCCTTCACCCCGCTTTTCTTGAGAAACGCCGCCACCCACAGGGCGCGGGCTTCTTCCGAGTAGACTCCGGCCACCAGAACCTGCACGCGTTTCCCGGAAGAGCCCGGCAAATCCGTGGAGCTGCCCTGGCCCTGGCTTTGCCCCTGGACGTCGGCCAGCGGCTTGACCGGTCGATCCTTCTGCGGTGGCGCGACGGTTTTGTTCGATTCCGGCTGCTTCTGGGGCGCAGGAGGGCTGGCATCCTGCCTTTGGGCTGCGGGCTTTTGCGTGTCCGGCTTTGCAGTGTCCTGCCTGGATGCTTCGGGCTTGCCCGTCTCCGGTTTCGCCGATTCCGGTTTGAGCGCCTCGGTCTTTGCCGTATTCGACTTGGACGACTCGGGCTTCTGCGCTTCGGACTGTTTGCCTGTGGACGCCTTGGCATCGCCGGACTTGGGCAACGGAGCGGGGGGGGCCGTTTGTGATTTTGCCGGTGTGGTGTCGGACGCTTTTTTGTCCTGGCGCGTATCAACCGGCTTGGACGACGCCTGGGCCTGAGACTGCGGGTCCGGCTGCACCACCATGAAGCTGGCCGTGGCCAGCACCGCGTCTTCATACGAGACGGTCATGGTCCACAGGCCCGGCTCCACTTCCCAGTCGTAAGCGAATTCCCAGGCGCTCATGACCGGGATGCCGATGCGCGCGGCCACCAGCCAGCGCATGGGCGGGCTGTCTGCCGGGTCGTCTGGCCGCTTGAGGCGGGCTTCCAGCACCACCGGCCCGCCCTGCGGGGTCCCTTCAGGAACCAGCTCCATGCCGAAGCGGATCCCCGGCCTGCCTTCGATGCCGATCTGGTCGCCGCCAGCCGGGGCGCCCTTGTCCATCTCGCCGATGGACACGACCCTGGCGCCGGTCACGCCCGCCCAGGCAGGATGCGCCGTCAGCGCGAGCAGGCACAAAGCAATGGCCACAATGAATCTATGCATGGGCTTCTCCGGTTCGCACGCGCATCAATAGCGCAAGCCCTACAATAAAGAAGAGCACCAGAGCCAGGACGGCGGGCCGGGCCGAGCCGGTGGTCTGGCGCACCACCGCGAACACCAGCGGGCCGAGCACGGCGGATAGTTTTGTGAGCACGGAAAAGAAACCGAAAAATACTGCTGGTGCGCCGGGCGGAACCAGCTGGCTGAACAGCGAGCGTGACAAGGCCTGCGATCCCCCCAGCACCAGCCCGACGCCCACGCCCAGCGCGAAATATTCCTGCGCAGTCTTGATGCTGAACCCATACACCGCAATGCCTATCCACCCCACAAGGGAGAGCATGAGCGCCGGTTTCGTGCCGAAGCGTCCGGCCAGCCGGGCGAACAGGACCGCCCCGACCAGGGCCACGGCCTGGATGCCCAGAAGCGTCAGCACCAGCACGCCCTCGGACAGGCCGATCTCCTGCTGGCCGTAGATGGTGGCCATGCTGATGACCGTCTGCACGCCGTCGTTGTAAAACAGATAGGCAATCAGGAACTGGAA
The DNA here is from genome assembly GCF_000429325.1 of Fundidesulfovibrio putealis DSM 16056. Taxonomy (NCBI): domain Bacteria; kingdom Pseudomonadati; phylum Thermodesulfobacteriota; class Desulfovibrionia; order Desulfovibrionales; family Desulfovibrionaceae; genus Fundidesulfovibrio; species Fundidesulfovibrio putealis. The sequence continues at coordinate 745,540 of NZ_KE386885.1, forward strand.
CAGATTGGGCCGGGCCATGACCATGCGAAGCGCGGCCCAGGCGCCACGGAATCCGTCGGCGGCCATGCGGGGCCAGGACGGGCGCGTGAGGTCCGTGCCTGCCGGTTCCGGCAGGCCCCTGAAGGTTATCAGCGCGAATCCCAGCCACCATGCCCCGGCCAGGGCCATGCCCAGCCGGACGGCCTGGCCCTTGTCCAGGCCGAGAAAGCCGTGCCCCTCCACCAGAGCAAGGGCCAGGGCCAGCTGCAACCCGCCGCCCGCGTACCCGAAGGCGTAGCCCAGGCTGGAGACGCGGTCGCGCTGGTCCGGCGGGGCGATGTCCGGCAGGAAGGCGTCGTAGAAGGTGTTGCCTGCGTTGAAGGCGGTGTGGGCGCAGATGAAAAGCCCCAGCGTGAGCGCAATGTCGCCAGGGCCGCACAGGCCCGTAAGCATGGCGGCGACGCTGCCCGTCACGCAGGAGAGTATAAGGAAGCGTCTGCGCAGCCCGCCCCGGTCGGCCACGGAGCCCAGCACCGGGGCCATGACGAAGACCAGCGCGGCGGCGAGGCTGACGGCGTAGCCCCAGAGGCTCACCGCCGGGATCGAGGTCTGGCCCAGGCGCAGTCCGTCCGGCGCGACCACAGCCGCGAAATAGGCAGGCAACAGGGCCGTGGCCACCGTGGTGACGTAGGCGGAGTTGGCGAAATCGTACATGGCCCATGCGTATACGGGCCTGGAGCGGTCCATGTGCGGCCCATTACGCGTTTCGCGGGTCCAGGGCAAATGAACAGGGTGTTACGAAGGGGGGGCGCGGCGGGCGTCCTTCTGGGACACGTGACTGGAATAGTCAAAAAAAGGGCCGGGACCAGACGATGCGTCTGATCCCGGCCCGAAGAAATGTGCACGGAGCCGTGATGAAGGGCTAGAAAACCTCGCGTGCCATCCAGATCACCCTGCCCAGCACGCGCACGCTCGCGCCCTCGTCCATGGTGACCTCAAGCGCCGGGTAGAACTGGCGGTTGTCGCTCACCAGCACCAGCTGGCCGGGCTTCTTGTCCAGGCGCTTGACCACGATCTCCTCGTCGATGCCCACGGCGTAGATCTTTCCCGTGTAGATTTCGGTCTGGGACAGGTCGATCAGCACCACGTCCTCGTCGCGAAGAGTGGGTTCCATGGAGTCGCCCGAGACGCGCATCAGGCGCATCTGGCTGATCTGGCCCTTGCGGCGCAGCCAGGCGTGGCGGAAGGCGTAGTAGGAGTCGATGGCCTCGTCCACCACCAGGCTGCCGCCCCCGGCGGACAGGCGGGCGCGAACCTTGGGGACGTACGAAAATTCGTCCGGGTGCGAGCCGGGCACCGTATGGTCGCGCGAGGACTGCGTGGCGTCCTGCCCCGCGATGTACATGGGGCCCATGCCCGATTCCAGCCACTGGGGATTCAGGCCGTACTTGCGGCACAGGTACAGATACCAGTCCGCCGGGATGTGCGAGCGCTTCTTGGCGTCCGTGACGGCCTGTCGGCCTATCCCCAGGACTCTGGCCAGCTCGGACTGAGAGCGGATGCCCGTGGCGCTCATGATCCGCGACAGGACAGACTCTGCGGTGAAACCCTTGACCGGCGACTGGGGGATGGCTCGCTTCATTGTGAGGACCGCCTTGTTGTTTTTTGGAATATGGCTGCAAAGGTCCATTCCGTCAAGCGGGGCTGTTCTCGGTAAACGGGTGCGTACAGAATTGTCTTTCAGGCAAAGGCTCGTGTGCGATACCGCGCATCCAAAAGTACTGGGGACTATGGCATCCGCTCTTGCGCGCGCCTATGGGCGAACATCAAGTCCACCATGACATGCATAGAGTCGTCGCGATTGCAAAATAGGCTTGATTGGTTAAATCTCGCTGGTGCGGTATGGAATATTTGTTCACAGGGGGCGGCGGGCATTCACGGCGCGTCGGGCTCAGCCGGGAATGCAACCCGTCCGGCCCGCGCGCCACCGGCCCCTTGACCCAATACGCCCATCGCTTATCTGTGGATTGCACCACGGTACGCCCTTCGTGCATGACAAGGGCCGCCACGAGAGGTTCTGCATGATACGCCGAAACCTGCCCGCCATCTTGATAGCCGCCGCCGTGATTCTGGCCGCAGCCTGTTCCACCGTCCCCTACACCGGGCGCAGCCAGATGAATTTTCTGGGCCAGAAGGAAGAGCTGGCGCTCGGCCAGCAGGCCGCGCGACAGGTGATGCAGACGGAAAAAATCTCGCGCGATCCCGTGATGAACGCCGCAGTCAACCGGGTGGGGCGAAACATCGCCGCCGTGGCCAACATGCCCGGAGCCCGCTGGGAATTCCACGTGATCGACAAGGCCGAACCCAACGCCTTCTGTCTGCCGGGCGGCATCATCTTCGTCTATTCGGGGATATTCAAGTACGCCCGCAACGATGACCAGCTGGCCGCCGTGATCGGGCATGAGGTGGCCCACGCCCTGGCCCGGCACGGGGCCGAGCGCATGAGCCAGCAGATGGCCGTGGCCCTGCCCGGCGTGGCCGTGGCCACGGTGCTGGACATGCAGTCGCCGGTGATGGGGCAGGCCTTCGCCCGCGTGTACGGCATCGGCGCGCAGGTGGGGTATGCCTTGCCGCACAGCCGCTCTCAGGAACTGGAGGCCGACCGCATCGGGCTCATCCTCATGGCAAAGGCCGGGTACGACCCCGAGGCCGCGGTCAGCTTCTGGCAGAACATGAGCCGGGCGGGGGGAGCGAAACTTCCGGCGTTTTTATCAACGCATCCGGTGGGACAGGCGCGCATCCAGGCCATCATCAGGGCGCTGCCCGAGGCGCGGAGCTACGCGCCCGGCAAGCGCGAACAGTTCATCCCGCCCGACGACGATCCGCCGCCGGGCGTTCGGGGCTGATGGCTGGAGGAGCGACGGGTGGCGGGCTGTGAGTTGGGGGATGTTCCGTTCGCGGCCTGGGCGGCGGGCTCGAACCGATTTGAAGACGATTCGTCGCCCGCCGCCCAGGCCGCGTCCGTTACACCCCCAACCCCCAGCCCGCCTGCGTTCAGCCTCACAGCTTGAGACTTACAATTCGAACCATGCAACTCGAGCCACACACTTCAAGGCTAACAACTTGAGCCTCACAAATTGAGCCGTATGGCGCGAGCCTCACAATTCAGGCTTCAGACTTTAAGCCCGACACGCTGACTTTGAGCCTCAAAACGCGAGTTCCGGCCTCAAGCATCAAAACTGCGACCGCAAGCGTCCAAGAAAGCTTTGAGCACTCGAAGCGACAGCCTGCCGCGCTGGGATGCGAAGCCCACTGAAAGTTTTTGAGAGGAGGTCCCGGAGGAGAACTTTTTTCAAAAAGTTCTCCTCTGGGCCGCCGGAGGCATTCTTATCTTACAGGCGATCCATGGGGATGCTGGCGTAGAACGCCTCCCAGTCGTCGTCGAGCATGTCTGTGAATTGATTCAGGGGAAAAAAGCGGCCGCAGGACCTGCACCGCACGCCTGCCTGCGTTCAGAGGCGCGCCGGGGCGACGCGTCCACCGCAGGCGGGGCACTCCGGCGATTTGGGCCGGGGCCCGAAAGACTGGAAAAACATCAGACTATCTCCGCTCCTGAGAGCACCATCACGAACCGTTTGAACAACTCGGTGTCGAAGGATCCTTTCATGTCGCGCATGACGCGCAGGGCCTCGAAAGGCGACACCGCCGACGCATAGGGCCTGGCCGTGGTCAGGGCCGCGAAGACGTCTACCAGCCCGACCGCCATGGCCGCCAGCGGAATTTCGCCGCTCCCCACGCCGCCGGGGTAGCCGGAGCCGTCGGCGCGCTCGTGGTGGAACAGGATGCACTGCATGGCCGTCAGCGAGAGGTTGAGCCCCGAGCAGAGCGCCACGCCCCTGGCCGGGTGGGTGCGCACGATAAGCGTCTCCTCGGCGGTGAGCGGTCCGGGCTTTTCGAGGATGGCGGCGTCGATGCCGAGCTTGCCCAGGTCGTGCAGCACGGCCCCCACGCCGATCTGCACCATCTCGTCCTCGGGCAGGGAGTAGGTGTTCATGAGGGTGGTGGCGAAGACGAACACCTGGAGGCTGTGGTCGTAGGTCTTGAAGTCGTGGGCCATGAGCGAGGCCAGCTGCTTGAGCGATTCGCCCCGCGCCAGGAAGGCCAGGGTTTTCTCCACGAAGGCGGCGATGCGCGCGAACTGCGCCCGCTTGAGGAGCTTGGCCGGGAGTTTCTTGCCGTAGAGTTCGCGCACCATGGACCGGGCGGCGGTATGGAAAATTCTGGCGCGGGCTTCTATCGGCACGCGGTCGTTCAGCAGATATTGGGCGAGGTTGTGCTCCAGGTAGCGGTCGAAGCGTTCTCGGTCGCTTGTTTGCACGAAGACTTCGGTGACGCCGTTCTCATGCAGCCTGGCGAGGTGCTCGCGGGTGTAGACCTCGTTTTCAGACGCGTAGAGCACCAGCCGTCCCGCCTGGCGGATGAACACCTTGAACCGTCCGAAGGCTTTGGGGAAGAGCATCAGGGGCGACACGGCGAAATAGCCGGGCTCCCTGGGGTTTTGCTGCTTTGCGGACATGATGCGTCTCCCGTGCTGCTTGAGTTCTCGTCAGGCGAAGTCCTGGTAGTCAAATGCCGCGAAAAAGGCTAGAATGGCAAGCGGTGTCAGCAATAATCAGGCCTGACCCGCAACGGGGAAAAAAATGCTGGATGGCTGGGGTTCCACAGGCATCCCTGACGACAATTCCGGGATGCCGATCATACTGAAGGTCCGCAGTCTGGTGGCCCAGGATCTGGCGCTGGCCGAGGGCAGCTCCATGCGCGGCTTCGCCGCGCGCCAGGCGGATCTGGGTTTCAGACAGTCGACGATGCTGCGCCGTCCCCCGGAAGTGGACATCGGGGCGCTGGTGGACCTGGGCTCCTGAAAAGACCCCGCAGCAGCCTGTTGAAAAAATCCTGCCGGCTGCGTCGCACGGGAAAAGCCGACCCCCCGCGTTTGCCGAATACACCTCGGGCTTGACTCTTTACGCGCCTTGCCAGCGTTTTTTTATTACAGGCTGCAAGAATCAACTATCTCCAAGAATCAACTTTCTCAACGGACTGCCATGGAAGACTGGAAAATCAAGAAGACAGAGGTCCTGGATAAGGCCAAACGTATAGTCGTCAAGGTCGGCAGCGCGGTTTTGACCACCGGCAGCGGCCTGGATCAGAACGTGGTGAAGAGCCTCGCCAAGGACATCGCCGCGCTCGTCAAGCAGGGCCGCGAAGTCCTGCTGGTCACCAGCGGGGCCGTGGCTGCCGGGCGCGCCGTGATCCGCCAGAACGACCTGGACGGCCTGCCCGACCGGCAGGCGGCCTCGGCCATCGGGCAGAGCCGCCTGATGCACGCCTACGACCAGGCCTTCGGCGACTACGGCATCGTCACCGCGCAGCTGCTGCTCACCCGCGACGACCTGGAAGGGCGCGAGCGCTACCTGAACGTGCGCAACACCCTGCGCACGCTGCTCAGCTGGCATTGCCTGCCCGTGGTCAACGAGAACGACACCGTGGCCGTGCAGGAGCTGGTCTACGGCGACAACGACTGCCTCTCCTCGCTGCTGGTTGGCGTGGTGGGTGCGGACCTGTTCGTGAACCTGACCTCGGCCAAGGGCGTGTACACCGAAAATCCTGAAGAAAACCCCGGCGCGTCCTGCCACCCCTGCCTGGAAGGCATCGGCAGCCTGGATCTGGAGACCATGTGCCGGGGGAAGACCGTGAGCGGCACCGGCGGCATGCACTCCAAGCTGCTGGCGGCCCGGCGCGCGGCCCAGCTGGGCGTGCCCACGCTCATCGTGTCCGGGCGCGAACACGACCGCATGAGCCGCGTGTTCGCCGGGGAGGACCTGGGCACCTGGGTTCCCGCCGACGCCCGCGCCATCTCGCGCCGCAAGTTCTGGCTGGCCTACACCTCGGAGCCCAAGGGCGAGCTGTGGATCGACACCGGCGCGGCCCAGGCGCTTCGCCAGGGCGGCAAGAGCCTGCTGCCTGCGGGCATCGTGCGCGTTGAGGGAGAATTCGAGAAGGGCGCGATCGTGCGGATTCTTGACTTCCAGGGCCAGACCGTAGGGGTTGGCCTGGCCAACTACGACTGCGCCGAGATGAAGAAGATCATGGGCCTGAAATCCGCCAAGATCGAGCAGGTACTGGGCCAGGCTCCGTACCCCGAGGCCGTGCACCGCGACAACATGGTGCTGGACGCGGCGCTGTAGACCTCGCGTACTGTCACAACAAATCAAGGCGGACGTCCATCTGGGCGTCCGCCTTTTAAATTTCCGCGCGCAAGTCGCGTTATTCCTCCAGCGGCACCAGCACCCGGAAGGGCTGTACCACCTTCTGGGCCTTGGCCACGTTGTGCAGGCGCATCAGGCTGTAGCTGTTGACCTCAAGCCCCTTGGCCAGGAGCATCGCCCCGGCCTCGCTCATGAGGTCCTCGCCCAGGATCATGCCTTCCTTCAGTTCCACCAGCCGGATGTCCCTGGGCCGCACACCCGTGTCCGCCAGGACGTAGCGCTCGAAAATATCCAGCATGTGGATGTCGTAGACGCCCTCGGCCTGTTTCATCTTGCCGATGGCGTCCAGCTTGTTGCCCAGGCACCCCTCCAGGTTGTCGAATGCCAGGCAGATTTTCAGGATGCGCGCCCCGCGCGGCTGGTCGGGGTGGTCGGCCAGGGAGTCCTCCTGGTGCACGATCATCTCGCGCACGTCCTCCAGGCGCGGGATGCTGGAGAGCAGCTGCGCGCCCACCGTGGGGTGCATGTTGTAGATCTGGGACTCCTCCGGGGTGAGTCCGCCAGCGCAGCGGTTCTTGCTGACGATGTCCTCGGGGATGAAGATGCAGCCGATCTGGGAGAGCATGGCCGCCAGCTCGAATTTCCAGGGGTCCTTCACCTTCAGCCGGGCGACCATGTTCTTGACGTGGCGCTTGATGCGCTCCGAGCGGCCGAAAGCTTCAGGGTTCACCTGCCCGAGAATCTCCGTGAGCACCTTGATGCAGCCTTGCAGCGTGCCGCGCAGGAGCTCCTTTTCCGCAGTGACCAGCCGGTACTGCTCCAGGGCGGCGTCCAGGCTCTTGACCAGCGTGTCCTGGGAGCATGGCTTGGTCAGGAAGCGGAAGAGGTGCCCCTCGTTGACCCCGGCGATGGCAGATTCCATGTCGGCATGGCCCGTGAGCATGATCTTTACGGTCAGGGGGCTGGCCTCTTCCACCTTGGCCAGGAACGCGAACCCGTCCATGCCGGGCATGCGCAGGTCCGCCACCACCACCGCGAAGTTTCCCTGGCGCACCAGGGCCAGGGCTTCGACGGGATCGCTCTGGATTTCCACGTCGAAGCGGTGGCTCAGGTTTCGCCTGAGCATCTCCAGAACCCTGGCGTCGTCGTCAACGAACAGTATCTTCATGCGCCGTCTCCGCTTTCCAATGCCTCGAGGCATGCCTGCCTCCAGGTTTCGAGCCTGCCGGACAGCCCCGTCTGTTCCAGGTGGGCCAGGTCCATCTTGTGGGGGGCGTAGGAGGGGTTGATGACCACGAACTCGTGCTCGAACACGTTGGCCGCGTGAACCGCCGTGACCGTGGACATGGCGGTCAGGCCCAGGGCCGAGGGGATGTGGTGGAAGGCCACGGCCTCAAGGACGGCGTCGGAGATGCCCCACAGGCCCAGCAGGTAAGCCCCGACCTGGGCGTGCCCCACGCCAAGCTGGCTGCTCTCCGTTTCGAAAATGGGGAGGTTGTCGCGCCGGGAGCTCGCCACCAGGGTCCGGTACTGGTCAGGGAGCTTGTCGGCCAGGACGAATTTCCCCAGGTCGTGCAGCATCCCGGCGATGAAGCAGTCGTCCTGGGCTTCGGGGCTCAGGCCTTCCAGCAGGGCGATGCGCCGAGCCAGCTTGCCCGTGTTCAGGCTGTGCTCCCAGAGTTTGGGGAAGGAAAAGTCGGGGATCCTCCTGGTGTCGAACACCGAAAACAGCTGCACGCCCAGGACCAGCCCCCTGATGGTCTTGAATCCCAGCAGGGTGACGGCCTGATCCAGCCCGCGAACGCGGATGCGCGGGCCGAAAAACGAGGAGTTCACCAGCTTGAGGATGTCTGCGGTCAAGGCCACGTCCTTGGCGATCACGGCGGTGACCGCCTCCATGGGGGCGTTCTCGTCCTCCAGCATCCGGGTGAGCCGGGCGTAGACGTCGGGCAGGGCGGGCAGGGCGTCAATCTGTCCGATGATGCGGCGCATGTGCTCGGAGAGGATCATGTCGCGCAGGCGGCAGCCCCGCTCGATCACCTGGGCCAGCTGCTGGGCGGACACGGGTTTGGTGAAAAACTGGTGCGATTCCGGAATGGTGCGCATGATGTGGTGCAGGTCCGAGTCGCCCGAGAGCACCAGGCGAATCATCCAGGGATAGTGCTTGCGCACGGTGCGCAGGAGCCGCCGCCCGTCCATGCCCGGCATGCGCATGTCGGCCACGATGACGTCGTGGTGCTGTTCGGCCAGCAGTTCCAAGGCGGCGTCGCCGGACGTCACGAAATTCATGTCCCAGGACTCCCGCCTGTTCCAGAGCATGCGCTTGAGGGCAGTCAGCAGTTGGGGATCGTCGTCCACGAACAGGATGCGCTTTTTCATGGCTCGATCTCCTCTCCGGCCGGGAACCGCAGGGTGAAGGTGGTCCCCACGCCCGGAACGGTTTCGAATTCGACCGTGCCGTTGTGCCGGGCAAGCACCGAATGGACGATGGCCAGGCCCTGCCCCGTGCCCTTTCCGACCTCCTTGGTGGTGAAGAAGGGGTCGAAGATGCGGGTGCGGATGTCCTCCGGGATGCCGCCGCCGGTGTCCGAGACCGACACGGCCACGGTGCGGCCCTCGGTGGATGTGCGAACGGACAACACGCCGCGCTGGTTTTGGCCGCGGTACTTTTCGCTCATGGCGTGTGCGGCGTTGACCACCACGTTCAGCACCGCCTGGTTGAAATCGCCGGGAACGCAGAAGATCATGGGCCTGGACGGGTCCAGTTCCAGGGAGAGGTCGGCGTTGTATTTCCATTCGTTGCGGGTGATGGTCAGGATGGATTCCACGGCCTTGTTCACATCCACCAGATGCTTGGCCGTAAGGTCCGGGTGGGAGAAGCGCTTCATGGCCCCCACGATGTTGGCCACGCGGTCCACGCCGTCCAGGGAGTCGTCGATGGAGCCGGGCACTTCCGCCAGCAGGTCCTTCAACTCGTCCAATTCTTCGGGAGTTGGTAGAAGTTCCCGGCAGGCGTCAGGGACGGTGGCGTCCCTGGAGAGCAGGTTCGCGGCGTGGTTGTAGCGCACGAGCACGTCGTGGATGCGCGCGAAGGCGTCCTTCAGGAAGCTCAGGTTGCCGCTGACGTACTGGATGGGGGTGTTGATCTCGTGGGCGATGCCCGAGGCCAGCTGGCCGATGGATTCGAGCTTCTGGGCCTGGAGCAGCTGGCTTTCCAGGATCTTGTGCTGGGTGACGTCCTCCATGATGACCAGCACGGGCGGCGGGCTCACCGCGTGCAGCGGCATGGAGCGGCAGAGTATCTTGAGGAAGCCCACCTTGCCGTCCGGGCGGGCGTAACGGAAATCGTTCAGGCGGCTGACGTTCCCCTCTTCGCGGCTCGCGTCGATCGCCTGGTCCAGCGCCTGGGCGTCCCAGCCAAGAGGCAGGCAGGACAGGTGCACGCCCTGGGCTTCCCTGCTGCTTATATTGAAGGCCGCTTCCGCCTGGGAGTTCCAGTTGGTCACCTTGCCTTCGGAGTCCAGGCTGATCAGGATGAGGGCCGCAGCCGCCAGCAGTCCCTGGGATTCTCGGAAAGAGTCCTTCAGGCGCCGCAGGGCGACGCGCGAGGCGGTGATGTCCGACAGGCACAGATGGACGTGCCTGCGGTCTTCAATCATGAGGGCGCTTGCCCGGACCTCGACCAGCCGGATTCCCCCGGTGGTGTTGAGAAACGAGTTGAACCGCTCCCTGGGCGCGACGAAACGCCGCGTGAGCAGCGCGCACCGGTGTTCGTGCGCCGGGCAGACGCACTGCGTGAAGAAGTCGCCCTGGCTGAGGGCGAGCATCTCCCGCGCCCGGTCGTTGATCCGGACGACGCAAAGGTCCGTCGCGTTGATGACCAGCATGGGCAGCGGCGCGGCGTGAAAGAGGCGTTCGAAGAAGTCATCCATAGGAAGGACTCACAGGGTGCATGTTGTGTCGCATTGGCGTTGGACGCTGGCCACCAGTTGCGAAACGTCGAGGATCAGGGCCATGGAGCCGTCCCCGTTGATGGTGGCTCCTGAAAAACCTTCCACACGCCCGATGAACCGCCCCAACCCCTTGATGACGGTCTGCTGCTGGCCGATCACTTCGTCCACCGCCAGGCCGGTGCGCCCGCCGTCGTGGCAGGTGATGACCACCTGCTCCAGCTTGGGAGGCTCGCCGGCCAGATGGAAGGTTTCGCGCAGCCGGATGTAAGGGATTATCTCGCCCCGCACGTTCAGGGTGCGGTTTCTGCATCCTCCATGGCCGGGAAGGCCGTTGTTCGCGCAGAGTTCCACGCATTCCTCCACCATGGACAGGGGAATGATGTAGAACTCTCCGGCGGCGCGGACCAGCAGGCCGTCGATGATGGCCAGGGTGAGCGGCAGGGAGATGGTGATGGCCGTTCCACGCCCAGGCTGGCTGTCTATCTCGATTGCGCCGCGCAGATTCTGGATGGCCCGCTTGACCACGTCCATGCCTACGCCCCGGCCTGATACGCTGGTGACGGTCTCTGCCGTGGAAAAGCCGGGCGAGAAGATGAGTTGATAGGTGTCCTGGTCAGTCAGGCTGCACTCCGGCGCGATGAGCCCGCGTTGCGCAGCCTTGGTCCGGATGCGCTCCGGGTCCAGGCCGCGCCCGTCGTCCTCGATGCGGATGAGCACCGAACCTCCGGCCTGTCTGGCGCTCAGGCGGATTGCGCCGCGAGGGGGCTTGCCTGCCGCCATGCGCTCCTGGGGGAGCTCGATGCCGTGGTCGATGGAGTTTCGCAGCAGGTGCACCAGGGGGTCGCCCAACTGCTCGATGACCGTCTTGTCCAGCTCGGTTTCGCCGCCCTCGGCCATCAGCTCGATCTGTTTGCCGAGCTCGGAGGAGAGGTCGCGCACCAGCCTCCTGAACCGGCTGAACGTGGTGCCGATGGGCAGCATGCGGATGCTCAGGGTGTTGTCGCGCAATTCCCCGACAAGGCGCTCGACCTCTTCGGAAACTTCTGCGAGGCCGCCGTGGGCAAGCTCCGAGGCGATCTGCGTCAGACGGGCCTGGGCGATCACCAGCTCGCCCACAAGGTTCACCAGATTGTCCAGCTTGGCGGCCTCCACCCGCAGGCTTTGGCCCGGTTCCGTGGCTTTGGGCCTGTCCTGGCGCGTAGCGGCCCCTGTGGGATCAGTCGAGGCGGGGGCGGCCTGTCCGGACTGGGGAGCTCTCGGCGAGGGCAGGGGGGCGGATTCGACCCGGCCCGGTTCAGGCGCCGCCAAGTCCTCCTGCGGCGGTTCCGGGGACGGGGGTTCAGACTGTGATTCGGCGGGAGCTGCTTCAGGGGTCTCCCGGGCGGCCTGGTCGTTGGTTTCGTCCTCAGCGCGTTCGTGCGCGGCCGGGGCGTCAGCTGAAGCCTGCACGCCAGTGCCGGCAGCGGCCCGGTCCGAGGACGGGCCAAGCTCCTCCACCACTGCGTCGGCGGGGTTGTCCAGAAAAAGGAACACGTCGCGCACCTCGTCCGGGCCGTGGCGGGTCTCCAGCAGTATTTCCCATCGCAGATGGCAGTCGGACGGGTCCAGGTCTTCCAGGGCGGGCACGCCGCCAAGGTCCAGGGCGATCCGGGCCTGCCCCAGCTGGCGAAGCCCGGCCAACAGCTCGGCAGGGTCCATTTTTGCCAGATGGCCGGGGTCGGTGGGGGCGAAAAGAATCCGCAGGCTCTTCATGGGGCCGCTGGGCTGCTCATTTTCCGGGGTGTCTGGCGGAGTGTCTGGCCCTGCCCCGGCCCGGACAGGGGAGTCCGTTGCCGGTTCGTCCCGGTCGGCCAGGGCGCGCATGGCCGCCAGCAGTGCTTCGTCCGGCCCGGGCTCCTGGGCCGTGTCCGCCAGCGGCTCCAGCCAGTCCTTCACGGCGAAGGTCACGTCCACGAGCGGTCCGGCCACGTGCGCGTGGCCTGTACGCGCCTTATCCCACAAGGACTCCACCTCGTGGAGCAGGGCCATGGCGTCGTGGAAGCCCGCCATGTCGCACGCGCCCTTGATGGTGTGCAGCGCGCGGAAAATCCGGTTCAGCGCCTCGGGGTCCGGGGCTGCGCCCGTATCGGCGTCCAGGTCCAGGAGCGCCGCGTCCAGCTCGGCCAGCAGTTCGCGCAGCTCTTCCTGGAAGAGGTCGGCGTTGTGAAAGGGGGCGGTCATGGGCGGGGTGTTCCGGGCTGCGCGGGGAAGGCGTCGAAGCCGAATCTCCCGGCTGTCTCGCTGCCGAAGCCGAGGGTTTCAAGGCTTTGGGCCGCATCCGGCGCAAGTCCCGTGATCCGCAGGCTTCTGCCTTGGGCCGCGAAGGAGCGGTGCGCCGCGCACACGAACTGGGCGAAGGCCGCGCCGACGCCCCAGGCGCGGCTTACGTCAAGGGTCGCGTTCCGGTCGGCCTCCAGTACGGCCAGCAGGGTGGGCTTGAATTCGGCCAGGGCGTGGTGGTCAAGCTCGCCCTCCATTTCTAGGCGCAGGGCGTTTCCGATGAAACCGGTGGGGGTGTCTTCGTCGGACTTCATGGATTCCCTTCAGGATGGTCAAGGTGAGTTTCGCCAGGGCCCACGCCGACGCCGGTTGCACACGTCAATCTGATATCCCGTCTGGTCCCGTTTACACCGTGCTCCGCAAAAGGACAACAATGGGGGCAATAAACGGCTAGAGCGCCGGAGTTGAATGTGGAGGGAGGTGCAGGCGGACCCGCTCCAGGATTTCCTGACGGGAAAAGGGCTTCATGATGAAATCCGCCGCGCCCAGCGCCATGGCGCGGGCTTTTTCAGCGTTTCCCGACAGCCCGGAAATGATAATGACAGGCGTGTCTTGCGTGGCGGAGGCCTGCTTCAGGCTGCGGCACACGCTGTAGCCGTCCTCTCCGGGCATGAGGATGTCCAGCAGGATAAGATCCGGTTGACGCCTGATGGCAAGCTCGCGGGCTTCGGGACCGCTCCCTGCGGTCAGGACGCCGAATCCGGCTTCGTCCAGTATCCAGGAAAGGATAGTGAGGTTCACGCTTTCGTCATCGACCACAAGAATGAGGGGTACGTCTTTCATCTGCATGCGTCTCCGAACGATTCACACGGCGGAATCATTATCCTTTTGCCCAGGAATAACAAGGCAGGCCTCTCGTGAGCACAGGCTGTCCGAAAATACCCTCCCTTTGCTGTCGGCATGCCGACAGACACGATCCTTCCGCCCGGCTAGGAGGGGATGGTCATCGCCCTTTGGGGCGCAACCTACGAAATCGGGGGGACGCATGGCCAGGGAAGCCAAACGTGAGATCGCTCAGCTGTCGGAATGGGACGACGCCAGGATCATGCTGGAAAAGGCCGCCGCCGACGGCGTGGAGACCGCCTGGGACAGGCTGGAGAAACAGAAGAACCACTGCACCTTCTGCGAACAGGGCCTGACCTGCCAGAAGTGCGTCATGGGGCCGTGCCGTATCGTGGCCGAGGGCGCGAAGAAAAAGGACGGCGTTTGCGGCGCGGACGCGGACCTCACCGTGGCCCGCAACTTCGGGCGCTTCATCGCGGCTGGCGCGGCCTCGCACTCCGACCACGGGCGCGACCTGCTGGAAGTGCTGGCCGAGGTGGGCGCGGGCACCGCCCCGGACTATGAGGTGCGAGACGAAGCCAAGCTTCGGCGCATCTGCGGCGAGCTGGGCCTGGAGACGGACGGCCTGGATGCTCCCGCCGTGGCCGCGAAGCTGGCCGACCGCCTGTACAGCGACTACGGCTTCCGGCGCGAGGCCCTGTCCTTCTGCGTGCGCGCCCCCAAGGCCCGGCTGGACCTTTGGCACGCCCTGGGCGTCACCCCGCGCGGCATCGACCGCGAACCCGTGGAGATGCTCCACCGCACCCACATGGGCGTGGACTGCGACCCGGCCTCCATCTGCCTGCACGCGGCACGCACCGCCCTGGCTGATGGCTGGGGCGGCTCCATGATCGGCACCGAACTCTCGGACATCCTGTTCGGCACTCCCAAACCTGTGCGTTCCACGGCCAACCTGGGGGTGCTCAAGGCCGATCAGGTGAACATCCTGGTGCACGGCCACAGCCCGGTTGTGTCCGAGATGATCCTGGCGGCGGCGCGCTCGCCGGAGATGCTGGCAAAGGCCCGCGAGGCCGGAGCGACCGGAATCAACGTGGCTGGGCTGTGCTGCACGGGCAACGAGTTGCTCATGCGCCAGGGAGTGCCCATGGCCGGAAACCACCTCATGACCGAGCTGTCCCTGGTCACCGGGGCCGTGGAAATGGTGGTGGCGGACTACCAGTGCATCATGCCGAGCCTGACCACCGTGGCCGCCTGCTACCACACCCAGTTCGTGAGCACCTCGGACAAGGCCAAATTCCCCGGCGGCCTGCACGTGCCCTTCCATCCGTCCACGGCCAAAAAGCAGGCCATGGACGTGGTGGGGATGGCCGTTGAAGCCTTCACCCGGCGCGACCAGACCCGCGTGCACATCCCGGTGGAACCCGTGGAGATCATGACCGGCTTCTCCAACGAGGCCATACTCGAGGCCCTGGGCGGCACCCTGGACCCCCTGCTTGACGCCGTGAAATCCGGCGCGGTGCGCGGTCTGGCGGGCATCGTCGGCTGCAACAACCCCAAGCTCAAGCACGACCACGTGCACGTGAACCTGGCCAGGGAACTCATCAAGCGCGACGTGCTGGTGGTGGTCACCGGCTGCGCCACCGTGGCCATGGGCAAGGCGGGCCTTTTGATGCCGGACGCGGCGGACATGGCCGGGCCGGGCCTTTCCAAGGTCTGTCGGGCACTTAACATCCCGCCGGTGCTGCATGTGGGCAGCTGCGTGGACAACTCGCGCATCCTGCAGCTGGCGGCCCTGGTGGCCAACGCCCTGGGCGTGGACATCTCCCAGCTGCCCGTGGTGGCCAGCGCGCCGGAGTGGTACGCGGAAAAGGCCGCCGCCATCGGCCTGTACGCCGTGGCCAGCGGCATCCAGACCCACCTGGGCCTGCCCCCCAACATTCTGGGCAGCACGGTGGTCACGGAGCTTGCCACCAAGGGCATGACCGACCTGTTCGGGGCCTGCTTCGTTGTCGAATCAGACCCGTTCAAGGCCGCCGAACTCCTGGACGCGCACATCGCCTCCAGGCGCATCGGCCTGGGGCTTTACGAGCCCGAGCCGTCCCCGGCGGAAGATCTGTTCGAAGCGGTGCCCCCAGCCTCCGGGAGCGTGGAGACGGGGCTTACCGCGTGAGGTCGCACGCGGGCCTGAAGCTGGCGGTTGCAGGCAAGGGCGGGGTCGGAAAGACCTCGCTCACCGCCTGGCTGGGCGACCATCTGGCCAGCCGTGGGTATGACGTCTGGCTGGTGGACGCGGACACGTCCTTGTCCCTGGGGGCGGCCTGCGGGCTCGCTCCCGAGGACGTCCCCCAGGCGCTGGCCGCGCGGGAGGATCTTGTGCGCAGCCGCATCGGGTCCGGGCTCATGTCGCTGACTCCCCTGGTGGACGACCTGCCGGGGGAGCTCAGCGTGCGCCTGCCGCGCCCGCCGGGGTACGGCGAGCGCCGCCTGCTGGTGATGGGCGCGGTGGACGCGGCGCGAGGAGGGTGCGCCTGCGCGGCCAACGCCTTGCTCAAGGCCGTGCTCTCGCATATGGTTCTAGGCTGCCGGGAGGTCGTTCTGGTGGACCTGGAGGCTGGCGTGGAACACCTGGGGCGCGGCACCGTGGAGCACGTGGACGGGCTGGTGGTGGTTTCGGAGCCGAGCCTGCGCTCGCTGCGCACCGCTGCCGAGGTTGGCAGGCTGGCCGAAGGCCTGGGTCTTTCGCGCCGGGTCCTGGCCCTGAACCGCTGTGCCGTGCGTCCCGAGCTTCCGGACCTGCCGGGCCTGCCTTTGCTGGCCGCCGTGATCCCCCCGCTTGCGGGGTTGTGCGAGCGCCAGCTCGCGGACGGCTCGGTGCTGGGCCTGGATGAGGCTCCGGGGATCGCGTTCGCGTGCGGTGCCATCCTGGACGCGCTCTCACCCTGAGCCGGCACAGCCGCGCAACAACAACCCGGAAGGGCTCCATGAAGGTTTCATCCGTCGATCTGCTGGAAGAACTGGACAAGCCCCGCTACAAGCCGCTGCGCGACGTCCTCCGGCTGCGCCGGTACACGCGCAAGGCAGTGGTCTTCGAGCCGCTGTCCGAGGAGGACCTGGTCTTCATCGTGAAGAGCGGGCGGGTGCGCGTGTATCTGTCCTATGAGGACAAAGAGTTCTGCCTGGCGGTGCTGGGTCCGGGGGACGTGTACAGCACGCACACCCGGGCCTTCGTGCAGGCCGTGGAGGACGTGGAGCTCCTGGTGGCCCCCTCGGACGTGTTCCGCCGCCGCATGGAGGAGTTTCCGGGCCTGTACACCACCATGATCCGGGTGCTCGGGTCGCTTCTGGGCCGGGCGCTGACCATCATCGACAGCCTGGCCTTCAAGAAGGTGGGCAAACGCCTCCTGGAGATGCTGGCCGAGGAGGCCGGGCGGGGGCGTGAAATGCCTGAAGGCGGCGTGCTGCTGGAGTGGAACCTGACCACGGAGCAACTGGCTGCAGTGCTCGGGACCACGCGCCAGACCATGTCCTCGCTCATGAACAGCCTGTCGCGGGAAGGCATGCTGGAGCTTCGGGGCAAGGGGAGCGTGTACATCCCTGATCCGGCAAGGCTGGCCCATCCGCCCGAGGCCTGGAGCAACATCCGGCACTGTCCGCCAGGCCGCGCCAGCGCTGGGATGCGCAAGGGAGAGAAGGCGGGATCCGAAGAAAAGTAGTCGGTTTTTGGAAATAGTCGTTGACCTTTGCCCGTCATGTCTCTAAAAGCCCCCTTCTGCCTGCGGGGACGCGAGTTGCTGCGGGCGGGGACGGAAAGCTCTTTTACAACTGATCTTGGAGACGAGGCGGCACTCTGGTGGGTGCTCCGGGTGTTCGCGCTGCGATGCGGCGGGGACGAAAAGTCAGCGACGATGAAAAAAGTTGTTGACGGAAACGGGGCGCGCACGTAGAAGTCCCCTCCCGCTGACGAAGCGTTGCTTCGACGGCGGGAAAAGTTGACGGACTTCGAAAGAAGTTGTTGACACGGGAGCCGCCTGGAAGTAGAAAGCTCCTCCGCTGACGAAGAGGCCCTGAGGGCCGCGACGGCAGCGGGAAGAAAAGTCGGCGAGAGTGAAAATAATCGTTGACGGCGCCGCGGGGCGGGAGTAGTTAACTCCTCCGCCGCACGAAAGGCGCGGAACAAGGTCTTTGACAATTAAATAGCGAGTCGGGTGAATAAGA